>CAZJCQ010000043.1:0-22804 GCA_964544665.1 uncultured Chryseobacterium sp. | reverse complement strand
CGCGATTAACCTTTTAAAACCTCGACATTATGTCAGAAATTGCAAAAAAAGTAACTGCCATCATCGTTGACAAACTTGGAGTAGATGAAGCAGATGTAAAGCACGAAGCGAGCTTTACCAATGATTTGGGAGCAGACTCTTTGGACACCGTGGAATTGATCATGGAGTTCGAAAAAGAGTTCGGCATTGCGATTCCCGACGATCAAGCTGAAAAGATTGTTACTGTAGGTCAAGCAATTGACTTCATAGAAAGTAATACCAAGTAAAAACTTTATTTACCCTTTCCTTATGGAATTAAAAAGGGTTGTAGTAACTGGACTCGGTGCGCTCACGCCACTGGGGAACACAGTTCCGGAGTATTGGAATGCCCTGCTGGCTGGGACCAGCGGGGCCAATCTTATTACCCGGTTTGATGCAACAAAATTCAAAACAAAATTTGCCTGCGAACTCAAAGGTTTCAATGTAGAAGAACACATTGAACGTAAAGAGGCGCGCAAAATGGATCCTTATACCCACTACGCGATGGTTGTAGTGAAAGAAGCCATTCAAGACGCAGGTTTTGACATGGACGCGCTCAATAAGGATCGTGTCGGAGTAATATGGGGTTCTGGAATTGGCGGTTTATTCACTTTTCAGGAAGAGTGTTTTAATTATGCTAAAGGAGACGGAACACCCCGATTCAATCCGTTTTTCATCCCAAAAATGATTGCGGACATTGCCTCTGGCTATATCTCTATACAATATGGTTTTAGGGGTCCTAATTACACGACCGTTTCCGCTTGCGCCTCCTCTAACAACGCCATCATTGATGCTTGTAA
This sequence comes from uncultured Chryseobacterium sp., assembly GCA_964544665.1. Taxonomy (GTDB): domain Bacteria; phylum Bacteroidota; class Bacteroidia; order Flavobacteriales_D; family Sanyastnellaceae; genus CAMCTV01. The sequence goes on along the minus strand of CAZJCQ010000043.1, from coordinate 21,986 downwards.
TTATATCCGATTAGGCAAAGCAGATGTATTTGTGACCGGTGGTTCTGAGGCCGCCATCACAGAGGCCGGAGTGGGCGGATTTAATGCTCTTAAAGCGCTTTCGGAAAATAATGACAATTTCTCTACCGCCTCACGTCCTTTTGATCAAACAAGAGACGGATTCGTTTTAGGAGAAGGTGGTGGTTGTCTCATCTTGGAATCGTTAGATCATGCACTAGCAAGAGGTGCTAAAATCTATGCTGAAGTAATTGGAGGTGGAATGAGTGCAGATGCCTATCACATTACAGCACCTCATCCAGAAGGATTGGGCGCATTAAATGTAATGAGAGCAGCACTTTCAGATGCTCAAATCACTCCTGATCAAATCGATTATATCAACGTACATGGTACTTCTACTCCGCTTGGTGACGTTCAAGAGGCAAAAGCCATTCAAGGAGTATTTGGTGAGCACGCTTATCAATTAAATATAAGCAGTACCAAATCAATGACTGGACACCTACTCGGAGCCGCGGGAGCCATTGAAGCCATCGCCACGATACTTGCGGTGAAAAATGATATCGTTCCTCCTACTATCAACTTCGCTACTACCGATCCTGAATTAGATCCGAAATTAAATTTCACTTTTAATCAAGCGCAAAAAAGAGTCGTGAGAACAGCGATGAGCAATACATTCGGATTTGGTGGACACAATACTTCTGCCATCTTCCGAAAATGGGAATGATTCGACACCTTTTAAGTAACTATTTACCAGATAAGGCGCTTCAAAAATTCTTGCGAAGCGCCTTTGATATTTATACACGTAATCCCGAACTATATCGACAAGCCCTTCGTCACTCCTCTGCGGTTAATGAGCTCGGGTTCGCTAAAAAAAGCAATGAAAGACTGGAGTTTTTAGGCGACGCTATTCTCGACTCTATACTGGCCCATTATCTTTTTGACTCCTACTCCCAAAAAACAGAAGGTGAGTTGACCAAAATGAAAAGCAAGGTAGTGCGCAGGGAAAATCTCAATCGAATTGGAGAAAAAATTGGAATTCGAGATCTTTTAGAAGTTGAATTGGGAAATCAAGAAATCCATGAGAGCATGTTGGGCAATGCGCTGGAGGCACTGGTTGGTGCCATTTACCTTGACAAGGGCTACCATCAAACCAGAATATCCATGCTGAAATTCTTAATTCGACATGGACTGACGGAAACCATACATGACGAAATCGATACAAAGAGTAAGTTGCATGAGTGGTGTCAAAAACATAAAAAAACATTGTTATTCGAAGTGCAGTCCCATCGTCAAGATCACGGTAATAGTTCATATACCATTGTATGCAAAGTAGATCATCAACCAATGGGAATTGGCAACGGTGCCTCTAAGAAAGCTGCTGAACAACTGGCTGCAAAAAACACCTGCGATCAACTGCTCATTTGATGGAAAAGTCCAATTTCATCAGGATGATTCAACTAGCAGAATCAATATTCGATGCAAAACAAGATGAGCGTCAAATCGCCTTTACAGAAGAAGATATGGCCCATATGCAAAGTCTGCATCCGAGGGTTATGAATGAAGCGAAAAATGAAAACGGGCCCTTTTGTTGGGTGAGTATTATTCCAACTTCGCAGGTAAATATGAATGGATTTCTTGAGGATAAATTGAATGAAAACCAGTTGCTACAAAACACAACCATTCAAACCCCGTTCGAGTCCATCTATTTATGTTCCGCGCTCACTCTGCCTGAGTTTAGAAGAAAAAACATCGCTTTTGAAATCACCCTTTCCGCCATTTCTGAAATACGCACCCAACACTCCATTCAATCGCTGTTCGCTTGGCCCTTCTCAGAAGAGGGAAAAAGACTTTGCGAAAAAATTGCTGCTGCCGCTGAGCTCACTTGCTATTTAAAAAAATAAGCCTCATTATCTTTCAATTATACGCCTAGTCCGAGAAACAAAAAGTGATTTGTGTGTATTTTCGCTAAAATTTCTATACCATGAGCTACCCAATGCAATCCTACTTAGAACAAGAGTTAAAAGCCATTCAAGAAGCCGGATTATTTAAGAAAGAGCGAATCATTACAACACCCCAGGACGCTGTGATTAAAACCACGGATGGAAAAGAGGTTCTCAATTTTTGCGCGAATAATTACTTAGGATTGTCGAGTCATCCTTTGGTTGTAGCGGCAGCTAAATCCGCGATTGATACGCATGGTTTTGGTATGTCCAGTGTTCGATTCATTTGCGGAACGCAAGACATTCACAAAACATTAGAATCCAAAATTGCTGCTTTTCTACATACAGAAGACACCATATTGTATGCCGCTGCATTTGATGCCAATGGTGGCGTTTTTGAACCCTTACTGAACGAGCAAGATGCGATTATCAGCGACGAACTCAATCACGCTTCTATCATTGATGGCGTTCGACTTTGCAAAGCCCAACGTTTTCGTTACAAAAATAACAACATGGAAGATCTGGAAGCGCAGCTGCAAGCAGCCGCTCAAGCGCGCTTCAAGTTAATAGTTACCGATGGCGTTTTCTCGATGGATGGATATGTCGCTCAATTGGATAAAATTTGCGATTTAGCCCAACAATATGGTGCCATGGTCATGGTCGATGAATGTCATGCGACAGGATTTATTGGTAAAACAGGACGTGGATCAATCGAATTAAGAAATGTACTAGGCAGGGTCGACATCATTACAGGCACTCTCGGAAAAGCCTTGGGCGGTGCCATGGGTGGTTTTACAACCGGAAAGAAAGAAATCATTGAAATGCTCCGTCAAAGAAGTCGTCCTTACTTATTTTCTAATTCTCTAGCACCTTCAATTGTAGGTGCATCCATCGCGGTATTTGATTTATTATCTTCCACCACCACACTGAGAGATAAATTAGAAAGTAATATTACTCAATTTAAAAATGGAATGAAGGCCGCCGGTTTTGATTACAAAGATGGTGAGTCGGCTATTGTGCCCGTGATGTTATATGATGCAAAGTTGGCACAAGAATTCGCTGATGCTTTGCTCCAAGAAGGCATCTATGTCATTGGATTCTTTTATCCCGTGGTTGCAAAAGGCCAAGCAAGAATTCGAGTACAACTTTCCGCTGCGCACGAACCAGAACATATCGAACGTGCCATTGCGGCTTTTACCAAGGTGGGCAAGCAGTTCAAGGTGATTGCCTAAAATGGGCAAATGCCTCATCATAGGTCAGGGCCTTGCGGGTAGCTTTCTCGCGCTATCCTGTTTTAGGAAAGGTATTGATTTTCATGTTATCGATCAAGGACATCCAAACAGTGCCTCGCGAAAGGCAGCAGGTTTGTGGAATCCTGTATCGTTTAAAAGAATTACCGCACATGAAGCCATTCATGATTACTTACAATCACTTCATGAACTTTTTGAATTTGCAAAACCACACATCGGATCATCCTTCTATCATCCTCTACCGTTATTTCGAATTTTTCCAGATCAAGCCTATGCCAACGATTGGGATGTGAAATCAGAAACTCCCAAAATGCATCCCTTACTTGGAGATCCAATTGCCACCCTTCCCGGCTGGCAATGCCCTTATGGAGCAGGATTAGTGAACGAAAGCGGTTGGATAGATGTTCCCCTGTTTCTAAATGAAGTACGAAATTGGTTGATCAAAAAAAACGCTTTTTCACCAGTGACCTTCTTAGAAAAGGATCTCGATTTATCCGAAGAAAAGGTGAATTATAATGGAGTCTACTATTCCCATATCATATTTTGCACGGGCCTATTTCAAATGCCACAACCTTTCGATTTTCTCAAAATTATTCCCAACAAAGGTCATCTATTGGAACTCGGCGTTCCCGGATTAAATCAATCTACGATGGTGCATTATGGCCATTTTTGTATCCCCATTGGAAATGGAAAAGTAAGGATTGGATCCACCTATGAATGGGAAGTGACCGACACGCATGTTCAAGAAACATTGAGTCAAGAATTGGCCAATTCTTTTCATCATCATTGCACTGAAAAATCGGTCATTCTCCATACCTATATAGGACATCGTCCCACAGTAGTGGATAGAAATCCCATCATCGGTTTACTTCCACAAGAAAAACGGTTTGGGATTTTTAATGGTCTTGGAACCAAGGGGATCTTACAAGGGCCGCATCTTTCAAAATTACTCGTAGATCACTTGGTGAATGAAAGCCCCATTCCCAAACCGTTTCATGTAAACCGCTTTCTGAACAATTCGAGGTTAACTACCTCTCCATAAATAGCGCTTTTTAAGCCAGCGTTCGGTTATTTTCGTTTCGTGCGGAAATATAGATTTTTAATGGGCTTTTTTATGTTATTGACCTGCTGCAGTCATCTGCATCTTTGCGCGCAATCCATCGATGAATCGGACACAAAAGCACTGATGGAAGCGAATTTCTTATTCCAATTCGCCAACCACAATCAATGGCCCAATAACATGAAGAAAGGAAGTTTTAAGATGTATATACTCGGCAACCAACAAGTCTATGATTTCTTCTTAAACAAATATGGCACGCAGACCATCGGTCTTCAACCCATCGAAGTAATTTGGGCAGAAAATGTTCAGCAAATAATGGGCAATCCGCATTTAATATTCATCGATAAAAGCAAAAAAACCGATTGCAGTCAGGCTCAAAAGAAATTTAAAAACAAAAGCACCCTCATCGTTTCCGATTTTGAGGGAGCCCTCAAATCAGGAGCTCATATCAACTTTAAACAAATTAATGGAAGCGTCCGATATGAAATCAATGAAATGGCAATGAATGACGAAAAAATTCAACCTGGTGTCAAAATATTACAATGGAAAATAAAAGAATAATATCCTGGTATTTTTTCATTTGGACCCTGCTCGGATCCCTTACCGGCCTTGCACAACATCCATTGACCGATGAATTGATTGCTACCTATCAGAAAAATCAAGATGCTCTTTCCGCCTTGGAAAAAATGGAAACCATTATGCAATCCTCTGAATCTAAAGACGCGTTCGTTCAATACACCTATGGCTTTCTTATGAAAGAATGCTACAAGAAATCTCCTACGCAGGACATTACCAAAAAATGGAGGGAAAAAGCAATTTTACAATTTCAGAAAGCCAAAAACAATCATCCCTCTTATGCCACGCTTGATAATATCACCAAAGCAGAAAAGTACCTCGTCAGCACGTATTACAATGATGCGTTGATCGCAGCGCGCACCTTTCAAAACGCTAATGAAAATTATCCGTATACCTTATTCGCAAATTTTGAAAACAACCTGAACATCACGGGTATTGAGCAGCCCTTACCTGCGCTGAAGAGCCAATTTTACAAGAAGTTAGCCGAGCGACATTATGAACTATGGGAAAAATCAGATACCTCACTAACACATCCAAAGGCCTGCCTTGAATTGTATAAAAAAGTGTTAGCACAAGACCCAACCGATTGTGAAGCCCTTCACAACACGGCTATCCTCTACTTTAATATTGGAGTGAATAAAATAAAAACCATTTCTATACAATCGGATATGGAATCGCTGATCAACATTCAAGAAGAGGCGCTTGAATTGTTTAGACAAGCCCTACCATTCGCTGAATCCACCTTCAAGGACTGTCCCAAAACTACTTCTCAATTCAAAGCCTTGATGTATATCCAAAAATCATTGGGCAATGATGAGGAATTTGAAAGACTGCAAATGGAATACAAAAAGCAATTTCCAAACGAGTAATCATGAATTGGAGAGTGAACATAAGGGGTAGGCTATTTTTAGGATTCGGCTCCCTCATCTTGGTCCTTGGTATCACATTAGTCGTAACCCAATACACATTAAAAAGTAGCGAGCGAACCAATGACACTTTAAACAATATACACTTACCCGCTTTACTTGCCCTTGGAGATTATTATAAGAGTATGCAAGATGCTTCAGGGCTCGCCAAGCAATGGGCTTATGTTCAGCAGAACGAAGACCATCCTGAAAGGAGAAAATTCGCTGCCCTATGCGATTCCATTCTACCAAATCAAATAAAAAAAATAGAGACTCTCAAAGCAGATTGGACCGCACAGCAACAAAGCAACTGGGATTCTATTCAAAACATTCATGGACAACTCGTCAATCATTTTCAACACTTGAGGGAGTGGCTGTGTTGTTTTGAAAGATATCAAGATCCTATGTATAGTATGCAAGCGGAAGATCTTTTTTTATCCGGAAAAGGAATTCCGCTTGCCATTGAACATCTTGCAAAGCAGAATAATTCTCTTCTAGAATCCTTCGAAACGCAAATGAATCAGGAGCGGAATAATATGAATAGCTCTTTTCATCAATTGAACATTATCTTATGGATTTTCCTTTTCCTTTTGATTACTGCTGGATCGGTGATCGCGGTATTTACTGCTAAATCGATTGTGCAGCCCATCCAGCAATTAAGAGAAATTTTACAAGCCCTATCATTAGGGGTATATGAAAAACAAGAAATAAAAATAACCAAAGATGAAATTGGAGAGATGAATCTAGCCGCCAAAAAACTCATCTATAATTTCGAACGGACCAAAAATTTCGCTCAAGCCATTGGCTCTGGAGAAATGTCCGCACAATTTGAACCTTTATCTGATCAAGATGAAATGGGAAAGGCGCTTGTTCAAATGAAAAAAGACCTACAGTCATACCGCAATGAAATGGAGGACAAGGTAAATATTCAAACCAAAGAAATTTTGAATCAAAAAGAACAGTCCGACCAGCAGCGCCAAAAAATGGAAGTCCTTTATTCCGATTTAAAGTCAAGCATTGAATATGCAAAAAGATTGCAAGATTCCATCTTACCAGACCGAAAATTCATTCAAGATATCTGTCCAAATCATTTTGTTTTATATCTGCCGAAGGATGTAGTCAGCGGCGACTTTTATTGGTTTCAAAAACAAGCGGGTAAAAAACTTTTCGCTGCTGCTGATTGCACAGGACATGGAGTTCCAGGAGCCTTCATGAGCTTGATTGCACACAATGCGCTTAATCATGTCACCAAGGTGTATACAAAACCTGCTCAAATTCTAACGCAGGTAAATCGCATTGCCACCAAAGCTTTTCATCAGGATCAAAATGATCAAATTCGTGATGGAATGGATATTTCTTTATGTTCATTGGATGAAAACACGCTAACACTTGAATTCAGTGGCGCACAAAATAGCGTATGGATTTTTCGTGATGGCCTGTGCACTGAACTAAAAGGAAATAAAAGAAGCATCGGAAATGCAGAAGATCTCGAAACTCCTTTTGCTACGCAACAATTCAATTGTCAGACCGGTGACATCATTTACCTTTTTAGCGACGGATTTCCTGATCAATTCGGAGGAGCAAGCGGTAAAAAAATGATGCGAAAAAATTTCAAGGAGATATTATCCAATGCTACCCGATTACCAATCGCGGATCAACAAGCATTTCTGCAGCAAGAATTTCAACGTTGGAAACACCATCATGAGCAAGTAGATGATATTCTGGTCATGGGAATACAGGTGTGATTACCTTAAAATTTCTGGAATCTCACAAACTGGAATAGGAATCATCTTATGGCGATTCGCATTGTGCAAGCGAACATAAATGGTAAGTATTTCCTTTTGACGACTCGATAAATCGTCAGCAAACAAGGTTGCGATATTCCAGCGTCCTTGTTCCCGCTTTCCATTCTTTTCGCAAAAATTCATTGCCCACTCTAATTCTGGATAACTGGCACCTATTTGATCTTCATCACTTCGATCATCTTCCCAAAGTCCATCAGTAGGTGGAGCAAGAATAATTTCTTGATTAATTCCCAGCTCGGATGCCAATGCCCTGACCTCTGTTTTAGTTAAATCGGCAATAGGAGAAATATCCACTCCTCCATCTCCATACTTGGTATAAAAACCTACTCCAAAATCTTCAACCTTATTCCCTGTACCTGCCACCAAATATTGCCGAATTCCTGCTTGGTAATACAAACTCAACATGCGCAAGCGCGATCTTGTATTGGCCAAAGTTAAATGCTGCAGCTCATTAGATTCCGCCTTCGTCCAATCTTTTACTAGATGATCAAAGTGATTACTTAAATCTATGCGCACACTCTCCACCCTTGCAAATTTCCCTTGCAACCATTTTACATGCTGCGCAGCGCGAGAATCTTGGGACAATGGCTGATGCAGCGGTAATTCAACACAACAGACAGGCAATCCCGTTAATGCACACAACGTTGAAGTCAATGCCGAGTCTATACCTCCACTGATTCCAACGACAAATCCCTTTTGCTTCGATGCTAAAGCATAATCCCTCAACCATTGAGTGATAAATTCAGCAACACGTTCCGGCTGCAACATCAGAAAATAATACCTATATTCAGTTCGATAAGATTAGAAACTATCTTTCTTTTAGTTTTCTCGAAAGACATTTTGTCTGCTGCAAAATTGGGAGAACCATTGGTCAGTTTTGCAACCTCATCCCCCATCTTATATACCGATAATAATCCACCATTGTAGGTTATCCCACCCATCAAATAAGTAGAGCCCGAAATGGGATATTCCACTCCTGCGGCAATGATCATACTGGCTCTGATCGGATTCATCTGGTCTTGAATTTCGTTGCCGAGATCTTCGACCACGTCATTGGTTCGTGTTAGATCACTGTAGATTCCACTGCTGTGATTATCTGAAATTACTTGGGAATAATCATCACTAAATGCTTTAAATAAATACCCAACGCCTAATCCAAATTGCCCCCAGTAAGTCATTCCTGCAATAGGAGAAGTTCTTAGTTTTAGTGTAATAGGAATCTCTACATAACTTAATTTATGCGTTCGCTTTAATTGAGTGAGATAAGTTGTATCCGCCACCTTGTTTCCATATGTAAAATCAGACATACCGCCTACATTGTATACATTCAATCCTGTGCCAATGGCATAATTCTCTGCGAACATTTTATCGAACACCAATCCATAGCCAAGTTTCAAAGGTGCCTTATCGAGCGTAATGTCACCATTTTCTGTTTTTAACCAAGAAACATTGGGGGACACTTTAATGCCAATCTTAAATGTCTTTTCCTGGGAAAAAAGATGTAAAGTTGTCAAAAGCAACAAACTTAATATTGCGGAAATTTTTCTCATATTCATTGTATTTTTACACCGATTTAATAAAGCGAAGCTAAACTATGATGATCAAAAATAAAATATTTTTCTTCCTTTTTTGTTTAGCACTTTCCTTCACCAGCTGTCAGTGCAATCAATCAAAGGATCCTCACAAAGAAATCAGTCCAGAAAAATCCTTTTCACTTCGCAGCATTCGACTCGACTCCCTTGTATTTCATACCCCTTCGAATGACGCAGGACTCTATCAAAAAAACTTGTTGGATCAGTCCAATCAATCGATCTGTACCTTCGTAGAAGACCTTCTTCGAATGGGTCCTTGCCAGGATACTTCTACTTTCAAACAATTGCAAGGATTCGCGAATTTTAAAGACATGGTAGATTTACAAAAAGCCATTGAATCCTCTTTCTCTCCTGCGGAACTAACTGTACAAAAAAATGAATTAACCAAGGGATTTCAATTATGGACGACGCATTTACCCAAAGAGAATCCTCCTGTTATCATTTGGATGAATGGCTCTTTGGCGACATCATCGTATGCCAAAGGCGATCAATTATTCATTGGACTAGATTCCTATCTATACCCACATGAGATTGTAAAGGAATTTCCTGCACAACTTTTCCCCCTTTATAAAAGGAAAAACATGCAAAAGAAATACCTCGTTACAAATGCTCTTTTTAATTGGGTCAGTTACCGATTGGAGCAACTTGACACTTTGCCTCCAACAAAAAACGATTTTCTCGAATCGCTTATCTATGCAGGAAAAATCATGTATGCCACCGATATTCTTCAACCCGAAGTAGGAGATTCCATCAAAATGATGTGGACTCCAGAAGAATTGGAATGGGCCCAGGAACATGAGCTCATGGTATGGAAAGAGATCGCCCAACAAAAAGTAATGTTTGGAACAAAAAAAGAAGATATCTATAAATGGTTCAATGAGGCTCCTCATACTATGGTAGGAAATATCCCCTCAGATAGTCCAGCGCAATTGGGCATTTGGATGGGATGGCAAATCGTTCGGGCTTACATGACTAAAAATGAAAACGTTTCACTCGAAGCGTTGCTGAAAGAAAAAAACAATCAAAAAATATTATCTGCCTACAAACCCAATTTACCATGAGCACCACATCCGACATCCAAATAAAAATTGATCTTGATAACAACAAAGTAGCCGAGAAAATAACATGGTCTGCGAGCGATATGCCTGATGAAAAGGAAGCCAAAGCCATGATCATGGGTTTTTGGGATAAGCAAGAAAGAAACACCTTACGGATTGATCTTTGGACAAAAGAAATGACCGTAGACGAGATGAAATATTTCGTACATCAAACCTTACTGACCTTATCTGATAGTTTTGAAAAAGCTACAGGAGATCAAAGAATGGCGGCCACGATGCGGGATTTCTGCGATTACTATGCAGAAAAAATGAATTTTCAAGCGCCTTGAACCTAGTGAGTCCGCAAGAGGGTATACTCTTCTGCTAGTTCTGCTTCAAAATTGGGGTGTCCTTTTATTCGTATATGAAGGGAGTCGGCATTCCAATTATATTTTATCTCTTGCGGATAATCATGATGTAAATTAATTGCTTCAAATCCATCATCACTCCATTGAACTATTTCAAAATAGGTTGGGCGCTCGGCCATTCGGGGATGAGCGATATAGTACCATCCGGAATCGGTTTCAAGAATAAATAACTTTTCCTTGAAAAGTGTATCTCCATCATGACTCCATACTCCAACTCCATCAAGCTGATTTTTGGATATCATATTCCAATCTTCCGCCATTATTTTTCCCTGCCCATCCGTATATTTCCAATTACCCACTAAAGTCATTAGCGCCTGCTCGTGATCAGCGCAACCTGAAAACAAAAGAAATCCACACCATAGAAAGATGATAGACACAGAAAATCGCATGAGGTAAAAATAAGACAAACAGACCGAAACGAACAAACAAGGATTTGATTATATTCGCATCGTGACCAACGCAACTTTTTGTAAAAAATACATTAACTCATATTCAAATGAACGCATCACAAAAAAAAGCATTTAGCGCATTGATTTTGGTTTTCTTTTTCTGGGGTTTTGTTGCCGCAGGAAACGATATACTAATACCTGTTTTCAAAAAAGCACTCAACCTGTCTCAGCTGCAATCGCAAATGGTTTCTTTTGCTTTTTATGTAGCCTATACCGCCGGCTCTTTACTTTATATTTTCATTTCTAAATACCGAAAAAAAGACATCATCCAAAGCATAGGTTATAGAAAAGGACTCGCCTTGGGATTGGTCATAAGTGCATTGGGAACAGGATTGTTTTATCCCGCTGCACAATACTATACCAGCGCAAAAGAACATCATGATGAAAAACTGACTGACTATTATTTGAGAATGGGTATGATGTATCAAGGCCAACTCACACTCGACTTTGCAGATGCCAATGAGGGTACCAAAGCGGAATTGGAAAGTGAATTTGACAATGCGAAAGGGGTAACATTTGTTATTTTTATTACCGGTTTGTTTATCGTTGGAATTGGTTTTTCATTGCAGCAAACCGTTGCCAATCCCCTGGCCATCATTTTAGGTAATCCAAGTGAAGGAAGCCAACGACTCAGCTTAGCCGGTGGAATAAATAACATTGGAACCACAATTGGACCCCTGATTGTCGCGTTTGCCATTTTTGGAAAAGTCGGAGCGAACACTGATATCGATGTCAGCGCTGTGAAAATTCCCTATCTCATTTTAGGATTGTCCTTTTTAGCAGCCGCGTATTTTTTTATCAAAAGTTCTATACCCGATCACATCGCTGACGATGAAGTGAAGAAAGATGATATTTCAAACGATAACAGAAGTGTATTCAGTTACCCACAGCTTTACCTGGGCATGATTGCCATTTTTGTTTATGTTGGTGTCGAAGTAAGCACTGCTTCCAATCTTCCTGAATTTATGAAGCAAAAATTGGGCGTTAAGGAAGAAGAAGTGGCTCCTTTTGTCTCCTTATTTTGGGCCAGTTTGATGATCGGCCGATGGACTTCTGCCGGATTGGTATTTGCTAAATCCGAAATGCAAAAAATGCTGTTTAGAATCGCCCTTCCTTATGGTGCTTTTGGGGTGTTTTTATTGGTGAATTGGCTGGCCGGTCATTCCCTTCAGCCGTTTTATCCATACGCCGCCATCATTCCTATCCTTATTGTAGGTGATGTCATGAGCAAGGGTAATCCAAGTCGCCAACTGCTCATCTATTCAATACTCGGAATTGCTGCTCTGATGATTGGAATCATGGGAGAAAAGATGATCAGTGTTTATGCCTTTATTAGTGTCGGATTATTTTGTAGTACCCTATGGCCTTGTATTTATACCCTTGCCATTGCAGGATTGGGAAGTAAAACCAATGAAGGCTCGGGGTATTTGATCATGATGATCATGGGGGGTGGATTCATCAGCGTATTGCAAGGGGCGTTATCAGCCGATCACTTATTGGGCATTCAAGGTGCTTATTGGGTTGGGGTCCTGTGCTTTGGATATCTTGCTTTTTATGCATGGAAAGTCAACCAATCATTAAAAGAACAAGGTGTCGAATTAGCGAGCCCGCCAGCAGTCATGCATTAATCCTAAAAAAACAAAAATTACCTCATCCCTGATTGCTTTTCGCCTATTTTCGTGCGAAGAAAATCAGGATCATGAAAAAAATAATTTCCCTCTTCGGTTTAGGGTGCTTATTGACACAAGTATCATTGGGTCAAAACATCAAGTTCACCGAATACAATTTAAAGAATGGACTCCATGTTATTTTGCATGAAGATCATAGCACCCCCATTGTAGCGGTAACCGTACTGTATCATGTAGGTTCCAAAAACGAGCAAGTTGGTCGAACAGGAATGGCCCATTTTTTTGAGCACCTTTTATTCGAAGGTTCCGATAATATTGGTCGTGGTGAATACGCTAAATATGTAGAAAACGCCGGTGGCGGACTCAATGCCAATACTTCCCAAGATCGCACTTTTTACTATGACTTGTTACCTAGCAATCAATTAGAATTGGGACTCTGGTTAGAAAGCGAGCGAATGATGCATGCCAAAGTGGAGAAGGAAGGGATTGAAACCCAAAGAGAAGTTGTAAAAGAAGAAAAAAGACAACGTTACGACAATCAACCTTATGGAAATTTATTCCCAGAAACGTTGAAACACGCCTATAAAAATCACCCGTATGCTTGGGCTCCCATTGGCAGCTTAGAGGATCTAAATGCAGCAAAAGATCAAGATTTTGTCGACTTTTATCACACCTACTATGTTCCCAATAACGCGGTATTGAGCATTGCCGGAGACTTTAAACCGGAGGAAGCTAAAAAACTAATAGAACAGTATTTCGGAGAAATCCAAAAAGGAAAAGAGATCAAACGTCCTACCATTGTAGAACCTACCAACACCGGAGAAGTGAAGGATGTCATCAAAGTAAAAGACCAACTGCCTTTAATGGTACAGGCTTATCATATCCCGGCTCAAGGCACCAAAGAATTTTACGCTATCGACATGTTGAATACCTTGCTGAGTAATGGGGAAAGTTCACGTTTGAACAAAACCGTAGTAAACGAAAAAGAACTTGCTTTATTCTGTGGGGCCTTTACCTTCAACCTAGAAGATCCAGGGTTAACGCTCAGTTACTCTGTCGCTAATATGGGTGTGGACATCAAAGAACTAGAATCTGCTGTGAACGCAGAATTTGATCGTTTAAAGAACGAACCCATTTCTGATATCGAATTTCAAAAACTTAAAAACCAAATAGAAAGCGATTTTATCTCAAGAAATTCCAGTATGGCAGGTATCGCGGAAAGTTTAGCCAACTACTACACGTATTTCGGTGACACCAACCTCATCAATACAGAAATCAATCGCTACATGGCGGTTACCAAGGAGGAGATGATGGCAGCTGCCAAAAAATATTACATCCCAGAAAACAGAGTGACCCTCTATTTTGAACATGATCCTAGTCTATTGAAACAATAAAACTTAAACACAATGAAAAAATATATTCTACCCGTCTTATTGTTGTGTTTAAGCACAACCCTTATTTGGTCACAAAAAGTAGATCGCTCTAAGGCACCAAAAGCAGGTCCTGCACCCAAAATTCAAATTGGATCTTACCAATTATTCACATTGGAAAACGGATTAAAAGTAATCGTCGTTGAAAACCATAAATTACCTACAGTATCCTATTCTTTGCAATTAGAAATTGATCCTATTAAAGAAGGAGAAAAAGCGGGTTACGTTTCTGCAGCCGGTGAACTAATGACCGCCGGAACCACCACGCGAAGCAAAGATGAAATCAGCAACGCCGTAGATTTCATTGGGGCTCAATTGTCCTCTGGAGCAGATGGCATATTTGCTTCAAGCTTGAAAAAACACAGTGAAACCATCTTGGAATTAATGTCCGATGTTTTGCTGCATCCATCCTATCCCGAAGCAGAGATTGAAAAATCAAGAAAAAAAATCTTGTCCGGTTTGGTATCTGAAAAAACAGATCCCAATTCTATTTCCTCTAAAATCGGAAACATGGTAAAGTATGGAAAGAATCATCCATACGGAGAAATGATGACCGAAGAGACGGTAAATGCCTATAAGCGAGACGACCTTGTAAATTATTACAACACCTATTTCAAACCCAATGTCAGCTATCTGATTATTGTTGGAGATATTTCAGCGGAAGATGCCAAGGCCCAAGCGCAAAAATATTTTGGTTCATGGGGACAAGGAGTGGTTCCGAAAATGAAATTCAGAACTCCCAAAGCGCCTGCCGGGAATGAAATCGTATTCGTACCGATGCCTGGAGCCGTTCAATCGGTGATTGATATTACCTATGCACTTGATTTGGTTCCCGCGACCAATGAAGCGTTGTATGCCAGTGTATTGAATAATATTTTAGGAGGAAGCGGTTTTCAAACCCGATTAATGCAAAACCTAAGAGAAGACAAGGCATATACCTATGGTGCCTATTCTGAAATCTCCCCAGATGATTATACCGGAAATTTCTCAGCCGGTGCCAGTGTCAGGAATGCGGTAACCGATAGCTCCATTACCCAATTGCTGCTCGAAATGAGAAGACTCACCACTGAAAAAGTAGATGAGAACACGCTTCAGATTGTAAAAAATATCATGACCGGTCAATTCGCTCGATCCCTAGAACGTCCGCAGACTGTAGCACGATTTGCAAAAAACATTGAGAAATATGGATTACCCAAAAACTTCTATGAAACCTATTTGGAAAGATTAAATGCTGTCACTGCAGATAACATCTTGCAAATTGCACAACGTCTTTTACTACCGCAAAATGCCTATATCACTGTAGTGGGAAACAAGGATATTTTGCCTACGCTTTTACCCTTTGATAAAGATGGAAAACCCATGATTTATAATCCGGATGGTTCTGTATTTGTTGACATGAAACCGGTTCCCGCTGGAGTAACCTCCTCGACTGTTTTACAAGCCTATATCAAAGCTTGCGGTGGTGAGGAAAAATTGGGGAAAATCAAAACAATGACACAGAAGGGAATGCTCGATGCAGGAATGGCAAAATTAGATATGAATATCGATATGGTCGCGGGACAGTCGATTAAAATGGTACTTTCCATGAATGGCAGCCCTTTTATGACCCAATTATTCCATGATAATAAATTATCGATTTCTCAAATGGGACAGAAAATGGAAGGTGATGAAAATGATGTGTTACAGGCAAAGATTCAATGTGATCCATTGGCTGAATTACATTTAGAGCAGTATGGAATGAAACTAAACCTAAAAGGAATTGAAAATCTCAATGGCAAAGATGCCTATGCCATGGAAATAACCGCTCCGAATGGGGATATAAGCACAGACTACTATGACGTAGCAACTGGTCTAAAATTAAAAACTATCTCAGTAAAAAAAGATGGTGACAAGACCACTACTTCAGAAACGATAATTGTAGAATACATGGAAATGGAGGGCATGAAATTTCCGAAAAAAATCAAACAAAGTGGCGGCGGACAAGATGCGGTTATCATCACCGATAGCATTACCATCAATCCAAAATTTAAGAAGAATCACTTCGAATAATCATTCAATTTCCATTGTCAATAAATGCAAAAGACCAACCTAGTGTTGGTCTTTTCTTTTTTGTACATTCACCACATATCTCATTATATGGATTTAATAGTGGACATTCAAGACGGCTTTATTTCTCATGATAAGGACCTTCTCATTCAAAACCTTCAATTTCAAATAAAACCAGGCGAATTTGCTTATTTGATTGGGAAAAGCGGTAGTGGAAAAAGTAGTTTCTTAAAAACACTCTATGCCGACCACCCCATTCAAGCGACCAAAGCTCTTTGTTGTGGTTACGATCTAATGAACATTAAAAGAAAAGAAATACCTTTTCTTCGAAGAAAAACGGGGGTCATTTTTCAGGAGTTCGAATTGCTTTTTGATAGAAGTGTTCATCAAAATTTAGAATTTGTGTTATTGGCAACGGGATGGAAAGATACCAATGCCATCAAGGAAAGAATTGAAACCTCACTCGAAAGCGTTGGATTGGCCAACAAAGGAGTCAGCATGCCTCACCAATTAAGTGGAGGGGAGCGCCAGCGATTGGCCATTGCCCGTGCGCTATTAAACACCCCTTATCTGATCGTTGCCGATGAACCAACGGGCAATCTAGATCCACAGATGAGTACCGAAATTGCTCAGTTATTATATAATATTTCTTTGTCCGGAACAGCAGTGCTAATGGCGTCTCACGACTTCATTACCATGAACCAATTTCATGGCAAGGTTTGGGTTTGTGAAAATGGAGGAATTCAGTTGGCCGAAACCAAATGATATTCAGTATTGTCATCGCCACCTCCTCTCCCGGTAAAATCCTAACCCGGGCCTTAGATTCTATTATTCAACAACAATTTAAAGACGTTGAAATTGTCATTCAAGACAACCTCAGTTCGGACGAAATATCTGAACAGATTTTTCTGGAATACGCCTCCCACATCAAATTAAAAAGACAAAAAGACCATGGCATCTATCATGCCTTTAACTTAGCCCTCGAAAGATGTAGTGGGCAATGGGTGCTCTTTATGGGCGCGGACGACTATTTAACCGATGCTCAAGTTTTAGATAAAGCGCATCAATTAATACGTCAACACCACTCAGCAAAGCTTATTTTAGGTAAGGTAGTCAACGAAAATATTATCGGGCATTGGGTTCCAAAGCATGTTCAATCCAAACTGAACGCGAAGATCCTTTGGAAGAATACCATTCACCAACAAGGGTGCTTTTATAACACCTCTTGGTTGAGACATCACCGATTTCCAGAGGATCTGCATATTCTAGGGGATTACGCCGTGCATTTGAAGGCGCATCAAGAAAAAATTCCTTGTATTCATTCGAACCTTACCATTTGTCATTGTGATGCAAATGGGATTTCTAAAAGATTTAATAAAACACTCTATTGGGAAGAAATAAAAATGAAAAAAAAGACACTTCCCTTCTTTTGGTTCCTTTTGAATATTCCTTGGGTTGGATTCAAATACCTTTTAAAATCTAATTTCTAAAAGATCGAATCCAATCGCGCAAAAAGTGTGTTTCATTTTGCCAGTTAACTTCTTCTATCATTTTGCTGGTGTTTTGTTTCCAAATTTTAAACTGCGGGTGTTGTAAAGCTTGCTCTATCGAATGAGCGATTGCCCCGGGCTCCCAACTGTTAATGAACATCCCTATTGAAAAAGTACGGAGTAATCGCTCCAATTCGGGCAATGGACTCACCAATACGGGAATACCTGCATTGGCATAGTCAAACACTTTATTCGGTAAAGAATACTGGTAATTTTTATGAAGTGGTTTATCTAGACTTAATCCCAAATCACAGCACACGGTTAAAGTCCTTAGCTCCTCATAGGACATTTTAGGTAAAAATGAGATATTCCCTGAATGTGCCCTCTTTTTGAGATGGGCAATTGCCCGACCATCACCAACGATGATTAGGTGAATCCCTCTCAGAAATTCCATTGCTTCCACCAATTCCTCTGCACCCCTATCCGGATCAATGTATGCTCCCTGTAAAATGATCCATTTATCGCTTTGAGGAAAAGACCAAGATGACCTTTGAACAGCCGGGCAATGGTCTATTTTTTCGGGCACATTTCTCATCACTTTCCATTCGTTTCCATATTGCTTGTGATAAGCTTCAGAAATGGATACATTCACTGTGATGACATGCTCTATGTGCGGCACCAAAGACTTTTCAAGTAACAACCACACCCCTTTAACGAAAGGTCTACCGGTCAACCCTTCTGCTTCGGTAAACCACTCATGGCTATCATAAATCAAGCGCTTCTTTTTCCATTTTGCCCAACAGTAAGCAGGTAGAAGGGTATCCAAATCATTGGACCAAAAAACATCAGTTGTTTTAAATGCCAACTTAAAAAACAAACGAATATTTAGAATGGCATAAAATAGAAAACCCTTTTGAAATCCTACAGAAAGGCGCTCAATCGAATAAGGCCGCTCGATAGGTCGCGACGCTGGTCTGCGCACTCCAATGACCTCTACTTGCCAGCCCTCTTCGAGCCAAATTCGGCAAGTTTTATCTACCCTTTTATCAAACTCAACATCATTGGAAACCAAAACGGTGACCCTTTTGCTCATCACATTTCCTCCTTAATGGAACGGCAAACTTTCTTGGTAAAAAGAGGGAAATCAGCCTGCATTAGCCATCCATAATATCCAGGTTCAGAACGAAAAACGGCTTTCACCTCCTTTCCTTTGTGTTTACCGAAATTAAAGGTTGCTTCCTCATTCTCATTCAAAACAATATGTCCTACTAAATCCAATTTTCTTCTTCTTTCACTGATATGATGCAAGACTTCCATGTCATGCGTAATGGTTAACTGTTGATCCTTGGTCAACGCAATTGACTTCCCCTCATAACGTTCCAACATTGCGCTCAAGACCTCCGCCGTTGCTTGAACATCCGGCATCGCTTCATGGGCATCCACCAATTCCTTTTGACAATAAAACTGATAAGCCGCAGACAATGATCGAGGCTCCATTAAATGAAACAAAACTTGAACATCTACTAAATTTCGACCCTCAACATCAAAATCAATTCCTGCTCTTAAAAACTCCTCTGCCAATAGGGGTAAATCAAATTTATTAGAATTGAAACCGGCTAGATCACAGTCAAACAGAAATTGAAAGATTTTCGGGGCGATATCAGCAAAAGTGGGCGCATCGGCTACATCCTCCGGGTAGACACCATGAATCAAGGACGATTCAATTGGAATCGGGATTTCAGGATTCAATACTAACCTTGGCTGTCCATCGGCTGGCATTTGATGACATTGACCATTGGGCATCACTTTTAAAATGGCCAATTCCACAATGCGATCTCTTCCCACATCCACGCCCGTTGTTTCCAAATCAAAGAAAGCCAAAGGGCGTTTAAGTTTAAATTGTAAATTCATTTTCATCTTAAAAAAAAAGAACCCCGAAGGGTTCTTTATGATTTCTTATCCCTCAGCCGAAAGTTGCACGTATTGATATTTCTCGTACTCCTCACGATTCTGTCTTGCATCGTTCTCGAATTCCTTTCCGTTTACTTCCGATTTTACCATTCTAAAGCGATAATGTACTCCTTCCTCATAACCCAATCTTCCCAATTGCTTGGCAATATTCTCCAATGCCTCCTGAGCGCGCAGTCGTGAAAGCTCTTCATTGGATTGCTTGTTGGAACGGGGCACCTTGGAAGCACTGGCATATACATCGATATCCGTAATTCCGCGGGTATCCATAATCTCCTTCAATTCCTCTACGAACAAATCAGTATCTTCCATTTTTACACGAAATAAACCATAAGTGAAATAGAATCGCGTAGGCGAAATCTTCTTGGTTGGTCCCTCGGGCTTGGCAACCACTGGCTTCACATTTTTCACCTTTACATTGTCCTTTCTCTGCTGGGCTGTCTCATTAGGATCGATGTCATTTTTCTTGGGCTTATTGACAACAGGATCTGGCTTATCCTTTTTGTTTTTATCCTTTTTACCATTCATCACCGTTAATTCCTCCGCCGCTTTGGAAACCGGATAAATATAAAATTCTCTCTCTACATTCATGATGCTCTCGTCACATACAGCCTCTACATTGAACTGATATATCGCAACATTCTCTTGCATAACACTAACATTGTAATCAGCACAAGGTGGCAATTTCATCTCAAAATTAGCCGCTGCCAAAGTTTCCTCCACTTTAAGATCTTCAGTCGTGGCAGATGCTAACAACTTCAATCCGTCAGGAAACTTTCCACCCGCCAACAACTGAACAGTTCCCTTCAAGATAACGGGAATTTCATTGGGGTCTCTTTCAATCAACACTTCATAAATATCCTGAAGTCCCTTGCCTCCAATTTTCGACGAGGTGTAATAACCCTTTCGCGAAAAAGGAACAGACTGAAAATAATAATCATCATCGCAAGTGGACAAAGGATAACCTACGTTCACCGCACTGCCTGCTCCCGATTTCTTTTCTAGTCTTGTGTAGAAAATATCGTAGCCTCCCATGGTGTTGTGTCCTTCGGAAGAAAAATAAAGCATTTTTCCACCATGACTCAACGATGGAGAAATTTCATTGTACTGCGTATTCACCAAATCACCCAAATTCTCTGCAGGACCCCATTCTCCATTTTTATCTAAAGTAGATTTCCAAATATCAAAACCACCTAAACTGCCCTCCCTGTCCGACGAAAAATAGATCGTTTTTCCATCAGCAGATATTGTCATATCCCATTCCTGATCTTTAGAGTTGATGTTACCTCCCAAGGATACAGGAGTTGTCCAACTTTCACCTACCAACTTGGACATTTTAAACTCCGAATTACCGATAGGCCCATGCGCTAAATACAAGGTGTGTCCGTCAGCACTTATCGCCATTACACGATCCCCACCATCATCGGTAATATTCAACAATTCAGCAGGACCGAAAGCACTATTCGCTCCTTTAAAGCACATATAAATATCATCCTCATACTCCATGGTATTGGGGTCTACAAATCGAGCATTGCTTCTATTCACATCGGCACGTTCTCGGTTGGAAGTAAAAAATATCGCGCTCAAATCTTTGGGGGAAACTCCATTGAAATCGCGGTACTCAGTGTTCATATCACCATCCAATTTTTTAATGGCATGTTTCTTTGGTGATTTTATTTGTAACGCTGCCTCCTGACACATCTCCTCCAAACGTGGTACATCTTGAAGTGTTATATGCCCTGCTTTAACCTTTGTCTTCAGCAGTTCCAAAGTCTCCATCGCATTCTCTGGTTGATTGCTTATATGTTGCGCAATCGCCAAATACTTAAGTGCCTCTACCGGAGCCACTTCCTCACTGGCATCGTCTGGATCATAATTTTTTGAAAACTCATTCTTTCCTGTTGCTATCTCCAAATGCTCCAAGGCTTCTTGCTTTCTTTTGGTTTTCAAAAGGCACATCCCCATTTTGTAATGGTAATTCGCATTTAAAGGATAAACCTCCAACAATCGCTCCCACTCAATCACCGCCTGATCCCAAAGATTCTCTATTATCAAGGTATTGGCTTCATCAAAACTTGGAGGCAAATCCTTACCTTTTTTTTGAGCCAATGCCACTTCAGATGACAACATCATCCAAAATGTAGCTAAGAATAATAAAGCGATTTTTTTCATATTGATGTATGATTGTTAAACTTCTCTTGTTTCATCCCAATTTTCCAAATAATCCGCCACTCTTCTCACAAACCTTCCGCCCAATGCGCCGTCTACAATTCGGTGATCATAGCTGTGCGATAAAAACATCATGTGTCGGATTCCTATAAAATCTCCATGCGGTGTTTCAATTACCGCAGGTTTCTTTCTAATGGCGCCTACTGCCAATATCGC
>CAZJCQ010000042.1:0-23832 GCA_964544665.1 uncultured Chryseobacterium sp. | reverse complement strand
AAGGTGTTGAAATGGTTCGGTGTAATGAGACCCGTGGATTTAGATAATTTCTAATCTATTTACTCAAATGAACTTCACCATTTAAGTTTCCACTGTAAGCTTCCCAATTGCCATGGGCGGAAAAATAGTGTCCATAGACTTCACCACTATTTACGTTTACTTGTTCGCAATCGGAAAAATAAAGGGTAAAAAAACCATCCCATTTATCATCTCCAGGTTCACGCAAAATAACTTTATATGTTGTTTGGCTGCCCCCACATTCACCGGCTCCGCCACGATCATCTGGCGTAATCGTACCTGATACGGGACGGCGATTGGCATCAACGATATTGAAACCTTTGATTTCCTTTCCATTGATGCTCTCAATTTCCAAGGCGAATTTTTTATTTCGTAAAGTTCCTTTCCAATTCCCTAAAATAAAGGAATAGGAAGCATCGATTTTATTTTCTGATGGTGTTTCAACTTTATTTTGATTGGTTGAAGACGGTGTTTTTTCTTCGGTAGCCACAGGAGCAGGGGGTGCAGGAACAATGGGTTGACTTTCCTGATTACCACAGCTTGACATGAAGAGATGAATCGCAATCATTGCGATTGAAAATTTTTTGAATTTCATATTTAAAAAATTACTTTTTTTCAGATTCAGTAGCCGGATGCGCTTCTTCTGCTTTAGCTTGATGTGTAGTATCCTGGGCGGTATGTGTTGAATCATGAGTGGCTGTTACATTCTCTTTTTTTACTTCAACACCGTGATCTCCCATTAATCGATTCTTGGGACCAATGGTGTGGTTGTTAACAGAAACAAATAATAAAGTTAGAAGGACCGCTACTGGACCAATGGCCCAAAGTAGACCTGCTTTTTCTGAAGAATGTTGGTTTGCCATATCAATTAAATTAATGGGTACGAAATTAATCAAATTGATTGAATTTCCAACCTGCCATTTTCCTTTCCCGTTTTAATCGTATATTTAGAGCTGAATTAAGCGATATGGATATTAGGAAATCAACCGTCTCAGCTTTAGCCAAGGAAGCCGCACTTTCTCCAAAGGAGGAAATGTTAGAAGTGGCTAAAAAGAAGTTTCACCTGACCATTGGAATCCCCAGAGAAACGAGTTTTCAAGAGCGAAGAGTAGCGTTGGTTCCGGAAAGCGTGGGACTTCTTGTCAATAATGGACATGAAGTAATTGTGGAGACAAATGCGGGTCGTGAATCTAAGTTTTCTGATCACGATTACAGCGAGGCGGGAGCCACCATTGTGTACGATAAAGAGACCGTTTTTAAGTCGGATATCATTTTAAAAGTTGCTCCGCCCAGTCAGGAAGAAATAGGGATGATGCCGGGAAGGCAAACTTTAATTTCGGCCTTGCAGCTGAGTGCGCAAAAAGAGGAATTATTTAAAGCATTAGCAAATAAAAAGATTACCGCCATTGCTTGGGATTATATTCAAGATGATGCTGGAATTTTCCCCATCGTTCGCGCCATGGGGGAAATAGCAGGTTATACTTCAGTACAAATTGCAACCGAGTATTTGTCCCATATTAATGGAGGGCAAGGACTGATGTTTGGCGGAATCTCCGGAGTTCGTCCTACGGAGGTGGTAATACTTGGAGCGGGAACAGTAGGCGAGTTCGCAACACGCGCGGCCATAGGAATGGGTGCGTCGGTAAAGTTGTTTGACAATGATATTTATCGATTGAGAAGGTTACAGAATGATTTAGGTACACGTATCTGGTCTTCCACCATTTTACCCAGTGAATTGCGCAATGCGATTGAGTCCGCGGATGTCGTAATTGGTGCAATCCATTCTTCGAAAGGTAGAACACCCATGATTGTTACGGAGGACATGATCAGCAATATGAAATTTGGATCTGTGGTCGTAGATGTAAGTATAGATCAGGGGGGGTGTTTTGAAACCTCTCGTGTGACCAATCATGACAATCCGGTTTTTCAAACCCATGGAGTTATTCATTATTGTGTTCCCAATATTGCCGCTCGAGTTTCTCGCACCGCCTCTTACGCCTTGAGTAATATTTTTGCCCCTACGCTAATGGAAATGGGTGAAGAAGGGGGAATAGCCAATCTAGTAGGAGTTAATAAAGGTATTCGAGCGGGAGTATATATGTACCATGGCACTGTGACCAATGAGACCATCGGGACTCAATTTGAATTACCATGGAAACCGCTGGAGTTGCTCATTGCAACTAATTTCTAGTATCACTCTAAATCCTGAATCCCATGACCAATACGTCATCCGTTTGATCGTTTTCATTTTTCCAGGAAAGAAACTCATTTTTAATTGCTTCCTTTTGTTGGCTGTGAGATAATGCATTAATCGAAACAAGTAAATTTCGGAATCGTTTTGAAAGGTATTTTTTTTCTTCCTTTCCCCCGATTTGATCCTGAAATCCATCAGAGAAAAGGTAAATCCAATCCCCTTGTTGACCATCCCTTTCGTGCAACGAAAAAGAATTTTGCAACCCCCAATGTATTCCAATGGGCATCCGATCACCTTTGAGTTCTGATATTTCGCCGTTTCTTATTACAATAGCCGATAATTGCGCTCCAGCAAATTCGATTTTTTTTGATTCCGGTTTTACATGAATTAATGCCAGGTCTAATCCGTCTTTTTGTTCCCCAATTTCCCCCCGCTGTTTGAGGGAGTCAGTAATTTTTATTTTGAGTTTATTCAATATGAAATGGGGTTTTTCTTCCGACTCATCAGAATTAATTTCGTCCAGTGAAGAGATGGCAAGTATACTCATCAAGGCGCCGGGCACACCATGTCCTGTGCAATCTCCTAAGGCGATTTTATACATAGTACCTGAACGTGATTCTGTTTTTTTGAACCAAAAGAAATCACCACTTACAATATCCTTCGGTTGAAAAAAAATAAATCCATTTTGATTAAACCAGGGATTAGTTGCTTCATCGGGTAGCATCGCTTCTTGAATCCGTTTGGCGTATTCAATGCTATCTACAATGTTTTTATTTTGATTAGCGATTTCTTCGTTCGCTTTTGCTAGCTGAAGCCGGTATTGAATTTCTTTGATCATATTGGTGACCCTAGAATGCACCAGAACAATGGAAAAGATGCTCACCATTAATGTCAAAAATGCGCCGTTAGCCAAATACTCTTCAGTGCGGAGGGGACTTAACTTCCAAAAAAGTAGGATGTTCAGTAAAATACTAAATACAATGGCTATTAACGATAGTCGATAATTCCAAACTGCAAACATTCCCGCACCAATGAAGGTTGCAATGAAGGCAAAGGTAAATTTTTGGAGTGTTACTACATCAATGACATTGTACATGTATGCATTTTCGATAATGCAACCTATATAGGCGGTGTAGAGTGTCCATTTCGGGTGTATATGCAGTCGATCTTGCAAAAGATAAACGGAAAGAAAGATCAAGGTAATGGCAATCCTGATTAATAAAAAAGTTACCCAAAAGGCCGGTGCGGTAAAGTAATCACTGATGGAAAATAGAATGTTCAATACCGTTACAACTCGAATAACGAGATCGTGATTGAGACGTGTGATTTTTTTTAGCTCTCTTGCGGTCTCTTCAACTGAGATCGAATTATTTTTAATATGCATGTTATGCTGGTTGCTTTACATTGCTCGCTCTTCAACCACGCAATTCAACTCCTAAATTTTCTTCTAATTTGCTGATGATGTTTTTCATGCACAAATCGATTTGCTGATCGTTCATGGTCGAAGTATCATCTCTTAAAATAAATCCAACCGCATATGACTTTTTTCCTTGTGGTAAACGATCACCTTCGTATACGTCGAATAGAAAAACTTCTTTTAGCCATTTCTTCTCGGCCTGAAAAGCCGCCTTTTCAATGTCTTGAAATAGCAAGGAACGATCAATGAGCAATGATAAATCTCGTCTCACTGAGGGGAATTTATGCAATTGCGGACTGCCTGGTTGATGACGATGGACCAATTGCATGAATGGGGTTAAGGGTAGGGATAAATAAAGGACAGGCTGCTCTATATCATGTATTTTCAAAAGTTCATCAGCGACCCACCCAAGTTGGAATTGTCCTTTTTTAAAGGGGTATTGGATACATTCTACAAAAAAGGAATGTTCTACTTTTTCTCCAATGCTGATCGAAATTCCTGCCATTTGAGCCAATTGCTCTATGCAGTTTCTCATTTCTCTGAAAGAAATGGGACGAATCGTTCCAAATGAATTTTCTTTTTCACTTTGTCCAGTCATCCATATTGATAGCATCCAATCTTCTCGATATCCATCTGCCGTTTTCTCATAGACTTTCCCCATTTCAAAAATTTTCAAGTCTGCATTTTTACGCTTGATATTAAATGAAATGGTTTCCAATCCGCCATGTATGAGACTGGTTCTTAAAACGCCTAAGTCAGAACTCAAAGGATTTAAAATTGGAATCAAGGCACTTCCTGAGGGAGCAGGGTGACTTTCTTTGGTCAAGGAAAGACATTGTATCTCGTTGAATCCTTGTGCCACTAATATTTTGGCAATTTCATGCTGGATATGAAACTGACTGAAAGTGTTTTGATTCCATGAAAATTGTAACTGTGCAGCTGGCGGAATTTCGTCAAAACTATAAATTCTAAGTATCTCCTCAATGAGGTCTATTTCACGAGTGACATCGACGCGACAGCCGGGAACCCCAATTTCCCATTCCTGTTCGGACAATTTTTCCACATCAAATTCCAGTGATTTCAAGATACTTTCCATTTCTTCCACGGGAAGTGTTTTCCCAAGAATCAAATGGGCTTTCCATGGTCGGAAAGAAACTTTATTGCGTGTAAAGGGAGCTGCTTCATATTCGGAGCGACTCATCACTTTTCCGTTGGCTATTTCGATGATGAGTTGAATGAGACGTTGCTGCGCGAATGCGAACATCTCTGGATCTACTCCTCTTTCAAATCGAAAGGATGAATCGGAATGTATACCATGGAACTTTGCCGATTTCCTTACTTTCACTGAATCAAACAATGCACATTCCAAGAGAATGGTCGAGGTTTCTTTTTTCACGCCACTGTCCAATCCTCCCATAACACCCGCTAGACATAACGCTCTCGTATCATCCGCGATGACAACATCTTCCGATGAACATTTCCTTTCCACACTATCCAATGTGGTGAGTATTTCATTTTCTTTCGCCTTCCTTACGTAAACAGAACCTTGCACACTGTCAGCGTCAAAGGCATGAGAGGGTTGACCCAATTCATGCTGCACCCAATTGGTGATGTCGACGATGGGATGAATGGATTTCAATCCCAATAACGCTAAATTTCTTTTCAGCCAATCGGGAGTAGTGGAAGCAGGATCAATTTCTATGGTTGTCAAAGAATACAAACTACATTCGGTCTCCGCTTCAATGTTAATCGCTTGAAGTGATGTTGAAACTTCTTGTGGAGTAGATAAAAAGGGGTTGCGAAGCGTGTGCTCCATTCTCCGTTGCTTCATCACCGCGCTGAGCTCTCTTGCAACACCCCAATGGGACATGGCATCGGTTCGATTGGGGGTGAGACCAATTTCCATGACTTCGGAGGAACGTAGGTTAAAAAAATGTGCGGCTTCTGTTCCAATGGGCGTTTCGGCGGGTAGAATCAGGATGCCATCATGCGATGTTCCAATACCCAGCTCATCTTCCGCACAGATCATACCGTTACTCTCGACCCCTCTAATTTTACTTTTCTTGATTTTCAGCGCTTCTTCACTTCCATTGGGATACAAGATGGCGCCTACTAATGCTACCATTACTTTCTGTCCTTCGGCAACATTGGGTGCGCCACAAACAATTTGAAGTGGCTCGCCCCCGGTTTCTACCAACACTTGGGTGACACGCAGACGATCTGCATCGGGATGTGGAGTTACAGTAAGTACTTCTCCTGCTTTGACATGAGCAAGTCCACCTTTGATGGATTCAATTTTTTCGATGTGCTCAACTTCTAATCCACAAGCGGTGAGGAGCTCAGATCCGATATTAATAGCAGGTAGAGGCTGGATAAATTGATCCAGATAAGAATAGATAATTTTCATGAAAAATCTTAGAAGTGCTCGAGTTTATTCAAACGTAATGGGAACAATCACATCCGCTTCAATGGCAGCTCCATTTTTTTGAGCGGGTGTCCATTTAGGCATGCCCATTATCAGCTGCATCGCTGCCGCATCCAATTCATTGCTGACTCCCTTGGTAACTTTAGCGTTCTTGATGGATCCGTCTTTTTGTACTTGAAAAGAAACATAGACGGTTCCTTTGGTGCCGGCTTGAATTGCCTTTTCCGGATATTTTAGGTTTTTTTGAACGTATTTATTGAAGTCAGGAAACGAAGCGGGTTGACTGGATTTGTTGGAGTCTTCTTTTATTTTGTTTCCTCCATCTTTTGGCGCGTCTTTGTATTGTCTGTCGGGAAGTGGCCCACCATTAGCGTCCCATCTTCTCCATACTCCCACTTTGGTACCCTGAAAATAATCACCTTCAGATTCCTTGTTGCCATCTTGTAAATAATAGGTGAAATGCCCATGCGGTATGGTGAACTTCTCGTCTGCATACTGACCGGTCATAAAAAGCTGACCACCAATGAAAGTGATATTTACATCGTAAACATCTCCTTTTTTCTCACTGGTACGAACATAAGCAGCTCCAATTTCTTCTTGCTGTTTTTGTAATTCTTCATTCAAGAAATCTTTCTGCTGAGCAAAAGAGTTCATGACAAAAAGAATTCCGAATAGCGCGATAAGATTTTTCATAAAACCAATTTGCTACGAAGATAACGAAAATTGGAAAACACCAAAAAAAATAACCACCTTTGTCTCATGGATTATCAGTTTGAAAAAGAGTGGTTGGAAACATTAAGGAATATTCAAGAACGCTTTGACATGGGACAGCCGGATATCACAGCGATTATTTTCTTGGTGGGCTTACAAGAACTTCAGCTTTTTGATCAACAGTTCAAAAAAGACCAAAAGGTAGAGATTATGCATGTAGGAATATGTGCATTGTTACTTCCTTTTGGATATTATCAATTCATCGGAAGGGATGATCAGGGCTGGCCACACTTTGAAAAGAAAGAGGAATTACCTCAATTAACCCCTGCGGAACAAGATCGTTTGATGAGAGAGGCGATTATGCGTTATTTCTCAGAATCAAATTAATTTACTTCGATAATTTGATAGCCTTTGGGTAGCTCAAACTCCTCTGCAGCGACTGCTCTTGGCACAATTTCACTCACTTTTAAACTCATAAAACTCCCACCATTTCGGGTCATGACCATCTCGAGCATGGCTCCTTTTGCAGGGAGGTCTTTCATTCCGATAGGATTAACCTGTTCTTGACTCATCGGTAACAAAAGGTCATGGGTGTGCCAAATGCTAACTTCGGTTTGATTTCCCTCTTGATCCTTGCATTGGGCTCGGTATTCAATACAATCAAAACCCATTATCTTCTTTTTATTTTGGCTAGCGAGCGGAGTGCATTGGGTACCCTCAAATAGGGCATTGGCTGGCGGATTCATGGGGGAAGAATGGAGGGATTTCATGACCATTTTTTGCGCATGCATGATGACATAAGAATAGCCATCTTCACCTTGAAGGACTTCCATTTCCTGCCCCATCATGGCTACAATGGATTTAGTCCGTCTTCCATCAGTAATGGTGCGATAACTCATTTCCATGGTTGGAGAGGCCTGAATTTGATACTTGTAAATGTACTCGCCTTGAAATTCTTGTGCATCACAAACAAAGGAGCAACAAAGAAGAGTGAGAATCAAAAATTTTGTTTTCATGTTGGAGTTCATTGAATAATTTCATAACAAAATAAAATAAGAAAATAAACCGAACGAAATAAAATAATAATGTACGTTGGCCGTTATATGGATAACCGCTCTAATCAGAACTATATGTAAGCACGCTACTCTTGAATTTTTGTCGAATCCTTAAAATCAACGAGTATGAAAAGCGCATTTTCCACCCTCTGTTTAGTTCTTGCATTCTTTTCTGTATTCTCTTTCAATGAAAATCCAAGAAATTGGAATCAGGGAGTACTTTATGAGAAAAAAAGTGGGGCTTCCCATTACTATTTATACATCGATCCGAAAGGCCCTTTTATTTGGATAAAGGACGATGGAAATCAGACGAATGCTGTCCAAGGGGTATGGAAAAGAAATCCCATTACGAATGCGATTAAGTTTTGTTCCGATTTTATTGGTCAGTCGAAGTACATCCAAAAGCCACTTCATATCAAAGAAGAGGGTTTATTTCTTTCCTCGAATGATCGGCCACTATTCAAGTTGGCCGGTAGTCAGCCGCTCGCTTTTCTTTTACCTCAGATACGGGAAGCAATTGAACTGGGTATTACGGATTATGATTTTTACTCTATTGATGAAATCGGTAAAAAACAAGAGGCATATGTTTGGAATCAAGAGGCGGCAGCAAGCAAGGATGCATTTGAGGTGATAAAACAGCTGGGTCAAGCTGAATACAAAGCGCAAAAGTGGTCCGATGAAAAATACGGTAAGGAAAGGAGTAGTCGAAGAGATTGGAATAAATCCTACCCTAATGCTTTTGCCGCTGGTAAGGCATTATTTGGAAGCATAAAGGGCGACTCCGCAAAAGTCCGTGCCATGTGCAATTGGATGGAGAAGCAATTGAAGTATGATCTTGCAGGCTCGAGAAAGGATAATGCTCAGCACAGTCCAGAGGTGTTTTATAATCTTAAATATGGACTGTGTTTAGATTACGCCCGCTTGCTCAATGTGTTTTGTGAAAGCGTTGGTATTCCTTGTTTTGATATTGCGGGATATCCCATCGATACTCAAGATGGTAAGACAACCACAGGACGGGATAGTTACCATGCCTGGAATTATGTGAAAGTGAATGGACAGTGGTTAGCAGTGGATCCTACTTGGTACTCAAAAAGGCAGCCCAGAGAGCATTTTTTAATCCCATTGGCCGCCTATCAATATCAGCATGTTCCAGACCATCAAGTAGAAATCGCCAACCCATTTGCACCTCAAAATCGTTCGGAAATCAATCTTTGCCCCGTTGTAAAGCAATACAACATGGAGTTGGTTTATCTCGGTCAATATGAAACGATGACAGAGGTCAACGATGGCGGATTAAGAGTTTGCATTTATGCCAAATCCCCTCAAACATTGAACTTACATATCGACTCTGTCAATACCAGTTATCATATGTTGTCCTTTACTTTTCGAATAGGCGGTGGAGCTTATACCCTTGAAAACATTAAAGGAAAAAGACATAAAACGTATCAGCTTCAAAAAGGATTGAATTGGATTAATATTCCGCTGGTGTCTTCAGTTGCAGAGTATACTTTAATCAATGACGACTTCGAATGGTCAATCAAAGCATATAGAGCGAATCAAAAGTCCCTTGTTCTAAAAAGATTAACAGACTACAATGACTCTACATGGTGCGTCACTCAAGCATATGGGTTAATGGAGAAATGGTTGGAAGGGGAGGAAGTGGCCATGCATGGAGTAAGTGATTTTTTACGTCAACATCCCAACTGGGAATTCATTCGCCAAGATTATCACAATCAGCAAATGGACTATTGGGTTGTATTAAATGATAACAAACGAATAGCCAATTTTGGCTTTACTTCAAACACCATTGGAGGAAGAACCCCCATCATACGAATGGAGATTGATGAGCACGAAAGGGCTTTATCTCCCGCCAGTTTTGAACTCAGATAAGTTGAACCTTTAAAACCAGTAAAAATGAAAAGACAAGAAGTAAAATGGCCGCTATTTATTCTGTGGGTAATGGTGGCACTCCATGGTTGGAGTCAAAAGGCCCATGTCTATAATGCCAATACCAACGTGGTGTGGAAAGGTATTGTGAATAAAATTGGGCTATCCGTAGATGGTAATTTAAAAGATATCCTCATCTATGGAGGAAGGTTGGAATACAGTGAGGGTTTGTATAAGGCCATGTTTGACAGTGCAGGGGACATGAATGAATGGAAATACATGCAAGACAGTGGATACATGCTCATCGTTCCCGATTGTGATGCTCGGGTAGTGGATTTGGTTGTAGAATACTTCCAACCCAATGGAGAATGGCGCTCAGAGACCTGGTCTTTCAGACCCATTCATATAGATACACCTGAAGTAATTTATCAGGGGAAAAGAAAGGATGATACATCGATTTCAAAAAGCCAAATGTTAGCCGGAATAAATAGTTCGATTTCTTTGACTTTGGATCCTGCCAGTTTGAATGAAGGTGTGTCCTTTGAGTCCATAGAGTTTGAAGTGGATATAACCCATGACAGGAAAACACAGACCTTTCGTTGCAATGGAATTCAATTCAGTGGAGCAGCGCTCAAGGCAATGGAGAAAATGGATTTGGGTGATCGGATCGTGATCAGGGACGTGCAAACCATCACTCCTTGTGGAATAAAGAAATTGAATGATCGGTTGGAATTAACCATCAATTAATCAGTTGATTTCAATGATGAGTATTAGAGTAATCGGAATTTTGTTTTTCATGCAAATGCAGGTCAGTGAACTGTATGCTCAATTGGGTCCACTCATTCCGGTGGGAGAATTTAGTTGCGTTGGAGATGTCGATTCCACGGATTGGGAAAAAATGAATGATGACGAAAGAAAAATGTTCTTGGCTTGTCTAGATGAATGTGGGCTGAATCAAAAATCAGTTAAATGGCTTACCTTAAAAACCATTGATTGTTTGATTAAGAGCGACGCTTTCTTCAGTTGCAAGGTGGTAACGAAGTACAACGATAGTAGAGGGGAAGGCGTAGAGGTGAATGAAGGATATTACCAGCTCAAAGAGCCGGAGTGTGTCGTTTTTATTATTCGAGAAAATGGAGTGTCCATGGTCAAATTGCAGATGTATTATTAATTTGATTTAATTAAATTGATTATGAAGAAAATAATAAGCAGGATGCTTGTATTTGTTTTCATTGCAATCGTTTTGTTTTCTTGCAGGAAGACCATTCAAATGGCGGATGGAACCTACATTTCTAAAAGGCAACAGCGAAAAATATTCCGAAAAGCTTGGGACGATAGTTTTGGTAAAATGTCGGAAGAGGAGTGGCACCTTTTGGAGGGTCAACCCATTCAGGTGGACACACTGCAATAGATGAAAAAGTTTAAAAGCGATGAGCAAAGAGGGTTACTCCCAATATGGAATCAATCCTCTAAATCCCATGTCCACCACTTGTTCGTTGGATTGCGGTTCCCATTTTCCATTGGCATTCGTATCCACCCATTCGAAACTCTGGTTGGTAGATAGGGATAAAGTGACAGTGATGTCTTCCGTTTCATTTCCGGTTATTACCAATGGTTGAGCAAAGTTTCCAGTAACCACACAACTCCCTTGCGGAATCGGTGAAGTGGCAAACAAGGGATTAGGAACAGTAGTAGCTCCTGCGGGTGCCTGACCCGTGCTTACATAAGGCACACCCAATACGGTGGTTTCGAATCCCCAATAGCCTTGAAGCTCATCATCATTCACGGTGACACTTTGCGTGTTGATGGTGTAGCTAGATATATAAGTATTGAATCCTACAAAGCAAGCCAGTCTTCCTGTCAGATCTAAACCCGATGCGGTAAAATTGACATCTCCATTTTGATAGAGCAAAGAAGCACGCACCCATTCGTAAGTGCCCGGTGAAAAATCTTTCAAGGGCATTTCTAGAAACACTTCCCCGGGGGCTACGACTTTGGCTTTAGAAAAATCGATGGCATTCGCTCCTCCAGCGGTGGTTTCTGCTGCATGATAAACCACTTCCCCTGCTCCCAGTGCAGTATACATATCGGGCGCAAATTCAATATAGTGGGAAGAGATCTTTTTGCAAACGGGACTTTGGGCAGCATGTCCTGCGGGAATTACAGACGGTTGACCTAGATTGTTCAGTCTTTCTTGCGTAGGGTCCGTTGCGATTTTAATGATCAGCTTGGGTGCGGTTGCAGAAGGTTGGTCCTTGCATTTATCACAAGAAGCCGTGATGAATATCAACAGCGTGAAGAAAAGAAAATGTTGGATTTTCATTTTTTTTAGGTAAATATACCCAATTTTTTTTGCAATCATTGGAGATTGCTGCGAATGAAAAATACTCTTCTCTCTGAAATGAAATTAATCCATTTAATTTGGAGATCGCTAATGCAATCTACCGAATGTCGTAATTTCCATTAAAATCGGCGATGCACTGTCTGCTTTTTCGAGTGTTGGGAAAATCAAAACGAAGGATGATTTTTTTGGTTCGCATGTCTCTTCGAATTAACACTTCGCCCATTTTTTTCTTGTCCAAAATGACCTGACATTTCAATAGCCGTCTCGACTTGAATCGCTTTTCCACATTTTGAATGCGGTAAACATGGTCTTCAAATCCTGATCTTTTTACAGTCAGTGTGGAAGCACGAGTATCAAAGACATAGTTCGTCGTTACCGGTACAACCGTTTTTGGATAGGGCAATCCCCGAATCAGCAGTTGCTCAAAGTTTTCCTTTTTACCATATTCGTAAATCCAAGAGGTATCGGAATGATAGGTAAATACCTGACAATGGTTGGTTAAATTTCTCATGATGCAAAGGGATTTATATTAAAACGAATTTTTTTTCGGTTTATTTTTGAAAAAAACGTTTGGAATTTCGCTTCCATTCGAGATGGTAGAGAACCATGATGTTAATGGATTCATGGAATTATGAATTACATTCTTAAAGTACGCAGGAAGGAAAATAAAAGATCGCAAGCGAGTTCAGCATTGAAAAATTGGATATACCTTTAGGTCATGCAAATCAGATGGCAGATCATCATTTCTTTTCTGTTGCTGGTGTCGAATTCATTCGCTCAAACGAATCAATACAATCAATTTCAGCATCAGTATGATAGTTTGTATCAAGCAGCGAATTACGACGAAGCGCTTTGGTTGGCGAAGCAAATGAATGCATGGGCTTTGCAGAATGAAACCGACACCAGTTTGCGATATGCGGTGAGTTTTCGATATATCGGACGGTGTTACCACATGAGAAGTCAAAGCGACTCCGCTATGAATTATTATCAATCCTCTATGAAGTTTCTAGATCAGCAAAATAGAAAAGAGCATCCTGAGTATGCTGCTGGATTGAGAAAAATTGGGACTGTGTTGGAAGATATTGGTGATTACAAAGGCGCAGATTTGAATTATAGGCAGGCATTGGATATTATAAAGAAGTATTTTGGCATAGATCATCTTGATTATGCAGATTGTTTAAACGATCTTGGTCTTTTGTATTGGGAAATGGGAGATTTTAGAGCTGCAGAACCTTTTTACCAGCGGGCTCTAGAAATTTATAAAAAAAAGGTAGGCATTGATCATTCAGATTGTGCTAATGTTTTAAGCAACCTTGGAATTTTATTTGCGGATATGGGCGATTACCTGGGTGCGGAATTTTATTTCGCGCAAGCCCTTAGGGTAGACAAGATAAATTTAGGCGATGAACATCCTAATTATGCATCTAGTTTAAACAACCTGGGTATTTTGTATTGGAAAATGGGTAAATACAAAGCTGCGGATCTTTACTATGTGCAAGCCTTGGAGATTACAAAGAAAACGTTAGGCGAGGAGCATCCATATTATGCAAATAGTTTAAACAACCTAGGACTTTTGTATTCAAACATTGGCGATTACCGCCGTTCAGAGCTATTTTACTTACAATCCTTGTCAATAAAAAAGAAGGTCTTGGGTGAGGAACATCCTAGTTATGCATCTAGTTTAAACAACCTAGGAATGTTGTATAATGATATAGGCGATTACAAGGGTGCTGAGTCGTGCTACCGTCAAGCATTGGAAGTTTATAAAAAATCCCTGGGGGAGTCCCACCCAGATTATTTAGACGTAAAAAAAGACTACGCATACCTCTTAGCAAAGACCAACCGGGAAGCTCAAGCCTATGATTTATTGAGGGAAAATTTTGATATTAAATCCAAACAAATCGCAGAAAATTTCGAATGGCTCAGCGATTATCAAAAAGAAGCCTACTGGAAAATGGAGACGTCGTTTTATGATCAGCTCTCTTTTTTCGCAAACGAAGTTCACAAAAAAGTGCCGCAATCCGTTGGTTTAAATTACAACGCGTCATTGATCTCCAAGAGCAAATTGTTGGAAACAAAAATTTCGAGTGAGCATTATTATCAAGAAGTTGATGAACTAAGAGAGGAATTGGGTTATCGAAAACGACTCATCGCAAAAATGGAAACAGAGGGTTCAGAAGACAAAACGCGTTTAGATCAACTCAAACACGAGGCAGATTCTCTGGATAAACGTCTAACCTTGAGTTGGCCGGAATATGCTCAGCAAAAGAAAAACCTTACCATTACCTGGGAGCAGGTGCAATCACATTTAGAAAAGGGAGAAGCCGCCATAGAATTTGTTCGCTGGGCCAAAGAGGATGACTCTATTCATTATTACAATGCCTTGGTGCTCAAAAAAGGAGATCGATATCCTACGCTGGTTCCATTGTGCAAAGAAGAGGATCTCAATGGGATAACCTCAACCTTGGGATTGAGTGATTACTATCGTTTAGTATGGGAGCCAATGGAGTCGGTGCTAAAAGACGTAACAACGATTTACTATGCACCGGTAGGAGCGCTTTGCCATTTCCCCTTTGCAGCAATATATAAGCCCAGTGGATCGGGTGATGTCGCGGTTGTAAATAAGACCAACAAAAGAGGAGTGGTGGAGGAAGAATATACCCAATCAGAAGCCAATGCAGAATACCTGATGGATCGGTTTCATTTGCATCAATTAACGTCCACGCGTTATTTGGCAATGGATCTAAAGAAAAAAGAAAAAGAGCCAATAGGAAATTCCATTGCCGTGGTGGGTGGAGTGAATTACGATTACCTGCCAACCTCGCTCAATAAAAACAAAGGCAAAAAAGAAAATCGAAAGGCGGAGTCCTCATCGAATAAATTGGGATATCTCAAAGGTACCAAGACGGAAGTGGAGCGGATTGAGAGTGTGCTAATAAAAAACGGATGGCAAACCAAGCGGTTTCAAAATAATGAGGCAACAGAGGAGAACGTAATTAAATTGTCGGGTAAGGAAGCATCATCGATTCTTCATTTGGCCACTCATGGATTTGCCTTCCCGGCTTATGATTTTAGGGATACCACGATTGATAAAAACAGCTTGCGTTATACTTTTCGATATAGCGACAATCCCATGGTGCGAAGCGGTTTGGTATTAACCGGAGGCAATTGGGCATGGCAAGGCAGTGACACCTTGAGTCAACTGGGAGCGAGTGAAAATGGAATATTGACAGCATTGGAAGTTTCCAATCTTCAATTAAAAAAGACCAATTTGGTGGTGCTTTCCGCATGTGAAACAGGCTTGGGTTCGATCGAAGGTACGGAGGGTAATTTTGGATTAAAACGCGGATTTAAATTAGCAGGAGTGGAGCAAATGATTGTGAGTTTGTGGTCAGTACCAGATAAGGAGACCATGGAACTCATGTCACTGTTTTATTCGGATTTAGCTCAAACCTTACACCCAGTGCAGAGTTTTGAGAAAGCACAAATGGAGATGAGAAAAAAGTATCCAACCGAACCGTATAAATGGGCAGGGTTTGTTTTGGTGAGATAAGAGGGGTATAGGAATCTAGTAACCGTTATCAATTGGTCTTAGCGCCATGCATGGAGTGTATCACGAACAGAAATGGCTAATTATCAATCTTTCCTCAATCGCTGTTCCCGAATTTCCAACCCCTGAAAAAAATTGCGTAACACCTGATCATTGCAGGCTACATATTGTCGCTGAGAGGGGTTGCGGAAAAAGGCATTGATCTCATGGGCACTCATTTTCATGTTCACAAGACTCAAAATCTGAATAATATCCTCATCTTTCAAATTCAAGGCGATGCGCATCTTGCGAAAAATTTGATTGTTGGTCAATGTTTTTTCAGGAGGTGGTGTGGCTCCTTCTTTTTTTCCTCTTTTGTGTACAATAAATCCATTGAGAAAGGCGGCCAAATATTCATCACTGATCACTTCGTAAGTTTCATGTTCTTCCTTGCGCAGCCAATTGATTACTTGTGATTTGGAAACG
This sequence comes from uncultured Chryseobacterium sp., assembly GCA_964544665.1. Taxonomy (GTDB): domain Bacteria; phylum Bacteroidota; class Bacteroidia; order Flavobacteriales_D; family Sanyastnellaceae; genus CAMCTV01. The sequence continues at coordinate 7,766 of CAZJCQ010000042.1, read as the reverse complement.
GAAAGTTCCACCAATTGAAAAATTTCGGTGATGGCGACGTCAGAGAATTGAAAAATAAAACGGATGCGACGGAAGATGCTGTTGTTGGTCATTTTCAAAGGTAGAAAAAAGCCTTCCGAAGAAGGCTTTGAGATTTTTGTCGGGATGACAGGACTTGAACCTGCGACCACACGCCCCCCAGACGTGTACTCTACCAACTGAGCTACATCCCGAATGGTTTTTTTGTGGCCGCGAAAATAAGCAATTTTATTCGCAATCCGCAGGAATTAAACAAGAAGCCCCAATAATCAATGTGACCGTCTCTTCCGAAACTTCTTGCTCCTTCACTTTGATCAATCCTTCTCCATATCGAGCAGGTGCCGCCATACATGCGGCTACATCCAATACTGCAAAGCCCGCTTGTCCGGCCTGATAATAGGACGACAAATCAAATTCAACCGTTCCGTCTGAGCCCGTGATGCCACATGTGTCAAAACGCAATGCATTTGAAGGCGGTGGGAATTCAGAGGGCTCAGCAAACACTCGAACTTTCGCAAATTTCATGGCCTCTCCGTTATGGTCCACCACTCTTATCAAGGCTTTCGTTTTTTCAACTTTGTAACGACAGGAGGTAACGGTGAACAACATCACCCCAATGCCGAGGAAAAAATAAAGGGGTAATAGAAAATTTTTATTTTTCATGGTTGGTCTTATTTAATTTCGCAAAACCTAAGTTTGCAAAAAACAAAGAAACAAAAAAAATGATGAAATCCCTAATTTTTCCATTATCAACCTTGTTTTTATCAGCCTTGTTGATGTCCAACTCGGGCTGTAGCAATCCCAAAGAGGCGTCGGCTGTTACGGAAAATGCTCCGATGGTCCAAGAAACCCCAAAGGCGTTGGACGAGGGAACACCATCTGCAAAAGAAACTGATAAAAAAATGAATACCAAAGTGAAAGTAACCACCTCGCAAGGCGAGATGATCATCGAGTTGTACAACGAAACTCCTCAACACCGTGATAATTTTATTAAGTTGGTCAACGAAGGATTTTACAATGATTTACTCTTTCATCGCTGTATCCGCAATTTCATGGCGCAAGGCGGTGATCCCGAAAGCCGTGGAGCTTCGGCTACCAAAATGTTAGGTATGGGCGGACCAGGATATACCATCCCCGCAGAGTTCAATGCGAATTTGATTCACAAAAAAGGCGCCCTTGCGGCGGCCCGTCAAGGGGATCAAGTCAACCCTCAAAAGAAATCAAGCGGTAGTCAGTTTTACATCGTTCAAGGTAGCAAGCTAGATGACAACCAATTGAATCAATTCGAGGCCATGGCGGCGCGTAAAATGCCCGGATTTAAATACACCGAAGAGCAGCGTAATATTTACAAAACCATTGGAGGAACGGCCATGTTGGACATGGATTATACCGTATTTGGTGAAGTGGTGGAAGGCATCGAGGTGTTGGATAAAATCCTTGCACAGCCTACGAAGCAGGGAGATCGCCCGGTTACCGACATTACCATGAAAATGGAAATCATTCATTGATAATCGGACGATGCTGGATCAAATCAAAGAACTATTGGTTCAAATTGAGCAGGCGGAAATTTCCAATGCGGAACAGTCGGAGCAATTTCGATTGCAATACCTGAGCAAAAAGGGAATTTTGAACGATTTATTTGAACAGTTTAAGTCCATTCCTAACGATCAAAAGAAGGCGGTCGGCAAAGAGTTGAACGTGCTCAAACAAGCGGCCCAACAGAAATGGGAATCTACTCAATCGCAATCGAGAAAGGTAGATGTGCCAATGCAATTTGATTTTTCGATTCCATCGGCGCAAACCCTAGCTGGTTCTCATCACCCCTTGTCCATTGTACAACGTGATATCGTTCGTATTTTTGAACGCATTGGATTTCATGTGGCAGAAGGCCCGGAAATTGAAGACGATTGGCATGTGTTTTCGGGTTTGAACTTCCCGCCTGAGCATCCTGCCCGCGACATGCAGGATACCTTTTTTGTGCAAACCCATCCTGATTTTTTATTGAGAACACATACCTCGAGTGTGCAAGTAAGAGAAATGGAAAAGCGGCAACCGCCCATACGAATTGTAATGCCAGGTAGGGTATATCGTAATGAAGCCATCAGTGCTCGTGCGCATTGTCAGTTCCATCAAATTGAGGGATTGTTTATCGATGAAAAAGTGAGCTTCGCGGACATGAAGGCCACACTCTTGTATTTTGTGCAAGCCTTTTTTGGAAAAGCCGAGATCCGATTGCGTCCTTCCTACTTCCCATTCACCGAACCCAGCGCAGAGCTCGATGTGTATTGGGGACTGAATTCCGAGGCCGATCATAGAATCACCAAAGGAACAGGGTGGTTAGAAATCATGGGTTGCGGAATGGTGGACCCAAATGTCTTGGCAGCCAGCGGTATTGACCCCGAAAAGTACAGCGGCTTTGCATTTGGAATGGGAATCGAACGCATCGCGATGTTGCGCTATCAAATCGACGACCTCAGACATTTCTTCGAGAATGACATTCGTTTTTTAGCCCCCTTCAAAGGACTGTTTTAATCTTACTTAGTGTTATTTTTACACTTTGTAAAAAATTCCCTTTGTGAAAAGGCTTCTCCATTATATTTGTGCCTCTAAGTTTGAATTTTATACGACATGGCAACTGCTACAAAAAAGAAAGAAAGCAAAGCAACAAGCGCGGGTACTTATGGGAAGGCGGATTATATCAAATGGCATCGTGAGATGTTGTTAATGCGTCGTTTCGAAGAGAAGTGTGGTCACTTGTACATTCAGCAAAAATTTGGTGGGTTCTGTCACTTGTACATTGGGCAAGAGGCGGTGCTTTCTGGAATGATGTCAGCTTTGCGTCCTATGGACAATGTGATAACCGCTTATCGTGATCATGCCCATCCTTTGGTAATGGGTTCAGATCCCAAGAAGGTAATGGCCGAACTCTACGGAAAAGTAACCGGACTTTCGAAAGGAAAGGGTGGTTCCATGCACATGTTTGATAAGGAGAAAAATTTATTCGGAGGTCATGGCATTGTAGGCGCGCAAATCCCCATGGGAGCGGGCATTGCTTTCGCTGACATGTATCGTGGAAATGACAATGTGACGGTCTGTTTCTTCGGAGACGGCGCTGCACGCCAAGGCGCATTGTTTGAAACCTTTAACATGGCGATGACTTGGAAAATTCCATGCATTTTCATTATCGAAAATAATCAATACGCCATGGGAACCTCAGTTGAGCGTACCTCCAACGTAACCGATCTCAGTAAATTGGGATTGTCGTTTGAAATGCCGAGCGAATCGGTGGATGGAATGCGCCCAGAGACGGTAGCAGACGCCATTCGAAGAGCGGCTGATAGGGCCAGAGCGGGTGAAGGTCCAACTTTATTGGATATTCAAACCTATCGTTACAAAGGGCATAGCATGAGTGATCCACAGAAATACAGAACCAAGGAAGAAGTGGCGGAATATCAGGAAAAAGATCCTTTGGAATATGTGGCACGTGTGATCTTGGAAAACAAATGGATGTCGCAAGAAGACTTGGACAAAGTGGAAGAGGAAATTAAAGCGGTGGTGGAAGAGTCTGTGAAATTCGCCGAAGAGTCTCCCCTTCCAAATCCAGACGAAATTTATGATGATGTTTATTCAGATCCTTATCCTTACGTAAAAGATTAATCACGAGAAAAGATGGCGGAAATTGTTAGAATGCCCAAATTGAGCGACACCATGACAGAAGGGGTGGTTGCAGCATGGCATAAGAAAATAGGGGACAAAGTAAAGACAGGAGATTTATTGGCCGAGATCGAAACCGATAAAGCCACCATGGAGTTTGAGTCATTCCAAGATGGTGTGTTATTGCATATTGGGGTAGAGAAAGGAAAGCGTGCTCCAGTCGATTCCATTTTAGCAATTCTCGGAAAAGAAGGAGAAGACGTGGCGGCGATTATCGCGGCAGAGGCAGCATCAGCGCCCAAGGCGGAAGAACCGAAGGCAGCTCCGGCCCCTGCGCCAGCTCCAGCTCCAGCCCCTGTTGTGCAATCAGCCCCGACATCGGCGCCGGCTCCGATGGCAAAGGCAGCGCCAGCTCCGGTAGCCGCCAACAGTGGAAGAACAAAAGTTTCTCCATTGGCCAAAAAACTAGCAGATGAAAAAGGTCTTCCATTGAACTACATTCCGGGTTCTGGTGATGGTGGAAGAATTGTAAAGAGAGATATTGATGCCTTTATGGCCGGAAGTGTACAAGGCAGCGCGAATGCAGTGGAGAGTTTCTATGAGGTAGAGGTTTCGCAAATGAGAAAAGTTATTGCGCGTAGATTGGCGGAGAGCAAATTCAGTGCGCCTCATTTCTACTTAACCATGGACATCGATATGGACAATGCGATGGCAGCTCGAAAGGCGATTAATGATCAAGGAATGAAAATTTCTTTCAATGACATGGTCGTTAAGGCATGTGCAGTCGCCTTGAAAAAACATCCAGTAATCAACTCCTCTTGGTTAGGAGATCGTATTCGTTACAACGATCATGTTCATATTGGAGTGGCAGTGGCGGTAGAAGATGGATTGCTGGTGCCCGTTGTCAGACATGCCAACACCAAATCATTTGCGCAAATTGGTGCAGAAGTAAAAGTGTTTGCAGAGAAAGCCAAGTCCAAGAAATTACAACCGCAGGATTGGGAGGGTAACACCTTTACCATTTCGAATTTGGGAATGTTTGGAATCGAAGAGTTCACCGCCATCATCAATCCGCCAGATGCATGCATTTTAGCGGTAGGTGGTATTAAGCAAGTGCCAGTCGTAAAGAATGGAGCAGTAGTTCCAGGTAATGTGATGAAGGTAACCTTGAGTTGCGATCATCGGGTAGTGGACGGTGCCAGTGGTGCTGCATTTTTAAATACCATTAAAGCGTATTTGGAACAGCCGGTTTTGATGTTTGTTTAATATTGTTTTATAATACAAAAAAAATCCCCTTTAGGGGATTTTTTGTTTACATCGGCTTAGATTGATCTCCTTTGAGGAGGTCTCTTATTTCAGTAAGCAACGCTTGATCGGGGGTAAGGTTTTCTTTAATTTTCTCTAATTCCAATTTTTCACGCGCCTTATTCATGGCTTTTACCATCAGAAACATAAAAAAAGCGACTAACAGAAAATCAATAATGGTGGTGATAAATATCCCGTAATGAATAGCGATTTCGGCATGTAAGATTTGACCGGTACCATCTCTTTTTTCATGCAATAAAATATATTTGAGGGATTTAAAATCGGCTCCGGCTGTGAGCAATCCAACTATGGGCATGATGAGGCCATCGATAAAAGCAGTAACCACTTTTCCAAAAGCACCCCCCATCACAAACGCAACCGCCATGTCAATGAGATTTCCTTTGACCGCGAAATTTTTAAATTCATTGAATACTTGTTTCATCATTGTTGTATTTAAAACCAAAGTCCCATTCCAAATATGATCTCTTTTCGATTCGAAGAGGAATGTCCATTTTCTTCAAATATATGTTCCTTTTGATTGTGCAATAGGCGAGTCTCCATTCGGACAAAGCTGTTGGGTATGGGTTTGTATTCAAATCCGCAGGTGATACCGCGTATGTTGACACCCACCGTTGTATGATTCTCGTTCCAAATAGGACCGGTCAGCATTTCATCTAAATCTTGGAAATATTCACCACGTCCATAAGTGGCCCATTGAGGATGAAATCGATATTTTATGGTTCCTAACCCACTCCAAACGGTGGCGGTATGTAAGGAAGGATTCAAACTGGTGTGATATTGTTTTCCGTAATTGATTTCCCAACCCATCGATATTTTATTGGATTTGTATGTCCAGCAAAGGTTATTGTACCAACGATGATGATCCACGATTTCACTTCCCTCCGGCATCTCATTTGACCAGATGGTGGAAAAACTGAAGGTGGATTTTTGGGTTGGACTGTAGGAGGTGGAGAATCCAAGAGCCTTGTTTTTATTGGTTTCGATGAAGGTGTTGAAAGAATTAAATGCATTGACTTGAAACGTCAATCGATCCGATTGTTGCCATGTCAATTTTGCACCACTCAAAAAATAGGGCTCGAAATAAGTAGTCGTGGCCAAACTCAACGCAATATTTTCTCTGGGTTGAATAGATTCAAGCCCGATATGCGTTCTAAAAAATCCTACATCGAGCCATAATTTTTTTACAATTCGAAAACCCATATTGGCTTCTTGGACATAGTTTATAACGGGAGACCAAGCAGTAATGGCGCAATCCCCGCCGAAGACGGTCATGGTTCCACGGAAATTTTTGGAGTTGTAACGAGCAGAAACTTGAATAATGTTCAATCCGAATTGATTGTTCCGAGGAGCAATGGTGGGGAATTTGGCAAATCCGCTCTGATTAATGGTATCGGAATATCCAGCATAATAAGTATCGAGATAGGCGGATATTTTCCATGATCCTGTGGAATCAAACTCCACAGCGTAAGGATTGATTTTGGTACCGGAAAAGGTTAAATCCAATGAATCTTTATGGCTTTGCGATCGAAACCATTGTGCAAAGGTGGGGTGCGCAAACAGGAGAAGAAAAATGAGGGTAATGAATGAGAATAGGGTTCGAATAAATTTCATTGGAGCAATTTTTTTCAATATTAAATCATATTAAGATTTATTGAGAGATTTTTATACCCTCGCTTCGTTTAGACTGATATGAATTCCTTATTTTTGAAACATGAGGAAATTCATTTTTACTGCTTTAGTGTTGCTCAGCACCATCTCGCTTTTTGGACAAACGAGTGATAATCCTGTAGCATGGAGTTATTCCGTTAAGCCATTGGAAAATAATCAATACGAGATTCAGTTTAAAGCAAAGATTCTAAAGTTTTGGCATATTTACGCCTTGAATCCCACATCTGATGAGCAAAAGTTTCTTCCTATTGCTACGACGACGACATTCACTCCAACCAAGGAATATAAACTTTTAGGGGCATTGTCCAGTAGTCAACCAATCACGCATCCGGTCCCCTCCTTGGATGTCACCTTGTACTACCATGAAAACGAAATGGTATTGAAACAAAAAGTGGAATTGTTGAGTCAAGAGAAAACCAAAATTAAAGTAATGGTCTCCTATCAGGCTTGTATTGAAGAGAATGGCGAGGAGAAGTGCTTATTTCCCAAGGATGATGAGTTTACCATTGAAATTTCACCTTCCAATACCACAGCAACCGTTGAGCAAGCATTGACGGCGGCTGAAGTGGATACCGCCGGAAAAAAAGTGGTGACATCTACCACTGACGATCCTTTTCATTGGAAATTAGATGTGAATCAACCGATGGAGAGCTGCGAAATAGTGGAGGAGGAGCAAACCATGTGGTGGGCTTTTTTACAGGGATTGTTTTGGGGGTTATTTGCCTTGTTGACGCCTTGTGTTTTCCCCATGATTCCACTTACTGTGAGTTTCTTTACCAAGAGTTCGCAAGATGGATCTGGTAAAAGCAAAGCGGTGATGTATGGCTTATTCATTTTCCTGACCTATGTGGCGGTGTCTATTCCTTTTCACGTTTTCAGTTCCACTAATCCAGAAGTCTTCAATGAATTTGCCACTAACCCATGGATCAATATTGCCTTCTTCATTGTTTTCGTTGTTTTTGCCATTTCGTTCTTTGGATACTATGAAATCACCTTGCCCAATAGTTGGGCCAATAAGATGGATAATGCCTCTAATATTGGGGGGATTTTAGGGGTCTTTTTCATGGCCATCACTTTGGTGATTGTGTCTTTCTCATGCA
>CAZJCQ010000041.1:0-24061 GCA_964544665.1 uncultured Chryseobacterium sp. | reverse complement strand
CCAAAGGACTCAATGAATCTTTTGGTTGGGAAGAGGGATTAAGAAGAATTGAGCTAACCTTGAGCCATGATGTCCTCTATGACAACCCCTTCAATAATGTTATCTTTTTAGACAACCATGATCTCAATCGCTTCTATTCGCTGATCAATAAAGATGAAAGAAAATGGAAACTAGGCATTGGTTTATTAATGACCATGAGAGGTATACCCTGCGTTTATTATGGCACAGAATGGATGTTCGAGGGATATACCAATCCCGACGATCTTGTCCGACAAGAATTTGCCGGGGGATGGCAAGGAGATCATAAAAATTATTTTTACCATTATTATGTTAGTCGAGAGGAATTGGACATGAACGAATACTACAACACCTTGGCTTTCTTTAGAAAACAAGCACGTTTCTCGACACTAAAATTTAAGCACTTTGTTCCGGAAGATAATGTATACGTTTACTTTCGATACAATGACAAAAGCCGTTATATGTGCGTTGCTAATCCCGGAGGAAAAACGAAACTAAGTTCTGCAAGATTTAAAGAAATGTTGAATGGCTTTCAGCATCTCGATGGGGTGATTCATCCCAACCATCAAAACATCGAAAAGGAAATAACGCTCAGCGGAGAGTCATTCGAAATATTCGAAGTGAAATAATTCAGGCATCCAAAACATCGATGATCGATGCAAAAGTATTTTCGCGCCAAGAATGATCATCTTTTGACATCCATTTCATATCGGTTATCTCTTCTTCTAATTGCGGTGTCAATGTTTGATTTTTTGTAGCGCTCATTCGGTACCAAAATGTAGTTTTCAAGGCCCATTTACCTTTGACTTCATAAACGTGATACGTCGTTATTAGAAAAGAAACCAATTTCAACACGTTCAAACCACACTCTTCCATAACCTCTCTCCGTGCGGCCTCTTCCAATGTTTCACCCTTATCCACCTTGCCTTTGGCCAAGTCCCATTTCTCTCTGCGATAAATGAACAAAACCTCGTTGTCTTCATTGACAACTCGTCCTCCCGCAGCATGAATTTGTCGGAAAATACTTTGAAAAAGAGACCAAGAAACAGGAACATCTTTCGTTAGCCAAACAACCTCCAAACCTTGATCATGAATACGCTCCCATTGGTCCCTGACCGCAAAATCCGCCGTATCCATCGAAATAACTTGTCCTGTAAATTGAGCTGGAATTTCATTTGTTATCCACAATGTAGTCGAGCCAGAATAAACTTTATATTTTTGCATCATGTCAATAGAATCCATTACCGGGCTAAAAGTAGCAGAATATTTGTTACAAATTGAAGCCGTAAAATTAAATCCTACCCACCCATTTACCTGGGCCAGTGGATTAAGATCTCCGATTTACTGCGACAATCGAAAAATTCTCTCTTATCCCCTCATTCGCAAATCGGTGGCCCAATCTTTTGTTGACATCATTGCTACCTTCGAAGAACAACCAGATATTATTGCTGGCGTCGCCACAGGAGGAATTGGAATTGGAGCAATCGTAGCGGACATCATGAACCTACCCTTTATATACGTGAGAAGCGAAGCCAAGAAACATGGAATGGGAAATCAAGTAGAAGGGATTTGTGAAGCGGGAAGTAAGGTCATGGTGATTGAAGACTTAATTTCTACCGGAAAAAGTAGCATCGCCGCGATAGATGCATTGCTCGAGAAAAAAGCAGATGTTATCGGAATGGTCGCCATTTTCAGTTATTTATTCTCCGAATCAAAAGAAAAGTTTTCACATTATCCTTTCGCTGTCAAAACCCTTTCTCAATACGATATTCTTTTGGAGCAAGCCGTTATTTCGAATTATCTTGCGCCCGATCAATTGGAGACCCTCAAAGAATGGAAACTAAATCCCGCTCAATGGTCTGCTCAATTTGATAAGACGTTATGAAAATTGAAAGTCAAATAGTTCAAGTTCCACAAAATGCAAAGTTCACATTGAATTATTTGCATGATTTGCACCATCTTGAGAAATTCCTTCCAGACGACTGCTTCAATTGGAATTGCGATGGACTTTCATGTTCATTCGAAACGAAAGGCAATATAAAAATTATCTTACAAAAAGATAACGCGGATGACCAATCGGTCTCGTACAAAAGCTTGAGCACTCACCCGATGTCCTTTACCCTCAAAGGAAAAGTGGTAGAGTCCTTTCAATCCGCTTGCAAGGTTCAGTTCGAAATGAATGCTTCCATTAATCCCATTGTGGGAACCATGATGAAACCGGTATTTACAGACTTGATCAATAAAATGGTCAATCGTTGGGCGGGTGTCATGAATGACCTTCCGCATCAGAATTAAATCTCTTCAGAAAGTTTTCATTGTATCCAAGGTTTTCATCTTAACTTTCGGTCGTTATTTTTAATACCATGAGAATACTAGAACATTATATTCAAGGTCAATGGGTAACCCCCAGTGGTTCTATGCAAACATTGCATGATGCTATTCATCAAGATGAACTTTTTAGCATCAGCACGGAGGGTGTAAACTTCGCTGATGTTTTTCAGTATGGAAGAGAAAAAGGAGGACAGGCGTTAAGGAAAATGACTTTTCATGAAAGGGGAAGAATGCTGAAAGCGTTGGCGCTTTTTTTAAATGAAAAAAAGGCCCATTATTATGATCTTAGTTACCATACAGGTGCAACAAAAGTCGATTCGTGGATTGACATAGATGGCGGTATTGGCAACCTATTCGCCTATGCGAGTTTAAGAAAACAATTTCCGAATGAGCGTTATTATGTAGACGGTGAAATGGCCCGTCTTTCCAAGAACGGAACATTTGCTGGTCATCATATCATGGTCCCCAAGGAAGGAGTAGCCTTACATATAAATGCATTCAACTTCCCGATTTGGGGAATGCTCGAAAAAATCGCTGTGAATCTCCTGGCTGGGATGCCCGCCGTCGTCAAGCCAGCCTCAATTTCTGGATATTTGACTGAAGCCGTAGTAAAAGACATCATTGCCTCTAAAATCCTTCCCGAAGGATCCCTTCAATTGATCATGGGAAGTGCAAAAGACGCATTGCAACATTTAATCATGCAAGATGTCGTCACGTTCACAGGCTCGGCTTCAACAGGACAACTCCTCAAAGCACACCCCAACATCATTGCCAATGCCATTCCTTTCAACCTGGAAGCCGATTCACTCAATGCTTGTGTTTTGGGGAAAGATGCGGAGCCCGGAACGCCCGAATTTGATTTATTCATCAAAGAAGTAAGGAAAGAAATGACGGTCAAGTGCGGACAAAAATGTACCGCAATCCGACGCATCATTGTTCCCGCACATTTAACCGAAGCGGTTAAAGAGGCTTTATCCAAAACACTTGATCAAATTGTAATCGGTGATCCCAAAAATGAAAAAGTTAGGATGGGGGCCTTGGCCTCTCAATCACAACGCATCGATGTTTTAGAAAAAATAGCCCTACTTAAATCAGAGTCTGAGGTTTGGTACGAAAACAGCCAAACAACCTTTGTTGATTGTTCATCCGAACTAGGAGCCTTTATTACTCCCGTTGTATTATACAACCACGAACCATTCAAAAACCAAAAATCACATCAGATTGAAGCATTTGGACCCGTGGCTACCATCATGCCGTATCAAGACACCGATGAAGCCATCGCATTAGTTAAATTAGGAAAGGGCTCCTTGGTCTCCAGCATGGTGACCAATGATCCGCAACAAGCCAAGGAATTCGCCATTGGTGCCGCTTCGCATTTAGGTCGAATTCTCATTCTGAACAGAGAGTCCGCTGTAGAGAGCACAGGACACGGATCTCCCATGCCTTTATTAGTTCACGGAGGTCCTGGAAGAGCGGGAGGTGGCGAGGAAATGGGAGGAAAAAGAGGTGTGCTACACTATATGCAAAGAACCGCCATTCAAGGTACTCCCACCACCATTACCCATATCACCAATGTGTATCAACAGGGAGCCGCGCAAAAAGAAGCGCACCCGCACTTATTCCGTCAATATTTCGAAGATCTGGTAATTGGAGATACCGTCTTTACACACAAGCACACCGTTACCGACGCAGATATTGTGAATTTCGCGAATGTAAGCGGAGATAATTTCTACGCACACATGGATGCAACGAGTCTCGAAGGAACCATTTTCGAAAGAAGAGTCGCTCATGGATATTTTGTCATGTCCAAAGCAGCTGGACTTTTTGTAGATCCGAAAAAAGGTCCTGTGCTATTGAACTATGGACTCGAAGATTGTCGATTCACCAAACCCGTTTATCCCGGAATGACCATCGCCGTTCGATTTACCGTGAAAGAAAAAGTCGATCAAGAAAAACGAAATGAAGAAGACATTGCAAAAGGCATTGTAAAATTCTTCGTTGATGTATATGATGAAACCGGAGAAACGGTGGCACTTGCAACCATATTGACAATGGTGCAGAAAAGAAATAATGAATGAGAACTTTCATTTTTCTGATACTTTGTTTTTTAGCCGTTACGGGCTTTTCCCAAGAAAAAAAATGGCCTAAAGAACAACTGAAGAAAGATGTTGATTCCTTGGTTTTTTGTTTAGAGCGTTCTCACCCCGACCTTTTTATTTACTGCACTCCGGAAGAATATCAGACTGCAAAAGCGACTTTATATAGTAGTCTTGTTGATTCCATGAGCCTACCCATTTTCGCTCAGCAAATGGGAAGATTTCTCAAAACACTCAAGGACAGTCATACCCAAGTGGGATATTCGTATTTGTGGCAACATCACCTTTTGAACAAAGGGAGTATACTGCCTATTCGTAAAAGAGGCGGCTACATTGCACAAGGGAATTTAGCCAATCTACAACCCGGAGATTCCCTCCTATCCATCAATGATATTCCACTTGAGCAAATCAATGAATGGGCAGGTGATTTCTCTCTTATCGAGGGGGATGCCATTGTCTCCGATTACCGCATGCGCGACGCACTCTTCTCATTGACCACCGCGCTTTTTGTTATTAAAAAAAGTGATTCCATCTCAATCAAAGTTCAACGCTTCCTCAATGAACGAGATACCATCATTCACATTCGTACTCAAACATTGAATAGGAAAGCCTGGGAAAAAGCGAGAAAAAAATCAACTTCCACAGAAGATCCTCCCGTATTTTTTCAAAAGCGAGGAAATAAAACCGCCTATTTGAAAGTATCTACTTTCGCTCCTCCAAATTTGATCCGATATCAAAGGAAAATTAAAAAAGCTTTTCAAAAAATCGACCGTCAAAACTTGGATACCCTTATCATTGATATTAGAGGAAACTCAGGAGGGCTGAGCACAGAAGTTGAATACTTATACTCGTTTATCGATCCCAACGGATATAATACACCCGCCAATATAGTGGGAAGAAAAAGTAAAATTTCTGACCAACGCTTCCCTTTTTTAAATAGAAAATTAGTTCAATGGTGGGTAATGCATTTTTTAAAAAATCAAGAGGACATTTACAATTATGTTGAGCTGAGGAGGATTCCATTGTATGCGATAGATACGGTATACTTTCATAAGCCCTGCATTAGAAAAAAAGGAGTATTCAATAAAACCGCTATCCTGTGGGCGGATGCCCTTACCGCCTCCGCTGGAGTTGACTTCACCCATCATTTTCATGAAACCAAAAGAGGAGAACATTGGGGTGAGCCAGTTATGGGGCCCATGACCGGCACCTATGGCAATACATTTCCCTACATCCTTCCGATATCTCACTTGATCGTAAATATTAGCACCATTCGATATAATTACACTAACCAATTTCAGTATACCCCCACTCCCATCGAACCTGATTTTAAAATAAACTGGAAAAGAAGTAATTTTGTGAAAGGAGAAGATCCATACTGGGAAGAATTTAAAAAAAGAAGTAACTTGCGCACGCCATGAAGAAAATCCTTTATTTCACACTGCTTTTTATCTGCACTTCCCCATGTTCGATTTACGGACAAATGCCCGCTCCCCAAACCAGCTTTAAATTGATGAGCGTCGGAGCAAATCCACTTGAAGTCAATACAGAAGAGGCAGAACGCATTTTACAAAACTGGAAAGTAGAAAATATCAATCCACTCTTGTTTAGAAATGATTTGTTGGTGATCGACTCACTCGAAATGCTGCTCACTCGAATAGATAATGCCGACTTAAAAATTCAAGTTTTAAAGGAAAAACTAAAGTTTCTGAACTTTCATAAACTTGCCATTGAAATTCAGTCCACACAAAATAGAATCAGTGAATTAGAGCGCGCAACACTGGATAAGAAAATGCAAACGCTGAGCGTAGAGCGAGATTCGCTTTTGCAAGAATTAGTGAAGTGGGATAATAAACATGCTTTTGCACAAGAGATGAACAACCAACTCATTCAGGAAAAGCAAACATGGATTTACACTGCCGCAGGAATCGCAGGTGTGGCTCTGCTATTATTATTCTGTTTATTGATTTCCATAGCGCGCAGAAAGAAAACAAACGTATCCGCTCCGCAAAAAGAGGTGGTGGTGAAAGAACAAAAAGTAGTGGTTCATGAGCCCCATCCTGATCATGCCGAAAGCGCTCAAAAAATTGCCGAATTGGAAAAATTGTATCGAAACAGTTTGAACACAATTCATTTACAAGAAGGTGAAAAAAAGGAAGCACAAGCGCATCTTATGCAAGTGGTAGATACCTTAAGAGAAGCACAACAAGAGTTAAAACGAATTCAAGAAAACAAACAAATGACCGCTGAGGATTTTATGAGACTCAGCAATGCAGTGCAGCGCAGCATCTCGCATTTATCAAAGAAATAATCATGGAAAACATACACATGGTCGACCTTAAAGGTCAGTATCTAAAAATCAAAAACGAGGTAGATGCCGCTATTCAAGAAGTAATTGATCAATCGAGCTTCATCAACGGTCCACAAGTCAAACAATTGAGTGAATCGTTACAAAGCTACTTGAACGTCAAGCATGTGATTCCCTGTGCCAATGGAACAGATGCCTTACAAATTGCCATGATGGCATTGAACTTACAACCAGGAGACGAAGTGATAACCACCAGTTACACTTACGTAGCTACCTGCGAAGTAATTGCATTACTGAAACTCACTCCCGTCTTTATCGAAGTAAATCCAGATACTTTTACAATGGATCCAACGGCCATTGAAGCGGCCATCACCGATAAAACCAAAGCCATTGTGCCTGTTCATCTGTATGGCCAATGTGCTGACATGGAGGAAATTCTTGCTGTTGCTAAAAAGCACCACTTATATGTAATTGAAGACACGGCTCAAGCTATTGGCGCGAGATACACCTTCAGCAATGGCCAATCGGCAGCAGCAGGATGTATGGGAGATATTGGAACCACCAGTTTTTTTCCGTCAAAAAATCTGGGATGTTATGGAGATGGCGGTGCCATTTTCACGAATAACGATGATTTGGCCGACCAACTAAGAATGGTCGCTAACCATGGACAGAAAATTAGATACTACCACGATATTGTCGGAGTCAATTCCAGATTAGACACCATTCAAGCCGCGATTTTGAATTGCAAAATACCGCACTTAGATAACTACAGCGCAGCTCGCAGGAAGGTTGCAGACCAATATGACCAAGCTTTCGCCAACCACCCTAATCTCAAAACACCGGTGAGAAGTAGCAAAAGCACGCACGTTTTTCATCAATATACCCTCACCTGCTGTAATGTGGACAGAGAAGCTTTTCAAGCGTATTTAAAAAGCAAAGGGATACCCACCATGATTTACTATCCCCTTCCTGTACATTTACAAAAAGGATACACCATGAGTAAATTTGAAGAAGGAAGTTTAACCATGACCGAAACGCTTTGTCAAAATGTAATTTCATTGCCCATACATACCGAAATGACTGATGAAATACAACATTACATCATCGAACAGGTGCTGAGCTATTTTAAGTAATGTAACGAATAAAATGGAGGGGTTAAAGGAGCATTCGCTCCTTTTTTTATTCCCTAAACTTCGGGTTTGTCCAATACAATCTTAGCTGAGCGTACTTAAAAACAAAAAGCGCTTGCCCACCATTAAGATTACCAATAGAAAGGTACCCCATTCCAACCTCAAAAAAAAAGGGGCCCAAGCCCCCTTTATTTTTCTCTACCCGAGATCATGGCATAAACGGGAAATTCTTCCCTGGATAATATGCCATCTTACCCAATTGCTCTTCAATGCGCAATAGCTGATTGTACTTGGCAATACGGTCGCTTCTAGAGGCAGAACCGGTTTTGATTTGTCCTGTATTCAACGCCACTGCTAAATCGGCAATTGTGGTATCCTCAGTCTCACCGGAACGATGACTCATGATGGAGGTATAACCAGCGCGATGCGCCATATTCACCGCATCAATCGTTTCGGTCAACGTACCAATCTGATTTACTTTAACCAATATTGAATTGGCAATACCATTCTCAATTCCTGTGGCCAAACGATTAACGTTGGTAACAAACAAATCATCGCCTACCAATTGTACTTTGCTTCCCAACTTCTCCGTGAGCATTTTCCATCCATCCCAATCATCCTCTGCGCAACCATCTTCAATGCTCACAATCGGATATCTTGAGCACCAGTCTGCCCACATATCTACCATCTGCGCGCTATTCAAAGACTCTCCTGTGCTCTCCAATTGATACATCTTTTTTTCAGCATTAAAAAATTCCGTAGATGCACAATCCAATCCGATACAAATATCCTCGCCTGGTTTATACCCTGCCGACTCTATGGCTTGCATCACCACCTTCAAGGCATCTTCATTGCTTGCTAAATTGGGAGCAAATCCTCCCTCATCGCCTACATTGGTCATGTGCCCTTGTTTTTTCAAAACCGCTTTCAAATGATGAAACACCTCTGCGCCCATTCGCAACGCATCTGAAAAACGTTCAGCACCTACCGGCAAAATCATGAATTCTTGCACATCCACTTTGTTATCGGCATGTGCCCCACCATTGATAATGTTCATCAATGGAATGGGTAAGGTGTTCGCATTAACTCCTCCAACATAGCGATACAAGGGCAAACCCAACGTATTGGCTGCAGCGTGCGCCGTAGCTAAAGAAACACCCAACAATGCATTCGCACCTAAACCTGCCTTATTTTCTGTTCCGTCGATAGCGCACATTGCTCTATCGATTAAGTTTTGCTCGAATATAGAAGCACCTTGCAAATTGGTATTCAACGTATCCAATACATTTTGCACGGCACGAGTAACCCCTTTACCCAAATATCTCGACTTATCATTATCTCTTAATTCCACGGCCTCATGCATCCCTGTCGAAGCACCTGAGGGAACCGCAGCCCTCCCCATTACTCCTTCTGCAGTGGTTACTTCTACTTCGATCGTTGGATTGCCTCGTGAATCCAAAATTTGGCGGGCATGAACATTTGCAATTGTACTCATAAATAAAAATTAAGCTTCAAATATAGAATATAAATACTTATACAAATTGCGTATTGTCCCTTAGAAAAAACATTTTATTCCCTACTTTCGAAAAAAATAATATTTCATGAAAAATAAAGTTTTTACACTCATTGCTCTCAATATGTTGCTGACCATTCCTGTGATTGGTCAAATTCAGCAAGCTCACCAACACATCATTTCCAAATCGCAGCAAAGTACAGTGGCTACTCCGCACCAAGAGTTCACTCCCACAGTAGCACATAGCAATCGCATCGTTGTATTACAAGAGAATTTTGACGGCACTTTGGATCCATTACCCGCGACTATTCCCGGAACCTGGATGACCAATCAAGTACTCGATAATACTGGCATTACCACTACTTCTGCTTTTAAAATTTATGACGCCACCACCGCTAATACTGGTGGATACTGGCCGGTACCGAACACCACTCCAGGAAATTTGTTCGCAGGTGCCAACGATGATCCTGAACCATGTGATTGCGATTTGATGAATGCCTGGCTAGAAACACCCATCTTGGACTTTACGGGTTTGAGCAACATGGCCTTGTATTTTGATTTTTTTCATGATCAAAACTTCGGAGCGGGAGCCGCCCGAATTGCCATGTCAACGGATGGCGGACTTACATTTAGTGTAATTCCTCTTCTTCCAAATGACACCCTTACAGATCTTAATGTGGATGAATCCTACTGGCAAAATGCTGTAATTCCATTAACCGCCTTTGACAATATGTCTAATTTACAATTGCGCTTCCAGTGGTCAGATAATGGAGAATGGGCATCAGGATATGCAGTGGATAATGTAGTTATTCAAGAAATGGATTCATTGGATTTATTGACCAATAAAGTAGTTTTTGGTAATTGGGACAATGCGACTATTGCGAATGGACTCCTGGACTACAAAAAAGTTCCGTTGAATCAAGTCAGTCCTGTTCAAGTTACCGCGGTCATTACCAATGGTGGAGTTGCAGCACAAACCAATCCGATCGTCAGTTTTGCGTGCTCTCAAAATTTCGTTAACTACGGACCTTTTGACTCTCCGACCAATATCACCTTAAATTCTCTTCAAAGAGATACCGTTACCAACATCACTTCATTCACCCCCTCTGAACTTGGGGTTGTAACCTTATATGGCTCTGTGAGCGTGGGGATCGATGAGGTAAACATGATCAATAACCTTTCTACCAACTACATGGAAATCACACAATATGAGTATGCGCGTGACAATGAGGTGTGTCAATTGTTTTACGGTAATTCGACTGTTTATGAATTCGGAAATCTGTTTGATATTTATCAAGACGATCAGCTAGGTGCCATTGAGGTCGCGTTGCGTTATGGTACAACCGGAGAAGGTTCCCCGATTACTGCAAAACTTTATGAATTCCAAGGAGTCGATTCAGCGGGTATTCCCATTTTGGTAGACACTCAGCAAAACACCATTGAGTACGCTGTAACAGCGGCAGATGACAACATCGCAGGGCAATCAAATTTTATTACATTGCCATTTGTGGATGGTCCTGCGCAAGTGCAAGCCGGTAAGACATATCTGGCGGCTGTCACCTCTACCGACCTAACTGATATTGCAGTTTCTGGTTTCAATACATGGCCAGGATCTTGGTTCAATGATGGGACATCATGGGGTTGGACCTATGGTATTCCCATGGTTCGCATCAACTCTGATGAAAGCCTGAGCGTCAATAATATCCAAGGTGCTTCCTCCCCGCTCGCTATTTCCGCCTATCCCAACCCTGCTACCACCTCTACCCAAATTCAAATCCAAATTCCTCAAAACACCCGTGGATCTTGGAAAATAACAGATATGCAGGGCCGTGTAATCGAACAATCCGAGACCAAAACATTTGCATCGGGTAAACATTCGCTAGTTATTGATATGAGTCATTGGGCCAATGGAATGTATGCTTTTAGCTTTCAAACCAATGATCAATTAAAGTCTATCAAACTCGTCAAATAGAATCTTTATTATCCTCATTGAAACCTGGCTTCGGCCAGGTTTTTTTTTACCATTGTCCTATCTTTGCCGCATGGATAAGTTGGAAGAAATCAGCAGAAGAAGAACCTTTGCCATCATCTCTCACCCGGATGCTGGGAAAACCACATTGACCGAAAAATTATTGTTATTTGGTGGAGCCATTCAAACGGCAGGTGCTGTTAAAAGCAATAAAATTACCAAAACCGCTGCGTCCGACTTCATGGAAATTGAAAGGCAAAGAGGAATCTCGGTGGCTACCTCCGTGATGGTATTTGAATACAACGGAATGCAAATCAATTTACTCGACACCCCTGGTCACAAAGATTTTGCGGAAGATACCTATCGCACATTAACTGCGGTGGACAGCGTAATACTGGTAATCGATAGTGTCAAAGGGGTTGAGGCGCAAACAGAGAGATTAATGCAAGTGTGCAGAATGCGCAACACCCCGGTGATTGTCTTCATTAATAAAATGGACTTGGAAGGACAAGATCCTTTCGACTTGCTAGATGAGTTGGAGAAAAAATTAGATATAAAAGTACAACCCTTGTCTTGGCCCATTTCAAAAGGATACTCATTTAAAGGGGTTTACAAATTGTATGATAAAGCGCTCAATCTGTTTGAATCGCTCAAAACAAAAATCAATGACGAAGTCATACAAGTCAACGATCTCAATGACCCCATGGTGGATCAATTTTGTGGCGAATACGCACAACAACTTAGAGATGACGTGGAATTGATTGATAGTGTCTATGAACCCTTTGATGTGCAACGTTATTTGAAAGGTGAATTAGCACCCGTTTTCTTTGGCTCTGCAATGAATAATTTTGGTGTACAAGAACTGTTGGACAAATTTATCCAAGTAGCACCTACGCCAAAAGGTCGAGAAACGGATGCCCGATTCATTGAACCTGCGGAGAAAAATTTCAGCGGATTCGTTTTTAAAATACACGCCAATATTGATCCCCGCCATCGTGATCGGATCGCTTTCCTGAGGGTGGTCTCCGGAGTGTTTGAAAAAAATAAATTCTACAAACACACCCGCTTACAAAAGGAATTCAAATATCCCAATCCAGTAACCTTCATGGCTTCCACAAAGAGCACCGTAGAAGAGGCCTATCCCGGCGATGTCATTGGCCTATATGACACCGGGAATTTTAAGATTGGAGATACCCTTACGGAAGGAGAGAATTTACAGTACCGAGGAATTCCAAGCTTCTCACCAGAGATTTTTAAAGAGTTGATCAATAAAGATCCCATGAAATCCAAACAATTGGACAAAGGTATTCGTCAATTAACAGAAGAAGGAGTAGCGCAATTGTTCTTGCAAGAACCAGGATCCAGAAAAGTGGTCGGCACGGTGGGTGAACTGCAATTTGAGGTCATCAAATACCGATTGGAGCACGAGTATGGAGCAAAATGCGAGTTCGAAACCAAATCTTTTTATAAGGCATGTTGGATCACCACTACAGATGAAAATAAATTATCTGAATTTAAAAGAATCAAAGGAAATAATATCGTAGTGG
Organism: uncultured Chryseobacterium sp.; assembly: GCA_964544665.1. GTDB lineage: Bacteria > Bacteroidota > Bacteroidia > Flavobacteriales_D > Sanyastnellaceae > CAMCTV01. The sequence goes on along the minus strand of CAZJCQ010000041.1, from coordinate 11,149 downwards.
ACAAAGAAGGCCATGATGTTTACTTGGCGCCTAGTAAATTCATCTTGGATATGGAGCAGTCCAATTACCCCGAGCTATCCTTCCACTTTACATCAGAATTTAAAACCAAGGCCTCATGAAAATCATTGATTTAAGAAGCGATACTTTTACTCAACCCTCAAAGGAAATGCGCATGGCAATGGCCAATGCCATTGTAGGAGATGATGTATTTCATGAAGACCCCACCGTTAAAGAATTAGAACACTACACCGTGCAATTATTTGGAACAGAAGCCGCTCTCTATTGCACCTCCGGTACTCAGACCAATCAAATCGCCATTAACGTTCATACACGTCCTGGCGATGAGGTAATTTGCTCACACTTGGCGCACATTTACATTTATGAGGGCGGTGGTATCGCATTAAATGCAGGCGCTAGTGTACGCTTAATAGAAGGTCCTTTTGGAAAATTTACCGCTCAAGATGTTTTGACCAATATCAATAATCGAAATGACATTCATTTACCATGGACGCGTTTAGTATGTATTGAAGATACCGTTAACAAAGGAGGTGGTGCTATTTGGGATCTTGAGGAAATTAAAAAAATTCGGAAGGTCTGTGATGATAACGGAATGAAACTGCATTGCGATGGTGCTCGATTATTCAACGCACTTGCAGAAACAAAAGTTTCACCTCAAGAATATGCCCAATACTTTGATAGCATAAGCATCTGTTTGAGTAAAGGCCTCGGAGCACCTGTAGGATCTATGCTGATAGGAAACTCAGAATTTATTGCCGCGGCAAGAAGAAGAAGAAAAAGTATGGGCGGCGGAATGCGTCAAGCAGGTATCATTGCCGCTGGTGGCCTATTTGCATTAAAAAACAACTTGCAAAGAATCCAAACGGATCATGAAAATGCAAAAGTAATTGGTGAGATATTACATCAACAAAAGGAAATCAAGTCGATATTTCCCATTAGCACCAACATTGTCATTGCAGAAACATCTCATCCAAAAGGGGCTTTGGAATTTGTCGAACATTTGAAAACCAAAGGGATTCTTTGTTTCCCATTTGGTCCAGATAAAATTAGATTGGTGCTCCACCTAGATATCAATAAAGAAGATATCGAATTATTCAGGGAACGTATGAGTTGATCAGTTTCTCGATTCAATGAGCAAATCTGAATCTATTAAAGACTGAATGGCCTCACCACCCTCCTGCATGAACTCGTCCTCCTCTAAAACCACCCAAACCAATTTCCAATCTTTTCCAGATTGAATTAACTCGGATATCTGCTGAATCAACCAAAGCAAAGCCTTCATAGAGGAAGAATTAAAATAGTTGAGCTGAAATTCAAATTGAGTTCCCTCTTTAATTTCTGATTGATGATCCATTACCCATTGAATGATCGGGCGATAAAAATCCATTGAATCCACGGGCGTTGACACACCCACCAATGAACATAATCCAGAAGTAGTAGAATACGCAACCTGCGGGGTTGAACTAGTACTTGCAACAACAAATGATTTCTCCGTACTCATGACTTAAGATATTTTTTCAAAATTTACTATACATTGGCAACGATAGATGTCCTCTTGATGCGCTGATGATTGTACATGGAAATGGGTAACACCATTTCGAATCACCTGAATTAGTCCAAGACCTGCACCTCCCCGCTCATTCATCAAACCTTCTTTTAATTTTTTAAAATACAAGGCCTCTAATTCCACCCTATCCATTTTCAACAACTGCTGAACAGACTCTTTTAATCGATTGATGTCAGGCAACAACGCATAGTTAGAAACAATGATTTGAACCCCAGATTCCAATAATTCAAGATTAATAGAAATCTCGTGATTACACCCATGACGAAGCGCATTATCCAATAATTCGATGGAAGATAAAATGGTTTGCTTTACTAGGGTCTTATTGGGAACTGAATTCTTAGATAACTCCTGAATCAAACTGAGTAGATTCGCGTTAATCTTTTCGTTATTCATCCCTGAATAATTCAAAACATTGCTCATTATATCCTATTTTTTTTAAAGTTCTAATCCTATAAAAACAACATCATCTGTTTGTATGGCCTTGCCTTTCCATTCTTCAAACAAGCTATTCATTTTCCCCTTCATTTCACCAATCGAAAGATGCGCATTTTCAGAGATCCATTCGTTCGTACGTTTTTTCGAAAGCTTTTGTTTCATTTCCACACCTCCAAATTGATGAAAGAAACCATCGCTAAAAATAAACATTCTATCTCCCTTTTCCAAAACATGATTGGAATCGGTATAAATCAAATTCCGCTGTGAACTATTCTCTCCAATAGAAAAAGTATTTCCCTTGATCAGTTCAGTTCCATTTCTAGTTTGCAAAATCATGGGAAGGTTGGCTCCAGAGAATTGTATCTCATTTGAGTTTAAATTAATCCGAATCAATGCAATATCAATGCTCACCAAAAAATTATTCTCAATCACCTTCACCTCATTGCTTCGCACCTCTAGACGTCTGTGAAGTTCGCCCAGTATTTCACTGCATTGACTAAACGATTTACTACGAATAATTTCACTTAAATTAAAATAACTCATAATGGAAAGCATAGAAGCTGCTACTCCATGCCCAATACAATCTACCGCTGCTACATACAAATACTCATTATCTTTCAATACAAATGGCAAATCGCCACTAACAATCTCAAGAGGACGATGAAGAATAAAGGCTCCTTCTATATGCGTTTTCAAATCCGCCTCAGTTGGAAAAACGATGGATTGAAATTTACTGGCATACTCAATACCAGAAACGATTTCATGGTTCTTTTCATTCAAAGTTTCATTGACCAACTTGATTTTTTCATTTTGAACTTTAATGATCTGATTCTTCTTTCTGAGACTGTTTAAAAAGAACAATACAACGAGCAAACTGGCCAACAATACCCCTGAGGCGATCATGATATAAGTCCTTTCCTTATTTTGTTGACCAATTTTTCTAGACTTCTCCTGATCTTCAAACTCCAATCGAGAACGTTCTGCCTCTGACGTTCGTAACTCCAACTCCTTTTTATTGGCTTCATTTTCCAAAGCCAAACTCTCATTCTCTTGCTGTCGTCTCTTTAGTTCCAATTCCTGAATGATATTTAACTGACTGGCTCGAAGAAGCTCCGCATCCGCTCTTTCTTTCTCCCGTTGGGTTTCACTAATAAGTAAATCGCGTTGAATATCATCCATCCGCTTTCGATTCTGCACCTCTGCATCTTGCTTTTCTTGACGAGATCGGAGAACTTTCATCTCAGCCATTTTCTTGCGATCACGTTGCCCTTCCACATCCGATTTTATCCAATACTCTTTACCCATGAGCTTGCTCATTCGCTCAGATTGCCTCAACGCATCAATGGCCTCTTGATTATCCATCTCTGTTTTAACCTTGATGGCCTCTTGCTGATGATAAGCTGCCAACTCTGACTTACCATTTAATGCTTGATATTTCGCCAGCAACTGATGCATCTCATAATGGATATCCCAATCATTCGCCTTTTCTGCAAAATTCAACGCGAGTTGAGCGTATTCTATGGAATAATTCAACCATCCTTTCTGATTACTAATGGCCGAAAAAAATACGTTACACAGCGCCTGATAATAGTTATTTCCCAACTGTTCGCTCAGTTCAAGGGCTTGATCCAATATTTGCTGCGTTTGAATCAAGTTATCCATTTGGTAATAGCACCGCGCAATATTGATTAAAAGTGGCAGTCGTAAATAGTCATCTGAATTAGAACATAATTGCAATGAGCGATTGTAAAAATCAATGGCGGCATTATAATCTTTTTTATGTTGCAAGATTTCCGCTCTCCATCCATTCCATCTTATCCTCTTACTCTTATCTACCTTATTGTAATACGTTTTCAATAATCGATCACAATCCTTCTCTGCAACAGTCCAATTGTTGGACTGCACACCACTCTCTACCATTTTTGCTAACAAGATTTCATTAATCTCTGGATTAATTGCGAGATCACTGGAGTGCTTTTCTTCAAATTCCTTGAAACTACTGAAAGCCGCTTGATATTGACCTTTACTGGTTCTGGCCGAATTGCGGATCAACAACAATTCTGCGTGATCGGTGAATGAAATGAATCCTTTAAAATTAAAACGATCATCAAAATCAATGATGGCATCCCATAATTCCATCTTTTCCAGCACCCGCATTAACGAAAGGTGACAAGCCAATATATTGTTGGAACTTACATTATCCGCGATAAACCTTCCTCTAATGGCAAAATCATATGCCTCGGCATCTTTGTTCAATTGACGTTCACACTCTGACAATAAAAAACACGCCCTTGACATAGTGATCTCATCCCCTATTTGTTGTGACAATTCCCATCCTGTAAATGCCGACGTCTCAGCCTCAATAAACCTACCCTTTAACAAATCTTGCTGAGCATTATCAAGAAACTGATTACACAGGCCCAAAGAATCCTTTTGTCCTTCAGCCTGTAGTGACGTGATTAACGTAATTAGTATAAGAAATATGTGAACTTTCAATCTCAAATCAATCTAGTTTATATTGAACCGAAATACAAAACTGTCTCTGATAAATGGGCATAATCGTCAACTGAGAAGCGTACGGACTTCCAATCCAACTTTCACTATTCAAGAGATTGGTTACGCCGATGTTAAACTTCAAATTCTTAATCTTATCTGATAATTTAATAATCGATAAATTTAAAATCGGTCCATTTTGTATCGGCTGATCGGGTTGGTAATCTAGATTGAATTTATCCTGAATAATCGCTGCTGTTTGTATCGACCATTTTTTCTCGAAATAATGAACATATTGAAATCCTAATCGATAATTCGGCATTCCCCAATACGCCTTACTATCATGGTGAACTTCAACATCTTGAAAATCCGATTCTTTAATGACTCGGTAATAGGAAGAAGAAATTTTACATTGATTATTCTTCGTCCTGTATGCTAAATACCAATCGAGCCCCTCTGTTCCAGATCTAATTCGGTTAAGATAATTATCGTTACTCCCATCACTCACATATACAATTGGATTTGAAATCTCACTGTGAAACAACGAAATTTCACTTTCAAAAATGTTTAGAATTTTCCCACCAAGAGAGGCTTCGTACATCAGCACATTTTCGTTTTTTAAAGACTTTTCAGCCGGACCATTATTTACATTCTGCAAAGTTGGTATTTTAAAGGCCTCACTAAACATAGCTTTTACATATATTCTCTCGAATATTTTATTATACGCAATTCTTGGCGCGAATTGCAATTTGGAAAAAGTATGCGTTTCCATTCTTGCTCCCGCTGTTACAGATCCCCAACTTCCTCTGTAAAACAATTCCGCATAAATAGCCGCGTCCTCTACACTCACATTGTTACTTCCATTGATATTAAAAACCTGATTGCGCATCACAATGGTACTTCGCTGCTGATAAGCTTGGAATCCATAGTCAACAAAGAAATCCGAATTTACCTTCGAATTCAATGACACGTTAAATTGTGATTTCTGTGCTCTTGTATTGGAAGCAAAATATGCAGAATCTGCCGTATTGATGTCAAACCATGGCAACTGATCTTGAAATAAAAACTGATACCTAATTTTAGTATGACTAGCCAACTTGTCATTCCATTGTAAATCTGCTCCCAATTGCCTCATCAACACACTATTCTGGGCGTCGCTAACGTTATACTGGTAATTACTAAAATAAATATTACTTTTAAAACGATTCCGCTGCAAGCCAATATTAAAATAGGTCGCATCGACTTGAGAACTATCTGCCCAAGATAAAGTATCACCATAAGGAAGGATCTGATTTACTGTACTGCGCAAAGTTTTCGTGGTATTAAACCCAACAGACAATTTGTATTTATTATTGATAGAATAATTTCCAAAATAGCTAAAGGATTTGCGAGTATTGATTCCTCGTGAATAATTCAAATCACCCTCTACCATTGAACCTCCAAACTCCGAGTTGCTTTTTAAAACAACATTAATTACTCCCAAAGCTGCTGTTCCACCATATTTGACAGATCCAGGCCCCATGGTAATTTCGATCCTACTGACCATATTCAAGGATACTCGACCTCCCAAATTGTAGGTTCCATAATCAAGATCATTAACGGGAACTCCATTAATCATCATCAACACCTTTCCTTCTTGTGCCCAATTTCCCCTCACCGCAACTCCTATCCCATCCTCCACATCTCTTCCAAGCGAAATATTGGTCGTCATCAACAAAACATCCAATAGATCCTTTGCATTCATAGCGGCAATCTCTTCCTCAGTAATAATTAATAAAGATCCGGGTACCTCTCTACTGTCTCGCTCTTCAAATGCCGCTAAGGTGGAGACTTGATTCTTATTCACCACGATTGAGTCAACATTGATGAGTGATAATACTTTCTTTCTCATCTCCAAGGAATCTAAATTTTGCGCATGACTCCTCACTGCAAAAATCAATGCCAAACAAAAGAAGACCCCTTTTAATTTCATCGGTTAAATTTACATTTGAATAGATAAAAAAAATCCTCCAAACGGAGGATTTTTTAAACTATTTGAGCTATGATTATTCCACAATAGACTCATTTTCTTTTTTAGCAACCAAGTCTACATATTCTTGATTGGAACCCACGATCATTTTTTGGAACCTTCTAACTCCCGTTCCCGCAGGTATATGGTGACCTACAATTACATTTTCTTTTAATCCAATCAAATAATCGGTCTTTCCTTGAACAGCCGCTTCATTCAACACCTTTGTTGTCTCTTGGAAAGAAGCGGCAGAAATCCAAGATTCCGTTTGAAGCGAAGCTCTTGTGATGCCTTGTAACATTGGACGTGCCGTTGCTGTAATGGCAGGTCGAGACTGCATTTCTGGTTTATCATTGCGCTTCAAGATCACATTCTCATCTCTCATTTGACGAACACTGATAATCTGTCCTGCAAAATAACGATCGCTGCCTCCCGCATCTAATAACACGGCCTTATCGAACAATAGGTCGTTTTCTTCAATGAACTCCGCTTTATCAACGGAAGTACCTTCCAAGAAACGGCTATCACCTGCGTCGATAATATCGACCTTTCTCATCATCTGACGAACGATTACCTCGAAATGCTTATCATTGATTTTCACCCCTTGCAAACGATATACCTCTTGTATCTCATTGACCAAGTACTCTTGAACCGCTGTTGGCCCTTGAATATCTAATATATCACCTGGAGATACCGCTCCATCGGATAAAGGCATACCCGCACGAACGAAGTCCTCTGCCTGAACCAAGATATGCTTAGAAAGCGGAATCAAGTATTTTCGTTCTTCTCCAGTTCTTGAAGTAACCGTGATCTCACGATTTCCTCTTTTCACTCCTCCATACGCCACAATTCCATCGATTTCAGAAACCACAGCAGGATTTGATGGATTACGCGCTTCAAACAATTCGGTTACGCGTGGTAGACCTCCTGTGATATCACCACCACGTCCCGCCATTCTTGGGATCTTGGCTAAGATGGTACCTTTGGTCACCTTTTGTCCATTCTCAATATTCAAGTGAGCTCCTACTGGCAAAGAATAGGTTTTAACCGCTTCCTTACTCTTCATGATATCAATACTTGGATTCTTCTTCTTATCCTTGGTCTCGATGATAATCTTCTCAGAGAAACCAGTTTGCTCATCCACTTCTGTCTTGAAGGTTATTCCTTCTTCTACTGCTTTGAAATCAATCACTCCATCTTCTTCAGTAATGATGACACTGTTGAACGGATCGAACTCACAAAGGACATCACCTTTCGCTACTTTATCTCCTGCGCTAACTTTCAATGTAGCTCCATATGGCAAGTTCACGGTCATTAAAGCAGCACCGGTCTTATCATCCATAATCTTCAATTCAGATGAACGAGACACCACGATGGTCTTACCTTTTTCTGCCTGCACAGTACGCAATTCATCAATTTCAATCACCCCTGCCGACTTCGCCTTGATATCACTATCAATAGCACTGGCTGAAGAGGCTCCTCCCGTGTGGAAGGTACGCAAGGTCAACTGAGTTCCTGGCTCACCAATGGATTGGGCTGCAATGACACCTGCCGCCATTCCTTCTTGAACCATTTTGGCTGTTGCCAAATCTCGACCGTAACATTTCGCGCATACACCTCGCTTACTCTCACAAGTAAGTACAGAGCGAATTTCCACTTCTTCGATACCCACATTATCAATCATGTCGGCAATCTCTTCTGTAATTTCTTCAGAAGCTCCGACAATCAACTCATCCGTTTCCGGGTGATAAATATCGTGAACACTCACACGTCCTAAAATACGATCTCTTAAAGACTCGACTACTTCATCTGCCTTCTTTAAGGCAGAAGTAACCAACCCTCTCAATGTTCCGCAATCCACCTCATTGATGATAACATCCTGGGCGACATCCACCAAACGACGTGTCAAATATCCAGCATCCGCTGTTTTCAATGCAGTATCAGCCAAACCTTTACGAGCACCGTGGGTAGAAATGAAGTACTCCAAAATGGATAGTCCTTCTTTAAAGTTCGCCAAGATCGGATTCTCGATCATATCCTGACCACCCGCTGCTGCATTCTTTTGCGGCTTCGCCATCAATCCCCGCATACCTGCCAACTGACGAATCTGTTCTTTAGATCCACGAGCTCCAGAATCGAACATCATATAAATGCTATTGAAGCCTTGCTGGTCCGTTTTCAAACGATCCATTAAAATATTCGTTAATCGAGAGTTGGTATTCGTCCAAATATCGATCACCTGATTATAACGTTCGTTGTTGGTAATGAGACCCATGTTGTAATTCTCAAATACCTCGGTCACCTTTGCTGTTGCATCAGCCACCAACTTATCTTTTTCTGCAGGAATCACGACATCAGACAACTTAAAGGATAAACCTCCTTTGAATGCCCAATAGTATCCCAAATCTTTCATAGAATCCAAGAACTTAGCTGCCTTCGCAACTCCTACCACTTTCAAAATATCACCAATGATATCGCGTAAAGCTTTCTTAGTCAATAATTGATTGATATATCCCACTTCTTTCGGAACCACTTCATTGAAAATAACACGTCCACATGTGGTTTCGATAATACTCGCATTTCCTGCAATGTCCGTCCAACGAACCTTGATGTTAGCATGCAAATCCAATTTACCTTCATTGAAAGCAATGATGACTTCCTCTGGAGAATAGAATGTCATGCCTTCTCCTTTGCAAGGATGCTCAGGAGTACCGGTTCTTGATTTTGTGATATAATACAATCCCAATACCATGTCCTGAGAGGGAACCGTAATCGGCGCACCATTCGCAGGATTTAAGATATTATGAGAGGCTAACATTAACAATTGAGCCTCCAAAATAGCCGCAGGTCCCAGTGGAACGTGAACCGCCATCTGGTCACCGTCAAAGTCGGCGTTGAAAGCTGTACAAACCAATGGATGCAATTGAATCGCCTTTCCTTCAATCAACTTAGGCTGGAAAGCTTGAATTCCCAATCTGTGGAGCGTTGGGGCACGATTCAGAAGAACTGGATGTCCTTTCAGCACATTCTCTAAAATATCCCAAACAATGGATTCCTTTTTATCTACAATTTTCTTAGCTGATTTCACCGTCTTCACCACTCCTCTTTCAATCATCTTACGAATAATGAATGGCTTGAACAATTCTGCCGCCATGTCCTTTGGCAAACCACATTCATGCAGTTTCAACTCAGGACCCACGACAATTACTGAACGTGCAGAATAATCGACACGCTTACCCAACAAGTTTTGACGGAAACGTCCCTGCTTACCTTTCAATGAATCAGAAAGTGATTTCAATGGACGGTTGCTCTCCGTTTTCACAGCTGAAGACTTACGACTGTTATCAAATAACGAGTCGACCGCCTCTTGTAACATACGCTTTTCATTACGCAAAATCACATCTGGCGCCTTAATCTCCACCAAACGCTTCAAACGATTGTTACGAATAATGACTCGACGATATAAATCATTCAAATCAGAGGTTGCAAAACGTCCGCCATCCAATGGAACCAAAGGACGTAACTCAGGTGGAATGACCGGAACTACACGTGTAATCATCCACTCGGGCTTATTCACGATACGGGTATTCGCATCACGGAACGCCTCCACCACTTGCAAGCGCTTTAACGCCTCATTCTTCCTTTGTTGAGAAGTCTCAGTGCTGGCTTTTAATCGCAAGTCATAAGACAATTCATCTAAATTGATACGAGACAACATTTCATGCAAGGCCTCAGCCCCCATCTTAGCAACGAACTTATTGGGATCTTTATCGTCCAAATACTGGTTCTCTCTTGGTAACTTATCCAAGATATCCATGTACTCCTCTTCCGTTAGAAAATCGCCCTCAGTCAATGCATTACCTTCCGCATTGGTAGCAGGACCTACATTGATTACCACATAACGCTCGTAATAAATGATTTGATCCAACTTCTTGGTTGGCATTCCTAATAAATAGCCAATTTTATTGGGCAATGAACGAAAATACCAGATGTGTGCCACGGGAACGGTCAATGAAATATGACCCATGCGCTCACGACGTACTTTTTTCTCCGTAACCTCTACACCACAACGATCACAAACTATTCCCTTGTATCGAATACGCTTGTATTTTCCGCAGTGACATTCGTAGTCCTTTACAGGTCCAAAAATTTTCTCACAGAATAACCCATCACGCTCGGGCTTGTACGTTCTATAGTTAATGGTTTCTGGCTTTAAAACCTCTCCCATTGAACGACTTAAGATATCCTCTGGCGATGCTAAACTGATAGTGATGGATTTAAAATCACTAGACTGTTTATTTACTTTTTTTGCTTGAAGCATTTTATTCAATATAAAGTTTAACCTGTTCTTAATTAATTGTTAGTGTTAGAAGGATTCAAGGTAATATTCAATCCCAATCCTCTTAATTCATGTAACAATACGTTAAATGATTCTGGGATTCCTGGGGTTGGCATATTTTCACCCTTCACGATACACTCGTAAGACTTCGCTCTACCCATCACATCATCTGACTTCACCGTCAAGATTTCCTGAAGGATATTAGCCGCTCCAAATGCCTCCAAGGCCCAAACTTCCATCTCACCAAAACGCTGACCTCCAAATTGAGCTTTACCACCCAATGGCTGTT
>CAZJCQ010000040.1:0-24892 GCA_964544665.1 uncultured Chryseobacterium sp. | reverse complement strand
GCTTGCGCCTTAGCAATCAAGTGTTGGAAGAGGTGAAAATGCACTTCCAAGAAATCGTTTTTGATACCGTCATTCATCGAAACACCACTTTGGGTGAAGCTCCTAGCTTCGGTCAAACCATTATCATGCATGATGCAAGCTGTAAAGGATCCATCAATTATTTGAATTTGGCCAGAGAGATTCTTCAAAAGAACGATCTCACCAAAATGAAAGGAGAAGATAAATACATAGACGTCGACAATGGCTAAAAAACAAGCTTTAGGAAGGGGATTGAGCGCATTGCTCGAGAACGCAGGAAATTTGGTGAAAGATAAAAACGAAGTGGGTGCTTCTTCCGCTTCTGTTCACGTAGAACCCGCAGTGGAAAGCACCATAGGACATATTGCAGGTGATATTTCGTTAATTTCAGTTTCGCTAATAGAGGCCAATCCTTTTCAACCTCGTCAAGAGTTTACCCCTGACGCCCTTATCGAACTGGCTCAAAGCATCAAAGAATTAGGCTTGATTCAGCCGATTACCGTCCGAAGAATCAGTGCTAAAAAGTATCAAATCATCAGTGGGGAGCGTCGATTCCGTGCCAGCCAAATGGCAGGATTAGAGGAAGTACCGGTTTACGTTCGTGCAGCAGATGATCAGGGCATGTTGGAAATGGCGTTGGTTGAAAACATTCAACGTGAAAATCTCAATGCCATCGAAGTAGCCATCAGTTTTAAACGTTTGATGGAAGAATGCAGCATGAACACAGAAGCGTTGGCGGAGCGTGTGGGCAAGGATCGCACAACTGTAACGAATTATGTTCGATTGCTAAAACTCCCCCCCGAAATTCAGATGGGAATCATCGAAAAACGCATCAGCATGGGGCATGCCCGAGCATTAATCAATATCCCTGAATCCAAACAGTTGAAGATCTACCAGACCATCATCGAAAAGGATTTGAGTGTTCGAAAAGTTGAAGAACTTGCCAAAGAAGATGATGCACCTCAGCTCTTCCGTCCAGCGAAAGTGATTTTGCCATTAGAATTCCAAAAAATGCAGGCTGAACTCCGATTGAAATATGGAAAAAGAGCCAAGCTTACCAGAAGTGATGCTGGCGTAGGAAAACTAGAAATTCCTTTTAATAACGATGATGACCTCCAAAGGGTGATTGATCTTCTTGGATTGTGAGAAATGTATTCGTCTATCTATTGTTTTCGCTTCCCCTATTATGCAGGGGACAATGGAGCTCACAAATCAACTTAGACGAAAATGCTAAAGACAGTTTATCTTCATGGCAAAGTAAATGGAACCAGCCGCATAGCGCATTAAAAGCGACCGTACTTGCACTGACCCTGCCCGGTGCTGGCCAGGCCTATAATCATAAATATTGGAAGATGCCCATTGTTTACGCTGGCATGGGAACTTGTGTTTATTTCATTGCTCGAAACACCAAATACTATCGACATTACAAGGCAGAGTATATTAAAGCCGCTGACAATGACCCCAACACGATTACCGAATACAGTGCTGCTCAGATTCAGCCCGTCATGGAAACCTACCACCGATGGATGGATATCAGTTATTTCAGCTTGATTGGTGTCTATGCTTTACAGGCTTTGGATGCCAATGTAGATGCCCATCTTTTTAAGTTTGATATATCAAAAGATTTGAGTTTTTATTGGACTCCGCTAACCCCTTTCGCTCAAGGAACAAAAGGCATTACCTTTGGCATTCAATTTTGATCTATGAAAGTGGCACTTTTAGGTTACGGTAAAATGGGAAAAGTCATTGAACCCATTTTATTAGAGAGGGGACATGAGGTGATCCTAAAAGCCAATTCTGCGCATCCCGTTCAACTCGATGAGCTAAAAAAATGTGAGATGGCCATCGAGATCAGTCAACCCCATTTAGCCATTGGACACATTGAACTTTGCATAGCGGCGAACATTCCCATTGTGGTTGGCACCACCGGATGGTACGATCACTTGGATTCAATTGCAGGGAAAGTCAAATCTGCCCATCAAAAATTATTGTATGCCACCAATTTTTCCATCGGTGTGCAACTGACTTTTCAGTTAAATAAAGTATTGGCCAGATGGATGAATACACTTCCTCAATACAACCCCATTTTAGAAGAAATCCACCATACGGCGAAATTGGATGCTCCCAGTGGCACCGGGATTACTCTGGCAGAAGGGGTACTTCAATATTTGGAACGCAAGGAGCGCTGGGTTAACCACACCACCGATCATTCCGCTGAGTTGCAATTAACATCCATTAGGACTGAACATGTTCCCGGTACACATCGTGTTTCGTATGTTAGCCCGGTGGATACCATCGAAATAAAACATACCGCACACAACCGTCAGGGTTTCGCCTTAGGAGCTGTTCTTGCCGCCGAATGGTTGATCAATCAGCCCAGTGGTGTGTACAACATGGAAGATTTTTTAAAATTTGAATTATGATGCATTTTGGAATTCCTGAATTACTTTTTATTCTTCTCATTGTCATTTATTGCATTGCGCTTCCCAAAATATTGGAGCGCGGTGGGCAAAAATCCTGGATGTCCTTCGTCCCCATTTTGCAATTCATTCCCTTTTTAAAAGTTATTCAACGACCATGGTATTGGCTATTGTTGCTCTTAGTTCCCGGGGTTAATTTGATCATGCTCGTGATCATTAACGTGGAGTTAGGCATTGTATTCAATCAACGTTCGACGAAAGAACAATGGTTATTCGGCGCTTTACCTTGGTACCGTTTACCCTTAATGTCCTTCAAACAGCCCGAACTTCCATACGTTGGTGCGCGCGATTGGAGTAAAACTAAAAAATCGTTCGCTCGTGACTGGAGCGAAGCCATACTCTTTGCCGTTGTAGCGGCTACCGTGATTCGCTCTTTTTTCCTTGAAGCATTTACCATTCCTACTCCATCTATGGAAAAAAGCATGCTCGTCGGAGATTATTTGTTTGTTTCTAAATTTTCCTACGGAACCAAGCTTCCGCAAACACCCATGTCCATCCCCTTTTTGCACAATGCCTTACCAGGCCCTTCGATGATCAACAGTTACGTTGATTGGTTTTCGTTGCCTTATTTTCGTTTACCCGGACTGGGGCATGTTGAGCGCTTCGATCCAGTCGTATTCAATTTTCCGCACGGCGATACCATTTTAGTCGATCCATACTACGCCGGTCATGACTATTATGGAATTTTAATGCAGGAAGCAATCGTCATGGCAGGGATAGAGGCAAAAAGTCAACAAGACACATTAAATGCGCTTGAAAAATATAAATCTAATCCCAATAAATATCGTGCATTAGCAAGACAGAACTTTAATGATAAAAAAGTGTGTGTTTCTTGCGGTTATGGAAAAGGGAATGGTCGTCCCTTTCCTATTGGAGGAACTAGATTTCGGCCAATGGATAAAAAAGAAAACTATATTAAGCGTTGTATTGGATTGCCAGGTGAGACCATTAAAATCGAGCATCGTCAAGTCTTGATCAATGGAACTCCCATAGAAAATCCTGAAGGATTGATGTTTAATTATCAATTCGAATTATCCAATCCAGCGATGAAAAAGCGAATCGAAGAAAGGTATACCATCAACAATGGTGATCTGCAAAGCATACCAGATTCTACCGGACAAATTTCAAATTGGTTTGAATGTCCACTCACTCATGCCGACTACGAGGATCTAAAAAATTCAGGTGATGTCAAGTGGATTAAACCACAAGACCAACTGGAAGCAGATATGCCTGGAGTACTTTTCCCAAATAGCATGGATCCAACCTTTGATAACTGGACTGTGGACAACTATGGCCCTGTCACCATTCCAGCCAAAGGAATGCAAATAGCACTCAATCATCTGAATTACGAGATGTATAAAAGAGTAATCAATGTATACGAAGGTCACCAATTGGAGGAAAAGAACGGTCAATATTGGATAGATGGTGTAATGCAAACCACTTATACATTTGAAAATGATTATTACTGGATGATGGGAGACAATCGACATCACAGCGCAGATAGTCGTTTCTGGGGATTTGTACCAGAAAACCATGTAGTTGGCAAGGCTGTATTTACTTGGTTCTCGAAAGGAAATCCCGAATACCACAAAAACACCAAGATCAGATGGAATCGAATGTTCCGCTTGGTAAATTAAACATTGGTTTACCGGGTTTTATTTTCCCTTCCGTTCAGTATTGTTTGCTTATTCATCAAGGCAATTGCATCCTTGATTTAGGTGCTCATTATATCAAGCAAAGTGAACGGAATCACTTTTGGATTTTAGGTGCCAACGGTTCACAAAAAATCACACTTCCTATGGAAAGCAAAAAGGGAGTTCCCTCTGCCACAGGAGCCATTCGACTCAGTCCTGGCAGCTGGTATAAAAACCAAATAACCGCTATCCAGTCCGCCTATGGCAAGAGTGCTTTTTATTTTTACTTCAAAGAGGAATTGAATGAATTGATGCGTCAATGGCCCGAGGCCACGCTAGGCAGCGCCATTGAAAACAGCTATTTGTTTTTACAAAAACACCTACACCTTCCCGAGGCGAAAGTCTTGCACACGTTTTCCCACGAACATTTTGAACTCGACTGGAGAATGAAAAAACAGCTCCCCGTTTCAATCACCTCTGTTAAGCCCTATCATCAAGTCTTTCAGGATCGTTTTGACTTTCAATACAACTTGAGTGCATTGGACTTATTATTCAATTTAGGTCCAGAGGCCAAACACTATTTACAGCAGCATCCAGGGCTTACGCTTGACCTTGAGGTCCCCCAAAATTCATCGGAATAATTGGATCATTACCCAATGTCTCTTGAATCTTGCCATGTTGAGACTCATACTTTTGAATATTATCAGCCAATGCACGTTGCAGGCGTTTTGCATGTTGAGGGGTTAACACAATTCTAGAGATCACCTTGGCCTTAGGGACGCCAGGCATCATTCTGATGAAGTCCACAATAAACTCCGCCGGCGAATGGGTGATGACCGCCAAATTCGAATATTTTCCTTCGGCCATTTCTTCTGAAAGCTCGATATTTAATCCCTCTTCTTTGCGTTGTGACATATTACAAAATATTTTTTAGTTCTAATAATTCTTCAATGGTAAAGGTAGCTCGAACATTGTGTCGATGATCATTGAACTTCAGAAAAACCTGATCCATACCAAAATTTCTTGCACCAAGAATATCTGCATCCCAATCATCCCCTATCATCAAACTTTCTTCCTTTAATGCACCCGTTAATTCAAGCGCATACTCAAATATCTGCGGATTCGGCTTTCTTACCCCAACATCCTCACTATTGATGTTATGCACAAAAAAAGGAGATAATCCACTTCCCTCCATTTTTATACCTTGAATCTCTTTAAATCCATTGGTAATGATGTGCATGGTATATTTTCCATCTAAATACTGTAGTAATTCCAATGCCCCTGGTATCAAATGCGGTTGTCGAGGACATTGATCGACAAAGGCTTGAGCAAATTGCTCCATCCATTGTGCTGTATACGAATATCCCAAATCATCAAAAGAACGACTGAATCGAGCCGTTCGAAGCTCTTCCTTGGTCATGGTTCCTTGACGATACATGGCCCAGACCCTTTCATTATGATAGAGATATACCTCATGAAAATGCTCGAAAGAAAGATGATGAAGCTCAAATTGCTGGAACATTTGCGCCAATGTAATTCGAGCATTACCATGGATGTCCCAGAGGGTTCCATCCAAATCAAAAAACAAATGCCTATATTTTTTCATCTGCCCAACATTTCATTACATCGCACAATCGATGACTGTAACCTACTTCATTGTCGTACCAACCTACCACTTTCACCATATTGCCAATTACCGATGTCAAGGAACTATCAAATACGCAAGAATGAGCATTTCCAATAACATCGCTCGACACGATAGGATCCGAGGTGAATTGTACCAATCCTTTCCATTTTGTCTGGGTTGCCACATAGAAGGCATCATTAATTTGTGCGATGGTCCTTGGGTTTTTGACAATACTGGTGATATCTGTCAACGAACCATCCGGAACCGGAACTCGCATTCCACATCCGCCCATGTTTTCGGCCAATTCCGGAAATATTCTCGTTAGTGCTTTAGCCGCGCCAGTTGAGGTGGGTACAATGGACTGAAGTGCGCCTCTGCTTCTTCTAAGATCTTTGTGTGGCGCATCATGTAAACGCTGATCACCAGTATACGAATGTACAGTGGTGATATAACAACTTTCAATCTGACACTGCGCATGAATCAGTTCTATCATATGCGCTGCACTATTGGTTGTACAAGAAGCACAACTCACTATATCATCGTGATGAATAATCCCATTGTTGATCCCCATCACCACCATGGGAATGTTCTCCTCTTCCGATGGTGAAGATAAAAGAACTTTCTTTACTCCTCTATTCAAGTGTTGCGTTAACTTCGCTCGGGACTTCCAATGACCTGTTGATTCCAACACCACATCTACCTTCCAATTTTCCCAAGGGGGAGTTTCCTCTTTGGTGGTCTTTTGATAAAAATGAATCGATTGTCCCGCCAAACTCCATTCTCCACTTTCATTCCTTTGAATTTCATCGCATCTTCCGTGAATGCTATCATACTTCACTAAATGATGCATGGTTGCTTCATCACTAATGTCGCAAGCCACGACCACTTGAAAACTGGAATATTGCAAGGAAGCTCGCAAAAAAGTCCTTCCAATTCTACCCAATCCGTGAATTCCAACACGCAACACCTCGTTGTCTTTCATTACAACATGTGTTTTTCTGCATGATAAGAGGATCTAACCAAAGGACCGCTTTCAACATGGCGAAATCCCATTTGCTTGCCCAGCTCCTCGTATTCGGCGAAACGTTCAGGTGTAATAAAGTCTGCTACTGGCAAATGTTTGGGTGTTGGTTGCAAATATTGACCTAAGGTAATGACATCCAAACCAACCGATCTTAAATCTTCCATGGTCTCTATAACTTCCTGGTGGGATTCTCCTAAGCCAAGCATTACACCACTTTTCGTTTTCATTCCTCCCTGTTTAAGTCTTCTCAACACCTCCAAACTACGATCATACTTCGCCTGAATTCTTACTTGCTTGGTTAATCTGCGAACGGTTTCTAAATTATGCGATACAATTTCAGGTGCCACATCAATGATCACCTGTAAATTCTCCCATTTACCAGCAAAATCAGGAATTAACGTTTCCATCGTAACGCCAGGAGCCATTTCTCTGACCGCCTTGACCGTCGCAGCCCAAATAGCAGCACCCCCATCCGCTAAATCATCACGATCCACCGATGTTATAACGGCATGTTTCACCTTCATAAGCTGAATTGACCTCGCTACATCGTGAGGTTCATTGAAATTAACGGCCAATGGCTTTCCCGTTGCGACTGCGCAGAAACCACAGGATCGAGTACAAACATTTCCCAAGATCATAAAAGTCGCGGTCCCTTCTCCCCAACATTCCCCCATGTTTGGACAATTGCCACTTTCACAAATGGTATGCAATTTATGCTCCGACACCAGGCTTCGAACCATTTTATAATTTTCTCCCGTTGGCAACTTCACCCTTAACCATTTTGGTTTGGGAACCCTTTGCACTTTTTCTTCACTCATTTTCGATCATATTTGGTTCCAAAGAAAAACTTCACGTAAGGCGCTAAGAACAAGAAATGATTCTTCGCGTGATCATGATAACGATCCAACACCTCTTGTGACATTATTTCGATTCTCTTTGGAAAAACATCTGCACTGACCCCAATTTCAACTCCTTTCATGTACGTTTCGTGGTTACTATACTCGAAGCGCAACCCTCCCTTAAAAAACATTCCAAGCTGAATTCTTGTTTCATTCAAGCCCATCAAATTGGGGGCTCGTCCGTATATATTATCAATGTAATGCAAATTAGGGTCGAACTTCTCCGCTCTCAACTCGTATCTACCTGGTATGGTCGATGGATATAAAATCTGGAGATACACTGGTTTGACAAACCCGATGTCGGGACCTACCGTCCAGAAATAAGAAAGCTGTACTCCTGACTTTCTGAGCTTTTCGGCGAACTCGTGATTCATCCCAAATCCTGGACGAAAAAGGAATAGACTATTTTCTTTACCATAATAATAAGCTCTTGCTTGGGGGTCTTGAGAGAAGCTTTTCACCTCTTTCTCGTGACGATAAAACTGTAAATCCGCGCCCCATTTAAAATAAGTGTACGCATCCTTGCCCTTCGAAAAAAAATCAGTACCTAATCCCCAACCATTCGTTTGAAATCCTAAATGGGTCACTCGCTCTCTGTCATGCAAGACCAATTTGGGTGGTCCATCTTCCTCCTGCGCCTGCGCAGATAAAGTGAAGACCATGAAGAAACACAAAATCCAAGCGAATTTCATAATGACAAAGATACAAGGAACACCTACATTTGCGTTAAACAATCAAAGAATATGATAACTGCCAAAATAGACTATCAGGGTGAGTTAAGATGCGCTGCTGTGCATATTAAAAGCGGTGAGCAAATTGTATCCGATGCCCCCACGGATAACAGAGGTAAAGGTCAAGCTTTTTCCCCTACCGACTTATTATCTACCTCGCTTGGAATGTGCATGATGACCATCATGGGCATTGCGGCACAAGAAAAAGAAATAATTTTTGAAAATGTTTCAGCAGCGGTTACTAAAATCATGTCCGCTCATCCTAGACGAGTACAAGAAATACAAATAAGTTTCTCAGGGAATTTTTCTTCTTGGGGTGCAAAAGAATGGGCGATCATGAAGAACGCGGCAGAAACTTGTCCGGTCAAATTGAGTCTTGATCCAAAGATATTGATTACCTTGGATTGGAAAACTCTTTAATGTTGAACTTCCGAAGCAGGCGTTTGATCGTAAGCAGCACACTTAGGATGCTTAGAAGTGCAAGAAGCCAAAACAACGATAACTGCTGCTACTAAAAGGAATAACTTTTTGTTCATGTTTTTTGAATTGTCTTGCGAATATAAACCCATTCATCGAAAAGAAAACCAAAAACTGGTTTCTTTTTTTCAACATTTCGTTTTGACAACGATCTTATGCTTTTGGGTTGCTGCGCTTGCCTATTCTCAAACCATTTATCAATTGAATAGAGGAGATCAATTGATCATTTTTCGTGATTCTGTTGAATGCAGATCATTCATGAATAAAGAACTCAAGTTATGGTACCAAAATGGATTTGCGCGGGCTCACTGGGCATTAGACACTGTTGCTGAGCGATCTGATACGAACCACGTGCAATACTCGCTAATGAGCGGCAATATGATTAGCATGGACAGTTTATTTTTGTCTCAATCCTCGATCATAAGACCCTCCGTTTTGCAGACCATGATGGGATGGAAATCTGGAAAAACCTTCATTTATGAGGAATTTGAATCGAATCTGCAGTCCATTTCTCCACTCAACGTCATCCAAGTGTCGAAACCGCAATATTATTTCACCCATCATACTGTCAATACTCGTGTAGACGTAAAATCCGTCATCAGCAATGAACTCGATGGAATGATGGGACTGGCCAATGACCCCAGCGGAAAACCCGTTTTGCTTGGTCAGCTCAAAGTAAAGTGGATCAATGCCTTTCGTCACGCCGATGAAATGAATATCGATTGGCAACGACAAGCCAAGAGCACACAACGACTTCAATTTTCATTTCAAATCCCTTATTGCTTTCGTTCCCACTTCGGATGGTCGCTGCAGAGCGATATTTATAAGAAAGACAGCACATTCTTTCAATCTAAATTGGACTTAGGGCTTCAATATAAATTTCAGCCGCAACAAAGCATAAACTTCCAATTTCAACGTCAAAAAACAAGTCGACTCAATGATACCCAAAATGTCAACATTCTTCACTCCTTGGTTGGAATGGAATACCGCCAACTTTGGATGGGTGAACGCTATTCCTTTAGAACTTATCTATTTGCAGGCAAGGGAAACCGCCAATTCTATTCACTGGATTCTACTTCAAAATCGCCGATGTGGAAATCCCAGTTAAAACTCGAACTCGCTTTATTCGTTAAAAGCTTATACTTTCAAACCTCTGTGCAAAATTGGCTGCTCTCTAAACAAGCAGATCAGCAAATTGAATGGTATCGAATAGGTGGCAATCAAACACTTCGTGGTTTCCAACAAGAATCCATATTCGTTCGCAATGGGCAGTGCGTTCAAATCAACCTTGGATATGGGAATCGAACTGGGAGTAGACTTTATATCTTTTACGACTGGGGAATATTCAACTCCTCGCCTGACAAAAAGCGATCGATTTATTCATCTTTCGGACCTGGTGCACAACTGCCCACTACAGGTGGCAATATCCTCCTTCATTACGGATGGGGCATCTATCCACAAACTCCACTACAACTTAAAAACGGTGTATTCAACCTTTCCTATCAAGTTTATTTTTGAACCAATTTAAAAAGCGACGTATTTTTGGATAATGAAAGCGGCGAGATTCCTTCCTTTATTAAAAAACATGACACTGGGTCTTCTCCTCGTTTTTATGTCAATCGCTTATAGCGGTTGTCTCACGCCGAATTCACTTCTTGAATCAACAAGTCCCTCGCTCGAGTACAACTGGCATCGAAAAAATTTTCATCCTACGATAGAAATCATTGATCGAAGAGCAGATTCTGTTGAGTATCAATTTACTTTACCCAATCAAGATTTTATGCCTGGATCGAAATCGATTCTGGTCGTTAAAATTTCCATCCTTAGTCAAGATCAGTGGAGAACCTATCTCAAAAAATATTATGTACCGGCGGTCAACGAAGCTGGATTTTTTTCAGGTCGGATCAAAGTTGCTACCGATAGTTTGGCATTGGAAGGTCGAATATTATTTAAAGAAATAAACACCATTCGACAAGAAGAATTCCCACTCGATCTATTGCCCTTTTTTGAAGGACCATTTTGGCAACGGAGCGTACATAATCAAATAATCGACATTCAGGAACCGCTCCGATTCAATGGTCCGGTGATCATTGAATTTGCTAAAAGATCAGAAAAACTTCCTTCACCCCCATTCTCTGCCAATCAACCCTTTATCCCGAACGAACTCATCCGTTTATCCTTAGATTCCAACAACCAACTTCTTGAACAGCATTCTGAAGAAGGTTGTTATTTGGTTCATACCCGAAATCACACTGATTTAATTCAACGATATAAAAATACTTCCTCTGAGAATTTTCCGCAAATTCAATTTCAGTATGATCTCATCGGGCCCATGCGCTATCTGTGCTCAAAAGACGAATTTGAAAAAATTCAACGATCGAATGAAGGAGCGGAAAATCAATTAGAAAAATTTTGGATTACTTGTGGCGGTGGAAAAGAAAAGGGTCGAGAATTGATTCAACTTTATTATAAACGGGTAGAAAATGCTAATATTTACTTTACCAAATATGCAGACGGATGGAGAACCGATAGGGGTATGATTTACTTGGTTTTTGGCCATCCTGTTCAAGTTAAAGAATCGCCAGAAAGTTCAATTTGGTACTACGGTTCTGCGGATGAACCGACTACACTAAAATTTGAGTTTAAAAAAACAATCCATCCCACTTGGGGAGAAATTTATCTATTGGATCGTTCTGAAAAATACCGTGACGCTTGGGAATACCAGGTTACCCTTTGGAGACAGGGAAAAATTTTTGATTAATGAGGGAAGAAAGAAGTAAACCATTACTGGCATTGGGATTTCATGCCATCGAAGCTGCGATTGCGTCAGGGAAGCAAATTGATAAAGTTATGCTGACCCGCGGCCTCCAAGGAGAGTTGTATCAAAAAACAATAACACTTATCAAGGAAAACCAAGTCCCCATTCAATTTGTCCCGATAGAAAAACTGAATCGAATCTCCAACAAAAATCACCAAGGGATCATCGCCTTCATTTCCCCAATTACATTTGGCAATCTCGAAGAGCTCGTGAGCAGCACTTATGAAAAAGGAGAAGTTCCGTTGTTTTTATTGCTCGATGGAGTAACCGATGTGCGCAATTTAGGAGCCATTGCGAGAACAGCCGAGTGCATGGGCGCGCATGGCATCATCGTTCCGGAAAGTGGAAGTGCACCCGTCAATGAAGATGCTGTTAAAACTAGCGCGGGAGCACTGATGCATATCCCTATTTGTAAAACCCGTTTAGGCATCGATGCTGTGCAGCTACTTCAAAGCATGGGCATAATGTGCATAGCGGCCAGTGAAAAAGCCGAAATTACGCCACCATCCATTGATCTTACTAAACCCCTCTGCATCATCATGGGCGGTGAAGAAAAGGGGATTAGCAACGCCATTCTTCGAAGTGCTGATTATTTAATACGGATCCCAATGATCGGAATCACCACCTCACTCAACGTCTCCGTTGCCGCAGGCATGCTATTATTTGAAACGGCGAGACAAAGATCCTAGCATGCAAAAAAAAATCAACCCTAAAAACTTACCTTTCAAAAAAGGAGACCAACTCGAAGTTGTCATAGATGCCATGGCTTTTGGAGGCAAAGGCATTGTCTGGGTGGAGTTGACCGATAGCGAGCGAGTTCCCATGTTTATTGAAAATGTCATCACAGATCAACAATGGCTGATTCAAGTAACCAAAATTGATAGAAGGCACATAGAAGCCCGATGCATTGCCCTGCTCGCGATGGCTAAAGATGAAATTTCCATTCCGTTTCAATCCATTCCTGGAGCTCCTTACGCTACCTTACCTTATGAGAAGCAGCAGCGCTTCAAGCAAGAAGAGGTAACGGTATTATTAAAAAAATTCGCCAAAATAGCGCATCCTGAATCTCGATTCGATGAATACATCGCTTCCCCCAGTATCTGGCATTACAGAAATAAAATGGAATATAGTTTTTCTGTAATTCGATGGGACAATGAGAGAAATGAAACCATAGATGATTTTGCCTTGGGCTTCAAAAAGAAAGGTACTTGGTGGATTGTTGAACCCCTCCTAAAAGATTCAGGGTTGTTGGACGCACAACTCGAAAGCAAGATGGATGAGATTCAACAATGGTGCATCAGTAGCGGTCTACCAGCATGGCATCCTCCCCAGCGTCATGGGTTTTATCGATATTTAGTGGTTCGCAAAAGTTATGCGAACGATGAATTACTTTTAAATTTAGTCACCTCAGAAACGGGCCTAGAAGATTTTGATGCATCAGGCTTTGTTGAATTGCTTAAAGGCATTCTGGGAGAGAGGCTTGCAGGGGTGCTGCATACCATCAATAATGACAGCGGCGACCGAGTAGATCCGCTCCATGGAGAAACTCGTTTGTTGTATGGAAAATCAACCATTGAAGAGCGCATTTTGGGGTTACAATTCGAAATTAGCATGAAGAGCTTTTTTCAAACCAATCCCAAAAGCGCAGAAAGACTGTACACTAAAGCCATCGATTATGTTAGGGCTTCTGCAGGAAAAGGGTCTATTCTCGATCTATTTTGTGGAACGGGCACCATCACTCAATTACTCGCGCAAGAAGGATTTGACCATGTAATAGGTGTCGATATTGAAGAAAAAGCCATTGCAAACGCGAAAGAAAATGCACTTCGAAATGATATCCACAATGTCCAATTCTACGCTGCGGATGTTGGGAAATTCCTGACTGAATTTCCACAATATCAAGGACAAATTTCTGTGCTCATGATGGATCCACCACGTGCAGGTATCGCTCCTAAAACTTTGCAAAAAGTGATCTCCCTCGATTCGCGGCATATCATTTATATCTCATGTAATCCTGCCACCTTTGCGCGAGATACGGAAATACTTGAACACAGCAACTATTCCTTGCAGCAATGGAGTTTAGTCGATCAATTTCCACACACTGCCCACGTGGAAGTCATCGGATTTTTTATTAAAAAATAAAAAAGGCCCATCATGGATAGGCCTCCTTTCAAATTATTTTGGTATTAATCCTTCAAACAACGAACACTGAAACCCGATTTCTTTGAAGTTCCGTAACGATTGGAATTTGGATAAGCTGAAAACATTTTTCGGAACCAGCCGCTTGTTGGATCGTATTCGGAACTCGTCCAATAGAAACCACTTGCATTTAATTCTAAGAATGCACCTGCGGAACTTCTGTAACCACCAGGAACTGCGCTAAAGCCCGACGAATTGGTTGCTCCGGCATTAGGAGCTTGCCATAAATTGGTTGTTTTCAATTGACCTCCTACATTATCTGCCTCTCCTCTCCATCCATAAGCCTCTTGCTCCGCAACGGGCATTCCCAGAGAATTTTCTAAAAACATCCACTCACAATCACTTGGAACGTGCCAACCCGCTGGGCATATTCCACGCGCATCGTTAACCGCATACCAATTGTACAATTTTCCATAAGTTGCATCATTTGCGACATTATTATTGAAATGAGCGAAAGCACCCGATGTGGTGGCTGCCCAAGCCGCATTCGATAAGTCCGTTGCAATTAAGTCCCCGTTTCTGTATTGGTCTGCTGATAGATTATCTGCGAACCAACATTGACCTCCAATTTCTACTAAATCATAAATCACTCCGTCGCTTTCAACAGTAGTTTCTCCACCACAACCGGTTACCGATATATTTTCAGAAAGACAGGTACCATTGGCCGGTAAAACAACAGAGCCTGGTTGACCTATGTTTGTGTTCGTACCTGCACAAACGCAATCCAATGTAATTTGATCATTTATCGTACTATTGTTCTCGTCATCACAAGCCGCACCCGTGTAGGAACAGGCTCCACTATTAATGACTGCATTTGCATTGTAATTACACGCCAAAGGATCTGTACAACCACTGATATAGTTTGCACCGCTAATTCCAGGTACAATGACAAAACTACAATTTCCGGAATATAAGGTATCACCCATCATGGATACTGAAAGTTGCACACAATCTGCAGATTGTGATCGAGAGCTATACAACGCATATGGCACACTCAAAAGTTGGGTGGTACCCAAATCAATCCCATTCATCGTTACTTGCAAAAATTTATTGGTCGACCAATTAATTTCGCTGAACAGCCCAATCATGGATGCACCACCTCCGAGGGTACAGGTCACTAAACCTTGAGCATTCGAAGTCAAGTTATGAGACTCTTCATAGACCACCGCACCATTGGCAGTAACGGTATGAATTTGAAAAAGTAGACTGACTGCAGCATTTGACATTGCCGAACCATCCGCATTCCGCGCAACTGCTTGATATGGAATTCCGGATGGTGCTTGCGCCTGTGAAACAAATGTCATCACCAAGCTTCCAAAGAAGATGCAAATACTAACCAACGCTCTCATATGTCCAAATTTAAGGGTGCAAAGATAAGACGTAAAGGTCCAATATTGGATGCCCTACTTTTTATTTTTAACTAAAAAAACGGCCCGAAGGCCGTTTTGTGGGTTGTTGTTCACAACCTAAGGTTTGGCACCTTGTATGTTTACACGACACCCTGATCGATCATGGCATCTGCCACTTTCACAAAGCCCGCGATATTTGCACCTTTCACATAATTCACGTAGTCTCCATCCTTTCCATACTGAACGCAAGCAGCATGAATGGATTTCATGATGTTATGTAAACGTTGATCCACCTCTTCTCTGGTCCAACTCAAACGCAAAGAATTTTGTGACATCTCCAATCCAGAAGTGGCAACACCACCCGCATTGGAAGCTTTTCCTGGCGAGAACAATATTTTATTCTCATCAAAAACCGCAATTGCTTCAGGAGTCGAAGGCATATTCGCACCTTCTGCCACTGCCATACAGCCATTGGCAACCAATGCTTTTGCATCTTCTCCATTCAATTCATTTTGAGTAGCACAAGGCAATGCGATATCGCACTTCACGCCCCATGGCGTTTTACCCGCTACGAACTCACAACCATATTTGGTTGCATACTCTTGGATACGACCGCGCTTCACGTTTTTCAATTCCATCAAGAACGCAAGTTTATCTGCATCAATACCATTGGCATCATACACATATCCGGATGAATCCGATGCAGTAACCACCTTTGCACCCAATTGAGTGGCCTTTTCGATGGCATATTGCGCTACATTTCCTGAACCTGAAACCACAACTGTTTTACCCTTGAAATCCTGTCCTTTTGTGGCCAACATTTCTTGAGCAAAATAAACGGTACCGTATCCGGTTGCCTCTGGACGAATCAAAGACCCTCCCCAGTTGCGACCCTTGCCTGTCAATACTCCAGTAAACTCATTTCTTAAACGCTTATATTGACCGAACATAAATCCAATCTCACGTCCACCAACCCCAATATCTCCTGCCGGAACATCGGTATCAGCACCAATGTGACGAGACAATTCTGACATAAAGCTTTGACAAAAAGCCATTACCTCACGATCCGATTTACCCTTTGGATCGAAGTCTGATCCTCCTTTTCCACCGCCCATTGGTAAAGTAGTCAAAGAATTTTTAAAAATCTGTTCAAATCCTAAAAATTTCAATACGCTTAGATTCACGGTCGGATGAAAACGCAATCCTCCTTTGTACGGACCGATGGCGCTATTAAACTCTACACGATAACCACGATTCACTTGAATTTCTCCTTTGTCATCTACCCATGGAACACGGAAGATAATGGTGCGCTCTGGCTCCACGATGCGGTCTAAGATTTTAGCATCCTTGTACTTTGGATGCTCTTCCATGAAAGGAATGATTGCTTCTGCTACTTCATGAACAGCTTGCAAGAACTCAGGCTCGTTAGGGTTCATTGCCTTAACTTTAGACATAAATGCGTCTACCTGTGCTTGATACTTGTTTGACATAGTTTTTTATTTAATTTAAATCAAAATCGGGGCGAATATATACCAATATTCTCACACCTCCACTCTATGAATTGATGATTTTTATTTCCTTTAATTGCAGACCTTTCGTTTCTTTGTCGTTTCAAAGTAGGTTTCACACATGTGGGGAAAAATTGCAAGTTATTTACTTAGGAACCGGATTCTATTAGGTTCCATTTTATTGGCCTTGACACTATGGATGGGATGGGAAGCACGAAATGTTCGGATGAGCTATCAATTCTCCGGTGTACTACCGCATGATGATTCCACTTACATTGCCTACGAAAACTTCACCAAACAATTTTCTGAAGACGGAAATGTATTGGTCTTTGGTTGTGAAGACCCGGAAATTTGGGAGCTCTCCAATTTCAATGCGTGGAAGTCCCTGGGCGAAGAGATGAAAAAAGTAACCGTTCCGGTTACCTCCATTGAGAACGGCATCTCCGTGACCAAAGACGTTCCCATTGTGGACAGCATCTTTTCCATTGCACATGCCTACGAAATGTATGCCGACACCATCCTTGGTCCATCGTCCTCTGAGGACATGAAAATAGATACAGCGTACAAATTTGGTTTTAGAAAAATCGTCCCCACAACACCCAAAAACCAATCGACTGTTGATAGTATTCATGACAAATTACACTCACTTCCGTTTTATGAAGACCTCCTTTACAAGTCAAAATCGGATGCCACCATTCTGATGGTATTTATTAATCCCCATCTTTTTAATTCTAAAAACCGGGGAGACGCGGTTGATAGGATGGTCGAATTAGCCGATCAATTCAAAGAAAAAACGTATATACCCGTATACGTCAGTGGCCTTCCATTCGTGCGAAACACCATGATGACCAAGGTTAAAAAAGAATTGCAATTCTTCACCTTACTTTCATTGTTGGTCTCCGCTGTTTCTATTTTGGCTTTCTTTAGAAGCATAAGAGCTGTTCTTATTTGCACCTTGATTATAGGTATTGGTGTTATTTTCTCTATGGGTACAATTGCGTTGTTCGATTATCCCATCACCATGCTAATGGGTTTAATTCCGCCATTAATGATCGTTATTGGCGTCCCTAATTGCATTTACTTACTTACCAAATACCATTCAGAATTTGTCATACATGGCAACAAAATGAGAGCCATGTCGCATGTCGTTCAAAAGGTGGGTGAAGCCGCGTTTATGATCAATGCGACTACTGCAGTTGGATTTGCTACTTTTATTTTTATTGACAGTGAAATTCTACAACAATTTGGCGTGATCTCCGCGCTGAACAGCATGCTGATGTTCTTTATCTCCTTAATTGCTTTCCCCATCATGTTTTCATACACCTCTGCTCCTGGCCCTCGCCATTTGAAACACATGAACATGGACTGGTTGTATCGCGTGTTAGAGGGTTTATTGTTTTTTAATGATACGGCGACCACCGAGATCTACACCATTACCATTTTCGGCACTTTAATCTCTGTATATGGAATGACACTTATTCAGACCACCGGAAATATTGTTGATGATTTGCCTGATCAAGACCGTGTCATTACCGATTTGAGATGGTTTGAGAAGCATTTTAATGGTGTGATGCCCTTTGAGATTATGATCGAAAGTAAAAAACCTGGGGTCATTACCAAACCGCAAGTCATCGCAAGGATCAGTCAACTGCAAGACACCTTGGCAACCTATCCTCAACTTTCTAAAAGCCTTTCGATTGCTGATGCCTCCAAATTTGCCAGACAGGCCTGGTACAATGGAGACCCAGAAAGATATGATCTGATTGAGCGCAGCGAGCAAAGCTTTATCGCTCCATTCTTTAAATTTAACTATGGCGCAAAAGGTTCCGAAAAAGCATTTATAGACAGCACCAAATCTAAAACAAGAATCACCGCGCACATTGCAGATATTGGCACCTTGCAGATGGCAGAATTGCTCAAAAATTTAAAACCAAAAGTGGATAGCCTATTTCCATCGGACAAGTTTTCGACGATTTTTACCGGAACAAGTATTGTATTTCTTGAAGGAACCAATTATTTGGTAGATAATCTTTTCAGCTCCATGTTATTTGCCATTGTCGTGATCAGCATCATGATGGCTTGGATGTTTAAATCGCCAAGAATGGTGATCATATCTCTCATTCCTAACATCATCCCGCAAATTATAACAGCCGGACTAATGGGTTACTTTGGCATTCCATTAAAACCCTCGACCATCTTGGTTTTTAGCATCGCCTTCGGAATAACCGTGGATAATACGATCCATTTTCTCGCTAAATATCGCCAAGAAATTGGGCTGAAAAAGTACTCACTTTATGAATGTGTATTGCTTTCCGTCAAGGACACCGGAGCAAGTATTTTATACACCTCCATTGTGTTATTTCTGGGTTTCGGAATGTTTGCGTTTTCACAGTTCGATGGATCCAGAGCGTTGGGTGTTCTCACTGCCTTGACCTTACTGAGCGCAATGCTCACAAATTTGATTGTCCTCCCCGCTATGTTACTTTCCTTTAACCATTCGGTTACCACTCCGGAATTTTCAGCGGATGAGGAATTTGAAACCGAAAAAATATCGGATTAAACTCACATTTATGAAGCCACGTCCACATCATCTCGTTCTTCTTATTTTCATCAGCATTCTGGTACTGGAAACAGGGTG
This sequence comes from uncultured Chryseobacterium sp., assembly GCA_964544665.1. Lineage (GTDB taxonomy): Bacteria > Bacteroidota > Bacteroidia > Flavobacteriales_D > Sanyastnellaceae > CAMCTV01. The sequence continues at coordinate 5,490 of CAZJCQ010000040.1, read as the reverse complement.
TTCTGGTCATCGTCAACCACATGGTTATGACTATCAACAGCATCGAAAAGATGATCAAGAAAGGATTCAAGAGACGAGAAAAAGAAATAAGAAAACGACCTCGCTTCTTCAGCACAAAGGAAAATCGGTAAAAAAACCTAAACCCGATTTACCATAATCCAATTTATTTTTTTAACTTGCCTGCTCATTATTTGAAAGATTTCGTTTCATGAAAAAATTTTTTATCCTCGCTCTTGTTAGCATTGTCTTAGCATCCACTTCCTGTGTAAGCATTGGAAAAAACAAAGGATTTAATTATGTTAAGCACAGCAGAGATGGAAAAAAAATGAGGACACGTGCTAGAGGTCAAGGGTTTGTGAAAAGACATATTTGGGAAAACAAAGGAATGGCTCCAAAAGGCCCTCGCCAACATTCATTCTAATTATGAAAGGAATCATCTTAGCTGGTGGGTCGGGAACACGCTTGTATCCGCTTACGAAGGCCATAAGTAAACAACTCATGCCCGTTTACGATAAACCCATGATTTATTATCCTTTGAGCACGCTCCTGCTCGCCGGCATAAGAGACATTTTAATCATTTCGACCCCACAAGATTTACCTCAGTTTGAAAGGCTTTTTGGAGATGGACATCAAATTGGATGCTCCTTTCAATACCAAGTTCAGGAAATTCCCAATGGACTGGCTCAAGCATTTGTATTAGGGGCAAACTTTATTGGACATGACAAGGTATCCTTGGTTTTAGGAGACAATATATTTTATGGACAAGGAATGGGAAGCATGTTGCGACAACACACCCATGTAGACGGGGGGCTAGTTTTTGCTTATCATGTGAACGATCCTGAGCGATATGGTGTAGTTGAATTTGATACCAGTGGTAAGGCCATTTCTATAGAGGAGAAACCTACCACGCCGAAAAGTAATTATGCCGTACCCGGTTTATACTTTTATGACAACTCGGTCGTAGAAATTGCAAAAAACCTGAGCCCGAGTAAAAGAGGTGAATATGAAATAACGGATATCAACCAAACTTATTTATTGGCTGGCAAATTGACGGTGCAGAAATTAGACCGAGGAACCGCTTGGTTGGACACGGGAACTTTCACCTCACTCATGCAAGCAAGTCAATATGTTCAAGTTATTGAAGAGCGGCAAGGTTTAAAAATCGGAGCCATTGAGGAAATCGCTTGGCGAATGGGCTTTATAACAGATGAGCAATTAGAAAACCTAGCAGAACCTCTCGTGAATAGTGGTTATGGAAAATACTTAAAGCAACAGCTTTTAATGCCGCAAAAATGAAATCACTCGAAGATATTCAACGACTCATTCTAGAAGATCTCGAATGTTTTTATCAAACCAATGATCAACATTCACTAGTTATCCCCATCCACTACCTTCTCAAAATCGGAGGTAAAAGAATGCGACCTGCGCTATTTCTATTAAGTCATCAGCTTTTTTCATCCGACTTAACCGCTGCACGAAATGCCGCACTTGCCATAGAAGTATTCCACAATTTCACCTTGATGCATGATGACATCATGGATAATGCGCCACTGCGCCGAGGGCAAGCCACGGTCCATAAGAAATTTAACACGAATAAAGCCATTCTTAGCGGCGATGCGATGTTGATTCAAGCCTATCAATTGCTGATATCGCACCCCTGTCAAAATCAAATCCAACTTATTCATTGCTTTAATCAACATGCAATGGAAGTATGCGAGGGACAGGAGTTAGATATGAATTTCGAGACCCGGAATGATGTCTCTCTGGTAGAATACATCGAAATGATTCGATTGAAAACTGCAGTGCTCATCGGTGGTGCCATGAAAATGGGAGCCCTCTATGCTGGTGCAAAACCCGAAGATCAAGAGCATTTGTACAAATGTGGAGAAGAAATGGGAATCGCCTTTCAACTACTTGATGATTATTTAGATGCTTTTGGTAGTCCTGAACAAGTTGGAAAACAATTGGGTGGCGATATCATGGCAGACAAAAAAACTTTTCTGCGTATTCAGTTGTATCAAAAAGCAACGCAGGATGAATTGGCAGTCCTTCAAAACAAAGAACAGGATCCACAAGAGAAAGTGACAGAAACACTCGAACTTTTAAGAAAATACCAAGTGGATCTTGCCATTTTAGATTTAGCAAAAAAATATTCAGATTCAGCGATTGCTCATTTAGCCGCCATTGGGGTGAATCCTGAATACAAAGCACCACTTCTGAAGGTTATTACCCAATTACTCAACCGAACGAGCTGACAATTTGAAATCCCTCGACATCCCATGGAATTTGATTGTTTCCGACTTTTACAAGGACATGACACTTCTTGGATGGAATATCCCTAATGAATCGTTTGAAAGAGGACCTGAAGAACTCCGACTCCTTATTCTTCAACTTTTAAAACAGCAACCAAAGGCCGTGAGAGAATTACTGTATCGTCTGGGTATCCCTGAAGATAGATTATCCCATATTATTGACCAAAATGTAGATAATCTCAGCCACTCAATAGTGGACCTTATCCAACAGCGTTGTAAGGAAAGAATATTATTGCGTCGACATTTTTCTTAACCTATTTTATTGAGAAATTTATTTATCTTTAGAAAATGAAAAAACTTGTAACTTCTTTATTATTCATGCTCATCACCCTGATAGGGTTTGGGCAATCAGCTATCGGCAAATGGAAAACCATAGATGATAAAACAGGAAAACCAAAAAGCATCGTTGAAATAACGGAGCGCAATGGATTACTCTATGGTAAAGTCATCCAATTATTCAGAGAGCCCAATGAGGATCCCAATCCAAAATGTACTGAATGCAAAGATGATCGCAGAAACCAACCCGCCAATGGAATGGAAATTCTGCGCGACATGAAATGGACGGGAAGCATGTACGAAAATGGAAACATCTGCGATCCGAAAAACGGAACCATTTATTCTTGCGAAATGTGGCTTAAATCGGGAGATCCAAATACTTTAGAAGTCAGAGGATATTGGGGATTTGTATACCGAACACAAAATTGGCAACGAGTACGGTGAGAGCACCCTATCTTCTGATCTTTTTTTTCTTGGTAAATTTATCGATTGCGCAAGACCCGTATGTCGCACCTACTGATATATTAGTGCAAGAAAAACTCGCTCATTGGAGCGATTTAAAATTTGGTCTATTGATGCATTGGGGGACATACAGCCAATGGGGAGTGGTCGAAAGTTGGAGTATTTGTAATGAGGATGAAGATTGGTGCAAGAGAAGAGGTCCTTTTAGTCACCATTATGAATTGTATAAACAGCAATACGAAGCGCTAAAAACTACCTTTAAACCATCGCAATTTGATCCCGAAAGGTGGGCTCAAGCCGCATATGACGCTGGCATGAAATACGTGGTATTCACCGCAAAACACCATGATGGTTTCTGTATGTTTGATAGTCAACTAACCGATTACAAATCAACATCCCTCGACTGCCCTGCACATACAGATTTCACCAAAGGTATTTTTGACGCTTTTCGAAAAAAGCACTTTTTTCTCGGGGCCTATTTTTCAAAACCTGATTGGCATTGTCCCGATTATTGGGATCCCTATTTTGCAACACCCGATCGCAACGTCAATTACAATCCCCAGAAATATCCTGAGAAATGGCAAGCCTATCAAGATTTCACCAAAGGACAAATTAATGAATTGACCACCCGATATGGTCCCATCGATTTATTATGGCTAGATGGAGGATGGATCAGACCCTTGCAAAAGAAAAATCCTGCATGGGTGAATAGTCCTTACGATCAAAGCATCGATATGAAAGGAATCGCAGCACTGGCCCGTGCCAATCAACCCGGAATATTGATAGTAGACCGAAGTGTCGGAGGAGAATTTGAAAATTACTGGACTCCGGAGCAACACATTCCCCCAAAAGATGAAAAATTAGATTACCCTTGGGAAACTTGCATGACCATGGGAAATTCTTGGAGTTATGTTCCTAACGAGCAATATAAATCCACGCGTGATATTCTTATTCATCTTTGTACGATTGTGTCAAGAGGAGGAAACTACTTGCTCAACATTGCACCAAGTCCTGACGGCACTTGGGATAAAGAAGCATATAGTCGGCTAAAAGAGATTGGAAGTTGGTTGAAAATCAATGGCGAAAGTATTTATGGTACGCATCGGTGTGAGAGCATAACCGAATCGGACCATTATTACTACACCGAAAAGAATGATACCGTCTATTGCATTTATTTCAAACCAAACAATCAACCTTTTCCCACACACTTTCCGGTAGAGTATCCCATTAAGCCTAATTCAGAGGTTCATCTTTTAGGTTCAAACCTTCCTGTTCACTATGAATGGAAAGAAGGAATGAAATGGCGATTCACCCCTGCTCTTCCCAAAGAGCTGAGCGATCAACACGCCATTGTCTTTTATTTTAAGAAGTAACCTAGCGTTTGATTACCAATCGCTCTGAAAAGATCTGATTTTCCCCTCGCCAAATAACTTCATACATTCCGCTTGGCCAAAGCTGCGTATTCAACGCCAATTTGCCCGTCAAGGATTTATGTTTACCTATCAACACTCCCGTTGCATTATAAATCAAAAACTCTCCTACTCCGTTTTCTTGTAACTGGATGGTGGTAAACTCATTGGATGGATTGGGATAAACCATCATCTGCGCAACTGAATGCTCTGTTATCGTTTGAGGTATATACTCATCGTACAGTGTAAAATCATCCATTGCGGCCTCAACCAAAGAGCCCCCGTTCAAGTTCAATTCGGGATGCAGAGAGTCTGAGGCTATAAATCTAAATTTCATTTGAGCGGTTGGGGTTAAATAATCTTCTACACGAAAAGCATTTCTCCTCCAACTCATGTCGGAAGTAGAAGTATTCTCAATGTAAATCCAAGTCTGTCCATTGTCATTGGATGCTTTTACCTGAAACCAATCTGCACCTGGATTAGCACCACTGGGCGGGCTATTGGTATACCAACGATTATAACTTACTACCGGATGACTGAGCGTACTCATATCAATGGTTGGAGATTGTAACGTTGTTGCTCCTCCATCCACGTCATTAACCCCTATCCCATCTGTAGGCAGTGCATTACCCGTAAAGAAACAATACTCTCCGCCTGGAGTCGTTTGCGTTCCCGTCTGAACGGCAACGTCAGGGGCCACGTCCACATTATAACTGGCTATTGGAGTATCCAATGTCCAAATACCCGTCGTCGCGTTATCTCCTTGAATCCCCATTGTCCAGGCCCCCCAATTCTCATTATTATCACAATCTTGAATCGCTTGTTGTGTGACTCCTACTAAAGTGATGTGAGGTAAATTTGGATACAAGGCTAATTGTGCGCCTCTAGGTTGAACCGTACCAATATTATTATTGATATCATGAGTCGTGATATAATAATACAAAACAGTAGCGAGCGGTTGAGCTTCCACCACCGCTTGATACACATCACTGCCCATATCTGTCATAGGTACCTCTGTCCATTGCCCTCCA
>CAZJCQ010000039.1:0-26485 GCA_964544665.1 uncultured Chryseobacterium sp. | reverse complement strand
TCTTGGCTGCAGAAGACCACTCCAACCAAGCATAGAGACCCGCTTGCCATTGCTGAAATGAAGGAATTAAAAACTCCACGCCCGCTCTTTGATTTCTTTGATACTGTCCTTGGCCTCCTATCATGAAAATCCCTCTCTCCCAACGCCATTGTTTCTTTACATTGCTCTGAAAAGTCAACAATCGCAATTGTAACGAAAGAGAATCCGCATTTGGCGGAGCAAAGCCATCCTGATGAGGGCGGGCGAGCTCCGCGCGTTGATTGTATTGCGCCCCGCCTTCCCATTGCCAAAATCCATTGTTTTGTTGACGGTGATAATGCGCCATCCATTTATCATGGATCACCCCCGCACTCGGCAAACCAATATTGGATGCATTACCATCTCCCACCACCGCGGCCAATGTGGGAACTCCCATGATACCTGGAAACAATCCGCTTTGCAAATGGTACTTTCGATAAATCAACCGGAAAGTATGTGGACCCTTGATCATCGCCATCCAAGCGGTGAGATGCCTTTCATGCGTGGCCGTATTGTTCAAAATCCCGTCTTTCAAAGGCAAGGTTCGGTTTAAATAGGTATATTGTTCAGTGGGCAATTGGTAATCTTCACTTCTCGCCAAGGTACCTCTGATGCCCAATGCCCAATGCATTTCCTTTATTTTTAACTTTTTCTTATAAGACAAACTCGTTCCCTCTCTTTGATTGTTGGAAGAATAAAACGACCGGCACTCCCATTCATTTTTTTTCATCGGCCAAACATGGGGTTGAATCACCACGGCTCCTCCTGCCGCATCAGACCCATACTGCAGGGAGGCCGGTCCTTTGATAATTTCAATGTGGTCCAACTCATACTGATCCAACTCCCAACCGTGATCATTGCCCCATTGTTGTCCCTCTTGCTTGATGCCATTATCTATCAACGCAACCCGCGCACCCGACATCCCTCTGATCACAGGTTTGCCTATACCCACTCCCGTCTGAATGGCCATGATGCCCGGAATGTATTGCAACGTAGTGGCGAAATTCTGCGAAGCATTCAACCGCATGTCTGCCAACAAAGGTTGAATGGTCATCACAGAGCGATTGGCTTGCATCCGCTGCGACCACGCATCCTCAATCACCAACTGCTTCATCTCAATATTCGTGGACGTCATGTAAACAGTGATCGAGTCGGCAAGCGGAAAAACCACATCACGGACAACCGCGGTGTAGCCCACTTTCTCAAAATGCAAATGAAATTCTCCTTTCCATTCAACGGGAAGTTTCACATTGCCTTGCTCATCAGACATGGACACCCTACCCCACTGATGCGCACTAACAGCAACATCAGAAAGCGGCTGACCACCATCAGCAAGACGAATTTGTATTTGTGATAAAACGGGCATGACACCGCACAGCAGGCTGATGCAACACCACAAGAATATTTTTTTCAATGCGGGAAATAAAAGGTGAAATGATAAACGCTAAAGATGAGCGAACCATTTTCCTTCGGGAGGACCCCTTCCACTATGACTTCCGAAAAACTGATTTTGAAATCCTTCTGAAAAAACTACTTGAAAATCATCATCGGGTGTAAAAAGAGTTGCCCTCTCTCCCCAATCAACGGGTCTCAAAAAAGCCGATAGATTCCAATCACACAGATCACAATCCTCCTCTTCTTCATCTTCATCCGCATGATGCTCCCACTGATGATCCACCCATTGGTGGTAGGTTTGAAATCCCAACATCACCATGAGCATTCCTAGAAAATAGGAAGCCACAAAACGAGCGATGGAATTCTTGAAAATCACAAAGCAAAGTTAAAGTGTTTTCTATGAAATCCTTATCTTCGCCAAAATTTAAAGATTATGCAATTTGATGTTATTGTATTAGGAAGCGGACCCGGCGGATATGTCACTGCCATTCGTGCGAGCCAATTGGGATTGAAGACAGCCATCGTGGAACGCGAGGCCTTGGGGGGTATCTGTCTAAATTGGGGATGTATCCCTACCAAAGCTTTGCTCAAGAGCGCTTCTGTGTTTGAATATATCCAACATGCCAAAGATTACGGGATTGAAGTGAGCGCTCCTAAAGCGGATTTCAACGCTGTAGTAAAACGCAGCCGCGGAGTAGCGGATGGCATGAGCAAGGGCGTTCAGTTCTTGATGAAGAAAAATAAAATTGAGGTCATCATGGGCAACGGAAAAGTGATGCCGGGTAAAAAAGTATCCGTCACTGCTGCGGATGGCACCACCTCTGAAATTTCCGCTAACCACATCATCATTGCCACAGGGGGTCGCTCTCGCGAGTTGCCCAATCTGAAGCAAGACGGAAAGAAAATCATTGGCTACCGTGAGGCGATGACATTGCCCGAGCAACCCAAGAGCATGGTGATTGTCGGCTCGGGTGCCATTGGAGTGGAGTTTGCCTACTTCTACAATGCTATGGGTACTAAGGTGACCATCGTGGAATACATGCCCAACATCGTTCCCGTGGAAGATGAGGACATTTCAAAAGCGTTGACCAAGACATTCAAGTCTAACGGAATTGACATATTGAACAACGCGGAAGTAACAGGAGTGGACACAGCAGGCAAGGGTTGTAAAGTGAAAGTAAAAACGGCAGACGGAGAGCAAGTCATCGAAGCTGACATTGTCCTTTCTGCAGTGGGTGTTGTGGCCAATATCGAAAATATCGGATTGGAGCAGGTTGGAATCGTCACCGACAAAGGAAAAATTGTAGTGGATAAGTATTACCAAACCAATCTTCCCGGCTATTACGCCATCGGCGACTGCGTGCCCGGCCAAGCTTTGGCGCACGTGGCCAGTGCGGAAGGCATCATTTGCGTAGAGAAAATTGCAGGTCATCATCCAGCAGCTTTGGATTACAACAACATTCCCGGATGCACCTATTGCAGTCCTGAAATTGCCAGTGTGGGTTATACCGAGAAAGCCGCCAAGGCCGCGGGTTATGAATTAAAAATTGGTAAATTCCCCTTCAGCGCTTCTGGAAAAGCGAGTGCGGCGGGACACAAAGATGGATTTGTCAAATTGATCTTTGATGCGAAATATGGGGAGCTATTGGGAGCGCATTTGATTGGCGCCAACGTAACAGAGATGATTGCCGAGTGCGTGGCCTTGAGAAAATTAGAAACCACAGGCGAAGAATTGATCAAGACCGTACATCCTCACCCCACCATGAGCGAAGCCATCATGGAAGCCGCAGCGGCTGCCTATGGCGAAGTGATCCATTTGTAATACATGACAACAGAAAGATCCTTGATATTACATGCGCAACAGGTCCAACAGACCTTGTTGCGCATGGCTCAAGAAATCTACGAGCAGCATTTTGATTGCAAAGAAATCATCTTAGTAGGCATCAAAGGCAATGGAGAAAAAATTGCGCAAGCCCTATTTGCTAATTTACAAAAACTGTCTCCCATTCCCTGTTCTATCACCACTATACAACTGGACAAGAAAAATCCCACCCAAATGCCATCTTGGGAGCCCGTGGTGCAATTGAAAAAGAAAAATGTGGTGTTGATTGATGATGTGATTCATTCCGGTAAAACGCTCATCCATGCCTCTCATTTTATTTGCCAACAAGATCCCACACGCTTATCGATGGTGACCTTGGTGAACCGAGAGCACCGACTATTTCCCGTTGGGCCCAATGTGGTGGGCATTACCTTATCTACCAATTTAAAAGAACACGTTGCTGTAGAATACAACGAAGATGGCTTTCAAGTGTTTCTTGAAAACCAAAAGAAATGAACGCGGTATTGCTCCGATGGTTCCACTTTCTTCGTTCGCCCAAAGGTCATCCGTATTTGATTTACTTTTTCTTTCGGAGTCTTACCGTAGGCACTTCTTTTGCCCTGTTCAGCGATTACATTTACAAAGAAGCCGCCAATCCCGATTTGGATACTTACTTGGGACTTTCACATTTTGATTTTGATCAAAGTCCCATCCGCCGGTATCGTGTCATTGTCCCGTTTTTAGCAGCCGGATTGCATGCGTTGTTGCATCCCATTCTAAATTTGATGCAACCCCAGCATTTTCCCGGTCCAGATTTCTCCATGGGTTTTTGTTTTTTGATCATCAACAATTTGATCATGGCAGGGGCCTTTCTGATGATTTATGAATTAGGTAAATCACTCGGCATGCAGAACCGATTTGCCTTATTGAGTGTACTGTTCATCATCACTTGTCGATGGACCTTGTATGTATGCGGGCTGCCGCTCGTGGATAGTTTATACTTTTTCATCCTCACCGCCACGTTGTATGCTATTACAACCCAAAATCTCCGATGGACGTACGCGGTGATGTTGCTGGGCCCATGGGCCAAGGAAAGTTTTGTATTCATAGCGCCTTTGATTTTTTTCTTTGGGCCCATTCCTAAGCTCAAGCAAATTCCCATTTGGATATTTTCTGGAGCCCTCATTTTTGCTTTTCGCTATGGCTATGATCAGTGGGCGCAATTACCGGTGGAGGAGTCGCTACAGCGCGATGTAGCGCATTTGGGATTTATTGGAGACAGTTTGAAACGCTTGTTCTCTTTCCATGGCGTGTATGAGATAGCGTCTATTGTGGGATTGGGCGGGATGAGTTTTTTGTTGCTGTTACACCCCGCCATTCGCCAACAATGGAAGTCCGGCGTACCCTCCTTTCATTGGATCTATTTGCTCATCATATTTTGGCACGCCTTGCTCAGCACAGACCTTGCAAGGATGCTCTACTTGATGATGCCCGTCTTGGCGTTGTGGATGGGGAAAGTCCTTGAAATCGCAAATAAAAAAGCGGAAAAGCGTTTTCCATGATCAATTATCTTAAAGGATATTCAATAAATTTACTTGAATTGAATCACCATTTAATAAACCATTGCGAAAAGTAACCGTGATCAAATATTCGAAATAAAAATATTTTACTAATGTGACAAAAAATTAGATGAATAAAATAATTCTATTGTATTATTTCTCCCCCTCAAACATCTCTTCCTTCATCCCCACCAAAAAAACTTTCTCCTTGCTTCGTGTCATCGCGGTATACATCCAACGATTCCATTCATAGGCGGGTGTATCCGGCGCTACAAATCCTGGATCAATGAACACGGCAGACCACTGTCCTCCCTGAGATTTGTGACAAGTAATAGCGTAAGCAAACTTCACCTGAATCGCATTGTAATAAGGATCTTGCTGGATCTGCTTACGCATCTTGGTAAAACTCAATTCGCCATAATCTTTGGCCACCAAATTCCAAAGCTCTCGCATCTTTTCAGAGGACAATGCTGGCGTCTCCTCATAAATCGGATTGCACAACAAAATCACCTCTAATTCAGGTAAATCGGGATAATCCACCAATTCAATGATGGCTTTGCAAAAGCGAAAACTTCCTCTTTCCTCAAACTTTAAAATCCGCTTGATTTGGATGGTATCGCCGTTCGCAATGAAACCCATGGTCTGATGCTGTTCGGTCAACCAAAAATCTGTATTCCTCAGCACCATCATTCGATCGCCCGAGTTGATTTCATCTTCATAACCCAATATTCGAACCCTCACTTGCTGGTTATATAGATTAGCGCGCTTATTTGACCGGGTGATGATGATGGTGTCATCCATGGTATATTTCCCATACATGTCCTCGATGATGGGCTGAATATCGCTGTCTACTTTGATCACATCGTCATAATCATTCAACGAAAATTTCGGCAACTCTCCTAAGCGCTGCACTATTAAGTAGCGCAACAATGTAGCGTTGTATAATATTCCCGAGTCTTGGGCTTGACGAATGACCTCGGTCAATTGGATTTCTGCCAAAAACAAATCATAATTCAAACGCAAAGAATCACCTAATAATGCAGGACTTTGATCACTGCCCACCGGTGGAAGCTGAGCAACATCTCCAATAAACATTAGCTTACAGCGCTCTCCACTAAAAACATGGGTAATCAAATCATCCAAAACATCACCCGAAGCCAAATCATCAAACTTAAAGTTCATCGGATCTGATCCAATCATCGAGGCTTCATCCACCATAAAAATGGTATCCTCCATTTTATTTTCCTTCAGCTCAAACCAGATCTTGCCCGATTTATCCGATCGTTTATAGTAGATGTGTCGGTGAATGGTTGAGGCGGGACGACCCGCATAATGCGAGAGCACCTTGGCTGCGCGTCCCGTTGGGGCCAATAAAACCACTTTTAATCCAAATGACTCCACAGCCTTTACCATCGCTTGTACAGAGGTCGTTTTCCCCGTTCCCGCATACCCTTTCACTAACATCACGCATCTCGGTTTTGGGGATACTGCAAACCTTCCAAAAACATGAAACAACCTGCGCTGTCCGTCCGTTGGATCAAATGGTAGAAATGCCAATGTCCTTTCTTCCATCATTTGACTTAGGTTTGAACTGCTCATGTTTCGAAATTTTATTTTGCAAAGAAAGGAAAGTCCATAAGTATATGTAGATTCGCAACTACAATAATTCATGTCAATTATTCAACAAAATAATACGCATGGTATGAACATACCTTCCGATCTGCAACAGCGAGCGGACCAGCTGCACTTGGCTATGCATGTGCACAGTAATGGTATGATGGCAGGACTATTCGATGGCCAATCCAAACAACCTTTGTGGCTATCAGAAACCTTTATTGCTACTTGGGAACTGCACAATAGGGTCATGGAATGGGGATGGAATCAACCTGTATTTAGAAAAGTCACCCTTTCCCGCAGTCCCTTGCAATGGACTTTATGCCCCCCTTATCTTTTGGATCCATCCAACATCGGAGGATGGCTTCATCAATCCAATGAAAATAACGTTCGAGCCATACCCATTCCTGGACAAAATATGATTTTGATTGAGGAAAGTGAATCATTGTATCCAATGGTGCACGGACTCTTTCCGCATCTGCAAGAATTCAGTACAGTTGAATTTCTTTTGCATTATCATCTCTCAACGCCGGTGAATCACGATCGTTTGTTGGTGGTAACAGAAGCGGAAATCACCCGCATTTTTGCTCACCAGCAGGGAAAATTCCTATTGGCCAATCAATATGCCTGTAAAGAACCAGAGGATACCTTGTACTTTGCTTCTGCCATCGTTCAGCAATACGAACTTTCTAATGAAACGCCCATCATTTTGGCAGGGCAAAATGCCAATATCGAATTAATTCGATTATTTGAACCCTACTATACCCAAGTGAAGGCTTGGACTGCGCCTTTTGGTTTGAAAATGCCAAAAGGTCAAGTGGATGCTCATTGGCACAGTATACTACTTCACACGCTATGCGCATCATAGGAGGCAAGTGGAAGGGACACCCCATTCCTGTTGAGAAAAAATTTAAGGGTCGCCCTACCACCGATTTTGCCAGGGAGGGGTTGATGAACACCCTTCACCACATGGTGCATTGGGAATCAACTCGCGTATTGGACTTGTTCACCGGAACAGGTGCATTCGCTTTGGAGAGCCTGTCTAGAGGAGCTCAACACGTCGTGGCCATCGACATCCAACACCATCACATTGCACATCTTGCTCAAATAGGTAAAGAATGGAAAATCGATAATATGCAATGCGTCAAAGCCAATAGCTTCGAATGGATTCTGAAAAAAAACGCTTTATTTGACATCATATTTGCGGATCCCCCCTTCGATCATCCGCAATTGGATGAACTTCCCAATTGCTGCCTACCACATTTGGAGGAAAGTGGTATTTTTATTTTGGAGCACAATGATCGTTTTTCTTTTAAAGAACATCCCCACTGGTTAAAAGAAAAAAAATATGGGCACGTCCATTTTAGTTTTTTCACGAAATTAGCCCAATGAAAAAGATTGCCGTATTTGCTGGCTCCATGGATCCTATTACACTGGGACATTTAAATGTAATCGAACGTGCTGCCAAGCTTTTTGATGAAGTGATCATTGGAATTGGCACCAATTCAACTAAGCAATACCTGTTTTCATTAACCAAAAGAACGAATTGGTGTGAAGAGGCCACCAGCCATTTGCGGAATGTTCGAGTCGCTACCTACGATGGGCTGACGATTGAATTTTGCAAGCAGATGGGGGCGCAATTTTTAGTGAGAGGGATTCGAAACGGTGGTGATTTTGAGTACGAACGTTCCATTGCTCATATGAACCAAGCGCTATCTCAGGAGATAGAAACCGTTCTGCTTTTCACCGACCCTCAATACGCCTTTATTCACAGTACAATCATTCGTGAAATCATACGAAATAAAGGAGATGTTTCTGCGTTTTTACCAAACGAGGTAAATGTGTATGACGAAAAATAAGCTGGCTTTTCTCCATTCTCGATTTTTATTATTGGCCCTGCTGATCATGGGGCCTATGTCTTTTGTTTTCGCCATTGAAATTAAAGGAACCTCCAAAGAATTTGCAGGAAAAACGTTAACGTTACAAGCGGAATTGGACGAAATTACAGAACGCCGCATTACCATTGGAGAAACCTCTATTTCCGAAGAGGGTAAATTCAATTTACAAGCGGATGCTTCGGCGCTGTCAGAAAACCATCATGTCTTCATTTTGCGATGTGGCAATTATGAAGGGAATTTTTACGCAAAAAAAAATGGGAAATACGAAATCATCTTTTCCCCGTTAGATCAAAACTTACCAAAGACTTTTGATAAATCTATCATTCCGGTAATTTGGAAAAGTGGTAGCGATTCGCTTCATGTATTGAGTCTAGAATGGTACCGTCAATACGATTCGTTTTTGGATGCACATTACTACGATTTTGCAGTAGAAAAATTTCAAGGTCAACCCGCGCAGCGAACGAGGATAGACAAAGAAAAAAACGACATGGCTCCGAAAGGATTGGTGTCCAGGGATTCTGCACATCATGAAAAATTCAAGGAGCATGTTTTGCATTTTTCTGATACCGTTATGAAAAAGCATCAGAAAACCTTTGAGCAAGAACCTTTTCTTCAGCTTTTGAAAAGTTGTTCCATGGCACGGTTGAATTTATTGGCCGGGGACCCAAAAATTAAAACGATACAAGGCGTCTTATCCCAATATCCAAGGGAGATAGAGCATCCCGCCGTTGCCCAACTCATGCATCTGACTTTTGATCATATTGCGGATAATGACGAACTTAAAATCAAGAAAAAAAACGATCAACTCATACAAAACATCGAATTCGACAGCTTAATCGCTGAACTATCAAAAGGAGCATTAATCCAAGACAGAGACCTCAAAGAATTAGCGATTCTCTTTTTGATAAAAAATCAATTCTACTCAAAAAAAATCAACAACGCTATTTATTATCAATGGCTAGATGTCCTTTCAAAGCAATGTCAACCCACGACAAAGCAAATCGCCTTATACACTTTATCCAACCGAAACAAATGTCTAAAAAATTGGAGTTGTCCTGAAATACAACTCGTTGACACCAAATACAAAAGTGTAAAAAACAAGCAATTCGAGGGCAAACTTACCTATCTCATCTTCTTTGCTACTTGGAATACCCGATCAATGAAAGAGGTGCAAGCGATGGAAGGATTGGCCAATCATTTCAAGGAAAATGTCCAATTTGTCGCGATATGTCTCGATGACGAAATGTCCGGATTTTTAGACTACACCCATACCCACCGAAAACTTAAAACGCAAATTTTTTACGCAGGAAATCATCCCGAAATCAAAGAGCAGTTTTGCATTTCTGCTTTACCGCATGCGATCTTACTCGATCCCAATGGTTTCTATCTGAATGATTACACCAAACTTCCTAGCGAGGGAATCGGGGGACAAATTGAAAGATGGCTTCAGACCAATGGATCCATTAAGAACAATGGAACGTGGAAAGAGTAAATTCCTTATAAAAATTTTTCAAAGGCATCATGATGGTACGCCTTTAATTGAAAATGCTCGAAAAATGCTGATTCAGTTATTGTGAAGGCTTGGGTTAACAACACATGTAACTCCTCCTCAGTTTTCGCTACTACCTTATCCAAGGTGCTTTGCCCAAAGAATACCACATCTGTTCCGATGGGAGCATACAACGTTTTATATCCACAGAACAAACGCTCAATGTTTACACTGCTTACACTGGCAACCGAAACTTCTGCTTCACTAAATAATTGATACGAATTCTTCTCTCGATTTTCAGGAAATAATACCGCCACTCCTTCAAAATAATCGGTATAATAAGTCTTCATTTTCTCCCAATCGTCTGTATTTTGTTTTTCGATGGGATGTGGACAGATGAGTAATTGAAGGTCCTTTCGCTGGACAAGAAAAGACTTTAGTGCGGACATGCAATTCAACTCATATTCCAAGTCCTTGTTATCATTTTGAGAATGTAATCCCTGCTCTGCCCTCTTCCACATTCCTCGGGACATGAAGGCTAAGCGATTCGTTCCATTATTCGCATTTTCAATGTTTTTAAAATACGTACTCAGCTTATTAAACCCTGGAAATGGCCACGACTCGAACTCCTCAACCCACCATTCAGCTTGATACTTCTCGTATTCCACTTGCTGAAAATCAGCGGTGAAAACAAATCCATCCGCAATGGTTTGCTGATAAAAATTTCGAATTGGATTGGGAGAAGGCACCATGACCATTCTTATCCTCATTGTCTTAAAACACAACCCTGTGAACGGACTATCATTTTCATATCCTCCGAATAGATAAACCTTGTGACAATGCTGAAATTTGAGTTGTTGCGCAATGCTATGATTCTCCAACCATTGCATCAGCATTAAACCCCAATTGCCCTTTCTTCGACTGCCTATAGAGATCAATCCTAATAGACAAGTCCATGTCAACAAATGACCCAACATGATTATTCGAACCATCAATGGAACTTCCACTGCCAATTCATCTCGGAAATAATAAACATCAATGGGCCGCTTTAATACTTGGGAAACGTATTCGCCGTATTCTTTTTTTTGCGTACTCCATTGCGCATAGATGCCAATCTTATCCAAACCTGATTTCGCATCAGTATGAATAGGGCCACCCGAGCGATGCAATACCGCTAAAGATCGCTTAGCATATCTCAGTACACTCCAAAAATCACTTTGAACATGGGATCCAATTAATCGAAAAGTATGACCCGTCGTCCACTTTTTATACGCCCATCCGAAAGCATTGCTTTTCTTCCCAAGAAGACCGGCCCACATCACTTTAATGAAAAGCCATTCAATTTTTATGAAAGTCTCAAGACTTTTCATTCATTCAGCAGCTCATCCAACACTTGATTCAATTTTCCGCTTTGACTTAATATCACCTCAACGAATTCTCTAAAAGCACCCTCACCACCTTTGTGTTTTAAGACAACATCTACACGCTCTTTTATATACTCCACTGCATCTGCGGGACATGCAGAAAAACCCACCTTGTCCAATAAACGCGCATCGATCAAATCGTCACCAATGTATGCAGCCTCATCCCAATTGAGGTTCCAGCGCTCAAGCCACTTTTGCGCCTCCTCCACTTTGTTCTTTACCCCTTGCACACAATGCTCAATTTTCAACTTCTCCGCACGTCTCGACATGATTTGTGTTTGTTCGCCTGTTAACACAACGAGTGGAATATTCAGATGGCGCAAGAACAACACACCCGCACTATCTCTGGTGTTGAACTTTTTCCATTCATTATCCTTTTGGTCATAATACATACCGCCATCGGTCCATACGCCGTCAATATCGGTAAAAACAATTTTAGGTAAGGCCCTCATGATAACATATTGGGATAAATGATTTCATCTTTCGGAATATCCTGTGTCAAGGTCTTACCCACCACTTGTTCAAGCTCTACCCATTTAAAGCCATCCCCTGGTGATAACAAATGCAAGTCTCCCTCCTCAATTAACTCCCCTCTTTTCATCGCTCTGTTGGTAGCAATCGAGCGCTCCAATTTCAATTTAGCCTGTTCCACTCCTTCGGAAATAAAAATATTTTCCTCTCCCAGCTCCATTTCCAATTTTCGCAGATCACGCATCATTCGGTGAATTCCTTCCAAACCTAATGATCCAGCTTGATCTGTGCCTTTCATATTTCGATCGACCGTAATATGTTTTTCAATGATCTTGGCACCCATGGCCACTGCTGCCACTGGAGTTGCGATACCGATGGTATGATCACTGTATCCAATAGTGAAGTCCTTGTAGTGCGACATTAAATAAGAAATGGTCTTTAGATTAACATTCGCAGGATGTGTTGGATACTGGGATACGCAGTGCAAAATCGAAATGTTTGAATGATGCCGGGCCACCGTTTCAATGGCCTTTTCCAATTCTGCCTCACCGGCCATTCCTGTAGATAAGATGATGGGTATTTTCGTCTCCGCTAAGGCTGAGAGTAAAGGCAAGTTGGTCAAATCACGACTGGCTACCTTTAGACGATCTGGGGTAAATTTCTTTAATAAACTCAAACAACCAATGGCACACAAAGTCTCAACAAAATCCATCCCTTTGGACTTGGCATATCGATATACTTCCCAATGCGCGTCATCATCCAGTTCCAAAAAAGCACGATGTTCCCCGTATGTTTTCCCAAATGAATGCGGACTATCATAAGGTTTTGCCATTTGAGAAATGGAAAGTTCTTCCTTCAAATCTCTTTTGGTCATTTTTACCGCATCCATCGGACGCAAATGCAAGCCGAATAATTCCTCTTTCACCGGACGCGCGGCAATATCCACAATCAACTTGGCAATATCGACAGAGCCATTGTGATTTTGTCCAATTTCTCCAATTACATATACTCCCATTCCTTCTTTCTTTTTATTCTACTACAAACATAATCAGGAAATCAGCAAAATTGTGTACTCGAAAAAATTAGTGTAAGCGACTATTTTGTATCTTCCGATGCTGAAATACAAACCAATCATGAAAAGTTCTCGTTTTTTTATTCTGCTCATTACATTACTCGTGATTAGTGTGCAGCCAATCATTGCTCAAAAAAAGGATCACCCCAAAAAAGAACACCCATCGCATCGTGACTCCTTGAGTCGTGAGGATTTTTTCAAAATGAAATTATCCTTGACGGCTGCAGAGTATACTCCATTTGTTAATGCCTTGCAAACCCATCAAAAAACGATGACTGCGCTCAAGCAGGAATTAAAAGAGAAAAAATCGAAGCAAAAAAACTGTACGGATAAAGAGGAGTTTAAAAGATTGCTCAGAGACATTCAGGGCGCACAAAATAAAATGAATGAATCCAAACTCCAATTTCAAACGGAATGCGTTGATATCATTGGAATAGAGAGAGCCAAGCAGCTGCCCTCCCTACAAAGATTGTATCAAAAAGAACATGGAAAGAAAAAAGGAAAAAAAGATCATCAGAAAAAAGAACAACATTCTGATCATCCTAAAAAATAATGCTTAATTTTATCTTTATGAAAACCCAAAGGAATCACCGCGCGTTCATTGCCTCAATGGCGCTTTTATCATTACTCATCACGTCATGCGGTAAATGGCGGGAGCGAAGAGACATGACAACCTGTAAAGATCAAAATCAAATCGAAGGATTGTTCGATGACATGTACAAAATCGTAGACAACGCTGCTGGTAGCACCGCGGGCATCAAATTATTGGACATGCAATGTGTGGATACTTTATTGATTGACACGACTTCGAACCCTAAATCCATGTTGATTGATTTTGGACAGGATGACTGTATTGGCTCAGATGGACGAATTAGAAAAGGACAACTATATGTCACTTTTACAGGAAGATATCGCACCCCAGGGACCATCATTACCATTACTCCTTCCAGCTACAGCGTCGACGGCTATAGCATCATAGGTACCAAGACCATCACGAATGAAGGTTTCAATATCAACAACCAACCCTATTTTACAGTGAATGTTGAAGCACAAGTGATTGCTCCGAACAACGAGTGGACCACCTCTTGGAGCGGCGCTCGCACTCGTGTTTGGACCGCGGGCTATAACACACTGCTCAATCCATATGACGATGTTTATGAAATTACCGGCTCTGGTTCTGGCATTAATCGCAACGGCATCCCATTCACCATGACCATTGATGAAGCATTGGTTGCGAAAATGGACTGTCCCTGGATTGTTCAAGGAGAAATGACGATTACACCCGACGAAGGTTCTGAAAAAATCATCAATTGGGGATCTGGAGAATGTAACAATGGAATGACCGTGGTGGTTAATGGGAATCTATTTACCATCAACGGTGGAAACTAAAAAAATGAACTTCATTAAAAAGGGGCTTATCGCCCCTTTTTTTATGACTTAAAATAATCCTTCAGATATTCTTCGATCTTTCCCCGCACGATTAATCGAGAAATCACTTTTCCATTCTTATCCAAGGAAATCAACGTAGGCGTGCTGGGTACGGGAAAGAACTGATTGAACTCTCTTCGCTTTTCGTAAGATAAAAAAGTATCTTTCCAGGGCTGCGGGTGTGCCTTCACGTAATTCTCCCAATCCTCCTTTGTTTTATCGATAGAAACAGCATAAACTTCCAGGCCCTTGGCGTGGTATTGATCGTATAATTTCCGCAGCACCGGCTTAAACTCCTCACAGTGATTACAACTGCTCTTCCAAAACAACATTAAGGTCAGTTCATTTTGTTTGCAAACTTCTAACAACTGAACATTCTTTGCATTGATATCGGGCAATACTAAAGGATGAACTTTATTGCCTGGCGCTACTTCGTTGAGGGCCTTGACGAGCATGTCGGTTTGATTCTGATTTTCATGACCTTCTGTGCAATCTTGTGCGTAATGTGACAGCAAATAAGACAGACCTATTTCATTCTTATATCCCAACATTTTATCCAATAAATACTTAAATAAAAAAGCATCTACCTCCTCGTTGCCGCCTGAACGAGCCATGACACCATCCATGAAATCAATATCAGCCGACTCATTCTTGTCATTATGAAAATGTTTGAAATAGCGTTCCAAACTCCGAATAAATAAATTGTGACAAAGCGCTCCTGACTCGTAGTAAGGCAATTTAGCAATACCAAACTTGATGAAGAAAAGAGAGTCATTGAGTCCTTCCCATTTTTCAGCAGGATAATCCTCCCGCATCGGCTGATAAACTAAATCTGCGACGATATCACCTGTAAAAGTTCCTCTGTTCTCTTGGGCCGTTTTGATGGCCAATTCATTCAATTGCCTTTGCAATATTTTTAAAACTTCTGGAGAGATTCCTTTCTCTTGGCGCTTAGCATCAAACCCTTGATACAAAGACATAAGCGGGTAATACAATTTATTTTCGGGTGAATTTTCCACTGGCAAAGGATTACCCTTCATGGAAGTATACACAATGTCAAACTGAAATTGAAGCGGCTCCTTTTTACCATCTGAAATAATAAAATCCGACCATTGACTGGTATTGGGTCCTGGCATCCTAAAACGATACTGTCCATAACTGGGCGGAGTGAAAACGTAGGTAACTTCGCCGGATTCTGAAATTGGTCTGTTTTCGATTTGCTTCCACTGATCACCGTTCATGTATTCTAACACCATTTTATTTCCAGGAACTGCGGGTAGAGCGGTAAATTTCGCTTTGACCGTAATCGTCGGTGCAATGCTAATGGCTTTAATGGTCTGATTCCATCCTCCAAAAAAGAGAAACAGGAAGCAAAAAATAATACCTTTTTTCATTTTCTATTTTTTTCAGCGTAACAACTAATGGACCAAAAATCTATTCGCAAATTTATAGATATTGCACTTCACATCTTTCCCTTTTCACATGATTCAACAATTGATCATGGTTAAATTTTTGCAAATCTGATTTTAGTAATTCCCTCTTCTTTTTTGAAAAATCACGAATCGCCATTCCCTCACAAAACCGCCGCAATTGATTTTCATTTTCGACAATTAATCGCGGCACTTGCATCAGTTGACCCTCCCCATTTTTCGCGGCCATGGTAAAATAACAAGAATTCGTATGCGTCGTAATTCCAAGATGAACATTCAATGATTCAACCCGAATGCCCACAATCATGGTGGTATTGCCCACATAGTTGACAGCCGCTTTGAAGGAAACCAATTCACCTACTTCCACTGGAGCTAAAAACTCCACCCCTTCCACTGCAACCGTCACACAATACATTTCAGAAAATTTCGAAGCGCACACATAAGCGACCTTGTCCATGAGCGAGAGTAAAATACCGCCATGCACTTTGCCCCCAAAATTGGCATAAGCAGGGACCATTAATTCTGTGATAACGATTTCAGAATCGGCTACACGCTTCTTTTTTTCTTGTATCATGGGTCCAAGATAAGCGAGATCAGTTTAATTCACACCTTCATCAACATGAGAGCAGAAATTGTCATTGACAAATATCAGCTTTTTGTTTTAACATTCATCCCGTTGTCAATTCAGTCAATTCGAATTAAATTGCGGCAACCAAAAGGAATTTGAAAATGAAAAAAATTGTACTCTTTATTGTTTTAATCGGATCTAGCCTCTTCTCTTTCAGTCAAACAAACCAGTTAGAATCAGGTTTTATTGTTGCCGATGGTTTTCACATCACTCCGCCCTTGCGAGAACTTTTTAAAGGCTATGAAGTGGATGAAAATGCCATTGTAAAAAAGGAAGAGAAAGAAGATCGAGAAAAAAGAAGAGCGAACAAATTTCCATTTACGGTTGAAAAGCATGGCGCGGCTTATGGAAACGACCCCGCAGGCATCCAGCATATCATGGGAAATATCCATGCCGGACAGACCAAGGCCAATTGGGCTGGACAAACTGCCAATGGTTTCCGACCCTTTGATCCCAGCGGAGCAGTTGGTCCCAACCATTATATCCAAATGATCAACTCCACCACTTTCAAAGTGTACAACAAGACAACCGGTGCGGTGATGCTCACTGGAACCTTGGGAAATTTATGGTCCCCGACCACTGCTAACGATGGCGATCCGATAGTCATGTATGACAAAGCCGCTGATCGATTTTTCCTTTCACAATTCGGATTATCTGGAAATAAAATCTATATTGCCGTTTCGGCCTCCTCCGATCCTTTGGGTTCGTGGTATACTTATTCCTACACTTCTCCCCAATTTCCTGACTATTTAAAATTTAGTATTTGGCAAGACGGATACTACATGACGTCGAATCAAAATACGCAAAAAGTCTTTTGCTTTGAGAGAAGCGCAATGTTAGCGGGTACGCCGGGAGCAAGAAGCGTTTACACGAACTTCTCACCCCCATCAGGAAATTTCTTTGTTCCACTTCCCGGAGATGCCGGGGATAGTCAAATGCCGCCCGCCGGAACGCCATGTCCCATTTTCTCGTACTCAGATAACGGTTGGGGAACCGGATTTTTTGATCGCGTGAACATCTATAAAATGACGGTCAACTGGACTCCCGTTACACCTACCGCGACGATTACTGCAGCTAATAATGTGACCACCACTGCATTTGACGGATCGTACAATAGCAATTGGGATGATATCTCTCAACCCGGAACTACACAAAAATTAGATGGAATTGGTGGTATTTGCATGTACCGAGCGCAATGGAGATCTTGGGGAACATACAACAGTGTGGTCTTAAATTGGGCTGTAAAAATTAGCAACACCCAACGGAGCATCAAGTGGTGCGAGTTGCGTCAAGATCCCACTACCGGAACGTGGTCCATGTATCAAGAAGGGATTTACACACCCGATGCGGCTACCCGTTGGATGGGATCGATGGCCATGGATGATAACGGTTCCATTGGAATGTGCTACATGAAGTCTGACGCCACTTCTATTTATCCAGGTATTTATTACACCGGCAGAAGAACATGTGATCCATTGGGAACCCTGCCTGTTACAGAAGTGCAAGTAGTGGCCGGAACCGGTTCACAAACCGGACAAAATCGTGTTGGTGACTATGCACATTTGGTGTTGGATCCCGATGGTCAAACGTTTTGGGCCACCTCGGAATACATGGGAGGATCTACAGGCGGTAATGCGGCAAGAACACGAGTCTTTTCCTTTCAAATTGCCCCTTGTAATTTAACCGCCAATGTATCAATTGCGGTTACGAGTGGATCCAATCCTTCTTGCACCGGAGCAGCTGTAACCTTTACAGCAACTCCAACCAATGGCGGTAATGCACCTACTTACCAATGGCAAGTAAATGGAGCGAACGTGGGAACCAACAGTCCTACCTATACCAGCAGTACATTGACCAATGGACAGATCGTTACCTGCATCATGACCTCCAACTTACTCGATGTAGTGGGATCTCCTGCCACTTCTAATGCCATCACCATGACGGTAGGAGCAGCAATGACACCCACCAATACCATAGCCATCACCTCAGGAGCCAACCCCAGTTGTGCAGGCGCATCGGTAACTTTTACTGCGACGCCCACCTATGGAGGAACAGCCCCTACTTATCAATGGCATGTGAACGGAACCAATGTCGGAACCAATAGTGCTACCTACACCACAACCACATTGACCAATGGACAAATTGTCAATTGTACCATGACTTCCAATTCGAATTGTGTAACCACTACCACCGCCAACAGCAACAATATCACCATGACAGTCAACCCATCTGTCACCCCTGCTGTTACCATTGCGATTACGGCGGGTTCTAACCCCAGCAATTCAGGAACGGCGGTTACCTTTACCGCCACCCCAACCAATGGAGGTACTACTCCCTCTTACCAATGGCAGGTCAATGGGGTAGCGGCTGGAACCAATTCCGCCACCTTTACCAGCACCACATTGACCAATGGAGCCGTTGTCACATGTGTGTTGACTTCTAATGCAACTTGTGCTGTACCTGCTACTGCCACGAGCACAGGCATTACCATGACCATTAACGGAGGCACCAGCAATCCATGCGATGCTTCTTCTACGGATGCCACTTATGAATACATCTCCAATGTCACCATCGGAACGATTAATAACACCAGTACCGCTTCGAATTATACCGACTTCACCAACCAAGTAAGCAATATCAACATTGGTCAGGCCACCGCATTTTCCGTTTCCATCGGAAACGGATACTCCTCTGACGCGATTCACGTTTGGGTCGATTGGAATCAGAATGGGTTATTCACTGATGCAGGAGAAAACGTATATAATTCAGCGCAAGGAGTGGGTCCGTTCAGTACCAATATTACTCCGCCCGCCAATGCGGTAACCGGAATTACCACAATGAGAATTCGCCTCTCCGATGCAGCCAATGGAGACAACAGTACACCATGCGGCACCTCCACTTATGGAGAAGTTGAAGACTACAGCTTAAATGTAAAAACGAGCACCATTGATATTGTAGAAAATGGAAAACCCATTGATCAAAGTGGTATTGCTTCTGAAAATTTCTTGATTTTTCCTAATCCCAGCAGTGGCAGCATTCAAATCTCATCTCAGCACAAAGGAGATTATTATTTGATCAACGAAGCCGGACAATTGGTGGAACGTTTTCAATTGAATGCGGATAATAAGTATAGTTACCACATCGATCATTTGGCCGCTGGAATGTACGTCGTATCCGGACAAAATAAATACGGAATCGTTAAGCAAAAAGTATTGGTGATCCACTAAACTAAAAATCGAAATATAAAAAGGGACCGATGGCCCCTTTTTTTGTGGTAGCTCCGACGGGAATCGAACCCATATCAAACGTTTAGGAAACGCTTATTCTATCCATTGAACTACGGAGCCAGCGGGGCAAAAATACGAAGAGAAATAAAAATTTAGTGAATAACTTGTTATAGAAGATGAATCGATTTTTCACTTTTTACAAAATCAATCTTCTTAATCCAGTCGACATTTCTTTTGCTTGAAATATTCCGGATGATGAACTAGTATTTTTATAAAGTAATTTAAAGAATCGAATTCCATTTTATTAAGAGAACACAGAAAATATAGAAATTGCTGAAGTACTTTACACAGTAAAGAATGGAAGAGTCGGATTCCGTAAAATATTTCTTTTTGTTTTGTGAAATTTTAATTGAATAATTGGATATGGCATAAGCACCATAATTGAACATGGGTTTTGAAAGTATATCGCTATGTTCATGAGAATGAAGCCAACCTTATATCTGGCTAAATCTGCTAAATCCATATAAGCGACTATATTGGTTTTTGACATAAACATGCCAATTTCACAGGAACTAAAAAAAGGAACATAAATAGGAGAATTATGCAATTCTACTTTTACTACTTCACCAATTCATCTACAAACTTTAGTTCCAAATGTCCCTCTATCCATACATCATTCTCAGTATAATGGCACATTAGGTTTTTCGAACCTTTATCGTAAGAATTGGTAGTAATATATGTTTATACAAAGCATCACTCCAAATCAACGAATCTAGTCTTATGGATTGATTACAATCAAGCATTCTTTAAAAAAGAATTTTGCAAATAATTTTTCATCGAATTGTGTCTGATCGATAACTAAACAAACGATATCCAGTGTCAAGAGAAGAAAGAAAGTTGCGCTAATAAAAGCCTTCATCGAGTTTAATTTTATTTCTTAAACGATAAAGAGCTTAGAATATTTCTGATTTAAGATTATTCCAGAGAAACAAGTAATATTTAGACTTAACACTCTTTTTATCCGTTATAGACAACAGATATCTTGTTCGTAAATTTATAATGATACAAAATTTTTAGTTATTGCAGTTTTTGTATATTTGATTTACGTAAAGAACAGTAAAATAATATCCCTACTAAATTAATTCTAAACAAAGATAGCATGTCCGCAATCATCCAACCTTCTTTTTGCATTGGAAATGGAAAGACTTTAACGGCTAAACTCAGGCCCTCGATCATTTGTATAATTTTAATTCCTACAATAATGTTCTTTGCAATACCATTGCAGAATTATTTTATTTATGTTGTAGGGAAGGGAGATAGAAATGTTATTGCAGATACATTTACTCTACTTATTGAAATTTCTGTAGTTTTCTTTTGGATTGTTTTCGGATGGTTTAGAATGATAGCTCATATCTGGATTATTTACAAATACTCTGAGTTGGAAGGATATTATACTATTTTTTATTATCGTAATTTTTTTGTGATTAAACAGGAACTGAATGGTCAAGAATTCAAGATAACAATAGATTTCAAAAACATTTATGAATTAAATATCAGCGAAAACCATATTTACCTGGCAACTAAACTAAAAGAGGGTCAAACTTGGCCAAATTTGGAATATTTTGATTCATCTTCTAAATATAGGAGTAATTGGATATACAGAATTGTGGTTCCTGCAATAATTACCAATCATAACTATGATCATCAACTGGTCAGTGTAAGTTTTGATACTAATTCCAAAATGACAATGTCAGATAAAATTTTGCTAGTAAATTCAATTACTGGATTCAAAGACATTTGATTTAATCAAATTTTATCAACTCGCGATTAAACTTTAACTAAAAAATCATGAAAAAAATTATTAGCTCTGTCAAAGCTATATTACAGATTGGCTTAGCCATATTGCTTATATACTTATTTGGGCATGCTGTATTGAGCATAGTGGAGATTACTGATAGATATCCAATAACTGAATTTGTAATTGTAAATAGTCAAACTCCAATCAGTAAATATGATTTCTACCTAGCTTTTTACGCCTTTGTATTTCTTTTCTTTTTTTTTCCTATGATCAAGAAATGGGTGTATAATGAAAAAGGTTCTAATCAGGAAAAATCAGAAGAAATAAGAAGACTGATCGCTATTTCAAACAATGGATTGAATTTAACAGGTTGGAATATAATTGCAGTAGATTTGAGTAAATTGGATTTAAGCACAAGCAATTTTACAAAATCACTAATTAGGGAATCTGATTTTTCATTTGCAAATCTGAAACACTCAATATTTAGTGAGTCAAATATTATCGACAGCGATTTTAGCTGGGCACAGATGGATTTTTGCAGTTTTGAAGATACCCATTTATCATTAAAATCTATACGTAATGTTGATTTTACAAATGCTGAATTGAGGAATGCTAATTTCCGCAACTGCAATCTTGTAAAAGTCAATTTTTCTTATGCCATCTTAGAAAATGTAGATTTTACCGGAGCAGAACTAAGTAATGTTCTCTTTACCGGGGCAAACTTATCCGGAGCAATCGGACTATCAGAAGATTATAAGATTTAATTGATATCCATAAAAGATTTTTTTTAATTTATTTTGACAACTACCAAAACTCACTAATTGAACTCACTGTTTATAGAATAGCTAAACGTGGGTGATCAGTAGCCGACATGAGCACAGTAGTCATTTTTATAATTACACGATTTAAGGTTGATTCGTATGAATGGTTTCCATTTTTATAGCGACACTCATTTCTTTTCTTTGTCCTTTCCCATTTCATTAATATCTTCTTCCGTAAACAAAAACGTTCGGACAAAGATTTCCAATTCTTCTTGAGTGAGAGTACACAAATGTTCTGCAATCCGCTGCTGTGAAAACCAATCGTCACTGTGCACAACCTTTTCCTCTTCTTTATGGGGCACTAAACAATACTTGAGCGTAAAGTCCGTCAATTGCCAACTCTCTGGTCCATTCACCACTTTCTCATTGTCGTAGTAAAAAAATGCTTTGGGTGCGATGATCACACTATCTCCAGGGCTAAACACCAAAACCGGAATGGTGTCCATGCTCCCCACGCCTTCTTTATCATCGGATTGCGCAATGGAATGCACGGAAAATATGATAATCAGCACCAAGGTCAATATACTATCTTCCTTTTTCATGGTTTCTCGTTTTTTAATATTCTATTCATTTACATTTCCATCATACCTAAACACTTACAATGATTCATTTCAATGTGATGAAGTTTTAATGATTGGTAATCTTTTAACGTATCATGCAAAAAAATATTCTGTTTGATAGTATAATCATTGAAACTTTCGCTTAACTATTCGGTTAATCATGGGAGCAAATAACTTACACCATGACATAATATTTATATTATATTTTATCGAAATACAACATCATGAGACACATCCTCTTAATCAGCTGCATATTATACTCCTGAGTTGAGGGACAGAACGTAATGAGCAAACTGCAGAGAAAGTTAAAACATTAAGGCCCGTGCTGAAGAATTTATATCCAAGGGTGACTTCCAAAGCGCTTTAAATTGCTACAACTACATGCTAGAATTGGATTCGAATAATGTTGAGACGTACGATCTACGAGCTCAAATCTAAGGATACCTTTCCAAGTACGATTGTCTTAGACCCCTATAAAGCTAGACAAATTTGTGAAAATAGATTAGATCTAATTAACTTTACAGCAAAATGGGAAAAAGGAGAACCTTTAGTTAATACTTGTCATTTTTTTATCTTTTATTACCGTTGTAAAATTTGTAAAAATAATAATATTTGTTTTATTATAATTTAAAACCACGGAAACGGAACATAACCCTTTACATCCATCTTTAGTGTATTTTCCTTTCATAATACATTTATGTAAATATGAGCCGTCCCACAATACAACAATTAGTTTTGCAAGTTGTTGATAAGTTATGTTTCGTACAGAAATCAATTCTCCAATTTCGGTCAAGTTATAAAATGAATCCGCGGTTCCTGAATTAAAACTTTTTATACCTGTTAATTTTTCAGACTCTTTAGACACTAAAATTTTAAATTCGTCAGTTACAACCAAATCTAAATTAGGATGAAATAGCCTATCTCCCTTAGATACAATTTTAGTCTGTTTAGTTGTTACGTAATTATACATAACATTTGACCACATTACACGGTCAACACCAATAGAGTCTCTGTACTTATTAATCTCTTCAAAGACCAACTTCTCAAGTAATTTGTTGTCAAAGTTTTTATAATCAACAACTTGCGGGTTTGAAGTTAAGGTTATTAAAAATAATAAAATCAAGTGGGTTGTTTTCATGATTACTAACAAATCTAATTATCGCTAAACGCCGAATTGAACTAACATTAACCTTCACTTTTCAATTTTCAATTTTCACTTCCAACTGATTTCCCATAGACAGTTCCCCGCGAATAAATCCCGTATTTTGTGTATCTGGGTGTTCAGCAATGAATACGTATTCGCCATTTTCAATGTTATGAGACAGAATAAACAAACTCTTGCCTAACCAGATCGTAAAAACATTACCGTCTTTGATATTTTCCGAAATGGTACCAGAATAACCGACTATGCCATTGGTTATTCTTGTATATGTGTTGTTATTAAGATCAACCACATCCACACCGTTCACAGCACCAAATGCCGTAAACTCAAGAACACTATCGCGTTGCGCTTGATAAAGATCCATATCCTTAGGGTGTTTAAAAGTATACAGTTCTTTAAATGTCACAGTAATCACTTGTCCATCTAGCATGGGCGCTACGAACATTCCGATCAATAGAAAAATGAGTTTCTTCATGACTAAAATATTAAAAGGGTTAACCAATTCATTTTTCCTTCATTTCGCCCAACTCCTCCAAATCACTTTCCGTGAACAAATACAATCGGACAAAGGCTTCGAGATCTTCCTAACTTGCCTAACATATTTTTTGCAATGTAGATCAAGTCTCTTCAACCAGTCAGCATCTATCAATGCTTTCTGCTCAACATTGTAACATTAAACGAAATACACTAGGTTTTATTGCCACAAAAATCAACTCAGCTAATCTGGAAACGCTTTACACAGAACTCATAGCTATAAAAATTTACTAATCAATCGAACAAAATAAGTTAAAAACGTATCATAATAGGATAAAGCCTATCTCCAAAAGGAATAACCGATAGAAAAATACCGAATTACCTGAATATCACTTGAATAAAATCATTCCTTGTATCAGAATAGAAATCGACGGGGCTTACCTATATTTAGTTCTTACTCATATCTAAAGTAACTCCAAGAAAATTTTTACCAAAAACAATTGAACAATATGCGTTGATAACTTTTGGGTCAATCATTAAATTGTTATGTGGTTTAGACAATTTGAACATGTTTAAGTAATACTCAGCAACAAAATCATATTTAGAATATTTTTTTGATGGTTTGTAGAAGTATGTAAATGGAACAACTTCATACCCCATAGTGACACACTCTGAAATTAGACAATCAAACTTTACCAATGTTCTTGTTCTATCCCCCAAAGTTTCCTTACCATTAACACCCTCTTGTCCATGAGATAAAATTCCAGTTTTTGATATGTAGGTTGATTGGTCAACTGACAAATCTTTTAATCTCAAATCATTTTTAATCGGGTTAAGTCCCAAACTTTTTCTGTAAACATTCAAGTGATTAATAAAGACAACTGAGAATGTATCAATGTCTAAGTTCTTAGACATTTTTTCCTCAAAAAGAAATCTTTCATTATATGCCTCGGGTGTTTTTATAAATAACGGGTCATTATTGTCAATTGCTATTGTATTATTTTCTTTTATGTAAGTTAAGTTCCACATTTCTTGTGAAAATAGGAAATTCGAAAATAAGGCTAGAATAGACGTTGCTATAGGTTTCATGATTTTTACACTTTAATAATTCAAACTAGTTGCTGTGCCGCTCAAACATCTCTTTTTATGATAGTCTTAAAAACTATAAAATTGATCGAAAGAACATTGGACTATAAAGGGTCTTTTATCTTTGTAATGCCCCGCGGCACATCACCTTGTCCATCGCAAAAACGACAATAACCTTGCCCAGATTGGTCTCTGGCCTTGCCCATTCTCTCAAGATCTTTCAAATCAACAAACCCTTTACCCATACATGATGGACAGATCATACGACTTTTAGAATTACTAATCTTCCTCAAATGAAATAGCATCTCGCCTGAAAGAAAAACAATTACAGATGAAACTAATAATAATAATACAGGCTCCAATTTTTCATTGAAAATTCCTCCATCTATGCGCTCGCGTCCTCTCCAAACCAGTAAACCGTACACAAGAAGCCCTTGACTATAAACTATTCCTATTAAACTTGTAATTCTTATAGCCCACCACGAATAAATAGGCGAATAAAACAAGAGCCCTCCAAACAAAACAAACTGAAAAATCCACTTTATGACATTTGCAGAAAATAGATCCCTCAATTCTGCCCATGGAGTCCATTTCCACCAAATATAAATGGAACCTAATGCAAATAATATCAAAAATAAAATACCTATTAATTGGGGCCCATTTTCTACAATTTTATTCCTAGCTCTCTCAGACAATTTGTTAAAATGTTTCTTTACCATAATGTTTTGAAATCTAATATACAACTTTCACCCTATAACTTTTGTAAAACACTTTTATTTAGTATCGCTCACGCCCAACTCCTCCATATCACTTTCCGTGAACAAAAACGTTCGGACAAAGATTTCCAATTCTTCTTGAGTGAGAGTACACAAATGTTCTGCAATCCGCTGCTGTGAAAACCAATCGTCACTGTGCACAACCTTTTCCTCTTCTTTATGGGGCACTAAACAATACTTGAGCGTAAAGTCCGTCAATTGCCAACTCTCTGGTCCATTCACCACTTTCTCATTGTCGTAGTAAAAAAATGCTTTGGGTGCGATGATCACACTATCTCCAGGGCTAAACACCAAAACCGGAATGGTGTCCATGCTCCCCACGCCTTTTTTATC
>CAZJCQ010000038.1:24868-26985 GCA_964544665.1 uncultured Chryseobacterium sp. | reverse complement strand
CGAGACACCCCTCCTCGCGAGGCATCGCGACCACTTCGTGGTAGGAGGGGAGATGTTATCATCGCACTCGTTAATTCATCTACTCAACACTCCACCACCTACACACCTCATCACCCTCCCGGTGAGGGATTGGAGCGGCATCCTTTTGGCGATAGCCAAAAGATATAGCGTAAAGCCCGACCCGAGCAGCGCGAGGGGCACCGCCCTATAGAGATCACCACTTCATCACCCGGTGCACGTGGCCGTTGGTGTCTAGAATTGTGTACACTCCGGATGACCATGATTGTGCCTCGTTCCAACCAACGCGCAACTGCTGGGCCACTACTCTTCCATAAGCATCTACCACTTGCACTTGGGAGGATCCTGTCCAATAGAATCCCTCGGACATGGGATTGGGATAGGCTTGGACCGTGAGTGCTTGCGACTCTTCTACTCCTACACTCTGATTGCTGGCGTCTGGTGTAGTGGTGACAAAATGCACCCACGGCTGCGCTCCATCCACTGCCCTGCCCCAGCTTTGATTGAAAACGGTGGTAGGGAAAGACAACGAATCCAACCAATGCCACGCACCATAATCCAAATAGGAAATCCCGATAAATTCATCACTGCCACTCAATTTAAAATTCAAATGATAAATACCCTCTTCCTCATCATCATCGGCCCACAAGCGTAAAAAGTTCCCTTCATTCGATGGAATATTGCTGAGCTTCCATTTATTCGGCTGATTCGGATTGTCCGTGATCCAAACGTTGTTGTACGAAAAATTGCTGCCGGGCACTTTGTACAATTCCACCCAGTCTTCACTCACGCCAAATTCATCTACCGCGCTGGTGCCACTGGGTGCCACTTCATTGATCATCATTCCCAGCGAATCCAAACCAAAATGCACCCGCCAAGTTTGACAGGGCAATGCCGGTAATCCACTCGATAATGAATAAGGAAACCATTCCAATGTCGCATTGGTATCGGCGATGGACATGGTGAGCTGCCACCTTTGCGCATCACCGAGTGTATCTATCACCTGCATCATCGTTGATTGCCAGACTGTCTCTCCCTCCCAACGATAAGCAACGGCCATATCATCAACAGCGCTCAACGCACTTAACATCACCTCTTGTCCGTTGTCTTCTGATACCACCTCCCAAATTCCCAAGGGCCATGTGGTGACTTGCAATTGAGATGCTATGCTGGTCGTTCTCGCTTGCAGATACGTCAAGATTCCCTGATCCACATGGCCACCCCAAGCTGAATCCAAGGCATTGAGAAAATCCGCATCGTCAAATGCATAATCCAAGGTGCGATAAGGATCCGCCAAAGCCGAAGGGGTAATTAAATCGCGCAGTGACTGGGCATGTGCCGTAAAAGCATCGGAAATCAAATACTGCGAAAAGGTATCGACATAATGCGCATAGAGTGTCCTGAACTCATTGGTGTTCATGATGCGATTGTAGAGAATGAGATTGTTGCTTCCATCCCAATTGTAGATATTCTGTTGTGACCAATCGACCCCCAACCAATCCACACCTAGCGTATTATCTAAATCGTACGGTAGATATTCCAACCGCCGTGTGCGATCATTGAAGATCAAATAAAAATTATTCTTGTTGCAGGATCCCCCATCCCAATTGCCCGTTACGACATCCATGGCCAAGTATTGGATGTACCGATCGATATTGAACACCTTTTTGATCTCACACGGAAAAGCCGCATTGGAGGAATTGTTCAATATGTTCACGAATTGCGAAAAGGCGCTGTAATCATTCAATTCCGTATTGTTCTGCAATTCATACCAAGGCGTACCCCATGGAGTTAAAGCAGCATACAATTGAGGGTCATTGCCCAAATAATCCAAATCCGCTGGGTACAGGCATTTCCAGATATTCCCATATGGACTGTTGTAGTACAAATCGGTAAAAGCATCATCGATGAATTCGACATTGGAATAAAGCCCCTTGTACTCTTCGTTGACATATAATTCCACCATCGACACGCGCGATCCGGGCAAATCAAAATGCCGCAAGGCGTCCCAACACAGCTTGGCACGGATCATCGAGGGATCGTTATGACTGCCATTCAAATTCAATTCATGCAAACCATTCCATGTTCCCCAACCATTG
>CAZJCQ010000038.1:0-24768 GCA_964544665.1 uncultured Chryseobacterium sp. | reverse complement strand
CCCCAATCGGGAATCACCGTTTGGGTTTTCGAAGTGAGAAAACACCCGATGAACGCTATGATATAAAAAATTCTAATGCTCATCATTGCTCAACTCCATCATGCACCAACCGTCTTTGACTTGGGATTGTACAAAACGCAAGGACGAGAATGCCTCCTTTAAAATGGATTGATCCTCCTCATAGAAACCGCTCAATAAAAGCGTTCCACCTGGCATGAGATGATCCATATACACTTGGCCATCTTGCACTAAAATATTGCGATTGATATTGGCGATGATTACATCATACTGCTGCTGAATCTGCTCCGCTCCTCCCTTGATGACTTGTGTTTTGTGACAACCATTGCGCTCCGCATTCTCCATGCAATTCTCAAAGGCCCAATCGTCAATGTCGATGGCATCGATGCGCGCTGCGCCCATCTTCTCCGCCAGGAAAGCCAATACGCCCGTTCCACTGCCCATGTCCAACACAGCCTTGCCTGAAAAATCCATTTTCAACATTTGATCCAACATCAAAAAAGTAGTGGCATGATGTCCTGTTCCAAAACTCATTTTGGGCTCAATGATCAAATCATATTTCACCGGTATCACCTCATGAAAGGGAGCACGCACGCGACACTCAGCGCTCACCTCAATGGGACTGAATTGACTCTCCCATTCTGCGTTCCAATTTTGTTGTTCAATCTCCTGAAGAGTGAAGCTACATTCCGCTTCCATTTCCTTCATGGTCTGCACCAATTGCAGCAAATTTTCTTCTACCAATAAATTGCTCGGGATATAGGCCCAAACGCCTTCCTCCACATCAACAAAACTATCAAAGCCGGCATCGGCTAGGTACACCGTCAAAATTTCTCGGAACGGAATCAAGGGATTCACGGTCCAGCGCACTTCTGTATAATTCATGATCTCGCCGCTTGAATGATGGCTTCAAAATCCGCATTCTTCAGACTGGCACCGCCCACTAAACCACCATCCACATTGGGACAAGCGAATAATGCCGCTGCATTGCCTGGGTTGACACTACCGCCATACAGAATCGGAATTTGGTTGGCTACAGCTGCTCCCCATTGTTTTTCGATACAACTTCTGATCCACACATGCATCTCCTCCGCTTGCTCATTGCTCGCCGTAACTCCCGTTCCGATGGCCCATACCGGCTCATAGGCAATGATGATCTTCAGCATCTCTTCCGCTGTTCGATTTTGCAATGCCGTCAAAACTTGCTGCTCCACGATGCTGAAGTGTTTCCCACTTTCGCGTTCATTCAATGTCTCGCCACAACAGTACACAGGGGTGATGCCCGCGGTTAAGCAAGCCACCACCTTTTTACCAATGATGACATCATCCTCATGATGGTAAGTTCGGCGTTCACTGTGTCCTACTATTGCACCTTCTACTCCCATGGATTGGAGTTGATGTGCGGAGCATTCCCCCGTGAAAGCCCCCTTTTCATGTACACTTACATCTTGGGCGGCGATCCAAAACCCTTTTGACTCTAAAGACAACATGCGCTCTAGATACAAGGCCGAGGGTGCAATCATGACACTTACCTCCCCCGATTGAACGGCGCACTGCGCAATGAATGCTTCCACTTCTGTGGCCAACAAATTCATTTTCCAATTTCCGGCTACTACTTTTTTTCTCATCGTTATTGAACTTCTATGACTAATCCTTTTAAATATTCACCTTCGGCATGAAACAAACTGACGGGATGATCTGCAGGTTGATGTAACTGATGCAGAATGCGAACGGGACGGCGCGCATCAATGGCAGCGGCCATCACAGCGCCTTTGAAGGTTTCCTTATCTATGGCCTGTGAGCAAGAGAAGGTAAATATCAACCCACCCGGCTTGATCTTACGAATAGCAGCCTCATTGATTTTCCTATACCCTTGCACGGCCTTGTGACGCGCACTCAGATGTTTGGCAAAGGCTGGGGGATCGAGGACAATGATATCGTAGTCGGTGGCCACCGTTTTGATATATTCCACGGCATCCGCCTTGATGACTTGGTGTTTGGACTTGTCCACCTTGTTCAATTCCACATTTTGCAAGGTCAAATCCAAGGCTTGCTGAGAGCTGTCCAAGCTATCCACATGAATGGCTCCGCCTTGGAGAGCGGTCAGCGAAAATCCTCCAGAATAGCAAAAGGTGTTGAGGATTTTTTTTCCTTTCGCCAAAGTTCCCAACAATTTTCTATTCTCTCTTTGATCGATAAAAAATCCCGTCTTCTGTCCCGTTTCCCAATCCACCGCATAACGAATCCCATGCTCTTTGCATTCCACATCTATTTTTTCTCCTTTTAAATAACGAGGAGGGCTACTCAATTGTTTTTCAGAGGGCTTCAAATAAATCGCTTTTACCTCAGCAAACACACTCTCCACTGCCTTGGCAATGTGCTCAGCATTATGTTCCATGCCGATGGTATGTGGTTGAATGACCACTACTGTATCATAGACATCGATGATAAGGCCCGGCAATCCATCGCCTTCGCCATGGACCCAACGAAACATATTGGTGTCCGGAGAAAGTCCGATGCCTGTCTGTCTGACTTTCCAGGCATTGGCTAATTTCATTTTCCAGAAATCATCGTCACAAGGTAAATCTTGAAAGCTCAGAATGCGAACACTGATGGAACCTTCTTGATAATGGCCTGCGCCGAGAAATTTCCTTTTGCTATCCACCACCTTTACCCATTCGCCATTTTGAGGCATTTCGGTGACTCCTGATATGGCGCCTGAAAACACCCATGGGTGAAAGCGTCGAAGAGAAGATTCTTTTCCTTCTTTGATTTGTATGACCGGTGTTTCTCTGCTCATGTTGATTTTTTAAAATTACCCCACTTTTTCTCCAACCAGTTTTTCACTTCCAATTCCTTTGGATTATTTCCGGGCTGATAAAACTGTTCTTTGGAAATTTCTTTGGGTAAATATTCCTGTAAAATAAAATTTCCGTCAAATTGATGGGCGTATTGATAGGCCTCGCCGTAACCCAACTCCTTCATCAGTTTGGTGGGGGCATTGCGCAAATGGAGCGGCACAGGTAGATCGCCTGTTGCTCGCACTTTGTCCAATGCCGCATCGATGGCCACGTAGGCGGTATTGCTCTTGGCTGAAGTAGCTAAGTAAATAGCACATTCACTCAACGGTATGCGCGCTTCGGGCATTCCGATTTGATGGACGATCCGCGCAGTAGCATCGGCCAGTAACAAGGCGTTCGGATTGGCCAGACCAATATCTTCCGCGGCTAAAATCATCATCCTTCTAGCTATGAACATGGGATCTTCGCCACCCGCTATCATGCGCGCCAAATAGTACACCGCTGCTTGAGGGTCGCTGCCTCGAATGCTTTTAATAAACGCAGAGATAATATCATAATGCTGCTCACCGTCTTTGTCATAGTGGACGGGCTGCGATTGCATCCATTCTTGTACCATCGCATTGGTGATGATCCATTCACTGGCATCGGTGCTAACCAACAACTCGAGTATGTTCAACAATTTCCGGGCATCACCACCACTGAAACGCAGCAGCGCTTCAGTCTCTTGCAGAATGATTTTTTTTTCCTTTAAAATTTCGTCTTCCGTTAAAGCCCTATGCAACAATTTTTCCAAGTCCGCCTTGGAGTGTCCTTCTAATGGATAAACCTGACAGCGAGATAATAATGCATGATTAACTTCGAACGAAGGATTTTCAGTGGTAGCTCCAATGAGGGTGATCCAACCTTTTTCCACAGCGCCCAGCAATGCATCTTGCTGACTTTTGGAAAATCGATGAATCTCATCGATAAACAGAATGGTTGCATTTTGAAACAACCCTTTTCCCTTGGCCTCTTCTATCACTTCTCGCACTTCCTTTACCCCACTGCTCACCGCAGACAAGGCCCGGAAAGGTCTATTCACGGTATTGGCGATAACATTGGCCAGGGTGGTTTTACCAACGCCTGGAGGTCCCCATAAAATCATACTGGGCACTCTACCGGATTCAATGGCCTTGCGCAAAGGTGATTGCTCCCCTAAAAGAGACTGCTGACCTATATAATCAGCCATTCGTTGCGGTCGCATGCGCTCTGCCAGTGGTGTCATATCAATCTATTACAAAGTAGCGCAGGGCCTTTTCGTTGGGTGTAATGATTTCAAAATAGTATTTACCCTTTTCCAGATGCGTGGTATCAAAAGACAACTCTACAGCGCCGTTTCCTTCTGGCAGATTGCAAATTTCTTGAATGGACTCACCATTTTCTCTACAAACGGTAACGACCAAATTCATTTTCATTTTCAATTCTACTTTCATGCTCACCACATTACCCAACCACGTCAATGCGGCATCCAAGGAAGGATATTTGGCTTGTACATGCTGTTTCTGAAGTAAATGAATCAATCGCTTGTACATGATAAAAAGCAGGATCGCGATGAGCGATACCAAAAGGACATTTCTTAATATCGTTAATTGTGACATATTACAAACTGATGATCCCGGGGACCGAAGCCATTTGCTCATAACGAGCAAAAATACTATCAGCATCCAACATCATTTCTTTTATGGTTAAACTGGTATATTTTCCGTTGGCGCTTTCTCTCTTGATAAATTGAGCACTCTCACCAAAAATGGTTTGGATTTGAATTAATTTCTCGTGATCGGTCTCAAAAATAAATTTGAACATGTACACACTGGGCCAAATATGAATGGCATTCAATTGCTCACGCAACGCATTTTTCTTATCCTCATCCATTAAGCAAAGGTAATACGAATGCAGAGGGGATAAAAAAAAGGATGCATCTTTGCAACATGAACGGAATCAAAATCGTTTTCATGGGTACGCCCGCTTTTGCAGTAACCTGTTTGGATGCTATCATTCGGGCTGGATTTGACGTAGTGGGTGTGGTAACGGTACCTGATAAACCCGCAGGCAGAGGACAAAAACTGATGACTTCACCGGTAAAAGATTTTGCCCTTTCCCATCACCTTCCCGTTCTTCAACCCGTGAAGCTCAAAGATCCTGAATTTTTAGAACAATTGTCCCACTGGAATGCCGATTTATTTGTGGTAGTGGCCTTTCGCATGTTGCCCAAAGAGGTGTGGCAGATGCCGCTGAATGGCACTATCAATTTGCACGGTTCCCTGCTCCCAAAATACCGCGGAGCCGCACCCATTCATTGGGCCATTGTGAACGGGGAGAAAGAAACGGGCGTCACTACTTTTTTTATCAATGAAGAAATTGACATGGGCAATATCATTGAACAGCGATCTTTTCCCATTGCACCCAACGCTACCCTTGGCGAAATTCATGATCACATGATGCAAGTGGGGGGAGAAGCACTCTGCTCTACAATATCGCTCATCGCGCAAGGAAAAGCGGAACCCATTCCTCAAACCCATTGGATTGAGCAAGGAATCGAACCTTGTCCCGCTCCAAAATTATCCAAAGAAATTGCGGAGATTCACTGGAATCAAAGTAGCGCCACCATCCACAACTTTGTGAGAGGCATGTCGCCCTTTCCCTGTGCTTGGACTCATTTAGAAGACAAACTATTAAAAATCTTTTTAGGAGAAATCGCCAACGATGATGCTCCAGGTAATGTGGGAGACTGGAAAACAGATGGGAAAAATAAACTGTCCTATAGAACAAGTGATGGATGGTATAATATCCTTTCGTTGCAATTTGAAGGAAAGAAAAAGATGGAAGTGAGCGAATTTTTAAGAGGATGGAGACCTCGAAACGAGGGATTGAAGTAAATCAATCAATCAACAAATCATGGAAATCACGAATGTTTCCATTGAACTCATTGTAATCAACTCCACCTGCAATTCCTTCTAACTGATGGCGGTCTGATTTCTGCCAAAACGTCCAATTACAACCGGGAGGGGTCGCGCGGTAAGCCGCAATCCACAACAAATAGTCATTACACAAAACATCCTCTAAATGTTCATTGTACATTTTACAAGGACAATACACGATAGGCTTTACTCCCAAAGAATCCTCGATTGTTTCAATCCATTCTTTAACATTTCTATCAATCCACTCTGAACTGGCCATCTTGCTCTTATATTCTACATCCAACACCGGCGGTAAATC
This sequence comes from uncultured Chryseobacterium sp., assembly GCA_964544665.1. Taxonomy (GTDB): domain Bacteria; phylum Bacteroidota; class Bacteroidia; order Flavobacteriales_D; family Sanyastnellaceae; genus CAMCTV01. The sequence goes on along the minus strand of CAZJCQ010000038.1, from coordinate 18,694 downwards.
TCCTTTTTGAATGTGGGCTGTCTTCAAAAAATGCAAAGCCTGCTGCCTTCCTGATGTGGTGTAACTAAAAAAATGATAGGACCCAACCTTAATTCCTCGATCAGCAGCCTCCTTGCGATATCGGTGATACATTTTATCCACATGCGTTACTCCTTCCGTGGCCTTGAAAAATATAAAATAGGGCTTATCACATTCAATCTGATCCCAATCAACTGTTTTTTGATGATGTGATAAATCAATCCCCCATACCAACGCCGTGGTATCTAACAATGAATCCTCTGCACTGGGTATCGCCATTAAGGTCGAAGCATTCGAATCGAGGGTAAAAAACCCTAAAACGAAAACAATGATTAACCTGATTCGAGTTATGTGAGCAAATTTCTTCATTCCTAACGAGATTTCTAAATTAATAAATCAACTCTTTCAAAACAACAAAAAAAAAATGGTTTTAGTACATGCTCACTGAATACTTCTTCACAGAACCATTGTGAATAGTTTGCTTATATTCGTAAAATGAAACAATTAGCTCCTCTCATCCTTCTGTTTGCCATCGTCTTTTGCTCGAAAACTTTAACAATTCATTCACAAGTAGTCATCAATGAAGGATCTAATCGAAACTTTCAACAGTGGTATGACGAAGATGGGGAAGCGAAAGACTGGATCGAATTATACAATTCGGGATCTACCGCTATTGACTTATATGACTACTCATTAGCCACCCAATCTGCGCAGTTCGACCAATGGACATTTCCCCATTTCAACTTAAACCCAGGTGAGTACTTGATCGTTTTTTGTAGTGGTAAAAATCGATTTTATTCTCCGCCTTTTGTCCCTGTAGTCAATGCCTCCGATTTCATTCCTCAAACCGGATGGAACCAACATGACTTCTTTCAACCTTTTTATTGGGATGGTGTATCTAATATAGTCGTGAATTCCTGCTCATATAGTAATACCGGATACATAACAAATTCTATTTTTAACCAAACGACCACTCCCTATATTTCCTCCATCGCGAATTTTCAAGATGGCAGTGATGCTTCTTGTTACTCGTCAGGTGGAGAAATTCACAATATGCGTCCCAACATCCAATTGAATGGGCTTACAATTGGCAATGGCATGGACGTCAACACCACCACCACTTATCCTGCCCCATATGGTAATTGGTACTGGGGTGCTCGAAATCAAATGCTTTATACGGCAGCCGAACTGCAAGCCGCTGGACTGACTGCGGGTCCGATTAATTCCATTGCTTGGGACGTTGCCTATACTGATCCTGTTGTATACACCTACGTCAATATTGAATTAAAAAATGTAAGTGATAATGAATTAAATGGGACTTTTATTTCCGATCAAGGCAATTACTTTCATACCAATTTTGGATTGAGTGCGGATGGCGAAACCGTTTATTTATTTAATCCCTCTAACGCAATAGTAGACTCTATGCAAATCAACTGTCCCGCTGTTGACTGCTCGCAGGGTCTATTTCCCAATGGTACGGGGATTCCCGTTTTATTTCAAACTCCTTCAGCAGGCAATCCCAATTCTGTAGGATCTGGAATTTGCACTGGACAAACCTTAGCGCCATTGTTTTCTCTGAACTCTGGCATATACAACAGTATGCAATGGCTCACCATTTATGATGTAAATAATCCAAACGCAGAAATACATTACACCACAAACGGAAACATTCCTACCTACAACGATCCAATTTACACTGAGCCCCTTCCCATCTTCCAATCTACTTGCATCAGAGCGAGGGCCTTTTTACCCAATCAACTGCCCAGTAGTGTTAAAACCGGAAACTACTTAATCAATGTGAACCATACCACCCCCATTGTATGTGTTGCAACCGATAACAGCAATTTATATGGTGATCAAGGGATTTTCGACCATTGGGAACAAGATTGGGAGAAATATGCCTTCATGGAATATTTCGACTCGACATCAACCCATGCATTTGTTTTTAACCGCCAGGCAGCCATGCAAATTGACGGGGGTGCTGGCGGCAGCAGATCTAATCCACAACACTCCTTTCGATTAGAAATGAATAATAGCGCTTTAGGTGGCAGTCCTGTGCTGCTTCCTTTGATTCCTCATGAACCGAACCGCGCCAAATACAGCAGTCTATATTTTCGAAATGGCAGCAATCAATATCTAACACTACCTTATAAAGATGCCGCTCAAGTGGAGATGATGGTAAGGGCTTCAAATGGATATTACTCTGCCATGCGCCCGGTAACCGTCTATTTAAATGGGCAATATTTCGGTCTCTATGAAATGCGAGAAAAATTAAATGAAGAATATTTTGACATCAAAGAAAGCCACTCCGACTCCACCGCAGATGTCCTTTCGTTGTCATATTGGTACGGAGGAATGCTCCGTGGGAATCCAGGAAATCCAGCAGATTACTATCAGGATGTAACCCAAATTTTAAACTTGGATCCCGCTTCCGAAAATTATTACGAGCAGGCCGATTCATTATTTGATCTAGTCTATTACTCCGACTACATCATTGGAGAAACATGGATGGGGAATGCGGACTGGCCGGGAAACAATATCAAAATTTATCGATCGGACTCCACCGACTATCGTTGGCGTTTTGCAACCATCGATTTGGAACTGTGTCTAGCTCCGAATGCGTGGACCGATTGTAATTTTAGCGGATTGGATTATATCAACGGAATCGGATACGGAAATCCATTTGTATCTCCGTGGTACAAGAGTATGCAAAACCCATACTATCACGACTACTTTATCAATCGATATGCAGATATAATGAACACCGCTTACCGCGCTGATAGATTAATGGATATCGAACAAAATTTCTTTAATCTGTGGGTTACAGAAATGCCCAATGAATATCAAAGATGGGGGGATCCATGGAATATCAATGGTTGGATGAATGATTTCTTCACCAGACATATTGCTTTTCAAGACGACCTGCTTTGCAAAACAGAAACGGTTTGGGATCAGGTTCAAAATCTATATCAACTTCCCAATCAACACCAAATTACCTTAAATACAATTCCCGCTCAAGCTGGTAAAATTCATATCAATACCATTACACCCAATGAACTTCCTTGGAGCGGTATTTATTTCGATGGCCTTCCTATTCAATTGAGTGCTGAAGCCAATGAAGGATATTTATTCTCTCATTGGGAAAATAATCCTTTGATGATGGATACCACACAAATGATTTGGAATGACACCTTAAGCATAGATAGCTTATTTTTTACTGCACATTTCATTCAAGATACTACCATGGATACTACAGTAAGTATCATTGATGAAAAATTATCGACAACGACCCTACAGTTGTTTCCCAATCCAACACAAGATTTTATCAGTTTATCACATAGCCAATTGGGAATTCAACAAATACTCATCTATGATCTCAATGGACGTTTGGTTTATCAAAAACAAATTCAACCTTCCAGCCGCCGATATTGGATAGACGTGAAAGATTGGGATTCTGGCATGTACCTAACGCAAGTCCAATTTCAAGATGGAAGCAGAGAAAGTGTGCGTTGGCTGAAGGTCGAATAGTGTTTCAAATTCCTATTTATTCTGTCAGCCGAATCGCCACCATCTCGATATTTAATCGCATCATTACAACAATGAAATGTTGTACCGGATGACAAGATGATACCCAGTGAATACTCCAGTTACTCCACCGAAAAACAGAAGCCGAATGCGAAAGTGGCTGGGTAAAGAGTATTTTATTTTAAAGAGAAAATTACAATGGTTTTGGGGTAAGCAAAAGTTTGCGAAAATTGATTGTCAAATAAATTTAGCACACGAATGGATACATCATCGATCCTTCCTTTTACGTCCACTTAAGGAGGTAGATATGTATTTACAGCATAATAAAGTAACGAATCTTTCCCTCGCCATTCAAAAAATCAATGGGGTGATTATTCGGCCCGGCGAAACATTTTCTATTTGGAAAATGGTCGGACGCCCAACTTCCCATAAAGGTTATTTGGAAGGAATGACCTTGCATAACGGAAAAGTTGAAAAGGGCATAGGCGGAGGGCTATGTCAACTGGGAAACTTAATTTATTGGATGGCGCTGCATTCCCCATTGACCATTAGTGAGCGTTGGAGACACAGTTACGATGTTTTTCCAGATGTCAATAGAACCATCCCATTTGCATGTGGCGCTACCCTCGCGTATAATTATATTGATCTGCAGCTGACCAATTCTACTGATCAAATATTCCAAATCAAACTTTGGATGGATGATGCCTATTTAAATGGTGCATTATGCGGAGATAAGGAAATTACACAGCATTATGAAATTCACGAAACCGACCACCAATTCATTCATCAATGGTGGGGTGGTTATACTCGACACAATAAAATCTGGAAAAGAATCACCGACCTCCAAACAAACACAACCAGGGATGAATTGGTGGCAGAGAACAACGCCATCCTGATGTATAGTCCATTGATTGAATCAACTGAATGAAAACTACCTCAAACTAATAATCATTAAAAATTACTCTTTCCATCGCACACAATAATCACTCCAGCGGTTATCCGGTCGATAATAATCAGTTGAAATAATTTGTGCTCCCGATTTTAAGGCCGACTCCCAAGTCGAATAATCATTCCTTCGCGATTCCAAAGTACCCGCATCAGCTCGCGTTCTGACCATCAATCCGTTCTTTACGCATTGTTGGATTTCTTCTTCCTGTCCTTTGCAATTGTTCTTTAGTACAAAAACCACATTGGGATCAGACTCTTCTCCATAATAAAAAAAGGGCGCCTTATTCTCGGGATGTAACACCCATTGTTTCAAATCATCAGATAATCCTTCCATGATGAATATAAATTGTCCACCGGTCTCCGCGCAAAGTGGCCATCCATTGCTTTGAATGCTCGATTTTAAACTAGGAGCATCCTTCATCAACTCAAGGGGTGTAAAAATCTTCTGACCTAAAACCTCATTCGAAGTTCGAATTAATTCTTTCAGCGCCAACCCATCAAACTCAGGAGCAGGCTTAAAACCCATCCTTCGTAAAAGCGCAGAACTGCCTCCCGGACTCTCGCTCTTAACCTCGATATTAATAAATACTACCTCGTGCCCCGGATGGTTTAAAGACCAATTATTCAATAGTATCATCGCAGATTTCCATGTATGAACGGATGATTGATAATCCACATCCTTAATATGAAGTACTTTGATTCCTGGCTCCTTCAATTCCTCTATTTCACTTTTCTGCCTTGGACCCCATATAAAAAAAGGCAACCTTCTTTTATAAAAAGCACCACCCTCTGGATCAGCATACACATCCAATTCCAATCCTCGAATTCCAAACGAATCCAATTGAGTCACCAAATCTACATGCCCATAATCCATTTCATTGGGATCTAATTGCGCAGGAAGCTTAGATTGAATCTTATTCAGAAAACGAATAATCCCTTTTTCTGGCAATTGCTTATAGCTGTTGTGTGATGCTAAATACTTTTTTTCATTAATACGCGGCTCCTGTGCTATCGAGGTCGCCATACTAAAAAAGCCAATAAATAAAAATACCCACTCTCGCATCAGACAATGATACAACGTTATTTGTTACTTTGCACTCCATGAGAAAAAGTTACGATCTCTTGACATTATTAATATTTGCTTTTAGCTTTTCATCTTCGTTCGGACAGTTATTATGGTCCATCGAAAAGAAAGGTCTCCAACATACCAGCTATTTATTTGGCACTATTCATCAAAGTGATTCCTCCCTGATCGCATGGGATGATCAATTTCAAGATTGCTTTTATAGTTGCCAATTATTTGTTGGCGAATTGGACTTGACTCAAACACAGTCGCTGGAAAATTCCATGAACGTCATGATGACAATGGGGATGCGTGACCCTAACGAAATCATATCTCCCACCCTTCAAGACAGCATCAATCAAATTACACGTCAAATTGCTACCACCTTTGATGCCACCACTGCAGATCAACTAATGATGATGAAGCCCATTCTGATTCAAATTCAACTCATGGGCTTGCAGCGCATTAAGGACGGGAATATGGACTTTCCAAATGATCCTGATAAAATTGACACCGGTCATTGGGTAATGCCCGACATGGTGCTCACTGAGAAGGCACAAGCGGCCGACATCAATGTCCGCGGATTAGAAACCGTCGAAGATCAAATGAACGCGTTGTTCAATATACCCATGTCCGTTCAGTGGAAATCTTTGTATGACGAGCTCATACAACCGGATACGACGAAACGCCCCACTATGAACTTGGAGTTTCTTCAAAAAATTTACAAACAACAAGATCTGGCCGTAATTAACCAATGGCTCAATGACGCAGAGTTACCTACTAGCATTGCCAAAGAACTCATTGTTGGCAGAAATTACAACATGCTCAATGGAATAGAAGAGATATTACAAGATCAAGAAAGCGTTTTTTTCGCGTTAGGAGCTGGGCACTTGGGAGGTACAGAAGGACTCATTGAATTACTCAAGAAAAAGAACTATCAAGTAAAACCGATCTATTTCAATTGGGAGTAGGCCGCTACCTCTGGTTACACACCATCAAATAATGCGGTCCAATAATGGGGATTTGATAAACATCCGATTTCACTTGCCATCCACACTTTTCATAGAACGCGACTGCCTTTTCTCGAGCATCGCACCACACAGATTCGCCTCCACATCGTTGAATGGCTTCCAAGAGCAACTGCTTCCCTACTCCCCTTCCTCGAACCGTCGGATGTGAGGCCATCGCGCGAAGTCTTAAGGGGTAATACTGTTGATCGATCATTCTTTGTTCCATCACCATGGTGCAACAAGCTAATAAAGATCCATTTTCATCCAATGCTCCAAAATGACGAGTACTTGGCAAAAAATCAATGTCCAAAAGACATTCCTCTATACTGCGCTTGTGGGGCCATAAAACCAAAAAGCGCAATGGACGTAAATCCATTGCGCTCATTTCGACAATCTCAAATTGCATCTTATGCCAATACTTCTTTTACTTTATCCGCCGCTTCTTGCAAAGTAATCGCACTATGAACGGCCAACCCACTATTATCAATCAATTCTTTGGCTTCAACCGCATTGGTACCTTGTAAACGTACAATGATAGGAACCTCAATGTTACCCATGTTCTTGTACGCGTCTACAATTCCTTGTGCGACTCGATCGCAACGAACAATGCCTCCAAAAATATTAACCAATATCGCCTTCACTGCGGAGTCTCTCAAAATCATGCGAAATGCTGTTTCTACTCGCTTCGCATCTGCTGTACCTCCTACATCCAAAAAGTTTGCGGGATCACCACCACTTAACTTGATAATATCCATGGTTGCCATCGCCAATCCCGCACCATTCACCATACAACCTACATTACCATCTAACTTCACATAATTCAATCCCGCTGCACCTGCCTCCACTTCAATGGGATCCTCTTCCGTAACATCACGCATCTCTTGGTACGCGGGATGTCTAAATAACCCATTTCCATCAAAAGTAACTTTCGCATCCACCGCAATTACTTTATCATCACTGGTTTTAAGCACTGGATTAATTTCGAACATCGCTGCATCACAACCTACATACGCTGCATAAAGCGATTTTACAAACTTTCCCATTTGTTTGAAGGCTTCACCGCTCAATCCTAAATTGAACGCAATTTTTCTGCACTGAAAATCATTCACCCCTGTTAATGGGTCAATAACTTCTTTGAAAATTCGCTCAGGGGTTTTCTCTGCTACCTCTTCAATGTTCATTCCGCCATCCGGTGAATACACGATAACATTCCTCCCCAATCCTCGATCTAATAGAACGGACATATAAAATTCCTTCGGTTCACTGGCTCCGGGCGCATAAACATCCTCCGCAATAAAAACCTTTGAAACCAATTTTCCGCTTGCTTTTGTTTGCAATGTCACCAAATGGCCTCCCAATATGCCTTGCGCTTTCTCTGGAACTTCATCAACGCTCTTTGCCAAAACTACACCTCTTGAGCCCGTCTCGGTCACTGTTCCTTTACCTCGACCACCTGCATGTATTTGTGCTTTAACAACAAACCAACCCGTCCCTGTTTCTTCTTTCAGTTTAATTGCCGCCTCTTTAGCCTCTGCCGGAGTTGAAGCCACATATCCTCGCTGAACCGCAACACCATATTGCGCTAAAATGCTTTTACCTTGATATTCGTGAATATTCATATTAAATATTTTTCGATTGCGAAGGTAATAGAAATCCTTCTTTACTTTGCAATCGTGATAAGAATTGAGAATCTAAATAAAAGTTATGGTCCCCTACCTGTTTTAAAAGGAGTGAACATGACCGTTTCACAAGGGGAAGTTCTTGCCATCGTTGGCGCTTCCGGAGCTGGCAAAAGCACTTTGCTTCAAATTATCGGAACGCTCGACCAACCTGATTCTGGACAAGTTCATTATCAGGATACCAACGTCTTTGAACTTTCTAAAAACGCACTCAATTCTTTTCGCAATGCCAACATTGGTTTTGTATTTCAATTTCACAATTTATTGCCGGAGTTTACAGCCGTAGAAAATGTCATGATGCCAGCCCTGATCAAAGGACGCTCGCATCAACAGGCAAAGAACGAGGCAATGGATCTATTAACTCAGCTCGATGTTGCGGGACGTGCAGATCACAAGCCCAATGCCTTATCAGGCGGCGAACAACAGCGTGTTGCGGTAGCAAGAGCGCTCATCAATCGTCCTGCTGTAGTGCTCGCCGATGAACCTTCTGGAAATCTAGATTCTGCTCATGCCGAAGAGTTACATCAACTCTTTTTTCATCTGAGAGAAAAATTTAATCAAACCTTTATCATTGTTACCCATAACGATCAACTTGCCCACATGGCCGATCGCACTTTAAAAATGAGTGATGGTCAAATCGTGTAAAGCCCTCTATATTTGTTATCTTTGTGCTCATGCAATTTTTGCACCCTGGAATTCTTTGGGCTCTACCCTTGGTGGCCATCCCCATCATCGTTCATCTTTTCAATTTTAGGAAGCATCAATTAGTTTACTTCTCCGCTGTTTTTTTTCTTCGAGAAATTAAAGAAGAGACCGAAAAGAAAAAAAAGATCAAACATTGGATCATCTTACTAACACGTATTCTAGCGCTGATATGTATCATTTTGGCATTTGCTCAACCCACCATTCCCGGAAGTCAGTCACAACCCGGCAAGAAGGTAGTGAGTATTTACATCGACAATTCATTCAGCATGGAAAATCAAAAGAACGGTATTTCTTTGCTCGAAACAGCCAAAGGCAAGGCACTCGACTTGGTGATGGCCTATGGAGAAAGTGATCGATTCCAAATTCTATCCAATGAATTTTCTGGAGCTCAACAACACATTATCACAAAAGATCAAGCGATTGAACTCATTCAAAAAATTCAGCCCTGCCCCATCTCCAGAGGCATCGACGAGGTATTTGAAAGACAAAAAGATCTCTTACATACCGCCAATGTTCCTTACAAAAAATCCTATCTCCTCTCTGACTTCCAATGTTCTACCTTGCATTACGAAAATTGGCAAGCTGATACCACCATCGAAACCCGTTGGTTACCCATTCAGGAGGAGCAAATTCGAAATGTTTTCGTAGATTCCCTGTGGTTTGACCTTCCGCATCATGCGATTCAACAAGCCGAAACATTGCATGTTAAAATAAAAAACACCAGTCCAGAAACTTCTTCCAATGTTCGTTGCGAATTAAATATAAGCGGGCAAAATAAAGGGGTAACCAACCTGAGCATTGATGGCAATTCAGAAACCATTATAGATTTTGTTTTAACTCCTACCCAACCCGGTATTCAAAATGGAAAAATCATCCTGGACGATCAACCGATTGTTTTTGATAATGAATTTTATTTCAGTTATTCCGTAGATGACCTCTCAAAAGTAGGTATCGTCTATGAAGGCACTTGTTTCTCAAATCGGGTTTTTAGAAACGATCCCAATTTTCAAGTGAACACCTATGCGATGCCGCAATTGAATTATGAGCAATACCTCAGTCAATCCGCTTTAATCGCAGAAAATATTTCCAATCCCTCCGATGGCTGGATAAATGCCGTTCATCAAGCAGTCACCAAAGGTGCTACTCTTATCCTTGTTCCAAACGCGAATGATATGGGATCCAACTGGTCAACACTTTTTCAAAAATTTGAATTGGGTCAACTGGGCACCCTACAATCGGGAAATTTTCAGGCTAGCCATTTGGATTTTATGAACCCCCTCTATGCCAGCGTATTTGAACAAAAAGCAAACTTCGATTTACCCCATTCCAATGCTCGTTATGGCATATCGAATCATCCTGCATGTCAGCCGCTGATTACCTATCAAGATGGCATTCCTTATCTATTAACGAGAAAAATAGGCGAAGGTCAAGTTTATTATTTCAACACCGGCATCGGCGATGATCAAAACAACTTATTGGCCCATAGCATATTCCCCACCAGCCTACTGCGCATGGTGGAAACGACGGGATCCAGCCAACCGCTCTACCATTATATCAACCAACCTGCACCTCTTGTGCTCAAGCTTGCGGGATTAGAAGGGAATGAAGCACTTACCTTAAAAATGGGCAGTACGAGTATCATTCCCCTGTATCGCAATGTGAATGAACGATTGGAAATTGAATTGAGCAGCGGGCTTCAGGTCGCAGGCAACTATGATATCCTTTGGGGTAGTCAACCCATCGGTTCTATTGGAATCAATTACAATGCGAACGAATCGGACACTCGGACGTATTCTGAAGAGGAACTGAAAAATATTGTATTGCCCAAAATCAATCAGAACATAGATCTTATTGACAGTAATATCGAACAAGTAGGTGCCGAAGCCCTTTCGCTTGATAATGGTCAGCAATTTTGGTGGTACTTGGTTATCTTGGCTTTAGTATTCCTATTCACAGAAACTCTTCTCATAGCGCTATGGAAAATGTAAAAAATGTCATCTTAAAGCAGGTCATTATTATTGATCCCGCCTCTGCTCATCACCTCAAAAAGAAAGATGTGCATATCCAAAATGGGAAGATTGTGGAGATCAAAGACAAAATAAAAGCGGAAGGGGCGCTCGAAATTAGTTATCCAGATTCCTATCTCACTCCTGCTTTTCTCGATCTACAAGCGCGAATTGGGGAGCCCGGAAACGAAGTCGCAGAAACCTTTGTAAGTGCAAGTCAAGCGGCAATGGCAGGAGGATATGGGGATGTTTTAGCATTTCCTTCTCATCATCCACCTACGACGCAAGCAGCCCAAATATCTTACATCAAACAAAACCATCACAACGGAGTACAGTTTCTTCCTGCGGGTTGTGTTTCAGAACAACACAAAGGTCAACAGTTAGCTGAGCTTTTCGATATGCATCAAGCCGGAGCGGTGGCTTTCACCGACGACAAACAAAATATCTCTACCGCGTTGCTAGCGCGCGCATTAGAATATACCAAAACATTTGATGGATTGATCATGGTGTTCCCACTCGATAACGAATTAAATCCGGGCGGAATGATGCATGAGGGAAAAACAAGTACGTTAATGGGAACCAAAGGACTGAGCAGAACCAGTGAGTTTATGCGAATCCAAAGAGATTTAGAAATCTTAAAATACGTTGGAGGTCGATTACATATCACCCACGTGTCATGCGCAGAGAGTGTTGATCTTATCCGAAAAGCGAAAAAACAAAAACTAGCCGTCACCTGCAGCATGGCTGCCCATCAATTGAGCTATATTGACGAGGACATGACTTTTTTCCCCACGAACCTAAAGGTGCTCCCTCCTTTTCGGACTCAAAAAGATCGGGAATCCCTGATCGAGGGATTGAAAGATCAAACCATCGATTGTATCGTGAGCGATCATACTCCCGTTGTTATTGAAGACAAAGCCGTCGAATTTGAATTCGCACAATTCGGAATCAGCAGCCTCCAATCCGCCTTTCTAACTGCTCTCACCGCCACTGAGGGTGATTTATCAATAGCTGAGTTAACCGCACATTTCAACACTCATCCCGCGCGCATTTTGGGCTTATCGACTGGACTAATTGAAAAAGGTCAGGCCGCTAAGTGCACCTTTTTTACTTTGTCACAAAATACCACATTGAACAAAAAAGAATGGAAATCCAAGTCGCTCAATAATCCGTTCATTGGAGAAACGCTGCGAGGAGCGATCTTACATACTTTTTTACCGAAACTATAAAGGGATTTCCCAAGTCTTTCCCTCTTCCGCAATTTCCACGTTTTCAAAATGAGGCTTCGCCTCCTCTATAAAGGTCTGCAATTCAGGATAGCGTGCAGAAAAATGACCTAAGATCAATCTTTTTGCTGATAAATGTTGAGCTACTTTAGCGGCCTGCTCTGCCGTAGAGTGAAAAGTACTTTTGGCTCGGTCAATCTTGTCATTTAAAAAGGTCGCTTCGTGATAGCATAAATCCACCCCCATCAGATCGCTGAATTCATGAAAAATGGGAACGGTATCCGAACTAAAAAAATATCGGCGTTGCTTCATTGGCGGATCGCATACTTCATCGGGATGCAGCACCTCTCCATTTAGCCGGATGACGTCTTGATTCCTTTTCAATTGTACAATTTCTTCGAGTAGCAGCTTTCTTTCCGTGATCATGGACTTCCTCACCTTTCTTTCGTGTGGTTTTTCTTTAAATAAAAAGCCGTTGCAATGAAGTCTATGCTTGAGAGGGATTGCATGTATTTCCAACCACTCATTTTCCCAAATCAACTCAATGCGTTCATCATTGGTTGCAATAAAATGCAATGGATAGGTGAGATAGGACGCTGACATTTTAAAACTATCGTCAATCCATTTCTTGAGATCAGGCGGCCCGATTAAGACCAACGGTTGTGTTCTGCCGAGAAGCGCATAAGTACTCAATAATCCTAACAAACCATAGATATGATCGCCATGCAAATGCGAAATCAAGATATGCCCGATCCGCTGCATTTTGATTCCCAACTCACGCATTTGCATTTGCGTGCCTTCACCACAATCCAATAAGAAATAATGATCCCGTATAGAAACAAGTTGGGCTGTAGGTCGATGACGCCTTGTCGGTGTCGCCGCTCCACAGCCCAGTATAGTGACGTCAAAATTCACTGACTCTCCTCCGCTTAGTGTTGAACCACCAAACGACGAGTCACTTTATTTTTTCCGTTGTCGATGCTATATAAATAAACTCCTTCTTCCCAATTGGCCACGTCCAAATTGAAAACATTATCTCCCTTCTTAGAATCAACCATTTTATCCACCATGGTATTTCCTAATAATCCTGTAACCACGATACGCGCTTCGCCCTTGTTGGCCATCGCATATGGTAAGTTCACTTGTGATTTTGCGGGGTTAGGAGAAGCATAGCCCACCTCGAAATGAGCTGGCGCTTCGATACTCACACCTGCATCCAAACTAACATGGATTTTATATCCGGTGATGGGGAACTGAGGCACTGATTGTGGTACTGGAAATCCAAACACCGTTGCGGTTGCTTGTCCCGAAGCAAGTATCACCAAATCAAAATCTCCAATCATATTGGGAGTTCCAGATACATTTACACAATTTTGGTCACCACCCAAGTTTTGGCAATTGGCCGCACTGCAGTACATCGAATATCCATTTCCCATTAGCGCTTGCATGGGACTTTGCACTCCATTGATCATCACATTGATTGAATCAATTTGGATATAATCGATGGTCGCTAAAGCCAATAAAGCGGGATCAATGGTGGAAGGAATAAACTCAGCAGGAATTTCAGAAGCTTGAACGGGAACTTTGATGTACATGATTTGCTCGTATGGCACATTCAAAATACCTGTATTCAAACCGATACTGGTATCAGGATAAATTCCATAAGGTGCAGCTCCAAAATCATATCCCATGGGGGCACACTGAGACATTGCGCTGAAAGACAATCCAGCAAAAACAAAAAGTGATAATAGTTTTTTCATATTTTCTGATGGTTAGTTTTATAATTCACGTTCTACTTCTTCCATATAAATGAGATCAACTGCCTCATTGATAGTGGGAGTTATTTTAAGTACGGTTTCTAATTGAGAAATCGTAATCAATTTTTTCACTGCTTCCTGTAATCCAGTTAAAACAAAGGTGCCATTCGAATCTCTACAGAGGCGGTTAGCAACCAAAATGGCAGACAGTCCGGATGAGTCTATGTATCGGGTGGTATTCAGATCCAATACGATGTTTTTTTGTCCCGCTCTGTTCTGTAACAATATCTCACTTTTCAATTCGGGAGCCTGTAAAGCATCAAGTTTTTCTACATTGGTAGAAATCACTACTAACTTCTCTCGATTTTCTATGACAAATTTCATAAAAGGGGTATTTCTACAAATATAAAAGAATTTTTCAAACCATCAACCCCGTTTTATAGTTTGTGCTAACAAATAGATGACGGCCATCCGAACCGCTACTCCATTCTCCACTTGATCCAATATAATACTGTGATTACCGTCTGCAACATCTGATGAAATTTCTACCCCTCTGTTGATGGGACCAGGATGCATGATTAAAATTTCTTTTTTCAATCGTGCCAATCGCTCCGATGTCAATCCATACTGAAGGCTATATTCACGAAGGGAGGGAAAAAATCTAACCTCCGAATCTTGACGCTCTAATTGAATTCTTAACATATTCACGACGTCACACCAAGCGAGGGCTCTATCAAAATCATGTTCTACCTTCACTCCAAGCAAGGCGAGATGTTTAGGGATCATGGTCGCTGGACCGCAAACCATTACCTCGGCTCCCAATTTTAACAAACAATCAATATTCGAGAGAGCCACTCTGGAGTGTGTAATATCCCCAACAATCAAGACTTTTTTATCCTTGACTGCGCCTAATTTTTCGCGTATCGAAAATGCATCTAACAACGCTTGCGTTGGATGTTCATGAGTGCCATCTCCCGCATTGATTATAGGCACATCAATATGCTGACTTAAAAAAATACATGCTCCTGGCGATGCATGGCGCATGACGACCATATCCACCTTCATGGCCAAAATATTATTGACCGTATCCACCAGTGTTTCTCCCTTTTTGACACTCGATGTGGATGCCGAGAAATTGACGACATCCGCACTCAAACGTTTTTGAGCCAATTCGAAACTCAATCGAGTGCGTGTACTATTTTCGAAAAACAAATTCGCTATGGTGATGTCTCGGAGCGATGGTACTTTCTTGATGGGTCTTTGCAGAACCTCCTTGAATTCATCAGCATGATGGAAAATCAAGTGAATATCTTCAGCGGTTAAGTCTTTTATTCCTAGTAGATGCTGAGAAGATAATTTTTCCATGTGCATGTCAAGATTCCTGAGATAATATAACTTGATGATCTTGGGTTGAATCATCCCCCCAAATCACTTTCACTTTTTGATGATCATACCGATCGATACTTTTGCCAATGAAAGCCGGCTCAATCGGAAGCTCACGGGTAAATTTCCTGTTGATGAGAACGAGTAAATCCACCGTGTCAGGCCTTCCATACTCCATCAGGGCTTCCATACTCGCGCGGATGGTCCGACCGGTATACAGGACATCGTCTACCAATATCACCTTCCAACCATCTAGATGAACAGGGATTTTGGTAATGTGTGCGTGTAATTGTTTATCTCCCCTCCGAAAATCGTCTCGATAAAATGTAGGATCAACCACGCCCGAAACCCAATTTATACCAGGATAAAGCAACTTCATGTTTTTCTCCAAATAATCCATGAGTCGGACACCACGTGGTTGAATGCCGATAAAAATGGTCTTTTGAAAGGGAGCGTATTTCTCGATGAGTTGATAACAGAGTCGCTGAGTGACCACTTCAAGCAAAGATCCGTTCATTAAGATTTTTGGTCGACTCATTGCCACAAAGTTAAGACACTTCTGGATTATTCTGGAGAAATAAAATGCATATCATCGTGTCTCGATTGAATTTCATTCTTTACCCTTCGGATGCGCAAGGCCAATCTCATAAAATCTTGATATTGATTTTCCATTAGCCATTGCACTGCCTTTTCATCATTATCAGCCGCCTTGGCCACTTTTTCTAACAATTCAAATTGGTACTTCTCTAACCATTGACAAGCGACTCCACGCCCTTCTGCGCACTCCACCATGGCCATTAAGTGCGGAAACTGATTATCTAACAACCACTGTCTTGCTTCCTTTTTAAGATGAAGCGCAAATACAAACAATCCCAGCTCCGGATAGCCATTCGCCATCAGCCAGTTCCTGATCTCCACATTCCCATCCACCGCCTCGGCCCAAGCTAAAATTATTTTGGTTGGATATTCTTTTCTCTCCATGCTTTTGCAAAATAATAATAATCCGTAAAAACATCCTTATTAATTTTGTGCTCCATGATGAAAAAAGTCATTTCCCTCCTTTTTTTATATTTCCTTATCACGAAACTGGAGGGGCAAATCATCATTGGCCCGGAAACAGAACAGTTGATCAAAAGTCCTTTTGCTGTTACCGACAAGGGATGGGTCGATCGTGGCTCATTAAGTTTGAACACTACGCAAACCTATCTTAGTAATTGGGCAGCTGGCGGAAATTCCGCGGTGAACATTACGGGACTCGCGGCCTATAGTTTCTTTTACCGGGATGAAAAACACAATTGGGACAATATCATCAACCTGGCTTATGGTCGTTCTCTCATCGATCTCCAGCAGCCGTCCATTAAAACGGATGATAAAATTGACATTACCTCTAAATATGGAAGAAGAACAACACCAGCTTGGAGCTATACCGGGATGTTGAACTTCAAAACCCAATTCGCTCCGGGTTATGTCGCCGGCGCTCGAGGACTACCCGACCTCTCCAGAGGTAAAATCGCTGATTGGCTTTCTCCTGCTTATTTTACTGTAGCGGCAGGAATGGACTATCTAAAAGATCGTAAATTCACCTGTTTTATCTCCCCTTTCACCTGCAAAGGAACCATCGTTAAAAATCAAACCCTGGCCAATGCGGGGCAGTTTGGTGTAACTCCAGCCGTTTATGACGGAGAAGGGAATTTAATCAAGCCGGGCGAAAATCTTCGCCTAGAATATGGAACCTATGTTCGGATGGGATTCTCCCAATCGTGGAAAGACAAATACCGATTAGATAGTAAAGCCGAACTCTTCTCTAGTTATCTGAATAACCCGGGGAATATTGACTTTAACATTGAAAGTGTGCTAGCCTGCAAATTCAACAAATACCTCGCTTGTTCAGTCATCCTTCAAATGCTTTATGACGATGATGTAATCTTGGTTAAAAGTCCCGCCTATGTTGATGAAAACGGCGTGAGTCATCCCGAAAAAAGAGGCCCTGGACTCCAATTTAAAGAGGTTATTGCAATTGGATTTCAATATTCTTTGTAAATTCAAATTAATTACCTATATTTGCAACCCAATTTTGAAAAAATGAAAAACGGAATTCACCCAGATAACTATCGTCTAGTTGTTTTTAAAGACATGTCTAACGAGTATGCCTTTTTAGGAAAATCGACCATTAATACCAAGGAAACCATCCAATGGGAAGATGGCAATGAGTATCCGCTAGTAAAGTTGGAAATTTCTCACACTTCTCATCCGTTCTTTACTGGAAAAATTCAGTTGGTGGATACAGCAGGACGTATTGATAAATTCAATAGCCGCTACTCAAAATTCAAAAAGTAAAAGATTTTTTATTTCTATAGAAAAGGGGCTTATGGCCCCTTTTTATTTTGATACCTGGGATGGAATTGCATGATTTCCTCTCGCAATCGCTGACGATCCAAATGGGTATAGATTTCCGTCGTGGTAATCGATGCATGCCCCAACATCTCCTGAACCGCTCTTAAATCAGCACCTGCCTCCACGAGATGGGTAGCAAAGGAATGTCGAAACGTATGAGGGGTTACTTCCTTTATTATTCCGACTTTTTGCTTTTCTCGTTTGACGATATTTAGGATGGTCATTCTCGATAAGGGTGAAGACTTAGTATTCAAAAATAAGATATCACGATCCTTATCTAATGGATGTAAAAGGATTCTATCTTTATTTTGATAGTGTTCCACCCATCGAATGGCCGGTTTACCAATCGGCACCAAACGTTCTTTGTTTCCCTTTCCCTTTATTCTCAAATATCCTTCTGTAAAAAAACAATTCGAAATTTTTAAATCTAGAAGTTCACCGACCCTTAAGCCACAACTGTATAGTACTTCTAAAATAGCTCGATCGCGATGCCCCATGGTGGCGCTTAAATCTACACTTTCGATTAAATGAAAAACTTCTTGTTGTGATAAAACATCGGGTAAGTATCGACCTAATTGAGGAGATTCTATGAGGTCCATTGGGTTTTCTTTCCTAATTCCCTCCAAGACCATAAAATCAAAAAACGAACGCAATGCGGATATCAATCTCGACTGCGAAGTGGAAGCAATTCCTTGCTCCTTTCCTTCTTCTATAAACTCACGGATAACCAAAGCATCTACCATTTGAATCGACCTTTGCTGACTTTCGATCCAGTGTATCCACTTTTGCAAGTCATAACCATAGGAAGCGATGGTGTTTTTAGACATCGATTTTTCCAATTTTAAAAAAATCAGATATGACTTTAAAACCATGCCCCAATTCATTGTACCAAGATACAAAAATTCGAAAACCCTCAATTGGAGGGTTTTCAGACATCATTACCTAAACAAATTCTATTATTAACCAAAGTACTTAGAGAA
>CAZJCQ010000037.1:0-27251 GCA_964544665.1 uncultured Chryseobacterium sp. | reverse complement strand
GATAATCTATCACAACTCCATCGGTAGCCGCTGTTCCACCAGGGAATTGGGCATAACCTAATATTCCTCCACTCATGGTACAAACCCAAATATTCAAATACTTATTTCTATCCCATGCATCTTTTCCGCCAGAGGAAGAATACTTCATGGCATCATTAGTAGAAAAAGAAGAGACAGTTGTAGAGGTACGGGTGATACCAGTGGTGGCATTTCCTGTTGGATCTACTGTCGCTAAACAAAATTCAATGTTAGGATCTGCCGCTGTGAAAATACTTGGAGTTAAGGTAACATCAGCATTGGTTCTTCTGAAATCCTGGTTCAAAACACTCAATTGAGACATGATTTGAGCATCCGAAATATTGCTCGTCGTATTGTTGTAAATCACATGCACCACAACGGGGATGGTCACCAAAGCACGGTCCTGTTGTCCGTTGCTGTGCGCCACAAACTCCTCTGTTTGTTGCTCAATTTCCTGTTGTCTTTGAATATAATTAGGATCAGTTCCCATCATGTATACATGATGATCATAAGAACCGCAATTTCTTTGGGCCCAAATCAGACTGGGCATTAGCATGATCAAGAAAAAGATTTTTTTCATAGTAAAAGATAATTTGAAGTAAATATAAGAAATTGTAACTTCATTCAAGCAAAATTTAAAGGAATTTATCGAGCAACCACTCGAATAAAATCACACTGATCGGAATACTCAAGTTATCCCATCCTTTGGTGGAAAAAGCCTCCGTCAAAGCTGAAAAAACTCCCACGAATAAGGCGAAAATCAACGCGTCGATTGCCGAATGGTGTTGAAAAAATCGATGAAATCCGAAGGTCAGGCAAAAAGCAGAAACAAAGAATGCCATCGAGCCTGCCCAAGTCTTGGTCTGACCACAAACTTGATAAGGCCGCCAACCAGAAGCTTTTCCAATTAATGCGGCTGCAGGATCCGAAATTGCTAAAATCAACATCGGCAAATAAAAAAGTAAATCCTGTTGAAAATACACCTTTGCCGCAAAACACAAATAAACAGAAAGAGGAAAGCAGAGACTTCCCCATGTAATGCGATCCACCCCATTAATGGAATTCAAAAAATTAAATTTCATGCTCATCAATAACAGAACCGCAAATGACGCACACAATAACAACACCCAAAGATGATGACTCAGCATGATTGGAAAAAGAAAGGTCAAAATGCCGGTTCCAAAATGAACCACCTTTCTCGTATGCTCCGCTTTCCATTTGAAATAATAGAAGAGCACTTCTGCGCCACCAAAAAGCAACAGAAAATATGCAGATAATATCACAACATTGACTAAATCTTTAGACATAGGATAGGCATTTAAAAAGGGTCATTACAAAAATCACAAAGAAAAAAGAATCAAATCGATCCAATACACCACCATGTCCTGGAATACTGGTGGGAAAGTCTTTTATTTGAGCCACTCGTTTAAATCCAGAGGCCAACAAATCGCCTATCAATGCTACAAAAGAATAGAGGGTAATTTCCCCAATCTCGAGACCAAAATCAACTAAAAAATAACGCGCCACCACCACCATCATCCATCCTCCGATAAATCCACTCCATGTTTTATTGGGGCTCACGGAGGGGATCATTTTTGGCCCCTTCAACCATTGACCAAAAGCCTGAGAAAAACCATCAAAAATGATGACAAAAAAATAAAAGGACAAGAACTCTTCTTGCAATGGAAAACTAAAATAGGGTGTAACTAAAACAATGGAAAGAAAGCCTCCGGAAATTAATTGAACGGAAAGACGAAGTTGGCGACTCGTTAACCACCACTCCATTACGGCCACTGCTTGCAGAATGATAAAAAAGCCCAGAGTCGCTAAAGGACCTGCATAAAAAACGAACATGACCAAAAAAACCAGGAAAAAATAAACGATATACTTCTTCCACAATGCTCTTTTCACGGCCCACTCATTTCTTCTACCGGCCAAATAAAAAAGCCCAGCCGCAAAAGCAAAATAGAATAATAAAATCTGGATATACAGATAAAAATTAGCCATTCTTTTTTCGACCTAACTTTTGATGTGCACTTGTAAAATGTCCGGCTGATAGGGCTGCAGCGATACTCAACTCCCCCGAAAGAACAACCGCAGCGCATATCTCGGCAAATTTCCTTGCCTTGCCCGCTCCGTAGCAGTCCATCATGGTTAAGCACTCCCGCTGAGTAGGCAGGCTGGTTCCCCCTCCAACAGTTCCCACAATTAAATTAGGCAGGGTGACCGCCGCATAAAGATCTCCTTCTTTCGTGCACTCCATCCTGGTTATACCCACAGAAGCTTCACTAACGCAAGCTGCATCTTGACCGGTGGCAATAAACAATGCGGCCAATCCATTGGCATAGTGTCCCTGTGCACCAATGCTTCCTGTTTGAATCGTTCCTATCGTAGAAGACTGCCAATATTGAGCCATGCGCTCTGGTGTAGTTTTTAAAACGCTGTCCACGATCGACTTTGGGATTTCAATTTCCGCGCTGACTTTTTTACCGCGTACATGCATGAAAGACATCGCTGTTGCCTTTTTGTCTCCAGAAAAATTCCCTTCAATAAACCATTCCTTTGGAGCAATTGGCGCATTTGCTACCAGCCATTGACAAATCGCATCGGTACAAATGGTTACCATGTTTTGACCCGAGGCATCGCCGGTGTGATAACTAAAGGTGACTATCAATTGATTACCTTCAATATTGGTTGCATAATCTTCCAATCGGCCATGGCGTGTGGTAGCTGCAACAATTTCTTTCATCTTCTCTCCTTGCGATAACATCCAAACCACAAACGTTCCCAAATCCGCGATATCATGAAAGCGAAACAAGGGAGCGCGATGAACACTTTCCGACAAGCAAACAGAACGTATACCCCCTGCTATATGCGACGCTTTTGCTCCTCTGCTATAACTGGCTATCAACGCACCTTCTGAAGTGGCCAGTGGTACATAGAAATCGCCATGAGCAGATGTGCCAATGACCCGAACCGGTCCGATGACACCGGTAGGAACCATGCTCATTCCAATGTAATTCTCGATATTCCCCTCCAAACTTTCCAGATCCGTAAAAGCTTGTGTACCACTTAAAAATGGCATTTCCAAATTCAACTCTTTGCGCAAAATACCCAATCGCTGTTGTTGCGCAGCAGGCTGATATAAATCGCGCAGCGGCATACTCTCTCGTTC
Source organism: uncultured Chryseobacterium sp. (assembly GCA_964544665.1). GTDB lineage: Bacteria > Bacteroidota > Bacteroidia > Flavobacteriales_D > Sanyastnellaceae > CAMCTV01. The sequence goes on along the minus strand of CAZJCQ010000037.1, from coordinate 24,058 downwards.
CAAATCAGAAAATTCCCTTTTCTTTAGTTTTTCTATCAACGTATGAATATCTTGATTCGCATGAATTCGATCTAATGCTTGCTTGGTTCTGTCTAAGGTAAATGACATATTAAAATTTTATTTTAGTATCCTTGTTGGTTTTAAATACAAAATCTACTCCACTCATCGACTTCGCCTTTTTGAACCAATTCCAATAACGTGGTTCTCTTTTGACTCCCAAATCTACCTCATCTAAATAGTAGGCGGGCATTCCAGGAAAAGCATGATGCGCTTCATGTAAATTAAAATTAAATAAGAAATATTTCGCTATAAAAGAGGAGATATAAAAGCTACGCGTGTAAGGAACTTGATCCATGTAGGAGATGGGTTTCACCGCCTGATCATTGGCCAATGGTATATCCACATGGGTATGCTGTGTTAGAATAATCAATTCTCTCCAAACACAGCTCAAGAAGAAAGACAAGGTCAATATGAAAATCCACTTCGCGGATAAGAACCAGAATAAAAGGACGTAGGCCAAAAAATACATTCCAACACTAAAAGCAGATAATTGAAAATCCCTCGGTCTTAAAAAGCGCTTCATTTTTTTTAAATCCCAGTAATTACTAGTGTGATAAACGATATAAAAAATAGGAAAAAAAATCAACCATGAAATATTCGCGACAACGTTGACCACTTTTGATTGACTTGGATCCACTGTCTTTTCCGTAGTAGGATCCTTATCCCGCCAACCCGTCCATTTATGATGTAAATGATGCATGGACATCCAACTATGAAAAGGGATACCCGCCATAAAACCAAAAACATTTCCCATCCATACGTTCCAACTTTTATGCTCAAAAAAATGAAGATGACCACATTCATGTAGCAAAATGAAATTTTGTGTGAAGAAAAAAGAAAGACCCAAAATTCCTGTAAGCATTAACACAACATTACTATGAGCCGCTAAAAAAAAGGATAATGCACCTATCACAACGGGTACGATCAAAAACAACAAGGCCATGCGATTCGCCGCCCTTCTCATGCCTTGTTGATTCTGCTGAAATTCCACGATGAAATTATTTCTTCTCACAAACCAATGTCTGCATACTGAGATTTAAATATTTAGAAAATAATAAGATGGGGGTCAATAAAAATTGACCCAAGAAATAGGGAAAAATAATTTTGTCTAAATTCAATCCCTTCTTGATCCACTTGAAATAAGCGCCTGTGAAGATATAGAAATAGGGCGGGAATGCTCCATAAGGCAAATAGGAATTTACCTTAAATCCATTTTTTTCAAGCATGGCGATAAAGGTATCCTTGGTATATAATGCGGTGTGCTGAGGCGCCTGGACTCCCGGCCATTTTCTTCCATACATACGAAAGGTTAATGAATCCAAACGTGGCACTTCAATGATCAATTTACCATCATCTTTCAATACACTTTTCGCCATTTCCAATGTCCGAACCGGATCATAGTCATGCTCAAAAAAATGCCACATCGTGATGACGTCCATGCTCTTTTTTGAAATCGGCTGCTCATAAAACAATCCTTCATAGAAATCGATGGTATCAAATCCAGGATAACTCAATCCATCTTTAAAGTCTACCCCGTGAATGTGACATCCGGTTTTCTTTTTCATGTGAAGTAAAAAAGTTCCCACTGCGCAACCAACATCTAATACATGGCTCTGTTCATTTAATGAGATATATTCCTTCACTAATTTCTCTTTCTCCCGATCGTGCTTATTCATGGCCCACTCATACAAGGGCGTCAGTAATCCCCAATCTTTCTTCTTTCGATGAGCAATGTATTCTCCATCATAATACTCCTTGATGCCCTCCACTGGAATTCTCGGATTTTGATAAACCAGTTGACATTGCTCGCACTGCACATACAAAAAAGATCCATCCTTTCCGGTAAGATCCTCCTCACCTATGAGATACTCCTTACAATCCGCACTGCCACATAAATAACAGCTCACCTCCTCAAATTGAAGATGACGGGGATTATCTAATTCTTTAATTCGCTGAAGGGGTTGAAACATAATAGTAATATTGATGAGCAAATAAATATAACAATAAAGCCAGAAAAATTTTTATTCTGTTGTTTCTATTTGGGTGATCTATTTTCCATTCTACCCATTTCGCCATTCCAATCAATATCAAGGCATTTAGGAGGATCCAACTATTAATTTGAAAAACATCTTCCCACTTTCTCGAAAATATACTCAAATAAATAATCCCATATTTCAGGATGGGTAGAAAGTCTGTATTCTGTTTTCTCCAAAATGCGATGGCATAATGAACAAATTGAATGAACATAATGATCAGCAACCACCACGCCAGCGAAGCATCCCGATAAAAAATCCCAATTATGAAAAATAAAAAAAAGATTCCCCAAGCAACCCAAAGTGGAAGTTGCTTACCGGCTTCGGTATATACTCGATGGGGCTTCGACCTATCCTTCTGAAAATGCCACAAATCATCCCACCATCGCAACAGCACGAGGAAAACCAAAACCCAACCCACTGGGAATAACATTTCACTCCATTCTGAAAAAGGATAATTCAACAAACACAAATAGCCACTCACCCCTAACCACATCCAAAGGTTGATTCTCTGTTTCCAATATGTTCGTATTAGGCTAATCATGAATGATGATTACACCCATATTAGCATTCAATGTGATTTGATCGCCATCTTTCAAACGGAGCGTCGCCTCATGGACACCCACGATTGCAGGAATACCAAATTCCCTGGATACAATGGCTCCATGAGATAACATTCCTCCGCGCTCCACGATTAATCCACTGATGAGTGGAAAAACGGTCACCCACCCCGGGTCGGTTTGACGAGTAACCAAGATGTCACCTTGCTCTAATTTACTTGCTTCGAGTACATTTTCTAAAACCTTGACTCTGCCTGTCACCAAACCTCCACAGGCACACAAACCAGAGAGCTGACCATCCTTCTGCTGATTATCCTTGGACACCACCTCTGTAACTGATGCATATCTACCCTCTCGGGTATAAAAATCATCCGGATACTGATTCTTCACCTGTTCATCCCACAACTTCTTTCGCTCAACAACCATACTTTTAACATCCGAACCCAATAAGCTTGAAGCCGATAAATGTTCAGCCAACTCTTGATAGGTAAAATACAAGATGTCCATTTCCGAATCCAAGAATCCTTTTTTCTTCCATTCTCTTCCTATGGATTGTAATGATTTCTTTAATCCAAAATACAGCTGGGCCTGCTTCAATCGAACTCGCTCACGCGAGGATATTCCTTTACAAGCCTGATCTATCAGATACCGCAATAAAAAAAGATGGATAAACAAGCGGCCAGGGCGATACCAATACTCTTTTAATATTTTTCTTTTGAATTGTGAACGCACGGCTACCGCTTCCTTGTGTTTCTCCTGCATTTTTTTCGCAGGATCATAATCGGGCAATGCATGCATTTGTTTTAAAAGTGCCATAAGCGCTGCGGGATCTTCGATATAATTAAGATGCGTCAACATCAATTCTCCACTGCATCGATACCCCCAATTTTCTAAATACAGCTCAATGCGATTATAAAAAGATTGCCATTCACTTTCCCTGCTCACACGCTCCCAAATGACAGTAGGCGAGGCTTCTTGAAATATTTCTGATAACGCTGTATTTGAACGAATCTCGAGCACCAATTGATGCATGGATAATACCGGTTGACTGCTGATTAAGTTTGGAATGGCTTGAATCAGTTGATTCTGAATTCCCGTCCCTTGATCACCGTAATGAAGTTGACAAAATTTTCCCAGAAATCCATGAAAACTCATCGCAAAAAAATCAGCCAACGAAGCATGGTACCAGCTGTGCATTCTAATTTCAATAAAATCATGAAATGATTTTTGAAAATCGTGCAGAACGATAGCAGAGTTTACCTGCTCATGAAAGCGCATCGCCCTTTTCTCAAACGTAAGAACATCTTGTTCCAACAACCGATTTCGACGAATAAATGCCTTTAGAAAAGATTTTTTCTGTTTCCAGGTAGAGGATTGTTCTTTCGCCTTCTTTCCATCATCATATCCCACAAAATGATCAAACGATTGTATCAGTAACCCTGCGAATGGAGAGGATGATAGCACGGTATGAATGCTCGTCATGTTATAATACATCTTACCTCCAAAAACACCAATGATGTTAGAAAAAGCGGATTCTAACGACTGAATTTCATGCGAAGGCACTTGAAATAAACCCGCGAGATTTTTAAAATAGAAATAATAAGCGTTTCTGGCGATAGAATACAATAGTGGTGAAAGTGGATCGGGATAATTCTCATTGACATTGGTGTTGGACCAATAAATCATTCGAGAGGCAATTGCAGTTGTAATCGGTCGAGATTGAACGACATAGTAGGTTCCATTGCGAATCGCCCACTCCACATCCACTGGATAGCCATAAAACTGTTCAATAGCAAGTGCTGATTGAACTACTTGATGTGCATAGGAAAAATCATCCCCCTCTAACGTTAGTGAGTCCTTACGAAAATGAAATCGAGAAGGATTGACATCACCGGAGACCAACTGCTCTCCGTGTCCATGCACATATTCCACCAGCACAGCCTCCGGTTCAAGATGGGATCGGGAGAAGCTGACGCCCGCATAATCGGGATCAATCAAAGACTGAATCACCACCCCCATTCCCTTTAACGAAAATGCACGCTGATCACTATATGCAGACACATTGGCTTTATCATAAGAATCCCAACACCGTAAAATATCTCGCCAAATGGAATCTATGTCCTTTCCACTGATGAAAGAACTCAATTGCCCAGCAAAAGAATGGCCCTCGCTATCTTCACCAATGGCCGAGCTCCTCACCATAAAAGACACGTCCCTGTGCTGCTGAACCAATGCAGAGAGCTCATTGCGAACCTCTTTTAAGTATTCCTCATTGCTCCTTTGTTCGAAAACCTCACTTGAAATTGCCCATCCAAAAGGAATCGGAAAACCTCCCAGCATCATCTTAGATAGATGCGCTGCCTTGCCTCCGTATAGTTCAGCAGGGAGTGAATTCTCCAATGATTGAATGCGCATACTTTCAAATGTAAAAAGTTTTGAATAAAAAAAATAATTAAAGACAGCGATGCGCAAAAATTGTGTGAAATTTGAAAAGTGATGAACGTCTTCCCACAAAAAGCAAAATGGATAGAATGGTCGGCCATTGTTGCCAATTTGGGATTCACCCTACTCTACATTCAACAATCCAACACTGCTTTTCTACTGGGGATCATCGGACCTTTTCTACTGGGTATTTTAAGCTGGGATCGTAAACTGTATGCAGATGTTGCGCTCCAGCTCTTTTATATCCTCATCACCGTTTGGGGCTGGTTGCATTTAAAAACAACTTGGCATGAGACTAATATTTCTATACTCGAACATTTAATCGCCATTTCATCATTTCTGCTGGTTGCATTAATAACAGGATATTGGCTAAGAAAAAAAACGAAGGCAGCACTTCCTTATTTGGATAGCCTGGTTACTTCCTTTTCTATATTGGCGACCATTTTAATGATGAACGGATGTCGAGCCAATTGGCTTTATTTTATCATCATCAATTTAACTTGTATATTTCTTTTTGCCAATCGTAAACTCTATGGCATCTCGTTTTTGTACTTTCTTTATCTGCTGCTAGCAGTGGAAGGATATTTTGAATTAGGTTGGATTCCATCATGAAAAGAAGCAATATATGGACCATCGCAGGGGCGGAAAGCAGCGGGAAGACCACTCTTTTCAATCATTGCCGATTATTGCTACCGGATTTTCAATGCATCCCAGAACTCGATCGCGAATGGCTGGAAAATCGAAAAATGATTCCTCCTTTCGACTCAGATATCCTGGGTGCCTTATTCAACGAATGCCTCCATCGGTACCAGAAAATATCCTATCAACAACCAACCATTTTAGATACCGACCTCCTAAATCTATATATCTGGGCGGCACACATTCAACATCCCCTAGAACCTGAATTATACAAAGCCTGGAGAGCTCAAGAAAAAAGAATTTACATTCTTTGTCCTCCCAATATTCCTTATGAACCAGACCCGCTGAGGACCAATGAAGAGACGAGAAATTGGGTCTGGAAAAAACACCTACAACTCTTGCAAGATGATACGTGCTTTATATTAAAAAGCAATACATTGAATGAACGTTGGAAAGAAATAAAAGACCTAATGAGCTCTGATGGCAGCGATTCCAGGAAGCTCAATTCCCTCCAATGACTCTAACATCGCGCCACCTCCAGTACTCACATAGCTTACCTGACTGGCCATATTCATTTGATTAATTGCTGCAACAGAGTCTCCACCTCCGACTAGTGTAAAGGCTCCATTACGCGTTGCTCTTCCCAAAGATTCCGCGATGGCTTTAGTCCCCTTAGCAAAAACTTCCATTTCAAAAACACCCATTGGTCCATTCCACAAAACTATTTTCGCTTGCTCAATTTCAGCTGAAAAAATCGCAATGGATTTTTCTGCAATATCTAGACCCATCCATCCATCTGCTATTTGATCGATAGCCACAACCATTGTAGATGCATCAGCCGAAAATTGATCCGCCGCAATGGCATCTACCGGTAACAAGAACTTAACTCCTCTTGACTTTGCTTTTGTCATTAAATGCAACGCCTGATCTAAGCGGTCTTCTTCAACTAATGAGCTACCTACCCTGCCGCCCATGGCTTTAATAAAGGTAAATGCCATCCCTCCGCCAATGATCAATGCATCTACTTTTTCAATGAGATTTTCGATAATCCCAATTTTAGAAGAAACCTTAGACCCTCCAACGATTGCAACCACTGGCTTTTCATTTGAATGAAGGACGCGATCAATACTCATGACTTCATCTTCCATTAAATAACCAAAATACTTGTCGGTTGGAAAAAAATTTGCAATAACAGCCGTGCTCGCATGTGCACGATGGGCCGTCCCGAAGGCATCATTGATATAACAGTCTCCATTCGCTGCCAACTGCCCCGCAAAAAATTCATCTCCTTTTTCTTCTTCTTTATAAAAACGTAAGTTCTCCAACAATAATACATCTCCATCCGACAAGCCATTTACTGCGGCCGCTACCTTCTCTCCAATACAATCTGTAGAAAATGCAACTTCTTTCCCCAACAACTCCGAAAGTCTTTTGACGACATGCGACATTGAAAAAACGGATTCCGGTCCATTCTTAGGTCTTCCCAAATGAGACATCAGTAACACTTTTCCTCCATCATTACTTACTTTCTGAATAGTCTTTAGTGCGGCGCGAATACGTGTATCGTCGGTTACTTCTAACGATTCATTCAATGGAACATTGAAATCTACTCTAATAAGTACTCGTTTACCCGAAAAATTTACCTGATCAATTTGATACATCTTGTTTGTTTTTTACAAATTTAAGCAATAAAAAAGGGAGTTAAAAACTCCCTTTTTGAAGATTGAAAATGGGTTTATCTCACAACCTGAATGTTTCTGGTAAACATTCTTTGACCATCCACCACCAAGCTCACTTCATATTGTCCAGCAACCCACTCAGCTACTGGCAATTCAATTTGATGTGTACCTGCCATCTTTTGTCCTAAGTTAGAATAAGTCACCAACTTACCTTGAATATCGCGAACCTCATAAGCAATGTAACCCGCTTTATTTAATTCGTAACGAACGTTAGAAACGGTAGTCGCTGGGTTGGGGAAAAGCTGAAAAGTCTTTAAAGTACCATCATTCACTTCATCGACAGAAACTCTGTTCGACAAAATTAAACGAACCGCTGGTGAATAACTTCTGGATGTGAACCACTTGAAAGTGTTATCACCTGCTCTTTCTAATTGAGCAGTTGAATTATCTGAGTCCGAATTATCTTGTGCTAAGAAGGTCAATTGATAATCCGTAGCAAAAGTAGGATCATCTACTGCGGACAAATCAGATACTAACCCTGCAAAATAAACCTCGCCCGTTAAAACTTGCGCCGCATCTGTGAAAGGTAAATAATAGAAAGGCTCTGCCCCTGTTGTCCCGATCATACTTGGGGTTGCGATAAATTCATTGGAAGCTTCGACGCTAGGCGCTGTATTTAAACCACCACTTGCATTGATCAAAAAAGCTTGAAAATATGCATCAGATGCACTTGTTGGACCAAGCAACGCGGTAACACCATAAGCCATTGAGCCATCATAAGGGAAATGATAGAAATTTCCTACTCCGGTTGCTTCGTATTGCACAGGCGTTGAATTCGCTACCTCTGAAGGCAAGATCTCAATATCTAATGCAGTATCATCATGACCATACTCATCCGTTGAATATTCAATTTCACGACTCAATACGTTGTTTGCAGGAGTTTCGTCTGTAGAATCTGCAGTCATCGTAAGATTAATGGTGTACACTCCAACTGCACTGGGTTCCCAGTTGGTTTGGATGTACAAAGTATCATTTACAAACGCTGGGCATTCAGGCGCATTCGCATAACTAGCAACCGTTCCAACAGTTTCTGTTTGTGAATGAACAACCGTTCCTGAGGCGTCTGTAATTTCTAAAGCGATATTAACGTTAGACTGATCGTTATATCCAATGTTGCGATAAATCGCCCCTACCAATAAGCCTCCGTCCGCAGTAGCAATCTTCTGCTCCATTGGAGTCAAACGATATTCCCATACATTGAAAATATCTCCATTGGTTACTTGACGCAATTCAATATCATTGGCCCTAGGATTTCCGTATACTGAAATGTCATCTAATCCCCAGAAATAGTGAGAATATCCGGAGGTGTTTGAAGTATTGAAACCAAATCGGATCAATACACTGGATTGCCCAGCCGCCACGCAAGAAATATCCACTACGGTATTAAGAGGATTGGCAGACGTAGAATTTGCAGCTGGGGAGAAGTCTCCATGGCCAGGAAATACTACCCAAGTACCTCCGTTATCAACCGATACTTCTACCGTAAGAGGAGATCCTGGAAAACAGCAATAAATAAAATATTGGCTGTAATCAACCAACACAGATGTCAACTGACTACAATCAATCATCGGAGACTGCAACCATCCGGAGACATCCTCTGCAGGATTGGCCGCTGTAATTGCACCTCCTTGATAAAAATCTGCATCGAAAATTACCCAGCCATTCGCCGCCGTTGGCGAAGCCATTGCGGGTAAAGTACCTGAGTACGAACCATTAGGACTAGTAGCATTCGCCATCATCCAAATCGAGGTATCCGCACTACTATCCCAAGGCAACCATCCACCCATTCCTGCACTTCCCGCTAAACCATTGCTGAAGTCCTCGGTAAATACTACCGTACCTCCACGATCAGAGGAACTTTGTTGGATATTAGTTCCATTGCGGTCATCCAAAGCAGACATGGTCTTGGGATTTGCCAATACGGATGCTACCTGTTTCTGAGCAAAAGTGGTTGTGCCCAATACAAATGACCCGACAAAAAATAAGAGTTTTTTCATTGTTTCAATTTTTACAAATATAATCAGGCTCCAAAAAAAAAGCCTCCCGAGGGAGGCCTTTTTCTAAATATTCTTCAAAATTATTTCACCAACATTTCTTTGGTCAAATGAACTTCACCTGCATTCAAAGTGTAGGTGTAAATTCCTGAACCTAATTCAGCAACATTGATTCTAATTGAATGTGCACCTGCTGGTTTCACTCCTTCATTCATGTTCATCACAACACGTCCTGTTACATCGCGAACGATAACACTCACAGGAGTAGCCGTTGGTAATGAATAATTGATTTGAGTTTCTGCATTTGCAGGATTTGGCATGTTTTGAGACATGGTAACATCTGTTGCTTTATTCTCAGCAATGCTATTTGCCAATGACTCATCAGAATTCAAACGGATCATTGGAATTCCACCTGTAGCGCCCCAAGTACCATCATTTAACCAAGAAACAACCCAATCATTGGTTCCAGATACAGGAACACCAACGCTTCCATCAGATACCATCGAAGCAAAATAGATTTTGTCTGCTTCTAAAGTAACAGGAGCGTCAAACAATAAGTGAATCCAAACGCCACCACCTGCAGAAGTGTTATCCACGTCTGTAACCGTGTATTCTTGAGTTTGAACTCCCAAATCAACCAATAGTGGCTCACCAGTAGTGTCATCCAATCCTTGGAATTCATACAAACGACCTTGAATAGTAGTATTCGTTACACCTGAAGCCAAGCGCACACAAACATCAATAGCACCAAAGTCATCATTCGCATAAATATCAAATAAGTTTCCGTACTCATAAGCAGCGGTGGGACCTACGAAAGCTTGAGCGGCACCTAAGTCACGAGCATAAATGTCCTGAGTGATTTCAATAGTGGCAGTTGAAGAGTTGTTGTTTGGATTATCATCTACTAAATCAGCAGCTGCCACTGTACCTGTGATGGTTACGGTACCTAATGCAGATGGAGTGAAAGCAGATACACCAGACAAAGTGTCTTTATCTAATGTTACAACGTCAAGTAATGATGAAGCAAAGCTTCCTTGTGCAGTACCATTAAAGTCGATATCATAGTTGACACCAACACCTAATTGATTGTTGAATCCAGCATTGTATACAACTGATGTTGCTCTGACTGGGCTAACCTGAGTGATTGGAACATTCGAATATTCCCAGAATCCCATTCCGAAAGTGGCATTGTTCCAATCAGAGGCAATGGTCTTCGCCATGCTGATGTCGTTCATTAAAGCAGTTTGAACCACAACATTATCAACAGCAAATCCAGAAGCCCAAGAGCTATTATCACTCCATTGGAAACGAATAGAGATATCCATTCCGTTGTAGGCGTACAATGGTAACACCAAAGATTGCCAATAAGCTTCGTCAATGGTCAAAGTATCTAAAACAGACCAAGTTGCTCCACCATCAGTAGAAATTTGAACAGTAGCATCACCACCACCAAAGTTAGCATCATGGAAGAAATCAAATCCCAAGGTGTAATTTCCTACGAAAGTAGAATCCAATACATCTACCACTCCAACTACCTCCGCACCAGGATCTCCTTGATTAGCAGGAATAGTATCTGTGATGATTTCGCCCGTCTCATAAGTTCCCGTTGCATCAATGGTAACTCCCGACATGATTTCACCATTTGAAGCGGTGATGGTCCAAACCAAGTCTCCACCAATTCCAAATGCCGATACGTCTATAGAACCTGGTGTGTCTACTGGAATATCAAATCCATTTACGTTCACCATTACTGGTAAACCTGCAGGAGCTACCGTAAAGTTGATAGAAATTTGATTCCAAACCACTGTTCCATTTGGATCAACCATTGTGGCTGTTAAAATATCTCCAGCACCTAGATCTTGAGGATCGGTCCATGTATCCGTAACAACGGTGTTCGTGATAATACCATAGACATCTACTGGATTAGAAGTGTATTCATAATCGGTCAAAGTTAAAGAGGGCGTTTGCAACCAAACATCCAAAAAGTCACAGTCACAAGGGGCTGGATCGTCGTTCGCTCCAGCGAACTTGTTGTTGGTTCCTACTTGAGGAACGGGCCAATATCCACCCGCATTGGCTAAAGTTGAATTATAAATTTTGAAAGCTGGAGTAGTTTGTCCTGCTGTTGCTGTTCCAGCAGCAACCGTAGTCCATCCTGATGGTATCGCAGCAGGAGCATTTCCCAAGGTTACCCCTTGGAAATCTTCTGATAATAATACCGTTCTGTTTCCACCACCCACTGGTTGAGAAACCAATTCTTGGTGACCCGCAACACGCGGACTGATCTCTGATTTAGAGAACACTTTTTTCGATGGGTTCTTGTGTATAGAAGCATTCTGTGCCATAGCACCAATGCTTAAAGCCACACAGCCCAAAACAATGTAGAGTTTTTTCATTTGATTAGTATTTAGACACGCGAATATAAACGAAAAATCCCCAAAGTTTTCACCTTAGGGATTTTTATCCGTTAAAAAAACAATTATTTCTGAATCATTAATTTCAGAACATTCTCAGTATCTGCTTCTTTTGCCTTGATCCAATAAAATCCACTTTCCCACTCTCCCGTGTTCAAACGATATTGGATACCATTGTGGCTATCTGAAAACACCACTCTACCGGCTGCATCATAAACAATATACTGACGTAACGCTGATGTTTCCCATTCAATTATTGCTTGATCCACCGCAGGGTTGGGATAAATCGAAATGTTATTAGTAGATTCTTCGACACCAACCCCAGTAACGTAGACCACATTGTTGTCAACCAAAACACAACCCGTTGAGTCCGTCTGCGTAACGGTAATGATACCAGTCGATACATTATTCCAGAGAATGTTCACGGTATCCGTGGAATCCCCACTTACGATAGACCCTCCGGTAACACTCCAAACATACGATGCCCCAGGCCAAGTATTCACGGTATACACCTCATTTACCATTGGATCCGTATCGAAACTTCCTGAGATTACAGGATAGCTGCCAGCTGGTTGTGTAATTTCTTGCGTCAAGGTGTCTGTACAACCATTTGTGTCAGTGATAACCAATGAGAATATACCAGCGGGTAAATTAGCCGCAAATGGAGTGGTTTGAATCGGGTTACTGTTCCATGTCGCGTAATAAAGTCCTGATCCACCTGACACCGATGTGGAAATATATCCTTCGTGTCCCCCAAAACAATCATTATTTATTACACTATCCAAGGTAATAATGATGGGGTTAATTAAACATTGATCCGTAGTCAATATACCCGCACAAACACAAGTGGTATCGATCACATCATTGATGGTATTCACATCCCCATCATCACAAGGATCTCCAATTAAAATACAAGATCCATCATCCATTATCGCTGCTGGATCAAAATTACATGCAATCGCATCCATGCAACCCATGATAATTAATTCCCCTACGCATTGACAATTCGCGTCTACCATGTCATTAATCGTGTTGACATCCCCATCATCACAAGCTCCTCCAATGACCAAACAAGATCCATTATCCACCATTGCCGTCGCATCGTAATTACATGCCTGTGGATCCATACAACCAAAAATAATGGTAGTTCCCACACATTGACAATTGGCATCGACTACATCATTCATGGTACCCGCATTTCCGTCGTCACAAGTCGCTCCCAATATCAAGCAGCTGCCGTCATCTACCATTGCAGTGGCGTCGTAGTTACATGCTTGAGCATCCATACAACCAAAAATGATAATCGTACCAACACATTGGCAATTGGCATCCACCATGTCATTCATCGTACCCGCATTACCATCATCGCAAGTAGATCCAATGATTAAACAAGAGCCATCATCAACCACCGCAAGGGCATTATAATTACATGCATTGACATCCATACAACCCGCTACCACTGCGGTTCCCACACATTGACAATTCGCATCCACGACATCATTGATGGTGCCAATATTTCCGTCATCACAGGTTGCGCCCGTAATTAAACAAGAGCCATCATCCGTCACAGCTGTAGGATTGAAATTACAAGCCAATGGATCAGTGCAACCAGAAGTAGAGAGGACATTGGATGCTCCTGGAGTAGGAGCTTGGGCTACAAATAAGGAAAGTGTTACGGGAGCACCACCATCAGGAACACGCGAACAAGAGTTGGTATTATTAGCAGCACCCTCATCCACTTGAGTTTGACCCGGTGCTAAAATCGCGATTAATTCCGCATCCTGAGCATCTGCAGTGCCATATACCAGGGCATCGACTAAATTGATATTGGTCGCCATGGTTCCAGCAGCAAAATCAACAGAGTCCGCTACATAAAGCGCTACGGCATCCGCACCATTCTGAATGAAACCAGTCGTTCCACTGGATACAAAATAATCAGCATTCGCCACAGAACCTAGTGTAAAGAAACCATTGGCATTGAGGCTATATCCATCCAGATCATATACTTGATAACTAATATCCCCGTTACCATTAAATAATACAATAGAGTAACCGGTTAATGACATGCTCGGTGTACCGTACAATTCGACAAATTCAGCAGCATCAGCGGCTGGTTGATCTGCATCGACTTCATTGATCACCACGAAATCTGTACTCAGCGTTCCTGTGCAGTTGCAATTCGCATCAATCACATCATTCATCGTAAGCGCATTACCATCGTTACAAGCGTCTCCAATCAAAATACAAGAACCATCATCCATTGTGGCCGCGGCATCAAAATTACATGCCGATGCATTGGTACAACCCATCACCATCAAGACACCTGAACATTGACAATTGGCGTCAATCATATCATTCATGGTTAATGGATTGGCATCATTACAAGGAGATCCCGTGAATAAACATGATCCATCATCGATGGTCGCGCTGCTATTGTAATTACAGGCTGTGATATCGGTGCATCCTCCATTAGGGATGACTCCTAAACAAACGCAATTCGCATTGATGACATCATTGGTAGACAATGCGTTGCCATCATCACAAACATCCCCAATTAAAATACAAGATCCATCATCCGTGTTTGCTGCTGGATTATAATTACAAGCCGATGCGTTGGTACATCCATTAACCGGATAAAAACAAGCAGCGCAGGAACCGTAACAGACGGTATCCAAAACAATATTCGAAGTGAGGTTTAACAAGCGATTCGTAAAACCAGCATTGGTAACGGTACAAACATCTCCTGCCGTAAGGGATTCCTGACCTGCCCAATTGTCTGTAGAGAATTTGTACTCGTACGTGCCTTGTAACAATGTCAAAGTAACATTCCAAATACCATCTCCATTGGCATCTGACATTTGCGTGCAGCTGCCGCACCAATTGTTAAAGGTTCCATTCAACTCTGGAGTAGTAAAACCGGTTTGCTGAGTCATGTCTAACACAAACGTCACATTGTAAGAAGGAGTCGCTTGGCTACAAACCACGCAAGCTCCCCAGCAAACTGGAGGTAATACCACATCACTAGATACCGTTAACGTTCTATTAGTAAACGCTCCATTTGTTACCGTGCAAGAAGAACCCGCTATCAAGGACTCTTGACTCAACCAATTATCTGCAGAAAATTTATATTGATAACTTCCTGCTGCTAATGGAATGACAATTTCCCAAATGCCATCTGCATTGGCATCTGTCATCGGTGCGCAGTTTCCACACCATCCATTGAATGTTCCATTTACTTCTGGGGTAGTGAATCCTGTTTGAGTGGTCATATCCACTTGAAAAGTTACATTGTAGGTGGTCGGACCTGATGTTCCCGCGCAAACACAATTTGCGTTGACCACATCATTCGTCGTGGCGGCATTTCCATCATCGCATGCGGCACCAATCACCAAACAGCTGCCGTCATCGATGGTAGCAGATGCATTGTAATTACAAGCCGCCGCATTGGTGCATCCAGCAGCACTCCCTGGACAAGCCGAACAAGAATTGAAGCACACTACAGAAACCGTAGCGTCCGTTGTGCCTACATCAAATGTTCGGTTAAATCCACCAAAAGTATCATCCACACCACATGCAGCATTTCCTGTTTCCCAAGTGGTGCCATTGATAAATTTATATTGAATGGTTTGGCTCATTGCAATGGGAACGGTGATCTCGTAAATGTTATCTCCATTCGCATCGGTCATAGGGTTAGCGGTGGCATTCCAACCTTGAAAATTGCCAGCCAAGAACACCCCACCTGGACCAATCGTCAATCCTGTCATATCTACTTGGAAGGTAATGTTCACGGGTGTTTGCGCAGCAACATTGGATGCTCCTGGGGTAGGAGCTTGTGCAACAAATAAAGATAAAGTTAATGGAGCACCGCCGTCAGGCACTCTGGATAGTGAATTGGTGTTGTTGGCTGCCCCTTCGTCCAATTGTGTTTGTCCAGGGGTTAAAGCAGCCAAGAGTTCAGCATCGACAGGATCTGCTGTTCCATATACAACGGCATCTACTAAATTCGTGTTTCCTACCAATGTACCTGCGGCCCAAGTCGCTGAGTCTGCTTGAAACAAAGCAACCGCATCAGCCCCATTTTGTAAAAATCCGCCAGTGCCGGGAATAGTAACATAATTCGCATTGGCTACAGTACCCAGTACAAAAAACCCATTGGCATCAATGGTGTAACCATCTAGGTCATATACCGCATAACTCAAATCATTGTTTCCATTGAACAATACCAGAGAATAACCAGTCAAAGACATATTGGGTGTGCCATAAAGTTCAATAAACTCCGCCGCATCCACTTGCGGTTGATCTGCATCAACTTCATTAATCACAACCGTTCCGCCACCCCCCATTTGCTGAGGTGTTAAAGTCAAGTTAGTAGAATAAATATGATCTCCACTGGTTCCACCGTTTCCATTGGCTGCATTGGCCGTAACATAGAACGTGACGTTACCAATATCAGTTGCGGGCGCTGTCCAGGTAAAATTAAATGTATGCGCTCCTGCTGTGGCTCCACCATTGGGGTTATGTGTTAAATAATTTCTTGAAAATCCAGCCATGCTCAATATTTCTGCATGATTATCGGTACCCGGAACCAATGTACCCGCATTATCACCACTCGCCTGCAAGGCTACTGTACTGAATCCAAATAAAGAAGAGCTCGCGTCGGTCACCGTAATCGACATACTATAAGTCTGACCCGGTTGGTACACATTATTGGGAACACCCGCAATGGTAACACTGCCAGCATTACTGTTTATCACCCCTGCGTGACATTGTGTGCAATCATTTTCGCCAGGAGCTCCTGTTTTTCCTGATTTACCAGCACTGCTTGAGACGCCATACAACATCATCCAGCCTACCACCATCATGAAAAGCGAAAAAGTCAACTTATTTCTCATAGATTAAATTTTTGCAATAATAACGAAAAAAGCAAGGCGATTTTCAGTTTTAACGATTGAAAATCAGGAAGCTATTACCCTCTTTTTTGCGCCGCCTTTTTTTCAATTCTCGCTACCAATAAAATACTGATTTCGTAAAGGAGTAATATGGGTAAACTCACCAAGATCTGACTGGTCACATCAGGGGGCGTGACAACCGCTGCAAGAATCAAATTAACCACAAAAGCATGTCGTCGGTATTTTTTCAAAAACTGACTGGAAATCATTCCAATTTTGCCCAGGAAATAAACCACGACGGGAAGCTGAAACAACAATCCAGATCCCAAAACCAATGAAGTCTCCAACTTTAGATAAGACAAAATCGTGGCATTGACTTCCACATCGCCGAATGAAAAGTTACCCAGAAAATTAATCGACAATGGGGTGAGTAAAAAATAGCCGAAAGAGCACCCCAAAAAGAAAAGCATGGTCACGAAGAAAATGATACCATTCACGGATTTTTTCTCCTTTAGATTTAACCCTGGTTTGATAAAACCCCAGATTTGATAAAAGATATATGGAAACGCCACGATAATACCCGCCACAATGACCACGAGCATGTAGGCAGAGAAATTACCCCCCATGGTGGTACTTTGTAATTTTAATTTGACTTCACTGAAACACAGCTGATCTTCCATTCCCATCCAATGTGAAAATTCGCAAAACTTTCGATAAGTAACGAAGTCGAGATTCTTGGGAGCCATGATGACATCATTGATCAACCATTGATCAAAATAAACCATCACGCAAATTCCGATAATAACAGAAATGATAGACCAAAAAAGACGACGGCGCAATTCTTCGAGGTGGTCCAAGAAACCCATTTCCCTTTTCTCTTCCATCAGAATATCCCTTCTCTGAGTAAATCGTGCAAATGGATCATTCCTACCCATTCATTTTTATCATTCATCACCACCAATTGCGTGATGCTTTTTGCTTCCATCGCGCGAAAAGCCTCGACTGCCAATGCATCTGCAGCGATGGTCTGTGGGTGGGTTCCCATCAATTGAGCTGCATTTAATTGCCTTGGATCTGAAGCCTTTTCTAAACCTCTTCTGATATCACCATCCGTGATGATTCCAACAACGATATTCTCTTCCAGCACCACTACAGCTCCCACTCTCCCTGAAGAAATAGAGGAAATCACCTTTGTAAAATCATCCTCGGGACGAACCTTTAAATGATCGTTCGTCACCATCATGTCTGCCACCTTTTTGGTCAATTTTTTTCCCAAAGCGCCACCGGGATGAAAACGTGCGAAATCTTCCGAGTTAAAACCTCTCAATTCCATTAATGAAACCGCCAAGGCATCTCCCAATGCTAATTGGAGCGTTGTACTGGTGGTGGGAGCTAGGTTATTTGGACAAGCTTCCTTCTCCATTGGGGTTAGCAAAGTATGATTAGCCGCCTGGGCTAAAAAACCATTTTCGTTCGCGGTTACTGCAATCAACGGGATATGCAATGCTTGAATGAGTGGCACCAAATACCTGATTTCAGGAGACTCCCCCGATTTAGAAATACAAATTACCCAATCTGTTTGCTCGATCATTCCCAAATCTCCATGTATGGCGTCAGCAGCGTGCATGAAAACCGCCTTCTGACCGGTACTGTTAAAAGTGGCTACCCACTTTTGAGCAATAATTCCACTTTTTCCAATTCCCGTAATGACCAATCGACAATGCTGTTGAATGATGCCTTCCACCACTTGAGCAAAAACTTGATCAATGCTGTTCTCCAATTCGCGCATGGCTTCCCATTCCTGCTGAATGGTCCATTTTGCTATTTCGACAATATTCGGTTTCATTTGAAAATGAATACAAAGATGAGAAAAAACAAGGTCGAAAGCCCACAATTCGTTCGAATAATTTGGGATAAAAAAAGTTTTTTTGATGAACAATATCTTCGTAAATTCGTTTCCCTTTTAAAGAATTTTAAATAGCCTCTTTTATGATGAATACCATCGTTGATTTAAACCCAAAAGAAGCGCTCAAACATTTCTTTGGCTTTAACCAATTCAAAGGAAAACAAGAAGCCGTAATCCAATCCATCCTGGATGGTCATGATACTTTCGTCATCATGCCCACGGGAGGAGGAAAATCGATGTGCTATCAATTACCGGCATTGATGATGGATGGAATGGCCATCGTGGTTTCTCCATTAATCGCATTGATGAAAAATCAAGTGGATGCGATGCGCGGATTCAGCTCAGAAGACGGAGTGGCGCATTTTATCAATTCCTCTTTGAATAAAAGTGAAATTACGCAAGTAAAGTCCGACATACAAACTGGCAAAACCAAAATCTTATACGTTGCCCCAGAATCGTTAGGCAAAGAAGACAATGTAGAATTTTTGAGACAATGCAAAATCTCTTTTGTAGCCATCGATGAGGCGCACTGCATCTCGGAATGGGGACACGACTTCCGTCCCGAATACCGAAAACTAAAGAGCATCATTAAGAATATCGCAGACGTGCCTATTATGGCCTTAACTGCCACTGCCACGCCCAAAGTTCAGCAAGATATTCAGAAAAATTTGGGAATGATTGATGCACAATTATTCAAAGCGTCCTTCAATCGTCCGAATTTATATTACGAGGTACGTCCCAAAACGAATGTTGGTAAACAAATTATTCAATACATCAAATCCAATGCGGGTAAAAGTGGTATCATCTATTGCCTGAGCCGCAAAAAAACAGAAGAACTTTCGGAGTTATTAATAGCAAACGGTATTAAAGCATTGCCCTATCATGCCGGTATGGATGGTCATGAAAGAAGCAGTGTCCAAGACAAATTCTTGATGCAAGAAGTGGATGTCATCGTGGCCACCATTGCCTTTGGTATGGGGATCGATAAACCCGATGTTCGTTTTGTCATTCATCATGACATTTCAAAAAGCTTAGAAAGTTATTATCAAGAAACGGGACGAGCGGGACGAGATGGCGGCGAAGGAAACTGTATTGCATTTTATTCTCCTAAGGATATAGAAAAACTAGAGAAGTTTTTAGCGGGCAAACCCATCGCCGAACAGGAAATTGGTGTTCAGTTACTACACGAAGTAATGGCCTATTGCGAAACATCTGTCAGTAGAAGAAAATATCTACTTCATTATTTTGGCGAGGAGTGGGAAGAAGCGACAGGAGAAGGAACGGGAATGGATGATAATATGCGTAAACCAAAAGAGCTTTTCGAAGCAAAGGATTATGCTTTACAAATTCTTCAGTGCATCACTGAGTTCAAAGAAAAACATAAATCTAAGTTCATCATTAAAGTCTTACGTGGATTAGAAGATGCCGAGGTGAAAACTTATAAAGGAAGTAGCTCAGATCTCTTTGGAGCGGGCAAGGAAAGTGATGACAAATTTTGGAATTCCATTCTTCGTCAGATGTTAGTGAAAAATTGGATTAAGAAGGAAGTAGAAACTTATGGCACTTTAAAAATCACTTCAGAAGGAAAAGCTTTCATGAAAAAGCCTTCGTCCTTCCCAGCCGTAAAAGAGGAAGAATATCCCGATACAGATGATGATGGAAACTTGATTATTACTCGATCTTCTGGCGGTGGTGCTGCAGACGAAGTGTTATTCAATTATCTTAAAGAGTTACGCATTTCGGTTTCCAAAGACAAGGGAATACCGCCATATGTTATTTTTTCGGAGCAAAGTCTTGAAGAAATGGCTACCCAATATCCGGCTAATATGGAGGAACTCTCTCATATCGGCGGCGTAGGGAGAAATAAAGCCCAAAAATTTGGCACTCCATTTTTGGCCTTGATCAACAAACATGTCGAAGAAAATAATATTGAAAGACCGCAAGATATTTTTCTCAAGACAGCTCCATCGAAAAGCGGACAGAAAGTGCAGATTATTCAAAACATCGACAAGCGAATACCTTTATTGGACATTGCCAGAGGATTTGGAAAATCGAAGCAAGAATTGATTACCGAAATTGAAGCGGTGGTCTCCTCAGGCACCAAATTAAATATTCAGTACATCGTAGATGATGAGATTGATGAGGATGCTCAAGAAGAAATCATGGAATACTTCATGCAATCAGAAACCGATGAAATTGTAGAAGCGGAGAAATATTTCGACGGCGACTATGAAGAAGACGTGCTTCGAATCATGAGATTGAAGTTCATGAATGATGTAGGACATTAATCTCCTCGTTTTTATCCAATAAAAAAAGGGGCTTACGCCCCTTTTTAATATCCTTTCATTTCCTTTTATTGTTTCACCCAACGAATGGTTTCTTCAGATGTTCCGTCGTTGACTTTAATCAAGTAAACACCATTCGAAAGATCAGTTTTAATCATCACTGGAAGGGCAGAAGTTTGAGCCATATTCAATTGTTCCGAATAGACCAAATTACCCAATAAATCGAACATGCTAATTGCTACTTTACCATCTATCACATGGTTACTAGATAAGATAAATTCGTTCTGCAAAGAAGGGTTAGGGAAAATACTAAATCCATTGTTGGAAGAAATCATTGCGCTCAATTCATTCGCATTAGGATCTTGCATCATGCCTGTTGCGGCCGTTTTCATACATTGACCCAATCCCCATTCGGCTACCACACCATTATCAAATACAGGTCTTACTTCCACCTTGTACAATTGATTATTCGCTATACCTGGCACGGAGGCTAAATTCAAATAATTAACGTTAGCCGGACCTTCTACAATAATCGCATCTGCAAAAGATGGTTGGAATCGAGTCAACTTCCAATCATAACGAATGGCGCCGCAGACTTGACGATCTGTGTAAATATTCGCGCTGATTGACTTTAATGAAGGACAACGATCAGTTGATTTCAACTGTACATCACCCTCTGCATTCAGTGTCAATTGGCAGGTAGCACCTTTAACGGCTGAAAAATATATCAAATTACCCATTGCATCCGGCAAGGCATAATTAACATCAATCATCAAATCGTAAATAATAGGTGCTCCGCTAAAATTAGCGGGAAGGAAATACCCCACACGAGAAATAATCTGAGAAGAGGTGGGAGTGGTATAGCTCCATGGCTCAATTCCAAGATCTAGCCCGCCCTGTTCAGCGGCATTAACATTGACCCCGTAACTCACCGCGTTTCCTCTGTATTGCACCTTGAAACTAGCACAAACGTTTGGATACACTCCAGTGTTGTTGACTAAAGAATGATCACAATAACTAGCATCAAAATGACTGAAACAAATTTTCGCATACGGATTAGAAGGACCAGAAATTGCCCGACAAGCGACAAAATAATCTCCACCCAGTGACAATTGATCACTGATCATGATTTGATTGGATACGGCAGATGTATTTTGAACCGCCACCAATTGAATACAACTTCCAAAATCTTGATACAATTCGATAGCGTTCATTCCAGTAGCGGCTGATAAACTGACGCGTAAAACATTAGACTGCGCCGTTAGGCTATACCAAAGATCTAAACCAGCTCCCGGAGTTATTGGAGAATCTGTACCTAAATTTAAATTTGCCGTAAATAAATTACCCGTAGAACAAGTTGGATATAAGGCTGTGACTACTGGTGTCGCCGTAATATTCGCTGAAGATAATCCATCATCTACCACTCCATCACAATCATTATCCAAACCATCGCATAACTCAACACCGCCTGAATACACAGTTGGGTTCGTATCATCACAATCACCCGATAATAGCACATAACCCGCAGGAATCTCACAACCCACATTCGATACATTGTCGTCACCATATCCATCTGCATCTTGATCTGCATAGGAAATCAAAACACCAAATCCTTCATCGATACTGCTATTACAATTATCATCCATTCCATTACAAATTTCTGCCGCACCTGAATTGATAGCCGCGTCGCTATCATTACAATCACCTGTCTGCGTGCTGAACCCTTGTCCTGGATCATTACATGTCGACGATGAGAACACATCTCCAAATCCGTCAAAATCACCATCCACATAATAATCTAATACGGTTAATCCCTCATCAATATTACCATCACAATTGTCATCGTAACCATTGCAAGCTTCTAATACGTTTTGATTGATGGCAGGATTGTTATCGTCACAATCTACTTCGTCACAAACACCATCTGCATCTTGATCATTAAGACAGTTGCCGTTACAATCTAAATAAACCTCAGCTGGATATTGACAACTTCCATCATCGGTAATGGCTGCTGCATCATAATTACAAGCCAATGCATCCGTACATCCTGTTAACGGACAAACATCATCGACACCATCGCAGTTCTCATCAACTCCATTACCACATACCTCAACTGCTCCAGGAAATGCTGCTGCATTCGTATCATCGCAATCATCTGCAATATCTGAATAACCTGCTGGAATATCGCAGCTCGTCTGCTCTGTACTCACATCTCCAAATCCATCACCATCGGCATCTACATAAATGAATAACTGCACACCGTTGTCAACAATTCCATCACAATCATTGTCAATACCATCACACAACTCTTGTGCTGCAGGATTGATACTGGCATCCGACGAATTACAATCGGTGTTGTCATACATGACTCCGCATGCCACTGCTGGATCTGAACCAAAACCATCACCATCCAAATCGTCATAGGTGAATTGGAAGATATCACAATCCGTATTATCTAATACGTATCCTGTTGGGATATCACAACCTGTATTCACGGTAGCAATGTCACCAAAACCATCACCATCAATATCTTCATAAGAAGTGACTAACAAACCTTCATCCACTTGACCATCACAATTATCATCGATTCCGTTACACACCTCCAATGCATTACTATTGACCGCTGGATTATTATCATCACAATCTACCTCAGCACATTCGCCATCGGCATCGGCATCATTCAAACAATTTCCTGCACAATCAAGGTAGGTTAACTGGGGATAGGTACAACTGCCATCATTGGTATTGGCAGTTGGGTTATAGTTACAAGCCGCTACATCTGTACAGCCATTAATTGTATAGTTACAAGAGCCATCATCCGTATTGGCAGCTGCATTATAATTAACTGCTGTCGGATCGGTACATCCATTTACAACGGGTACACATGATCCATCATCTGTGTTCGCTGCTGGATTGTAGTTAAACGCCGTTGCATCGGTACATCCATTAACTACGGGCACACATGATCCATCATCGGTGTTCGCTGCAGGATTATAGTTAAACGCTGTCGCATCGGTACAACCGTTTACTACGGGTACACATGATCCATCATCGGTGTTCGCTGCTGGATTGTAGTTAAACGCGGTCGCATCGGTAC
>CAZJCQ010000036.1:0-28726 GCA_964544665.1 uncultured Chryseobacterium sp. | reverse complement strand
AAGCAGGTCAATGTTACGGTGAAAGAAATTCGTTTCGGTCCCAATACAGATGATCATGACTTTCAGTTTAAATTAAAACATGCTGTCGAGTTTTTAAAAGATGGTAACAAGGTAAGATCATGGGTGTTTTTCAAAGGAAGATCCATTGTTTTCAAGGATAGAGGAGAAATATTATTACTCAAGTTTATCCAAGAATTATCGGAATATGGAGTTCCTGAGCAGATGCCCAAGTTGGAAGGAAAAAAGATGTTTGTTATTATCAACCCAAAAAAGAAATAATTAAAACCCTAATACAATGCCAAAATCAAAAACCAAATCCGGCGCTAAAAAGCGTTTCCAAGTGACCGGTAGCGGAAAGATTAAGCGTAAGAAGGCGTTTAAGCGTCACATCTTGACCAAGAAAGAAACCAAGCGTAAGCGCGGTTTAGGTCATGATGGGCTTGTTCACCCTTCAGACGTAAAATCCATCAAGGCTCAATTGCTCGCCTAAGTCAGCTCCATTGATTTGAAGAGCAGGTAAAGTTTAACCCAGACGTTGGTAAAAAGAGCTCAATAGCCACCACCGTTTAAAAAACAAAAAATTATGCCACGCAGTAAAAATGCCGTAGCCTCCAGAGAGAGAAGAAGAAAAGTTCTCAAAATGGCCAAAGGCTACTTCGGTTCCAGAAAAAATGTTTGGACCGTTGCCAAAAACGCTGTTGAAAAAGCGTTGACTTATGCTTACATTGGAAGAAAACACCGCAAGCGCAATTTCCGTGCTTTGTGGATTGCTCGTATCAATGCAGGTGCTCGTATCCACGGAATGTCTTATTCTCAATTTATGGGAAAAGTTCACGCCAAAGGTGTTGAGTTAAATCGTAAAGCCCTAGCGGATTTAGCCATGAATCACCCAGATGCTTTCAAAGCAGTGGTGGATGCGGTTAAATAATGTTGAATATTTTGATATTTCACCAAAGGGAGTCATCTTCGTGACTCCTTTTTTTTTACTATGAAAAAGATAATTAATTACCTTCTTTTCAGCCTACTGAGTATGGTGGGATGGAGTCAAGGAGAAGTGGATGCCTTGACCAAAGGTTCGGTGTGGATGAACACTGCCTATCCCATCTCGATAGAAAACATTGATGATAAAATTGTCGTCTTCATGATTTGGAATGAGCATGATGTCTTTGCACTAGAGAACATGCACCTCATTGAAAGCGCCTGCAAAAACAAATTCAATGTTCAATTGATTTCTGCCATCATCGGAGATGCTAATAACCCAAGACCGCGCCGCGAGATTTTTTCTCTTATTCAAAGACAAAATTTAGAACATCCCATAGTAATTTGTCCAGATTTCAATGGCCTAAAAGGTAGCCCTTATGACGGACATTTTCAGGCAAGAATTTATCCTGCCAGTCGCGGAGTCGCCTCTCATATTTTCGAAGGTCAACTCGCGGGCAAGCAATGTGCAGAGCAATTACAACTTTTAATGAATGATGCCGATGTAAACAAGAATCTTCGTTTTTGGCAAATAAAAGATAGTGTAGAAACCCATTGGTGGGCAGATGCGAATATTGAATTCCCAACGGACATCAGTCAGAAAAAAAACAAATCCTTTTTCATTACTGAAAGTAACCACCATCGTATCCATCAGATTACTCCAACGGGCGAATTAATTCAAATCATCGGAATGCCATTACCCGGCTTTGAAGATGGTCCATTGGCTGGCGCAAGATTCTGCTACCCCCAAGGAACCATCTATGATGAAACGCAACAACTCTTATATGTAGCAGACACCTATAATCATCGTATTCGCGCATGCGATGAAACATCCAACCTGGTTTTTACCATCGCGGGAAATGGAAAAAGATTCGAAATGGAAAAAACGTTCACCGATGGTGGATATGAAGCTTTTGGATTTCCGGTGGATGTTGCCTTTGACAATGAAATTCTGTATGTCCTTTCAGCTGAATTTAATCAAGTGTTTAAGTTAAATCCCATCAGCGGTGCCGCCAGAGAGGTGGCAAGACTTCCCATGACTTCGAGCTCCGGAATAAGGATATTTCCCAAACACTTTGAGATTTATGGTAAGCTCGGATATGTTACTTTTAGTAACGGAAGTATTTTCGAATTGAAATTTGATGAAGAGAAAAAAGAGAAAGACGTCATTTCTCAAAAGGAAGTTTCCTATTTGTATGCCCATGGTCAATGGTATTACGAGCCAAAAGAGGGAGAACCTAAGCTCTCCTCCATCAGTTTGATCGGTAAAAAACTCTTTGCTTGTTCTGAATGGAACAATGAGTTGTATGAATTTAAAAAGAAACAACTTAAAAAATTAACCGGTAGTCCGATAGACGGGTGGAAAGACGGTCCTGCAGATGAAGCCATGTTCCACTCCCCTGTGGACATGACGGTTATTGATCGCAATCTTTATGTGCTTGATCGAGATAATGAGCTGTTGAGAAGCATCAATTCGAAAAGAAAAAAAACACAAACCATTCCTTTTAAATCCAGTGATGCATTGCTTTTCGGAGGGAATGTTGTTCCACAGGGAGAAAATTTTGTCATTGAAGACGTTGTGGTAGGAGAAGGCTTAGTCGAGATCACTTTTCAGATAGATCCTTCTGAATATGTATTAAGAGAAGACGGAATTAATTTTGTGATGTTGATTGATGAGGTGATGGGAGAATTAGAGAGTGAGGTCGTGACCGATGGTAAGATCAAGGTAAAGGTAGATCCCAGTAAATTGGTGTATGGAACTCTTCAAATTGAGTTGACCTTTAGTTGTTCTAGTCCGCTTCGACCGGCAGTCGTTTTGAGAAAACAAGCAATGGTTACTGCTATGATTACTGTTATTCCAGGAGAACCCAAAGAAGCCACTGTCATCTTTAAACCCCACATTTTGCCCTATTGATGAAAAGGGTACTGATCATCACCTATTATTGGCCACCCTCTGGAGGTGCAGGTGTTCAACGTTGGCTCAAATTTGTAAAATACCTGAGAGATTTTGGTATTGAGCCGATTGTTTACACACCGAGCAACCCCGAAATGCCCGTAGAAGATTCCTCCCTTTTCAATGATGTCCCAGCGGACCTAGAAATTTTGAAACAACCCATTTGGGAACCTTATCATTGGTATAAAAAATGGGTAGGTGTAAAACCTCAAGAAAAAATCAATACCGGATTTCTATCAGAAAGCGAAAAGCCAAAATGGACGGAAAAAATTGGAGTTTGGATCAGAGGAAATTTCTTCATACCCGACGCACGTTGTTTTTGGATACAACCTTCCATCTCCTTCTTGTCCTCCTATTTAAAAGATCATCCTGTAGACGTTATCATTTCAACAGGACCACCTCATAGTATGCACCGCATTGCACTTGGGATCAAGAAAAAGATGAATATCCCTTGGATTGCTGACTTTCGAGATCCGTGGACCAATATCGACTTCTATGATCAATTAATGCTCACACGTTGGGCAGATCAAAAACATCACAAGATGGAAAGAGAGGTATTGAAAAATGCGGATCATATAACGACCGTCACTCATGAAGATCGAATAGATTTTCTTAAAAAAGGTTGTTTGGCCGCAACGCAGATTACCAATGGATACGATGACGAATTTGTAGATGATCAGCCCTTAGATTCCCATTTTTCATTGGTTCATGTCGGAAGCATTCCTCCTGCAAGAAATCACAACATCCTTTGGCAAGCGATAAAAGAACTGACACACGAAAATACGACTTTCGAAAAATCTTTTCGATTAGAACTCATCGGAAAAACGGACATCTCCGTAAGGCATCGAATTCAGGAGATCGGTATTGAAAAGTATGTTACCCTGACTCCTTATATGAACCACAAGGATGCGGTCGCTGCCCAGCAAAAAGCACAGGTTTTACTTTTGTTGGTTAATCAAAGTATCAATGCTAAATCCATTTTAACGGGAAAGTTTTTTGAATATTTAGCTGCCCATCGTCCCATTGTAGCGATTGGGCCAACTGATGGCGAAATGGCCATGATTTTGGAACAATGCACCGCTGGCACTAGTATTAATTTCGAAGAGCTAGGTAACCTTAAAGCCACCCTGCTGCGCTATTTCGAAGAGTGGCAGTCTAACGGTTCTTGTCAAATTAATAGTCAACACATTGAAAAATACAGTCGAAAAAACTTGACTGGAGATCTCAGTAAAATTATCGAAACGCTCGCACATGATTGAACACCATTCCATTACCGCGGCAGAAGTGAGTGACCTCAAATCCCTGTTTACCGATTTATACGAACCTACCCTCATCGAAGCCATACAAGAGAAGGGGATATTTTTTAAAATTCGTTCAGGAGAACACCTCATTGACATTGGACAATACATCAAGTACATGCCCTTGTTGTTAACGGGAAGCTTGAAAATAATGAGAGAAGACAATGATGGAAGAGAATTGCTGTTGTATCACATTCAACCCGGTGAAACCTGCGCCATGTCACTAACCTGTTGCATGGGAGATGCGAAGAGCACGGTACGAGCGGAGGCTGAGGAGGATACTACCCTTATCGCGATTCCGATACAATGGCTCGACCTTTGGAGCACACAGTATATTTCTTGGAAGCATTTTATCATGAGCACCTACCAAAAAAGATTCGAAGATTTGTTACGAACCATTGATGGAATTGCCTTTCAAAAATTAGATGATCGATTGATTCAATTACTGAAAGAAAAAGTGAACAAACACGACCACCACATCATCATCACCACGCATCAAGAAATTGCCAATGAATTGCACTCTTCACGAGAGGTAATATCAAGGCTACTCAAGAGAATGGAGAATGATGGCTGGCTGAAACTGGGGAGAAATAAAATAGAGTGGCTGAAAGGTTAAATTAGAAATCCGATTAACTTTGTCCTAAAATAAAATGATATGAAATTGCTTGCTGGAAAAACGGCTTTAATCACAGGAGCCTCAAGAGGAATAGGAAAGGGAATAGCTGAAGTTTTTGTTCAGCATGGCGCATCGGTGGCATTTACCTATGCCTCGTCCGATGAAAAAGCCAGGGCGTTAGAAGCAGAATTGTCCGCTCATGGAACGAAGGTAAAAGGATATAAGAGCGATGCAGCCGACTTCCTTGCTGCGCAACAATTGGTGGATGATGTATGTGCTGAATTTGGGACGATTGATATTTTGGTTAACAATGCAGGAATTACCCGAGATACCTTACTAATGAGAATGAGCGAAGAGCAATGGGATGAAGTCATTCGAGTCAATTTAAAATCTGTTTTCAACCTGAGTAAAGCGGTGATTAAGCCCATGCTCAAGGCAAGAAGCGGATCGATTATCAATATGAGTTCTGTTGTTGGGGTCCAAGGAAATGCAGGACAAGCGAACTACGCTGCTTCCAAAGCAGGTATTCTTGGATTTACCAAAAGCATGGCCGCAGAGTTGGGATCGCGCAACATCCGATGCAATGCAATTGCGCCGGGTTTCATCGAAACGGAAATGACGGCAGCCTTGGATGAGAAAGTGGTCCAACAATGGAGAGATACCATTCCATTAAAAAGAGGAGGAACGACAGGAGATGTTGCACAAGCTACCCTTTTCTTAGCAAGTGATATGAGCGCTTATATCACAGGACAAACCCTCCATGTTTGCGGTGGAATGCTGATGTAATTGAATTACATTGTCCATACTGACCACATATCCCTCCTACTTCATTATTATTTGCCTTATCATTGGTGCGGCAGGTGCTTTTTTACTCTACTTCCAGGAGGTTAGGAGGAATCGATTCACTAAACCCTGGATTTTATCACTCGCATCCATTCGATTTGTCGCGCTCACCTTATTGACGCTATTGCTATTACGCCCCATTCTCGAAAGAATAAGTGAACAATTGGAAAAACCTATTGTGGTTGTCCTACAAGACAACAGCTCTTCCGTTGCACCTGACCTTGAAAACCCCGATGCTTTTATTCAGCCACTTAAAGATAAATTAGCCGAACTTGGGGATGACGTAGAGATTGTTTATTATCAATTTGACCAGGATTTAACTCAAGGTTGGGATTCCTTGAATGGCAAAGGTGCTGCTACGGCAGGTTCCATGGCCATCGAACAACTTTCTTCAAGGATGAGCGGACGAAACTTATCCGCCGTTATTTTTCCAACTGACGGAATTTTTAACAAAGGAAGCTTCCCTTTATACGCCGCTAAGAACTTGAATGTGCCATTTTTTCCAATTGGACTTGGGGATACCACGTTATACAAAGACCTGCTCATCAGTGATGTCCAATGTAACAAAGTCTGTTTTTTAGGAAATACCTTCCCTGTTCAAGTCGGCATTGAGGCCCGATTGTGCAAAGGAAAATCCACTGTTGTTTCCGTACTTCACAAAGGCAGAAAAATTGCTGAGCAGTCCATTTCCATTCAAGAAGATCGACAATTTTTAACACCGTCATTTACCATCAAAGCTGAGGAAGTGGGAATGCAACGTTATCAAGTTCAGGTGCAATCCATCGAAGGAGAAAAAACATTATCCAATAACATTTATGAATTTTACATTCAGGTCGTGGACGATCGCCAAAAGGTCCAAATAGTCGCACACTCGATCCATCCGGATATCAACGCAATCATCCAAGCCATTGACCATTCAGAAAATTATGCTACCGCATTTCAACTCGCGGAAGAGTGGAAAACAGAAAATAACAAATCTGGATTAACCATATTACACGGAATACCCGCCAACATTCAAGAATTCAATCAAGCAAAGCAGCTCCTTGCGACGGGCCAACCGTGCCTATTCATTTGGTCTGAACAAACGGACTATTCCCTCTTTAATCAATTGAATACGGGAGTATCCATCCAATCATCTGGAACCCTTTTTGAAGATTTTAAATGTACCCTCAACAACGACTTTAACTTTTTCCAACATTCACCATTACTTGCGCAACACGCAGGACAATATCCACCGTTAAAAGTACCATTTGGAAAAATCAATTTAAGCCCTGACATGCAGGTAGAATTTTTTCAGAAAGTGGGCACTTTGTCCACCAATGCTCCATTAATTGCCTTTCATCAAAATCAAATTGCTAAAATAGGTTGGGTCGGAGGAGAAGGAATCTGGCGTTGGCGAATGATTGATTTTCAGCAAGGTGGCAATCACGAAACTTTTGACTCTTTCATCACCAATTGGGTTCAGTATTTAAGCACATCACTTGAGAATAAAAAACTACAAGTGGAGACTGCTAAAAAGTGGAGCTCTTTTCAAAATATTATTTTTGGGGCGCACTTGTATGACCAGAGTTTCCATCCATTAGCCAATCAAAACATTTCACTGACCATTGTGGACGAGGCCAATCAAAAAATGGAATACGCCTTCTTACCAAATGGAGAGCATTACCAATTATCATTGGGAAAACTGTCCGCAGGAAGTTATCGATACTTTGCAAAAGCCAACAACGGAGTGGAGAATTTGACTGATCAAGGAAGCTTTATTGTGGAGGCTGTTCAATTGGAACAAGCCAACACGATGGCGCAACACGGTGCATTGCGCAATATGGCCTATGAAACAGGCGGTAAGTTCTTCAAAAAAGAGAACCTCAACGCCTTACCCGCTACCATTTTACAATTGCCTCATTTGGTTTCCACTGTTTACACAGAACAGCAGCGTGAGGAGTGGATTGAACTTTCCGTTTTCTTATTCATCATCGCGACATTACTGGGAACCGAGTGGTTTTTGAGAAAGCGATTAGGAGGATATTGAACATGCCATCACCATCATTTTTAAAAATTGGAGGAGTTCCCGAGCACTTTAATTTGCCTTGGATTTTGGCCCTTGAAAAAAATAAATTTCGATCATTGTCTGTTGAGATATCATGGAATTTTTACCCCGGTGGAACAGGAGCCATGACACAAGCTCTTAAAACAGGCGAATTAGACATTGCCATTCTTTTGACAGAGGGATTTATTGCCAGCTACTACCAAGGACTTTCTGCTAAAATTATCCATCCTTATATCCAATCACCGCTTCAATGGGGCATATACTCGGGAATTCATAATGAACTTGCCATCCATGAGCACACTAAAATTGCCATTAGTCGCAAAGGTTCGGGATCTCATTTAATGTCCATGTTGCATGCGCAACAATTAGGTGTACAATTGAACGAAGAACAATTTGTTGTGGTTCATCATCTGGAAGATGCGATCGAATCGTTAAAGTCAGGTCACTGTGATTACTTTTATTGGGAGCATTGGATGACCTTGAAATATGTAAAAAGAGCCGAGATACATCAAGTAGGGAGATTTTCCGCGCCGTGGTCAGGATTTTTGGTGGTTGCTAGCGAAACCTGCTTAGCGAAATACCCCGAAGCACTCCATGCTATTATAGAAATAATAAACACTGAGGTTCGAGCATTCATAGCAGATCCGAACACACCGTCTAACATTGCTCATCGCTTTCAGCTGAACCTCGAAGAATCGGCGGAGTGGTTGGGTAATCAAAAATGGAATTTCCATCCTTTGATTTCTAAAAAAGAAATTGAACTGACCATGAATTCGTTAAGGCAAATTGGTCAGCCCGTGGGTAGTTCATTTCCAAATCAAATAATAGCTCCTTGGTTGCAATGGAAAGAGTAAGAAAACATCCCATTCTTCTATCGTTCATTTTTCTTACCTCGTTGTTATGCCTGACAATGTGGATCTACCGCACTTCCGTGTTAAGCAAAATAGGTTGGTATTTGGTTGCCGAAAATGCACTCGAAAAATCGGATTTTTATGTTGTATTAGGTGGCAATAGCGCGGAGCGCGGTTTAGCCGCCTGTTCGGTAGATCAACAAATCCCTAACTGTCAATTCATTTGCACCGGAGCAAATGAACCGAGCCAGCTTGCTGCCATTGGACTTCATACCTATGAAGCTGAATTAACTAGAAATAAAATGATCAGATGTGGCGTAGACTCAACCCGAATCGAAGCGCTGAATCAAGGGACCAGCTCTCAAGAGGAAGCCGAAGCCATTTTGCACTATGCCCAAACTCATCCATGTAAAAAGATTACCATTATTAGTGGGCAATATCACCTGAGGAGACTGCGCATGACCTATGATCGAGTATTTGCTGATTCGGGAATTGAAATTCGATTTTACGGGGCAAAAGAGAAGGATTTTAACCCTGATTACTGGTGGACTTCAGAGTCAGGATTAATTTATACCAATAACGAGTATATCAAAATCTTATACTATTGGTGGAAATACTGAAATCAGTTTTTCACACCTGTTAATTAGTTTCACGCGATTAAGGGGTTGCTATTCATTATCTTTGGTAGTTGATTTTAGAACATGAACGAGGAATCCAACTTATCTGAAGAATTCAACCAAATCGTACAACGATTTGAGCAGATGATGCGTGATAATGCCTCGTATTATTTTGATCGCGAGGAATTAGAAGAACTCATCTACTATTATTCGGATCAATTTCTTTTTCAACAAGCGTTGAGTGTGGTTGAACATGCCAAAAGTCTTTTCCCCAATCAGCCTGGAATTCAGATCAGGGAAGCGGAAATTTATACGAGCATGGGACAATTGCACAAGGCATTAGGAATTTTAAAAAGAACCACCCCATTCGCGGAGGATCAGCTGGACTGGTTGATGGCAAGCGCCGTTTCGTACAGTCAACTTCATGAACACGAAAGATCCATTGCCTTTTTAGAGCAGGCATTAGAATTATCAGACAGCGAGAATTTCGATGATATCGCTTTAGAGCTGGCATTGGAGTATCAAAACGCCAATAAAACGGACAAGGCGATTGCGCTGCTCAAAAAGGTCATCATCCATCGTCCTGAAAGTGAAACCTTGCTATACGAAATGGCCTATTGCTACGAGACCACTGGTCGATTAGCTGAGGCACTTGAATTTTTCACTTCCTTAACAGATGAAAAGCCAATGTCCTTTCCCACATGGTATTGTTTGGGGAACATCCAACAGCAATTGGAATTGCTGAATGAATCGGTTGAATCCTATGATTTCAGTTTGGCATTAATGCCTGATTTCGTTCCCGCCATCATCAACAAAGCGCAAGCGCAATTCAAGCTAAAACAATACACCACCGCGATTGAAACGCTTCAATCTTCGTTTCATTTGGAGCCACCCGATGCCACTACCTATTGTCATTTAGGGGAGTGCTATGAAAAGTTAGATGAAGTTTGGGTGGCGCAAGAATATTACCTCAAAGCCATTGAATTGGACGAACGATGTTCAGATGCCTACTTGGGAATGGCAGTGGTTTTGGACTATCAATCGAAATCAAAAGAAGCGCTGAAGTTTGCAGAAATCGCATTTGGATTTGATGGACAGAATGAGGAATATCTAACTGTATTGATTAAATTACTTGCGAAAAATGAGTTTGTAGAGGACGCTATCCAAAAGGCCAATGAATTGATCCTTTTGCGTCCACACGACGAGGAGTCCTGGGTGGTGATGGCCGACATACATTATCAGATGTCCGCCATTTCAAATGGGCTCCAATATTTAGAACAAGGACTTCAACTCATCCCCGATAGCACAATGATTGCTTATCGCAAATTACTTTACTTGGTTGGATTAAAGCGTTGGAATGAAGCAGAACAATGGTTGGAGCTGATTTTCGATCACGAACAATTGGAAGAAATCAATGAAATCGAATCCATGGATCCCACCCTTTGCGAATGGATACCTTACGCCATGAAAAAAAAGTATCATTAACCCTTACCAAAAGGTAAAATTTTAAACATGAATTATCAATTAAACCATATCCCAGACAGACCTGAAAAACCCCGTAACAGTGGGCTCACGATGGTCATGGATAAGGGGCTATCTATGAGACAAGCAGAAGATCTTATTGAATCTTCTGGAGAATATGTTGACTTGATCAAATTAGGATTTGGAACTTCTGCGTTCTCAAAAAACTTAAAAGAAAAAATCAAGTTATATCAATCCGCGGGACTCAAGGTGTATCTAGGAGGAACACTGTTCGAAGCGTTTGTTGTTCGCGATCAAAAGGACGATTATAAAAAATACGTTAGCAAACTTGGTTTAGACACCATCGAAGTTTCGGACGGTTCCATACAAGTGGCGCATGAAGAGAAGTGCAAATGGATCCATGAATTATCCAAAGATTTCACAGTACTTTCAGAGGTGGGTTCGAAAGAAGAAGGGATATTGATCTCTCCGAGCAAATGGATAAAAATGATGCAAACGGAACTACAAGCGGGAAGTTGGAAAGTAATTGCCGAAGCCAGAGAAAGTGGAACGGTGGGTATTTATCGCCCCAATGGTCAAGCACACGTCGTGCTGATTAATCGCATCCTGCAAAAAGTATCGTTAGAAAATATCATTTGGGAAGCACCTAAAAAAACACAACAGGTCTATTTTATCAAACATATGGGTGCTAATGTGAACTTAGGAAACATTGCTGAGAACGAAGTAATTCCTCTTGAGTGCTTGAGAAGAGGGTTAAGAGGAGATACATTTTTTCAATTTCTACCTGAAGAAATTGCACAAAAAATGAAACCATGAATATCAACATTACGATAGAAGAATTTAAAAAATGGTGTGACGAGAACAAAGGTCACTTTTTAGTAGATGTTCGCGAGCCGTACGAAATAGAAGTATGTTCTATGGGCGGCAATGCTATTCCAATGGATTCCATTTTGAGTCAAAGTCAGCAACTACCACAACATCTACCAATCGTCATACATTGCAATAGCGGAAAGAGAAGCGATGCCGTATGTTACGCACTTCGCAAACAATTAGTACGAAATGATATTTACTCTTTAACGGGAGGAATACAAGCTTATGCCGCTGCCTACTTACCCCAACAAACCTGCGCACAATGAGTGAATTACTTGATATTTTGTTACATATCAATGACCATTTAGGTGATTGGATTAGTCAGTACGGATCTTTCATTTATATTATTTTATTTGCCATCATATTTGTAGAAACGGGCTTGGTCGTCATGCCCTTTTTACCGGGAGATTCGTTGTTGTTTGCGGCAGGCGCATTATGTGCTCGAATGAGTGGTGAAACCGATCCAGCGCTATCCTTAATCCCCATGATTCTCCTCCTATCTTCGGCTGCCATATTAGGTGATCATAGCAACTATCTGATTGGTCGATACGCAGGAACAAAGATCCTCTCACTCTCTTGGAAAGGAAAGCGAATTGTACAACAAAAATATGTAACGCAAACGGAACAATTTTTCGAGAAATATGGAACCAAAGCGATTGTACTCGCTCGGTTTGTGCCTATTGTCCGAACATTTACGCCATTTGTAGCAGGAGTTGGAAAAATGGATTATCGCAAAAAATTCATGCCCTATGATATTTTCGGAGGTGTACTTTGGATCAGCTCCATGTCAATAGCGGGATATGCATTAGGCAGTCATGAATGGGTTAAAAAGCATTTTGAAGCGGTCGTAATTGGAATCATAATATTATCCATTACACCCATGATTTTCGCCTATATCAAACACCGTTTTAACAGAAGTAAATCATGAAAAAGTGGGGATTAATTGGACATCCTTTAACCCATACTTTCTCTCCCGATTATTTTAAAAAGAAATTCCAACTGCTTGGAATCTCCGATACGTATGAAGTGCTTAACACTCCATCCTTAGACCATATAAAAGCGGAGGTCAGTCTACGCGGATGGAACGGTTTCAATGTCACGATACCATACAAAGAGTCCATTCTGCCCTTTCTGGATGAAATCACTCCCCTGGCACAATCCATTGGAGCGGTAAATGCTGTTTTGGTAAAAAAGGACAAATGGATTGGAACGAATACGGATGTCATTGGATTTGAAAAGAGCATTCTGCCATTTTTGGAAAACCAATTCCCACGGGCTTTAATTATTGGAACGGGAGGAGCATCCAAGGCCGTTCATTTTGTACTCCAAGACAAAGGCATTGAAACCTATTTCTTAACCAGAAATCCACGGCTCCCTCAGCACCTTGCCTATTCACAAATTGATGCTGAGAGTTTACGACATTTTCCATTGATCATTCAAACAACTCCAGTGGGGACTTTTCCTGATGTAACCGCATTCCCACTTATTCCATATGAAGGCATTCAACCCTCACATTTACTGGTTGACTTAATTTACAACCCAGCAGAAACCCAATTTTTATTGGAGGGAAAAAGGAGAGGAGCCAAAACACAAAACGGGTTGAGGATGTTGGAAATACAGGCCGACGCTGCTTGGGAATTTTGGAATCAACCTCATCCATAGCCATTATCAGAAAGGGTCATGAAAATTAATTCTGCTCCCCAACTTTCTGCTCGATTTTTCCAGGATGTATTACAAATCATTGTTGGCACCTCCATCGGGCAGGCAATTGTCTTCCTGTTTGCTCCCTTATTAACGCGCTGGTTCACCCCTGAACAATTTTCGACCTTCGAGCAATTTTCCATGCTCCTCAATATTCTAGTGGTCTTGGTAACGGGGAAATATGAATTTGCCATTCTTCAACCCAAAAAAGAAAGTGAAGCACGACACCTCGTTATTCTTGGCCTCATTCTCTCATTTTTCATGAGTGGATGCATCGGTCTTTTGACCCACCTTTTTTCTAATGAGATTGCGCAATATTATCACAACAATCAACTGGCGGAATGTCTGTGGCTTTTAGGACCGACCCTATTTGGAATGGCCATATTTAACATCGCTTTTTTTTGGTTGAATCGCAAGAAACAATATTTTCAATTGGGCTTCACCAAAGCCATACATGGAGGGCTATCGGAACCCATCAAATGGGGGGCATACCTATTCCATTGGGGAGCACATGGCCTTATCATCAGTACTACCTTAGGATATATAGCAGGTGCTGCTTATTGCGTCTATCTTCTTTTGAAGGATCACCCCATTGAAAGTAATCAATTTCAAGCAACTCCATTGATTACCGTAGCTAAAACCTACAAAAAATTTCCGATGTTCAGCATTTGGTCCAGCCTTTTAAACCGCGCTGCACAATGGGCTCATGTGGGTGTATTTACACATTTCTATGGCATTGCCGCAATCGGTTTAATGGCATTGTGCCGCAGAATATTATTCACCCCACTTAACTTAATTGGGAATAGTTTTAGCCAGGTCTTCTTCCAACAAATTTCAGAAATGGATGTACTCAGCGAAATCAAAACCCTCTATCACCGATACCTATTTAAGTTTTTGCTCTTATCCGCCTGCATTACCATACTGGTCTTTATGCTACCTCTGCAAACGATGCAGTGGATATTTGGAGACCCATGGAAAGACAGCATCTACTACCTTAGGATCCTTAGCATTTGGTATTCATTAAACTTTGTGATTTCAGCGCTCTCCTCCATCACCCTTCGAATACACATGCAAGGTATTTCGTTGATACTCGACCTGGTACATTTCCTATTTGTGTATGGCGCGATTATTTTAGCTTATATCATGGATATGAATGATTACCAAGCCATGATTTTCTTGGTAACCGCAAAGGTCATTTATTTTGCACTGAATTTAGGAATCGTCTCATGGCAATTACAACGGAGTATTGACTTAAATTCGAAGCCGATATCATGAAAGTAATTTCTCTCGTCGCCACTACATTCCAAAACGACAATCGTGTTCAGCGGATGGCAGAAACCATTCAAGCTTTGGGACATGATGTGATGATTGTAGGTTGGAAAAAAGGAGCCGTTGAAGAGCGCGAATTGATCAATGAAATTCCTGTTCACCGCATCTTTCCCAGTACTTCCAAATGGAAACGAAGCAATAAACTCATTGGACTGATCCAATTCTTGCACTTTAATTGGTCGGTCATTCAAACCTATAAAAACGCAGATATTTGGCACTGCAATGATTTTGAAGCGTTTTGGATGGGTGTGTTTGCCAAGTGGATGAATCCCCAATTGAAATTGATATATGACTTACATGAATATCAAAAGGAACGCCTAGGAACACCTTGGTATGTAAAAAAAGTTATTGGTTGGATGGAATCTTGGCATATTAAAAAAGCCGAACGTCTGATTACCATTAGTCCTGGTATACAAAAAGAATATGAACGACTCTATGGAGTGGGGAACATTGCATTGGTTCGCAATACCCCCCATTTAACGGAGACCATCAGCGGAAATATTTATCGCGAAAAATTTTCCATCCGCGCCGATCAAAAAATATTTTTATATCAAGGAATGCTTGGGCCAGATAGAGGAATCGAAGAGCTGATTGAAGCATTTCACAAGAGACAAGATGATCGCGCGGTATTAATGATCATGGGACAAGGCAAGCTCCTCCCCATTGTTCAAGCAGCGTCAAAAAAAAATCCGCTGATTTTTCATCATCCCTATGTACCCTACCATGAAATAAATCAATACACCAGCAGCGCAGACGTTGGATTCAATATGGCAAAAGATAGTTGTCTCAATCACACCTATTGCCTTCCGAATAAAATATTTGAATACATTCAAGCGTTATTACCGATTGTAACTAACGATCTAGTGGACTGTTCTGCATTGATAAAAGCTTATGACATCGGTACCATCATTCATAGCTATCACTCCGATGGCATTAATAAAGCCATTGATGAAATGCTGGATAAGGATGTTAGTCAACTAACTTCTAATCTTCGTAAAGCAAAATCTGAGCTCAATTGGGAAAAAGAGCAACAGCAGCTGATTGAAGTATACTTACCTTTTACGACACCCAAAAAAGAATGAGTTTACGAATCGAAACTTTATCCACTCTGCATGAACCTGATTACCAAAATTGGGTAAAAAGAAATGGAGATATTTTCGCCCATCCGGATTGGATTTCCATTCAAGCTTCTACCTCGCAAACCTATATCATTAAAGACGACTCCAATTGGCTGGGCACCTTTACGCTCAATCAAGAAAAGAAGTGGGGGATTCCCTTGTTTCGTAATCCCCATTTCACCCCGCATATTGCTTGGACATGGAAACATAGCGCCATTAAAACAACGACGCAACACACTATTTGGAAGGAAGCCAGTAGCTTGATGTGTGATCTTTTTAAACGTGCGAAGATTAGTAAAATTCAAATCTCTTTTCCTCCAACTGTAACCGATGTCCAAAAATTTATATGGGAGGGATTTAATGTTACTCCAAAGTATACCTATCAAATTCATTTAAAGCATTCGACGGAAAAAATATTTGAGCAATTTTCAAGCAGTCATCGTAATCATATCAGCAAGGCCATAAAAGACCAAGTGGAATGGAAAATTATGCACGATCCATCATTGATGGAAAAACTGGTAAGGTCCACTTTCAGCCGCAAAAAACAAAAGTTTCATAGTCAGTACTTGCATCAAATTCTGCATCAATTCTGCAATGAAAAAAACGCTATGATGTGCTTTGCGTATCGAAACGAGGTGGTCATAGCAGGAGCATTGGTGATTCATGATCAGGAAAAAGCCTACTTGCATTTGAGCGGTTATGAGAGCGATAAAAAGCATGGAGGGGCTGGTATTGGTTGTGTTTGGGAATTGATAAAAAAATGCCAAAACTCACAAATCCCCATTTTCGATTTTGAAGGAAGTATGCTCACAGAGGTCGAACAGTATTTCAGAGGATTTGGAGGGGAGCTCGTGCCCTACTTTATGATCGAAAAAAAACTGATGGGATGAATCCACTTCGATTTTTCCATATCAAAGCCGAAAGATTAAAAATTAAAGAGACCGGTTCTTTGGCCATTTCAACAGCGTTGGGACAAGTCATCACCTATTTGCTTTTGCCGTTCGTGGGGCGACTTTATAGCACGCAAGAATTCAGTGAATTCTCCATTTTTTACGCCTGGCTCATTCCATTATCCATCCTATCTTCACTTCGCATTGAGCTCGCCATACCGAATCAAACGCGATTAGAAGACCAATATCGCGTTACAGGAATTGCCATCTCCATGAGCCTCTACTTTTCCGTTCTTATTCAACTTCTATTACTCTTTTTCTATTGGCTATTCCCTTCTTTGCATACCCTGTATCTCTTCATTCCATTAGGAATTATTTGCACATCATTACCCCAAACCCTTTATTTTCTGAGTACAAGAAAAAATCAATATCAGCAAAGTGCTTGGTATCGCATTGTCAATAATTTGGGGGTTCAAGCAATAACGATAGGATTGGGATATTGCAGTTGGGGAATTTGGGGACTACTGGCAGGTTTACTGGGGGGGCAAATCTTGGGTGCATTTATTTTGAGCCAAGGGAACTTGAAAGCCATTCTGCCCTTTTTACAATATCCTTTCACTAAAAAAAATGGTCTAGCATTCAAAGACTACATTTTCTTTAGTATGCCACAAGCCCTTCTTGAATCCCTTCAGTTAAGTGGTACCATCGCGCTCCTTTCTGTGTTGTTTCACGATCCCTACCCCGGGATTTACTATCTATGCTGGAGAATTTTACAAGCTCCCATCACGGCCATCTCGAACACACTCTTTGTTGTTCAATACAACGAATGTGCACAGCTCTATCATCAGAATAAAAGTTATCTCCAAAATATTAAAACCAATGCCCTTTACATGACCATTGTAGGTTTAATAATTGGAGTAATTTTCTTTCTATGGGGGCCCTCCTTATTTGCACTTATCCTGGGGCCACAACACTTTTTATCAGGAAAGATGGCTCAATATCTCGCGATTTGGTTCACGTTCCAATTCATCGTTTCTCCATTTTCATTTGCGGCATTGATTAAAAATAAACAACGCACCTCACTGCTCATCAACGCGATTGATATCATTTTAAAACTAATTGCTTTCTTGATTGGTTTCAGCCTTGATAATGTATGGTGGGCCTTGGGCATCTACTCAGTGCTATCTGCAGGACTTAATCTGTATACATTCCGCTGGTATTTAACCATCAGTCGATCAAGCAACGAAAGTGAGGGCTAAGAAATTCATTACCTCGCTTAGGCCTTTTTTTGCTTAAAGGCAAGGTCACCTCTGTCCAATGAGGTCATTAATAAAAGAAGCAGGCAAAAAGGAACGACTCCAGATCTTGTTTCCAAAAATGATTCAAATGCGAGATTGATAAGGAACGTACTCCAAACGACAACCCCAAGGAGATTTTGTTTTCTTATGAATTTAATGATCATCACCACCATAAGAGCAGTTAACAAGCCTAGACCTAAAATACCATGTTGAACAGCTTGATTCAAAAATTGATTGTGTGCATTTAATTTCTGTGCCACCACTCCATCGTTATGCCTGGTTATATTTTCCTTTTGCAATGCATCATCTACGTCACCTGTGCCGACGCCCATCCAAAAATGATCAATAAAAACTTTTGAAGCCGCCGACCACATCATCATTCTGGCCTGCGTTCCATCTTTGCTGGGGTTATTCATTACCTCAGCAGTAAAAAAGGAATTCCAAGCGGACGAAAAGCGAATGCGTACACGATTATTTAAAACCAATACCAAAAGCAGCAGCACCATGGCCAGTCCCATGATTATTCGAACCCTCACCCCCGATTTTCGCCAAACGACGAAATAAAAAACCAATAAAAAAAAGCCCAACAGCAGGGCGATAATACCCGCCTTTGACACGGTAAGTAACACCATCGCTGATAATAAAACGAATGCAAAAACAAACATCCAGTGCGGCCTTCTAAAAAAATAAATCAATGAAATCAAAGCCCCCATTGCCATATAACACGCCAAATAACTGCGATGCATGAATACAGAAAAAGTGGATTCTTTCCAATAATTTGTCCAGTCTAATGTCGTTTCGAAAAGGCTTCTGTAGGTTGCAATGGAGAGTAGGAGGATAGATGCTAAAACAAGACCAACAACAAAAATTAATCCTGCTTCCTGCAAGTTCATTTTTCTATTTCTTAATCCAAAAATAAGGGGAACGAGCAACAAGGAGAGTTTATGTTCCATATTGGACCAACCCTTCGCCATATTTTCGGTCCAACCCATTCCTGCAAGCAACAACACAAAAGAAGCAATCATGATTATTTCAATCCATCCCCAACTCCATTTTTCACCATTGAGCTGTTTCCGATTTTTAAATGATTCCCAAATCCACAGCACTCCTGTTAGGATCATCAGCAAGGGGATCCACTTTATGCAAGGCACTAATAAAAGCAATATCAATCCCAACGAAAAATCCACAACGGTCCAATGGCTGAATTTGATTTTATACGCTGCGAGTTGGGTCATTGCTGAATTTTATGATAAACAAAAATAATGATATCCGAGTCTATTTTCTATTAACTTGCCACAACTTACCCATACCATGAGTGAAAGAGTTACTGTAAGCATCATTATCCCTTGTTATCAAGAAGAATCTTTCATTACAGATTGCGTGCAATCTTGTATCAATCAAGAAACAGACGCTCAAGTTGAAATTATTGTTGTAGACGGTGGAAGCATCGACGAAAGCATCGAAATGGTAAAAAAAATCAAATCCCAATACCCTTCAAAAATTGAACTCCTGCACAACCCGCAAAAAATAACTCCCATTTCACTCAATCTTGGACTTCAACATTCCCAATCAGATTTTAGGATGATATTGGGAGCGCATGCGATCCTACCAAAAGATTTTGTCGCAAAATGTTTAAATGCATTTACCCAGCAACCCAATGCCGATTGCGTGGGTGGTAAAATAGAGAATCGATATTTAAATCCAACCGCAGAAGACATTGGATTCGCCATGTCCAGTTCGTTTGGGGTGGGGAATGCTATCTTCCGAACCGGAGGAAAAGTTCAATGGGTAGATACTGTAGCCTTCGGCATGTATAGAAAATCCGTATTTGAAAAAATTGGGTGGTTCAATGAAACCCTTATTCGAAATCAAGATGATGAATTCAACTATCGACTTATCAAAGCTGGATTAAAAATTTGGTTTGATCCGAATATCACCTCACTGTACTTCGTTCGAAGCAGCTATGGTAAACTCTGGAGACAATATTTCCAGTATGGTTATTGGAAAGTCTATGTCAACAAACTCCATTCACAAATTACGACCGTTCGTCAATTGATACCTGCCGCGTTGATCTTGTATTGTGCACTGCTTCCCCTGAGCACAGTACTTCCCCAAAAATTTCTCATGGTCTCCATTTTACCTATCATTTGTTATTTAATGATTGCACTTTCCCTATCCATTCGATATCGCAAGATTCGGTTTTTCAAAACAGCCATTGTTTTTCTAATTCTTCATTTCAGCTACGGATTAGGTTATTGGAAAGGAATCATTCAATTACTGCTTCTCAATAAACAACCTTCCACCGCCCATGCGAAGCACAATCGTTAGTTTTATCCTCATGATGGGCATTTTGCTATCTCCATCTCTTTCTTACACGCAAGGCAATACCCACCTTGAACTGAAGGATTGGACCTTTAGGAAAATGCAAGACGATCAAAAAAAAATAGCGCACATACCGGGAAACATCTTTCTTGATTTAAAACTCAATGGACTCATCCCTGATCCACTGCTGGGATCGAACGAAAGCAAACTACAATGGGTTTCTCAACAAGAGTGGATCTACGAGACGCTCATTGACATTTC
Organism: uncultured Chryseobacterium sp.; assembly: GCA_964544665.1. GTDB lineage: Bacteria > Bacteroidota > Bacteroidia > Flavobacteriales_D > Sanyastnellaceae > CAMCTV01. The sequence continues at coordinate 8,251 of CAZJCQ010000036.1, read as the reverse complement.
TCCTAAGGATTTTAAAAAATGGAAAAATAAAAATGTGCGTGTACACTTTCCATGCATAGATACCTATGCAGACCTCTACATCAATGATGAGTGGGCCGGTAGAACAGATAATGCCTTTATACACTGGAATTTTCCCATTCAGAATTTTATAAAGCAAGGAAAAAACGTGATTCGCGTTGTTTTTCAATCGCCTTATGTCATCGCACAAAAGAAATTAACAAGGCTACCTTATCCATTACCAGGTGATAGTATTCGAGCTGTTACGCGGAAACCACAATATGAATTTGGATGGGATTGGGGGCCAAATTTAGCAGGTTGTGGTATAAGACAACTTCCATACATTGAAGTGGAAGAGCATTCCTTTATTTCAGAACATTGGTTAAAAATACCCACCCATCCCAGCGCCTCATTTGAAATCAACTTCACGAATCGAATTCGCTCCCAATCGGAACTGTTCGCACAACTGAAAGATGCCAATGGCAACCTGCTTCAAAAAAGACAAATCATTTCTGAAGGAACGCAAACTTTCACCTTCTCCCAAAAAGATCTGCCCATTTGGTATCCCAATGGTCATGGACAAGCCGCTCTATTCATGGTAACCTTGGAGCTATGGGAAGGAAATCAAAAAGTGGATGAGGTGAAGATTCGCAGTGGAAATCGCACTGTAGAATTAATCCAAGAAAAGGATAGCTGGGGCCAATCCTTTTTTTTCAAAGTGAATGGCAAAAAGGTTTTCATGAAAGGAGCTAACTACATCCCGATTCGCTATTTCCATGAGAGTGCTACCAGGGAAGATTACGAACATTTACTAGGTGCATGCAAAAAAGCCAACATCAATATGCTTCGTGTTTGGGGCGGTGGAATTTATGAGACGGATCTCTTTTATGACCTTTGTGATGAATATGGTATTCTCATTTGGCAGGACTTTATGTTTGCTTGTTCCATGTATCCGGGAGATGAAGCATTTCTGGCATCGGTGAGAACAGAAGCGGAGCAACAAGTAAAGCGACTGAGTCATCATCCTTGTATGGCACTATGGTGTGGTAATAACGAAAACAGTGAAGGTTGGGAAAGATGGGGATGGAAAACGGGAATTTCGGCACAAAACATTGAGTACATTCAGCAGGCCTACGACGACGTTTTCTCAAAGATTCTACCACAAACCACTTCCCAGTTCTGCAACACATCTTATTGGGGAAGCTCTCCAAAATGGGGCCGTGGAGATAAACGAAGTTTGGAAGAAGGCGATTGTCATTATTGGGGAGTATGGCACGACGGCGAACCCTTTGAAATTTTACAAACGAAAATTCCAAGATTCATGAGTGAGTTTGGAATGCAGAGCTATCCCTCGGCAGAGGTAATCGAAGAAATGTGCGAAAAAAAACCATGCAATGAAAAAGATCCCGGAAAAATCATGCATCAAAAACACCCTAGAGGATTTCTCTTGATGCATGAATACATGAAAAAATGGCATCCCACCGGAGAAACATTATCAGGCTCCGATTATGGTAAACTCACGCAATATGTCCAAGCAGAAGGAATCATCATGGGTATAGAAGCTCAGCGCAGACATCCCGATCGATGTGGCGGCACTTTGATTTGGCAATTGAATGATGTATGGCCAGCCTATTCTTGGAGTGCGATGGATTACCGATTCAATGAAAAACCACTTATGCAGCAGTTGGCATTTGCATACGCACCCATATTGGCTTCTCTTGAATGGAATCAAAGTCAACTTCAACTCTACTTGATCAATGAATTAATCGACCTGTCCAATGTTCAATGTATCATCAAAATTCACAATGATGACCAGGAAGAAATCATTTTCAACCAATCCATCGACATGCAAATTGGAGCGCAGATTCTCTTTGAATCAAATAGCATTCAGGCGAGTGCTGATCAAATGCTATCCATTGAGTTAAAACATAAGGGAATATCAGGTGGCACCTATTACAGAAAAATGAAACTCCTTCCCCTCTCTCATCAGTTTTTAGTCCCTGATGTGATCAATGGTCAATGGAGCTGCAAAAAATTACTTGACTAAGGCGTGGTAATAACAAACGTTTTATCCGCCTCTGTTTTAGTCGAATCACTCGTTATAAGTATCCAATCGGACTGAATCACCTCGCTGCCGTCACGGATCTCGACTCGATATTTCTTATTCACCTCTATCAACGTAGTAGCGATGCCTTTGAGGTTTGTTTGAGCCTTCCCTACTTCTAAGCCACTTTCTTCCATCCAATAGACCTCCCAATCGCGAATGGGCTTGCCTTTTTTAGTTTGGATTTTTGCAAAAACTTTGGTGTATTGACGCTGTGCATTCGGATCCGAAATCAGCGGATATTTTGAGATATCAATCTTGTAAAGATCTCTTTCTCCCAAAGAGTTTTCAAACTCAGCCGCCATGTACATCCACTTATTATCTCTTGTAATCGATAGCGTACTTTCCTCATTGACCGTGTTAATAGGATAACCCAAATTGATGGGAGGAGTCCACATCCCATCTACCCATTCTGATTTAAAAATATCATACCCTCCCAGTGATAAATGACCATTGGAAGCGAAATACAATGATTTTCCGCTTGGATGAATGAAAACAAATTTCTCGTCGCCTTCCGTATTGATGATATCTCCTAGGTTCTTGGGTGTTGACCAAACGCCGTTATTATTTTCGGAAAAATAGATGTCCCCCCTTCCATATCCTTTGGCTCTTTCACTGACGAAATAAATGAACTTTCCATCCTCCGTAATACTGGTTGAACTCTCAAATGATTCCGTATTAATGGGATAGTTCAAAGAAGTTGCGTTGGCAAACGCTCCATTAGCCTCACGCAAAGAAACCCAAATATCACCTGCATTTTTTCCATCATTTTTATACACATACATGCCCGATCCATCCGGAAAAACACTTAATATTCCATCATGGGTTTCCGTATTTACCATTCCCTCTACTTTTTCAGCTTCCGACCAAACCCCATTTTCTGATTTACAGAAATAAATATCTTCATAGAATTTATAATCTCCCTTCTCGTCAATTTTCTCACCCGTGGTGTTGTTACGGCGAGAAGTAAAATACAATAGTTGACCATCCGCAGTAATACTCGGACTATACTCCTCATATCGCGAATTCACCTCCTTACCCATATTACTGATAACAACCGGAACCGAACTCTTCATCATGATTTTAGCAAACTTACATTCATTAATGTATCGGCGGGTCTCATCAAATTCTTGGTTATCAGATTTTACCACAGGCAAATACTTCTCATAAAACGCTATTGCCTTATCAAGTTCTGCCAATCGATGATAACACTTGCCATAGAAAAGATAAGCGTCCTCTGGAACCTCTGATTTGGTTGCTACTGCTTTATTCAAATAATCCAACGCAACTTTATATTTCTTTAGTCGATAATAGCAATCTGCCGTCGCATACAATGCGGTAAAATTGGTAGAATCGACATCCAGTACTTTACGGTATTCAGTTAGTGCCCCTCGAACATTATTCTGATCCGACAATCGTCGCGCTCCTGAAAGTTTATTCGGAATCATCGCCCTATCCAAACGAGAAGGGGGAAGCGTATCTACTTGAGAGAACAAAGCATTACCTAACACTATTAACCAGGCCATTAAAAAATATCTCATGATAAAATTTTTTTCTAAAATAAGCTAGGAACGAATATTATTTCAAATGTTTATCATTAAAAACTAACTTTGCTTCAACAATGAAAAACACGACAGAATCAAACAGTCATTACGATCATCTAGAGGAGGTAGACACCATTACCTTATTGGGATACATCAATCAAGAAGACAAGAAAGTTGCCATTGCTGTAGAGGCGTGCATTCCGCAAATTTCTGCACTTGTGGAGAAAATTGTCCCTCGAATGAAAGAAGGGGGACGTTTATTTTACATGGGAGCGGGCACCAGTGGAAGATTGGGAATCGTAGATGCCTCTGAGTGTCCACCTACCTATGGTGTCCCGCACGATTGGGTCATCGGCATCATTGCTGGTGGAGATCAAGCAATTCGATTTCCCGTGGAGGGCGCCGAAGACAATAAGGAACAAGGATGGCAAGATCTGCTTCGCTTTCAACCCAATGAGTTGGATACCATCATTGGCATAGCCGCCAGCGGAAGAACTCCATACGTTATTGGAGCATTAACAGAAGCAAAAAAAAATGGTTTGCTAACAGGATGTATTACCTGTAATGAAAATAGTCCGGTAACCGAAATAGCAACATTCCCAATTGTTCCCGTGGTGGGTCCGGAAGTTATTACCGGTAGTACTCGAATGAAATCGGGAACCGCACAGAAATTGGTACTCAATATGATTTCCACTGGTGTTATGGTTGGACTCGGCCGAGTGAAAGGTAACAAGATGGTGGACATGCAACTCACCAATGAAAAATTAGTTATTCGAGGAACCAAAATGGTACAAGATCAAACAGGCCTTTCATTTGAAGAATCTCAACAATGGCTACATCAGTACGGAAGTGTAAGAAAAGCCGTAGAAGCCTATTTTCAAGACCATGCATGACTTAGAGCCCTATTACGGATGGCGAGATTTCTATATCGCAAGTGAGGATCCACGATCCCCCTTTTACGAGCGCGAATATTCCGAATTTGAATTCACACATCAAATCTATAATCACCTCATTCATCCACAGTGGGACAGTATGGACAGTCAAACACTGTTTATCAAAATCTTATTTGTCGATTATGATGAGGGATTTGCCTTCATCGAATTGATTGGGGAATGGAACGATCTTCTCTACAACGACATCATGCTTTTAAAAAGAGAAATCGCAGATAGCATGATGCAAGAGGGCATTTATAAATTCATTTTGATCGGTGAAAATGTCTTGAATTTTCACGCCTCTGATGATTGTTATTACGAAGAGTGGTTCGAAGATGTTAATACCGAGGATGGTTGGATTGCCATGATCAACTTCAGAGATCACGTGCACAAAGACATGTGTCAAGCAAACATTGATCAATATTTTCTTTCAGGAGGAAATTTACAAGCAATCGATTGGCGAACATTTCGACCTGATGTTCTTTATCAAAGAATTGAAAAAAGCATATTGAAAAGAATTGGCTAATTCCTGCTGATCTCGAAAGACCTCAACTTAAAATGTTCAGGAATTTCTTGCTCCCCTTTTTTATTAAAATGTTCTTCTAACCATTGTAAAACTCCATTACCCGGGATGGAAAAATCTGCGGATGCATCCAAGTACACGCATTGAGAAAGAGTAGTACTAATTAGCAGTGAGGAAAGTTCACTACTATCACGTACTGCCCATATTTGCTCATGAATCAGGCCCTTGGCAACCTCTTCCTTGGAGGCATCTTGTTCGCCCCATTGACAAAACTTTTCTTGATCCCAATAATAAAGTACATTCAAATCGAAATAATCCGGACAGATTACAAAAACAGTATTCGAATCCAATGACATTTGTTTCATCTCATGAACCAAAGCCCTCACCTGTCGCTTTTCGGGAACCATACGGTGAGCCGTAATGAAGAAGAAAGTCATGATTAAAAAAGCTCCTAACCAGAATCTTTTTTTTCCCATCAATAAAATTAATCCTCCTAACGACATGTAGAAAAATGGAAGACAAAAAGAAACGTAACGATCCAGGTACATCGGAACTTTTGTAGAAACCAAAAAGATTAAAAACAGTGGGATCGACCACATTCCAATCAACCACTTTTCCTTCCATGAGAAACGAGAGGAAATGAATAAAAAATAAAGCAAGCCTAGCGCCAGCCATGTAGAGTAAATATAAAACCACTTCCATTCCGACGAAAACTCCCAATAATAAGGCATTGGAAGATAGATGGACAAGGCAAAAAAAGTAAAAAACACCATGAGCACTCGAATCGGCCAATAGTATATTCTTTGTGTTAACGCGCGTTGTAACGACATCTCAATCGCCCACATAAAGAGCAAAATGATTAAAGCATATAAAGTAGTATACTGGTTACCCGCCCAATAAAAGAAATCATGCAAAGAGCCCATGTTGGTAATCGGTGCGACCCAAGTACCATTACTCACACTTGACCAAAGTCGCTGAAAAAAAATCCACCCATATGGCGCATACAGAAGAACAATTGCCGCGGCGACAAGACCCACTTTCTTCCATTCGATAGGCTTGTGCTTTTTTGTCGATAACAATAAAAGTAAATGTGTCAGAATAATCCACCAAGCAAAGAAATGGGTATATAACATCAATCCGGAGACAACAACATATCGAATCAATGGAAAGGTACGATTACTGTCTAAATACAAGAGCCATTCACGTGTTGCCCAAACTGACAGTAACATAAACAAAGCATATCCACGCGCTTCTGTGGCGTGCAGTTGAAAATAATTGGAAAAAAACAAGAGTAGCACCGTGATATGAGCCCACCGTAGGCTCCATCTCTTTAGCACATCGTAAACCAAAATCAACACGCCACTTGCGGCTAAAAGCGATAGACTTCTCACCGCCTTTTCTGAAATTCCAAATGCTTGTATCCAACCATGTAGAATGGACTCATACAACGGCGGATTATTTCCCTTCATCAACTCTTTCCAAATATGAAACAAATCTCCCTGAGCGGTAAATACTGAGAAAGGCTCGTCTCCATTCAAACTAAAACTGGACAACGTACGCCATTGATAAATGAAATAGATTGATCCCAATAAAAAAGACCAACTCCACGATTTCAATATTTTTTGCATTAGCACCTTCACTCGATAAAAGTAGTGCAATTTCATTGGAGAATCCTTCACCGGATTCAAGGAATTGGAATTCTAGAAAATTATCGTAAATTCACTTCCGCAACCATGAAAGCAAGAAAAACCAAAGGAATTCTTCCCCTGTCGTTTGTTCAAGACAAATTACAGCAGCCACTTCAGGATACGGAAGATTTTCTTGATCGAATGCAAGTTCACGTAGAGGAACAAATTGCTGCATTGCAAGATGCGCAATTAAGGCATTCCTTGCCAAGTTTGAAGCCACTTGCTGAAAGCGTGCAAAATGGACTGAATATCATGGACTTTCATTTAGCCGATGCTGAATTGTCACAAATTCAACAAAAGTCATCGAGAATGGAAGATGATGAAGAACTCCAAGTATTGATTGCCCGGGTTGTCGCACAATGGAACACCTTCAAAGAGAATAAATCAGCTCAATCCTGAAATTGTTCTAAAAGTAAACGCAGCTCCTCTTTCTGCTTGACACCTGCATGCTTCCATTTTACCTGGCCTTGCTTAAAGATTATCAGTGTTGGAACACCACGAACACCATATGCCTGAGCCGCAGCCGGATTTTTATCTACGTCCACCTTCAAAATTTTTGCACCATCACCAACTTCCGAGGCGAGCTCCTCTAAAATTGGAGCTTGATATTGACAAGGTCCGCACCATGTTGCATAGAAATCAACCAAAACTGGTTTTGAAGATGATATTAATTCTTTAAAATTCGCCATGTTGTATTATTTTACACCTACTAAATTTTGCCATGCACCAGCGTTGTGTACCTGCTCAAAACCCATGTTTTTTAATTGAGCTTTAGCATTCCCAGAGCGCATTCCGCTGCGACAACAGACAATTAAAACATTCGACTTCTTGTATTTTTTTTCCACCACTCGGATGCTATCCAAAGGAATATTAATAGCGCCCTTTGCATGGCCCGAGTTGAACTCCCCTGCTGTTCGAACATCAATCATGATGGCACCAGATTGAACCATCGCTTTATAGTCCGGCTTTTCTCCACCAAACCATTTTTTGAACCAACCTAACATACTCAACTATTTTGCGCCCATTGAACATCCATCCAACCCCCACCATTATACAAATCTTTCAATCCTTGTTCTTGCAAATAGTAGACAGCCTGAGCGCTTCTTGCACCCGCTGCACAGCACAATACGAGCGGACCCTCCATGGACTTTATTTCCTCTACTTTCTGAGGAATTTCATTTAAAGGAATATTGATAGCATTCATCACATGTCCTCCTTGAAACTCCATAGGAGAGCGAACATCAATGATTTTTACTTTGGGATCTTTTAAAATGTCTTTAATATTCATAAATCTAATTTTTTATGCAAATCTCAAGTATTCCCACTTTATTTTCTTGTAACCTTTCTCACAAAACCCCTAATTTTGTAAAAAGTTCTTTGATTTATGGGCCCGATTTTGGATTTGACAGCAGGAAGAAAGTCGGAGCAAGCATGCAGAGCATTTGATGGTGTCGCTCTTTAAT
>CAZJCQ010000035.1:0-28976 GCA_964544665.1 uncultured Chryseobacterium sp. | reverse complement strand
CAGGGCTAAACACCAAAACCGGAATGGTGTCCATGCTCCCCACGCCTTTTTTATCATCGGATTGCGCGTTGGATGTGAAGAAAAGCAAGAAAATCAAACCAAGGGTACATGCACTGTCTTTCATATTACTTGTTTTTATCGTTTCCCTTTCCCTGTTGCATTCATTGCCAATCACTCCTGCTTTTGCACTTTACTGGTATTGAACCTAATCGAATCCAATTCAACACTACAAAAAAAATACATCGACTTGAAATACTCTCGCTCTTCCTCACTCCAAGTTTTTGCCATCTCTGCTAAACTCCGTTGCGATGAGACGTATCGATGTTCGCTGGAAAGAGCCGAAGATTTCACCTTCACTTCATAACCCGCGCAGTGATGTAAGGTCTTTCCATTCTCCCCACTCCAATACGTTACGCCATCCAAGCAATAACCGCTATTCGGCGGGATATAAAAACTTGCTCCTGGCAGATAAGTTATCATCCATATCGAATGCAAAGTCTCCTCTTTTTCCAAAATGGATCCAAGCTGACTCACCCTGCAGCCACCCGCTAGGAGTATACCCATGGCTATTAATATTTGAAAAAGCACTCGCATAAGATATTCTTCTATAATAAAACGAAATAATGCGCTTCTTATTGCAGGCCGTATTAAGCCGCCGATTAACGCAAAGAAAAACGATCTCCAGACCGATATAATGTAATCTGACCAGAAAGGCCTCCCCACTTGACATGGGTCTCTTCTTTTAACTCAAATGGCGAAATGCGCACCACTTGACTCCCACCTACCACTTCCGCTTGTTGACCCTTGATCCAAACAGCTGTGGCCTCATCTATTCCCAAGCCCCATAAACCAGGGTAATCAGCCATGGCTGTGATCAACCGATTGTATCGAGACCGTACAATAAAATGCTGATCGATGATTCCGTCTTTGATAAATCCCAAACCCGTTTCATAAACGGCGTTGTCTTTTTCTACAACGGCATAAGTAGCTGCATAGGCGGTGTCCCTTTTCTGATCTCCGGTTATCATCACCTCGCTCATCACCGCCGCTCCTGCGCTGGTACCGGCTATCAATGCTCCATTGCGATAGGCCTCCCACATGGCTTGCTCTATCTCATTGCCCCTCACTACTTGCATAAATACACGCTGATCTCCCCCACAAATCATGATTAACTTGGCATGACGCAAGGAATCCAACATCGATACTCGATTGCGACTCGAATCAGAGAAATTCAAATTCGCTAATAAGGCCTTGGTATAGGGACGGAAATCTTTAGCCATGTATTCAAAACTGGTGTCGGGCTCCTCACCCGCCATGGGCAATATCACAACATAATCGTGATCGCCTACATTAGACTCTTTCAAGGCCTTTTGAATAATGGCCGGTGTGCGATCTCCGCCTCCAATGATCAATAAACTTCCTGTCGGCGAAGGATCAGAAGTACAACTGCAAATCCAGCACATACCCGCCATGAGATAACAGATCGCTTTCATCTCTAACTGTATTGTTGAATGTTTCGAAAGCGAGCCAATACTTCCTGCATATCATTCGGCAATTCCGAATCGAACTGCATGCGCACACCCGTTGTCGGATGATCGAAAGACAATGTTTTTGCATGCAAAGCTTGACGCGGCAGGATTTGAAAACAATTGTTTACAAATTGATTGTATTTAGGAAAGGTGGTACCTTTCAATATCTTGTCTCCACCGTATTCTAAATCACCAAACAAGGTATGTCCAATATGCTTCATATGTACCCGTATTTGATGCGTCCTACCGGTTTCCAACTTACACTCCACCAAGGTAACATAATGCAACCGCTTCAAGACTTTGTAATGGGTAACGGCATGCTTTCCATGAGATCCATCGGGGAATACGGTGAATATTTTTCGATCCTGCAAACTTCGTCCTGTATTTCCGATCACCGTCCCATCCTGCAGCACATCTCCCCATACAATCGCCTGATAACGGCGATCCGTAGTGCGATCAAAAAACTGCTTACCTAAATGTTGCAAGGCGTGATCTGTTTTCGCCATCACCATAACTCCAGTGGTGTGCTTGTCCAATCGATGAACCAAACCTGGACGGTGCTTCTCTCCCGCTGGTGTTTGTTGCAAATGATACAGCACCGCATTGACCAAGGTGCCGGTATAATTGCCATGTCCAGGATGTACCACCATGTTCATCGGCTTATTGATCACCAATAAATCCTCATCTTCGTAGATGATATCGATGGGAATATTCTCTGGAAGTATCTCCAATTCCCTCACTGGATAAGGCAATTCGATGGTGATGATGTCGTTCGGTTTGATCTTGTAGCTAGACTTCACCGCCACCCCATTGACTTTTACAAATCCTCCATCATGGGCATCTTGTATCCTTGATCGAGAAGTTTTCTCTAATCGGTCTACCAAAAATTTATCAATGCGCACCAACCCTTGACCTTTGTCTGCGACAATGCGATGGTGCTCAAAAAGACCATCTTCGTCTTTTTCTAAATCATCAAACGATTCATCGATCATGATTTCAAAAAACGCTTGGTGATGATCTGGGTCGCGGTGTAAATCCGCATGATATAAATCCCTTCGTGCCAATCCGCAAGATTCAGTTGTGCGCTTATGCTATTGATGTTTTGATTCAAGATCACTCTGCCTTGCAAATCCATAACCTCCATGCGGGTCATGTTCTCACTGTTTACCACATTCAATTGCTCCTGCGCCGGATTGGGATAAAGCAGGCATTGATTGTTCGGATTATTTTCATTAACCCCAACCCAGGCTTGTTGTATCCCCGACTTGAAAATAGGACGAACCATAACCGAGCCGGACACACTCGATTGCGTCCAAGGCTGATCTGAACCCAAAGCATAAAATAATTGCGCCGGATTCTGATTGGTGTTCTTATCATTTCCAACATCGTACGTTTGGAGATCGGATTGCACCCAACCTACATAAAACGAACCTGAATTCAAGGCAATGGGCTCATCGTATGCGTAATAAGAAAATTGGTGTGCGATGGTATCATGGTAATCGGGATATTGATAAGTATAACTCTCACTCAACACGGCACCGGGAACACCTCCGCCCTCCGACCATGCGCGAAGAAAGAAAGTTTGACTTTGGTGATTGACTCCGTAGGGAATCCAATATATCCCCAAACCTAAAAGAGTATCTGCCTTTACCGAATTGAATTTCAATGCCACCTTGGCACCCGGAGCTTGTACAGTCCAAGATCGCTCTGCGGTACCGTCATCATAGGCATAATAATTAGACAAGGTTAATTCATAACAAGCCGTATCATTTTCTAAATGAATATCGGTCGGATTGATATAAGTGCACACTTGGGCGGTCACCATGCTATCATTTAAAGACGAATTGTTCAGTAAGGATCCATCGTAGGCAAAAGGAGCGATTAATGCTTGATCCGAATTTCCGGTGGGATTAATAAAGGGCGCAGGAACTTGATAGAAGTTACTTTGGTAACGAATAGAATATCGGGTGGCGATGTTCTCCACAGGACCCAGGTTACGCTCATACGCAAAGAGGGAATCCGCTAAATAAGAAAGTGGTGCATCTTTAAAATGCGTCCAAGGCATGGAGGTAAATCCGTTCTTCAAAATATTACTTGGAACATATTGCATGGCCACTTCATCGTAAACATAATTCGATGAATCGATTCCTTGATCGAGCAAAACATAATCCAAATTCCATTGATCATAAGCGCCGCTCAAAGTAGCGTCATTTCGGAATCTGAATTGAAAACCACTCATTAAAAATTGACCTTGTTTTACCTGAATAAATTGCCTTTTAAAATCTGTTGTATTGTCTGAAGCAACGGACCACATCTGCGTCCAAGTATTGAGCAATGGAGAATAAAAATCTACATACAAGGAATCCGCATCATCGGGCATATTACCCCAACCGCCTGCTTGATAATGAAACATCAGGTAGACTTGATCGGTACTATCCAAACCTGCTAGATTAATAGGCTGCGAAGTAAGTGTATCTGCTGGTCCTTGAGCGTATTGATCTGTAAAATCATAAGGCATTCCCCATTGATTCAAACCATCCAATGTTGCCACACCAATTGTTGGAGGTGCTATCGCAAAATGATGATTGACACAGGCGGTAGAGTCTATCCAAAATTGATTATTGGGATAAACCGAAGATTCATACGAATGGGCAAAATCATCGAAAAAAGGAATGGTTAACAGATCCTTTAAACCACCGCCAATACGTTTTTGCATTACTCTCGCGTCCTTTAGAATTGGACCTTCCTTCTCTTGCGCGAAGGTGGTATTAGCCAAAGCCAACACACTCAGTAAAATGATTATTCGTCTTCCCATAAATCTTCTTCCAAGAGATAAGTAGAATCCCGTTCGCAAGGCACTTTGGATAAATAAATATCTACAATGCTTCCCGTTGTAACCGGAATGGTTAATTTGGAGAATGGAGGCTCTTGTCTGCAGACTTTGTATTCTATGGAATCCGTCGCGCTGGGTGGAACATCAAAAAACAACTGATCCTGAAGACGCAAAGAACGCAACAAGCGAACCGCATCGATATAATTCAATCCAAACAAATCAGGAATTGGAACGGTGGTCTCATCAGCTTCTCCAATGATCAATTGAACCCTTGTTCCACGGGGCAATTGCTCATTGAAAACAACATTTCGACCGTTGTATTTAATCGCAATCAAACTTCCCACAAAATTATTATTCGGTTGAATTTCCACATCATAGGTGATACCCTTATTATCGAGTTTGATTTTCGCCACCTCAGCGTATTCGCCAACTTGAATATTCATGGTTTCCATCGGTGGTGTAGAACGGAAAATCGTTAGAAATATTTTACGCCCTTCTTTTACGATGGTTCCGCCTTCTGGGGAAATATCCCGAATACTTCCCTTAGTTGCCGTATCTGACCACACGCTATCAATAACAATTACTTCCAAGTCCAATGCTTCTAATATCGCCTTCGCCTCGCCTACCTTCTTTCCTTTCACCTCCGGGATGGTCACACTGTTTCCGTGTCCAGTGTACCAGGACAATGCAAACCAACTCAACAGCAACAGGGCAATGTACAATCCCATTTGCGAAAAAACGATGGACCAGGCTTTTTTGGTTTTGAGAAATTGGAAGAAAGACATAGTTAAGATTTCTTGAAGTAATTACCTATAGCGTTTCGATAAATATCCGATATTTCTGCAACATCGCCAAATAACTCCTCATCTACCGTCATACGTCCCTTGGTGACATGACCTAACATCATCACCGGTATGTTGTTATTCAACACAACATCTAAAAATTCATCACGCATGTCTTCATTAACGGTAACGACTACCCTGCTCTGGCTTTCTCCGAATAAAAAAGCATCCTTTCTGAATTCCAATGGCGTCTCAATATCAAATCCCAATTGGTTCGGAATGGCCATCTCTACCAAGGTTGTCCAAAGCCCGCCATCACTGATATCATGCGCGGCATTGATCAAATTCTTTTTTATAACATCCAACAACACTTGTTGAAGATGGAACTCCTTCTCTAAATCAAAATAGGGAGCAGGAGTATTCTTCTTTCCGATGATGTTATAAAGATACTCACTGCTGTTAATGTCATCCTGCGATTCACCCAACAAATAAATCAAATCGCCTTTGTATTTAAAATCCAATGACATATGATGAGACTTATCTTCCATGATCCCTATCATTCCGATGGTTGGCGTGGGGAAAACCGGAACCGATGATCCATCTTCGTTTACGGTTTGGTTATAAAAACTCACATTTCCACCAGTAACAGGAGTTTGAAACTTTCTACAAGCCGCAGACATTCCTTTGATGGCACCGACAAACTGCCAATACACTTCCGGGATGTATGGATTACCGAAGTTCAAACAATTCGTAATAGCCGAAGGTTGTCCTCCACTACAAACGATATTTCGAGCGGCCTCGGCTACTGCGATCATGGTTCCTATTTCCGGATCAGCATTCACATAACGACCATTACAATCCACGGTTAATACCAAGGCCTTATTGCTTCCTTTGATATTCACTACACCCGCATCACTGGGACGATTCGTGGTCATGGTAGCCGTGCCAACCATGCTATCATATTGTTCGAATATCCAACGTTTACTGGCAACGTTGGGCAAACCGATTATTTTTTTCGCGATGCTTACCCAATCCTTGGGTTGTTCAATTTCTTGAATATTGAATGTTTTTGATTCCGCATAATAGGCCGGCTCTTTATAGGCTCTTTCATATTGAGGAGCACCCCCTCCTAAGACTAAACTCTCTGCCGGAATTTCGCTAACCAACTCATCGTTCATGAAATAACGCACCATGGGTCCTTCCGTAACCACGCCAATTTCAACAGCATGCAAATCCCATTTATCAAAGATGGCAATCACTTCCGACTCCCTTCCTTTTTCAATGACAACCAACATTCGCTCTTGTGACTCTGACAACAATATCTCAAAGGGCAACATCCCTTGCTGACGAGTGGGTACTTTCTCTAAATAGATATCCATTCCCACTTTGCCTCCTGCACTCATTTCGGAGGTGGAACAAGTAATCCCAGCCGCTCCCATGTCCTGCATTCCTCGAATCGCATCGGTTTCAGCCAATTCCATGGTCGCCTCCAACAACAATTTCTCTTGGAACGGATCTCCTACTTGAACGCTGGGTAAATCTTTTGCAGATTCCTCTGTGATCACTTTAGAAGCGAATGAAGCTCCTTTAATCCCATCTTTACCCGTAGCAGAACCCACAATAAAAACGGGATTTCCCACACCACTGGCCTTTGCCGAAATGATTTTCGTACTGTCGATCAAGCCAACAGACATTGCATTCACCAAAGGATTCACTTGGTAACTCTCATCAAAATAAACTTCACCCGAAACCGTGGGAATACCGAAGGCATTTCCATAATCGCCAATACCCTTGACCACTCCTTCCACCAGCCATTGTGTTTTGGCGTTTGAAAGTTCACCAAATCTTAACGAGTTCAGCAATGCCACCGGACGAGCACCCATGGTGAATATATCGCGATTGATCCCACCTACTCCTGTTGCCGCCCCTTGATAGGGCTCAATCGCAGAAGGGTGATTATGAGACTCTATTTTGAAGGCACAACCCATTCCATCTCCAATATCTACCAAACCCGCATTCTCTTCGCCGGCCTTTACCAGCATATGAGGACCGTCTTTGGGGAGTGTCTTCAACCATTTAATAGAATTTTTATAAGAACAGTGTTCACTCCACATGACCGAATAAACGCACATTTCAGTGAAATTGGGGGTGCGACCTAAAATGGATTTAATTTTTTCGAATTCCTCTGGCAAAAGTCCCATGTCCTGGGCTTGCTCTACGGTGGCTAATTGGGTTGCTGCTGACATAAAATAAAAGTTGCCCAAAGGTAACGTTAATGTAATAATATTTCATCAATAAATAACCAAGACTTTTCACCAACGAAGGGGTGATCCGTAGGTAACTTTTTCATCGAATTTGCTTTGATTTTATAGTATTTCCATGCCTGACCACTTCTGTCCATGGCAATTCCATCCCCAAGTTGGTAGGTGTATATTCCTTCAGGCGCTGTGTAGGCTTGATCAGGGGTGGATATGGTCTGCAGCGGTTCAAATAGCATCCCATCTTGACTTCCCCAGATTTCAATCGATAGCGGCCAGTATACCCATGCACTTTTTTTACTCAATGCCCTTACTTCTATTGATGTAATGGATTTGTTCTCAGGCGCAGTCACTACTCCCTCAAAGTCGACACCCTCAAATCCTTGCCACTTTCCATCCCAGACAAATTCTCCCAACACGCCATCGATGAGCGCATTTTCTCCTCCTGCCAAATACTTCAAACTGGGTTCTTGTATATACCGCAAAGAAGGGATTTTATGATAGCGCAACCTGATTGGAAAAGGAATTTTCTGGACCTCGCCATTATCCAAGGGATATGAAACTTCGCAATATCCAGAAAAGTTCAATGCCAAATCCCTTTCCAAGTTACCGTTATAAATGGTATCTGCTCCTGTCGGGAAATAGGTGTATCGGATATTTTTCAATGGATATAATCCCGCTATTGTTTGAGCATGCATGTATAACACCGAATCGAAAATCTCCCCTTTTGTTTCAATGGTCGGGCTTTCCACCCATTGAATTTGGTCCAACCAAACAAAGCCCTTTTTTAAAATTCTGAGCTCTAGCATATTTCGATCTTCGCTTTGCTTGGGAAAATAAGGGATATCATATCGGTTCCAGCCTGACTTGACTTCGATGGTATCTTTCCATATAAATTGCCCCCAAGGCTTTTCCATGCGCAGTGCGATCACATTTTCTACCGAACCCGTCGGCGTGGATTGTTCTGCATAAGCCCAAAAGCTCAAAACATACGCATGGTTGGCGATGGTCGAAAACTGATAGAAACTGACCTCTTGCGATTGATCTTGGACCTTGTCCCCTCCTAAATTATTCAATCGAAGACTCAGCTCGCCGTGATGTGCAATAGATCGATCCAGCCATGCCGTTGCACCATGCTCCTTGCTCATGTGCAAATAACAAGCAGTTGGCACTCCAACGGCTGTCCACTTTTCAAAACTGTAATCTTTTATTTTATTCCCTTGCCACTCTTTTTCTTCCAATTCTTTTCTATTCAATGTCCGACGTTCAAAACGCAGCACCTTTACCTCGAAAGGATTCAATACGATATCAAAAATTTCACCCGCGTTCACCTTTCGATCCTCGAAAATAAAATTCCAAACACCATCGTCGGCATATCGACCATCGACCGGCAAATTCAGCACCTTGTGTTTGTTTTCTTGATTGACAATAATAAAAGTTTGGATGTTGGGATTTTCACCATTAAAAATGGCCATATCTAACTTCATGGCTCCAGCATTGGTTTTCCAAATAGCGGAGTCCACCTCGTTTAGGTACTGTAAATCCTTTGCTAGATATTGCAACTCGCGCGCGCATTGATGATAGGCTGCCCACATTGCGGGATTCTTTGGAAAGCTTTCTCCCACATGACGAATAAAAGCTTGAGAGGCGCGGGCACCATGTATTACTCCTAAATACACCATTGCACGCAACTCCGCAGCAGTGGGCTCTCTGCTCCAAAACTCCTGACCTCCAAATGCCTGGGGGACAATCCAAATGTTCTTTTCAAACTGATAATATTCTTTTAATTTCTCCAAATACTCTCCTGCATTGACTACCGAATTTCCTGGAATCGGATAAGGATCCGTCATGACGATGTCTAATAAATCTCGGTAGGGCAAGCTGGGTTTCGGATCCACAAATACCATTGAAATGGGATGATACGGATCTAATTTACGGACAAGATCTACCGCCTCTTTCAACTCAGCGGGAGAGATGAACTGACCATCCGGTTCATCGCTGACATACCAACTCAATAAGGCTGGATGATCCTTCAACGCTTTTACCTCTTGCTTAATCTTCCTTAATTTCTCCTTTTTTACCTCAGGGCTATCTGAACTTTTTAAAGCACAAACATTTTGCAAATTATAATTGACTCGAATCCCCAAATCGGCACAAAGATCCATGTACGACTTTCGTCGTGCGAGCGTGCTATCCTCTATGTTTTGATAAGGAGAATACAAGTTAAATCCGTTCATGGCTTCGGTGCGCAGAATCCAGTCGAAGTCATCTCTTTCACGAGCATAAAAACCAAAAGGAAAAAACAACGAGCGCTTTTCTCCTTTGACATGATGTCGCTGGGTTGTCAAGGAGGTTTCTAAAAGTCCCGATGGGTGATGCAATCTAACGGCATTATCCTTTCGAAGCAAGGTTTGAATTTTAAGGGTATCGCGAATGATTTCTCCACCCTTTCCCTTTTCTTTTTCGATCAATATGGCCACGGGCACCCACATGGAGCCATCCCCAATAATTTGCATTTCTTTTTTATCCAAAACCGGCAGCAAAAAGGGCTTCATTTCTGAAGCCTTCAAATGATCGGCAAACAATATTCTTCCCGACTTAGATAAAACAGAAAAATAACCCTCGCCTTTCGCTGCCAAATGAATGGTCGGCTGCTCATCATTAAAAAAATAATGATAAGTAGGAAAGACTTTAACAATCTGGGCTCCCAACTGCTCTGAGAGGAGTGCTACGGCTATAAGAAAAATAAATCGCATCGAACAAAAATAAGGGATTACCCAATGTCGATAAACAATTCATTAATATGACAAGAAAATTATTAACTTGCTCAAAATTTGTAAGGATGAATCGATTCGTCAAATTCGCTCTGTACACCATCATGATGCTCATGGTTCCCTCATCATTGATGTCGCAGATCTCTATTTTGGCTGGTGGAAGTACATTTGAGATGGGATCAGCACTTGCCGGAAATGGAGTGACCATCATCGGAACGCCTTCCATTAATTGCGGTCCTACTTCTTATGGTTCATTTAGTAATGGACAATCGACCAACCTCGGCATAACCAATGGGGTGTTGCTTACCACCGGTAGTGCAGAAGGAGCAGCCGGACCCAATAATTCCATGGGATATACCTGGCAAAACTTCACTACGTTAAACGATCCCGATTTAACCACTATTGTTGCGAGTGCGGTAAATGACGTATGCATGTTTGAATTGGACGTTGTCCCTCAGTGTGACTCGTTAACCATTCGTTTCATTTTCGGATCCGAAGAATATCCTGAATATGTAAACTCAGACTACAATGATGCCTTTGGATTTTTTGTTTCGGGTCCCAATCCGAGCGGAGGAAATTACAATTCCTTTAATATTGCCCGACTGCCCAACAATACGGTCATCAGCATTAACAATGTAAACGCGGGAGAAAACAATCAATATTTTGTTGATAATACCGGAGGACAATTTCTACAATACAATGGATACACAACCGTGCTCTCTCCTCGTATTAAAGTAGTCCCCTGTCAAACCTACCATTTTAAATTGATCATTGGAGATGCAGGAGACAACTCTTTCGACTCCGGCGTTCTGATTGATTTTATCTCATGCACCACTTCGATTGATGGAAGCGTTAACACCACCACTTCTGAATGTCAAATGGACAATGGTACTGCATCGGTCGTCATTGATGGTGGCGAAGGACCTTTTGATTTCAATTGGTCGCATGATGCAGCTCTAAATGGGCCCAACGCATCCAATTTAGCTCCTGGAGACTATTCGGTAGAGGTAACCGATTTGGGCATCGCCTGTGCTGAACCTTTACACCTCAACTTTACCATCACTGAGTTTGGTCCTCTGCCGACGCTCTCACTGTTCAGCAACAATGCTAATCCTTGTGATGGAGAAACCGTGATGGTTTGGTACGAATCCAATGGTTCAGTGACTTGGAATAATCCTGCTCCCATCAGCATTAATGGAGACAGTGCCTTTTTTGTTATCAACGAATCGATGGTCATCGATGTAACCGCAACCAATTTTTGTGGAAATACGAATGCGAGTATTCCCATCGTTCCCTTACCCACACCTAATATAAATATCACCGCGGATCCAATCATTTGTGCAGGAAGTCCTTTCATCCTGAGCTCAACCATTAATGGCTTGGGGATCGCACAGTGGACCACTCCAAATGGCAGTAATCTGAATGGGTTGAATATCAACTTAGGTGCAGCAAATGCAAGTATGAGCGGTTGGTATTACGTATCCACCTCATTTGGTGCTTGTCCTCCAAAAACCGATTCGTTAGAGATCACCGTTGCTGGTGTTCCCACCGCAAATATCAATAATGCTTCCATTTGTCTTGGACAATCCGTGGAGGTAATCATTTCTCCTGCCGCCAATTATTCATGGAACCTGCTGGAAGGTGTCACGATCAGCAATAACGGAAGCAATGCCCTGGCTGCTCCCACCATCAATACCCAATATGTGGTAACGGATGACAACGGATGTTCGGTGAATTTTAGTATTAATCTTTTACCGCTCCCTGAGCCGCTGACCAGTGTTTCCACTTTACAGGGTTGTGCGCCGCTGCAAGTGCAATTCACAGATAATACCCCTACCCCATTAACCTTCCTTTGGAATTTCGGTGATGGACAAACTTCCATCAACGAATCCCCTTCACATTTGTTTGAAGGCGGAAACGATGACACTACTTATTTCGTCCAGCTAACGGTAACCGACAATAATGGTTGTTCCAATAGTAGTGGGTTTTTTATTCAAACAATGACTCCCACTTTGGCCGATTTTATCGCCAATCCCGTCAGCCAAATTTATCCCAACGCCACCGTTGACTTTACGAATAACAGCACCGGAAGCGGAACCCTCTCAGCCCAGTGGATAATAGAAAATCAAGTGAATAACATCTTTAATAGTGTCAGCCATACCTTCCCAACTTGGGGAGATTTTGAAGTTTCTTTGATTATCACCAATGAATGGTGCGACGACACCGCTACGCAAACCATTACCATTTTACCACCAGCAGCCATTGCGAATTTCAACTTCTCGGATGACGGATGTCCAGGAAGCACATTCACCTTTACCAGCGAAAGCACTTTTGCACAAAACATTACTTGGCTATTTGGAGATGGCAATCAAGGTACCGGGGAATCGGTAACCCATACCTATTCCACTACAGGCCATTATGACGTTACGCTGATTGCATTGGGTTATGACGGTGTGAATGACACCATGGTTATAACCAATGCGGTGACGATACATCCCACTCCAACAGCGGCCTTTGCGGTGCAATTCGGATATCTATCTGCCGAAGTTGACTCTGCTGTTTTCAATAACATCTCACTTGGAGCAAGTCAATTTCTTTGGAATTTCGGCAATGGGAATACCAGTACTTTATTCGAGCCCAATCCCTATTATGATTTGATAGGCACATACGATGTTTCGTTATTAGTAACGAATATTTATGGTTGCACTGATGAAACATCTATATCCAATGCCATCACGGTCGTATCGGATGGTTTTATAGAATTTCCCAATGCCTTCAGTCCATTAACCCAAGGCCCTACTGACGGAGCCTATGATCGCTTCTCCTTCGAAAACAATATTTTTCATCCCCACTTTCGTTCCGTATCGAATTATGAATTGGAGATTTTTAATAAATGGGGAGAACTTCTTTTCCGATCAGACAACATCAAAATAGGATGGGATGGTTATTACCAAGGATCCATCGTTGGAGAAGATACCTTTGTCTATCGCTCCAAAGGAACATTATACGGAGGAATCCCTTTTGAGAAATCGGGTACGATTACCTTGTTACTCAAATAAAAGATCATTTTCTGATTGCTCAAAAAACACATCGGCGGGTAAATGACTTTTCATTCTCGCTTGAACGGCAAGTGCATCGCAACGTTCATTTTCAGGATGCCCATTGTGTCCTTTAATCCATTTCCATTGAACTTGATGCATGCCTACTAGCGGAATCAATGCCTTCCAAAGATCCGGATTCTTAACATTTTTCCATTGTCTTTTTTGCCAACCGGAGATCCAATCTTTTAAAAATGAATCGACCACGTACTTTGAGTCTGAAACGATGGTGACATCGCAAGGGTGCATGGTCAAGGCTTTTAATCCTTCAATGACAGCCATTAATTCCATTCGATTATTGGTCGTTCTGCGAAAGCCTCCGCTCAGTTCTTTGGAGTGAGAACCACTTTTAAGCAAAGTCCCATATCCACCAGGACCGGGATTGCCAGATGCTGCTCCATCAGCGAAAATTTGAACACTGGGTAATTTTTTCATTGAAGCAGAATGCCAATATTTTTAGAAAACAATTTGATAGAAATCGCCAATAGAATGATACCAAATGCTTTTTCTATCACCGCAATTCCCCCGGGACCTAACCACTTTTGCAACTTACCTGATAATTTTAGAACTAAGAAAATGATAGGGACATTTAGCAAAATCGCTATCACTATATTAATCAACTGAAACTCTGCTCGTAAGGAAATCAAGGTGGAGATGGTACCTGCACCAGCGATGGTTGGAAAGGCCAATGGAACAATACTGGCCACATGATCGAGTCCTTCCTTCTGCTTGAACAACCGGATTCCCAATACCATTTCAATGGCAATAAAGAACAAGCCACCGCAAAGCTGTATACATCCACTCCGAAAATACTCAACACTGACTCTCCTCCAATCAAGAACACCAACATCAATAACATAGAAACCAACGTGGTGGTAATGGGTTGAATGTTTCCCGTTTTATTCTTTATGTCGATGATGATGGGGATGCTCCCAATAATATCGATTACTGCGAACAAAACCATAAAACAAGAACCTACTTCGGCAAGACTAAACATATGGCGAAATTAAGCAAAACAAGGAAGCCCAAGCACAGATTTCCTAGGACGACTCAAAAGGCCTTGGAATGGGAGACAATAAATCTCTTTTGATCCATCGAATGAATTGATTGGGATTTTCAATATTAGCGGAGTGCCCACATCCCCTAAAAATCTTGATACCTGTTTTATATTTTTTTTGAATTTTATATGCCGTTTCCACTGATACCAATCGGTCCTCACTGCCCCAAATGACTTTTACGGGCATTTTCCAATTATAGTTATGGCTCGACAATCTCGTCTCATTCACTCGCAAATAATCAATTAATCGCAACTGGTTTCGACGGTACGGAACTACGTAGATGGAAATAAACTTCTCGGACATTTTCCGCGGAGCCCAAAATGAGTGCGTCAAAAGCGCCTTGTATCGAGCATGTAAATCATGAACCGTTAATGGACATAATAATTCATTGCCATTTGAGACTCCAAGCACCTGCGCCAAGGAATCGGTGGTCGCACTTTTATAATATACAATTGGAGAATCATACAAAGTGAGTGATTGTACGCGCTCTGGATATTTTTCCGCTATAATTCCTGAAACAATTCCCCCATAAGAATGACCCAGTAAATGAAAGGATAAAAAAGACGAGTCTTGAAAATGCTTGGTGAGACACTCCATAAACTCCATGACATGTTTGGCTTGACTTTCTACCGAATAATCCAAAGTATCCGATACGGTCTCTCCATGAAAGCGCAAGTCCACCGCAATCACATCAAATCGTCTTTTGAGATAGGGCATGATGTTACTGTACTGCATCAAAGCACTGGCTGAAAATCCATGAACCAATAACAATTTCGGTTTTCCCCGATGGGTCAAAAAACCATGGTATTGAAGGGTACCCGAAGCAGAAGTTCCATTGGTTGCTTCAAAATACAACTCCTCAACTTCTTGACTTTTCAACCATGCTTTCTGTGCCCATTCCATCTGCTGCACTTGGGCACTGATAGGAAATACGCCTATAAAAAAGAAGAGAATTTGCCAATACTTTTTTTCTATCATGACTGCCAATCATAAATCTTATTCATCAATTGCCATTTAGATCCTTGCGGAGTTTCAGGGAGGGCCTGCTGAAATTTCCACATCAACATTTCCCATTCTTGAACGACCGGGGAATGGGCATCCTTTTCCTTTTTTGATTCAAAATCAAAATGCTCATTCACCTCTAATCTCATCATTAAACGATTCGTAAAACGAAATATTTCACACTTCATAATACCACTATCCCGTAAACTTTGTTCAATTTCCGGCCAAACTCTTTGGTGATGTGCCTCATAAGTGGCAATCAATTCCGGATCATTTTTAAGATCTAACAAAAGGTAATATATGCTAGACATGTTCTTCTTTGTTTTTAAGTGAAAATAAAAACACGACAATAAAACATCCACAGGGTATGAGGTAGGCTGCACTCAACCCAAATACATCACTTACTTGCCCCATTAAAGGAGGAATGATGGCCCCTCCAACAATGGTCATGATGATATAAGATGAACCCAAAGGCCTTTCGCTTGGTAAGATTCCTTCCATGGCCAATGAAAATATCGTTGGAAACATGATGGACATGACCAATAAGAGAATCATTAAAAGAAGCAAAGAGCCAGGTGCATGCAGCCCGACTAAAAAAGAAGACATGATCGCCAAAATCGCTGCTATTTGAAGGACTTTCGTTGCCTTGAACCAATTCATCAAAGCGGTTCCGATAAATCGTCCGAACATGAATAACAACAAAGCCAATGACAATAAGTAAGAGGCTTCTGAATCCGACCATCCTGCATACTGTACCACGTAGCGAATAAAAAAACTACCCACTCCCACTTGCGCCCCAACATAAAAAAATTGTGCAACCGCGGCCCATCGAAAGTAAGATCGTTTTAAAGGAGAAGATCCCGTCTCCTTGGTGGTGGTATCAGGAAGGGAAATGCGAGAGAAAAAAACGGCTACCATCAACACCGTTAAACCGATGACTAAATATGGCAGCATTACACTGCTTGCCAACTCCGCTGCCGTGCTCACATTAGAGGTCGATCCAAAAATTAAAAATCCACCCAACCAGCCAGCCAAACTGGCTCCCAAGCCATTGAAGCTCTGCGCAAGGTTGAGCAAAAAAGCCGGCTTCTTGCCCAATTCAAATTGCGCGACCAAAGGATTCGCAGACGTTTCGAGAAAGGTTAAACCAAAACCAATGGTAAATAATGCGAACAAAAACAAGGTATAAGATAATTGAGATGCCGCAGGATAAAACAACAATGCCCCCAGCGCAAACAAGGTCAGTCCTATGATGATTGCCACCTTATATCCGCGCTTTCGTATCACCATTCCCGCGGGAATTGCACTCAAAAAATAGGCAAGGTAAAAGGAAGAGTCCACCCAGGCTGCCTTCCAATCACTCAATCCAAACGCCTTCTTGAGCTGAGGGATTAAAATGGGATTAAGGTTGTGCGCCAATGCCCACAAAAAGAACAACGCTACAACCGCAATATAAGTGGACCATGATTTCATATCTGCTCTTTTCTTTTAATGGAAATAGACATGGCACCCGGTATCTTTTCGGCTGCAACGAGCACTAGATATCCACCTCCTCCGGCTCCTGAAATTTTATATCCTGCAATTGCGCCTTGCAACGATTCTAGCGCTTGCTGACAAACCTCATTCCACATTAGCGGAAACATTTCAACCTGTGCATGCAAAGATGCCGTTACATTTTCACCCAATGCATTGATATCCTTCTGCTGAATCGCCCTCCAAACGCCATCTGCGGCGCTCGCTAATTTTGTTGCTGATAATAGACTCAGCTGCTGAACAGAGAGTACTTCAAAATCACTTGCCCGAGGGCTTAAAGGAACCAATTGAATTACCTGCTCTAGCCAGGAAAGCGTGGACTCATCGAAAATACTTTCGATTTGATCGGGCCAATACTGACCTTGATAGAACAATCGATTCGCACCCGGGTAGACAATACCAATGGCGTCCTGCGATCCTGAAATATCTTTTTTTCCCGGGGGATTATCAAATGCAAAGAGTAACTTTGCTGTCTTTTCTACCTCTTGATGAGGTAATTGATGACCCCATATCTCTCTGGCCTTATCATGGGTGCTAGAAGCCATACCGCTTCGACTATTTACTGCAAAGTCCACCTCAACCGAAATGGTAATGACAGAACCTGAACAAATGCTTGAAACAAAAGGCTGGTCCAACCATCCTCCTGCTAAATCGACTCGATAAGGGATAAGATCTTTTGACCGGATGTCCGTCGTAGAGCGCGCTGGTAACTTCGCCGCCGGCTCACGATTGAGTACGATGTATTCTACATGCCATTTTTCGCAAAGCGCTCTCTTTGATGCTTGGTGACCATCTTCATTTACTACGAAATAATCAGGACGAATGGACTCAAATTCATCCATAAAATCCATCATGCCCATTCCCTTGCTAATCATCACTTCCTTGACACACTTCAAGGACCTCAACATATAAGCCCTCTCCTCCTGCGATTGTGCTACGGGTCTGCTCTTTAATGAAAAAATATTGGCGTCATTGCCAATGCATACGTATAAATCACCGAATTGTGCTGCCGATTCTAAGAAAGCAACGTGTCCGCTGTGCAGACAATCAAAACAACCGGAAACCATCACCTTCTTACGAAACATGAAGGCAAGATAATACAATTAATCCATCGCCAATTGTTGGGCTAATTCTGCTATCTCTAAACCATCAAAGTTTCCGCTGGTCATCCACAATAAATTAGTCCTTTCCCAATCCATCTCCAATAAAATCATCTTGACCAATGACGCATCGGTCAGAACCATCATATCTTCTCTTTGAAAAGCCTTTTTAACATCCTCAATCGTTATGGGAGACAATCGCTTGTGCGCAATGGTGTGTGGGTTAAAGTATACCACTGCTACATCTGGTTCATCCATGCTATGGGCATATTCATTCAAAAATTCAGCATTCAGGCTGCTAAAAGTATGCAGCTCCATACACGCCACCAAACGATGGTGAGGATATTGCTTCTTAACTGCTGAACTGGTCGCTTTTAATTTGGAGGGTGAATGAGCAAAGTCCTTAAAAATGATTCCTTGCTTTCGCCTTGCTACCACCTCTAATCGCTTAGACGCCCCTTCGAAAGATTGAATGGCTTGATAAAAGACCTCATCTGAGATGCCTATTTGAGCGGCAATCATTCGCGCTCCATTTAAATTCTGTAAATTATGTAAGCCGAAAATCTTCAATGGAACCTTTCCTTTGGGGGTAATCAAATACGTAACTCCATTTTCCAATTCGTGCGGATGCGCTCCGTATCCCTTTCTCTCCAACACCCTATGCCTGGATTTCATGGCGATTTGAACAACCTCTGAATCATCCTCCGAATAAATCAATGTACCATTGGGTTCAATGCAGTCGATAAATTTATCGAATTGCACCACGTAATCTTGAAAGGTAGGAAACACATTGATGTGATCCCACGCAATACCACTGATCAATGCAATATGTGGATGATACAAATGAAACTTTGGTCTCAAATCCGTCGGAGATGATAAATATTCATCTCCCTCCAATACTACAAACGGGGCCTCATGCGTTAATTTCACCATGCATTCAAATCCCGCCAATTGAGCTCCTACCATAAAGTCTGTTTCAACCCCCGCGAATTTCATCACATGCAAAAGCATCGAAGTAATCGATGTTTTACCATGACTTCCTCCAATCACGATTCGCTTCTTCTCTTTGGTTTGCTCATATAAATATTCAGGATAAGAATAAATTTTCAATCCCAATTCTTGTGCTCGTAATAATTCCGGATTATCCTTTCGGGCATGCATCCCTACGATAACCGCATCCAAATCTGCAGAAATTCGATCAGCATTCCACCCCATCCAATCTGGCAATAATCCATATTTCGCCAACCTGGATTTACTTGGCTCAAATACCTCATCATCACTCCCTGATACGGCTATACCCTTTTGCGCCAAGGCAATGGCCAAATTGTGCATCGCACTTCCACCTATGGCTATCATATGAACTTTCATGAAACCAAATTAGATAGGAAAACCACCAGAAAAGCGGAATCTTACATGGATTATCAATAAGGCTTGGTGAAAAATAAAAGGGCTGTCTCCGTTGAGACAGCCCTTCCTCTTGTGTGACCAAGTAAAACTAACAAAAACCTATCTGGTCACAATGAATTTCAAGGATTCTGCATAAGAACCTTGTGTAAAACGAATACTGTACATTCCAACTGGTAAGGTCGAATTGAAATTCATGGCTTGATTCAACGCACCTTCTACTACCCATTGTTCTTGAGTAACCAATCTTCCGGTAGCATCCATTAATTCTACCTTCACTGCTCCATCCATTCCGTTGATGGATACTTGAATACCATTTCCGCTATTAGGATTAGGGAAGACACTGATATTCGCACCATTCAATTGAACATTGCTCATAACATCACCATTGTCTTCGATTGGCATCCCTGAAGCACCGATGGTCTTCACGCATGAATTGTTTGCTGAGTAAGCGGTAGAAGAAACACCATCCAAATGATTAGCACGTATTCTCACGTCATAACGTTGACCGTTTGAAATACCCGCTACTGCTGCCAGTGGTAAGATACGTGACGCGCCAGCCGCACCATTCACCGCGGTTGGTAATCCAGGAGCTGGGAATACCTGAGTAAACTCCCAACCATAGGTGGCTACTCCACAAACACTTCTGTTGGTTGCGACACTAGAAGAAACGCTCTTGAATACTGGACACTGATCTGAAGTTCTCACAAACAATGAGGCCTCAGATTGTAAAGTAAATGTACCCACTGCCGTACCTACTGCATTGATGGTATTGGCATTACCGAAGGCATCCGCCATGTTGTAAACAACATCCACAGAAACATACAAACTTTGATTTGCACCAGTGAAGTTAGCAGGAGCAATTTTTCCAAGCTGACATACCGTACCTGATGGAATCGTGTAACTCCAAATAGGGGTACCTGAAGCAACCGCACTTGACCAACGACGAACAATGTAACTGGTTCCACCACTTCTAAATGCAGCTTTGAAATTTTGACAAACATTCGTGTAGGAGTTGGTATATCCTGTATACGCTCCAATGTCGATTTGACTACCACGCAAATAACTCACTGTCATAATAACAATTCCAGGTGTGCTATTTTGATTACTGATATTGATAGAATAAGTATTACCCACCACCAAGTTGCTGTAATATAAAATTTCATTACCTGCATCAGTAGAGACGCCCATTGCAGCTGTTGTAACATCATTCTCAGTTGCAATCGGAATCATTTGATTCATTGCGCCTGCTGAATAGTTATACAAACCGATAGCATTATCATCAGCAACACCAGTAGCTCCCTTTAACGAGATTCTCACAGCATTACCAGTAGCCACGAAGTTATACCACATGTCATTTCCTGTTCCAGGAGATTGAACGGAGTTGGTGGCCGTAATCAAATTCACCGTTGTGGTTGATTGCGTTCCAGTACCATATTGTCCAATATTGGCTAATGTGGTAGCAGCAGCGTAATCATCACCGCAAATACCCATGATACCATCACAATTCTCGTCAATTAAATTACCACAGATCTCGGTAGCACTTGGATTGATGGCGGCTGAATTATCATTACAGTCTAATGCTGTCAATGAGTATCCAGAAGTAGGAACTGCGCACAAGATTTGAACCGCACCGGCCCCTTCTCCGTCACCATCATTATCTGCATAATAAGATAAGTTTTGACAACAAGCCGCACATGAATTCCAACAAACAATATCCAAAGTTTGAGATGCTCCGTTGACCACCAAAGAACGATTGGTGAAGCCAAAATTGGTTACCGTGCAAGATGAACCTGCTGTCAAAGCTTCTTGAATACCCCATCCATCGGCTGAGAACTTGTATTCATAGGTGCCCGACTGAAGTGGTATGGTGATTTCCCAAACACCGTCATTATTAGCATCCGTCATGGCACTGCAGTTACCGCACCAACCATTGAAAGTTCCATTCACTTCTGGAGTGGTAAAGCCAGTTGTTTGGGACATATCCACACGAAAAGTCACGTTATAAGATGGAGCAGAACAAATACTGCATGATCCCCAACAAACTACTGGTAACGTTTGTGCAGTATTACCTACCGTTAATGTACGATTGGTAAAGCCGTAATTGCTAACAGTGCAAGAAGAACCTGGAGTCAAAGATTCTTGAGATCCCCATCCATCGGCTGAATATTTATATTCATAAGTACCTGCAGGCAAAGCAACCGTTACTTCCCAAACACCATCGTTATTAGCATCTGACATGGCATTGCAGCTTCCGCACCATCCGTTAAAACTACCATTGACTTCTGGTGTTGTAAATCCAGACTGCTGATTCATATCCACTTGGAAAGTAACATTATATAATTGTGTACATGTGGTACAAGATCCCCAACAAACCACTGGTAATGTTTCATCGGTGCTCGCCACTGTTAAAGCGCGATTCGTGAAACCGTAATTGGTCACCGTGCAGCTCGATCCAGGTGCAAGATTTTCTTGAGAACCCCATGCATCTGCTGTGAACTTGTATTCATAGCTACCCACAGGAATTGGAAGCGTTACTTCCCAGATTCCGTCATTGTTAGCATCGGTCATTGGATTGCAGCTTCCACACCAATTGTTGAAGCTTCCATTCACTTCAGGGGTGGTGAATCCTGTTTGCTGAGACATATCTACTTGGAAAGTGATATTACGTGTTGGAGGAGCACAAGCACTGCAAGAATTCCAACAAACCACGGGGACAACCACATTTGCATTGGTCACTACTAAGGAACGATTTGTAAATCCATAGTTGGTAACAGTACATGGAGTACCCGCTGTTAAGCTCTCTTGTATACCCCAGCCATCAGCAGAAAATTTATATTCATAAGTGCCCGCGCCAAGGTTAACAGTTGTCTCCCAAATACCATCACTATTCGCATCAGTTAGCGGATTGCAGTTCCCGCACCATCCGTTGAAGCTACCATTTACCTCTGGTGTGGTGAAACCTGTGGTTTGCGTCATGTCCACTTGGAAAGTAACGCTATAAGTGGGGGCAGAACAGTTGTTGCAAGATCCCCAGCAAACAATGGGAATAATGGCACTAGATGAACCAACCACTAAAGAGCGATTGGTAAAACCACCATTCGTAACCGTACAAGGTGAACCTTGAACTAGGTTCTCTTGAGATCCCCAACCGTCAGCAGAGAACTTATATTCGTAGGAACCCGCTGCAAGCGCAATTGTCACTTCCCATACGCCATCATTATTTGAATCCGTCATGGCGTTGCAACTGCCGCACCATCCGTTAAAAGTTCCATTTACCTCTGGAGTAGTGAATCCTGTTTGATTCGCCATATCTACTTGGAATTTCACGTTGTATAAACAAGATCCATCATCAATAGTAGCTGCCTGATTGTAGTTGGTCGCATTAACGTTCGTACATCCCTGAACATTACCACCTCCACCAGAGCAGGCAGAACAAGATCCATAACATACTACCGCTATGGTAGCATCTGCTGTCACGCTTAGGCTGCGGTTAGTATAGCCACTATTAGTCACTGTACAAGGACTTCCGGGAATTAAATTCTCTTGACCTCCCCATCCATCAGTTGTAAACTTATATTCGTAGGTTCCCGCAGCTAAGGGAATGGTTACGGTCCATATACCATCATTATTCGCATCCGTCATTGCATTGCAAGCTCCACACCATCCATTGAAAGTACCATTCACATTTGCAGCCGTAAAGCCAGATTGCTGAGACATATCCACTTGGAAAGTAATGTTGTAAACAGGGGGTGAGCAAGTTGTACAAGATCCATAACAAACCACCGGAATGGTCATCGCAGTAGTTCCTACTACTAATGAACGATTGGTAAATCCGCCATTGGTTACGGTACAAGAGGAACCAGCCGTTAAAGACTCTGAACCCGACCAGTTACCCCAAGCAAATTTATATTCATAGTTGCCAGACTGAAGGGCAACGGTCACTTCGTAAACCCCATCATTATTCGCATCCGTCATCGGGGTACAATCACCACACCAGTTGTTAAAGGTTCCATTCAACTCAGGGACAATACCCGGCTGCTGAGACATATCCACTTGGAAAGTAACATTATAAGTAGGAGCTGTGCAAGCATTGCAACTAGCATAACAAACTGGACTTAATACGGTATTACCCGTAACCGTCAAACTACGATTAGTGAATCCCCCGTTGGTAACGGTACAACTAGATCCAGCTGTCAATTGCTCAGAACCTCCCCAGTTATCATGAGAAAACTTATACTCATAGGTGCCCGCTTGCAGTTGAACCGTAATATCATATATACCATCATTGTTGCTATCGCTCATTTGTGCACAGTTTCCACACCAGTTGTTGAAAGTACCATTCAACTCAGGAATTGTATATCCTGTTTGCTGATTCATATCTACCTGAAAAGTCACATTATAGGAAGGAGCTACTTGGCTACAAGCTACGCAAGCCCCCCAACAAATAGGATCTAAAACAACAGCAGCATTACTTACCGTTACAGTACGATTAGTAAAACCAGAATTGGTAACCGTACAAGTGGAACCGGGAATTAAATTCTCCTGAATTCCCCAGTTGTCAGCAGCAAACTTATATTCATAAGTACCCGCACTCAAATAAATGGTTGTTTCCCAAATTCCATCATTGTTTGCATCTGTTAATGGATTCGCATTACCGCTCCAACCATTGAACATACCATTTACCGTTGGTTGCGTATAAGAAGCGGTTACCGTAGACATGTCTACTTTAAAAGTGACCGGATATACACTCGTGCAAGTAGTGCATGATCCCCAACACACAACGGGAAGAACGATGTCCGCATCAACCACCGTAAGGCTCCTATTGGTAAACCCAAAATTGGTAACCGTACAAGCAGATCCAGGGGTTAAGTTTTCCTGTTGATTCCATCCATCCGCAGTAAACTTATACTCATAAGTTCCCGGAAGAAGATCGATGGTCAATTCCCAAATGCCATCGTTGTTGTCATCGGTCATGGGAGCACAACTACCACACCAGCCGTTTAGATTTCCATTGACATTTGCAACTGTAAAGCCCGACACGTTGGCCATGTCAACTTTAAAAGTTACATTATATGCCAATAAAATATTCGTCATTCCGACGAACATTAAAATGGATAATAAGACTTTTCTCATAGTGAATTTGTTTTGGTTTAGTGTTACGAATATAAAATAATATCTAATAAAACAAAAAGTATTTTTGTAATTTTTACAATAACTCCTAAAAGGCAAGAAAAAAACCGCCGAAGCGGTTTCCAAAATAACATTTATCAATGTTGAATCACCAATAACCGAGAAAATCGATGACCCGCGGATTCGATGGCCAGTTGATATAGCCCGCTGTACAAAGAGCGAACATCAAGATATGCTACTGTACTGCCCTTTGATAAAGTGGAAGTAGCCACCAATCTACCTTTTTCATCCAACAATTGAATGGTTGCGTTCTCTTTGAGTAATCCATTGTATTGAACCGCCACATAATCATTGGACGGATTGGGGAAAATCACCAAATCCCACGAATCTGGACCCGCAATCACTCCTGTTGTGGGATTACCATTGTACTCCGACACGGACTCCGTTATGCTGTTTACTTTCGCGGCTACCTTATTTCCATAAAAAGTAGGACCTACAACGTAAGGATAAGCCGAATTCCAATTGGCATAAACTGTGCAGAAATATGCATATATACCATTGGGATATTCGGGAGTTACGCAAAACCGACCATTGTGTTCATCCAAGTAATCGGGTTCATTGGGATGTGCGACAAATTCATAATCTTCACGGTAATGTCCTAAGGGATACGTGGCATTAACTGGCGGTCCGTCGGTTACATCTGTTCCATCGGCATAATGCGTTCTGACCGTAATGTTCCGCAATTGATAACTGGACTTCATGCGGGTAAACCCTCCTGTTCCATTGGTATTTTGATATCCATACGCTCCGTAAATTGGAAATCCATCATAAGCAAACCCAATGAGCGGACTATGCGCCATGCTATCGATCACATATAATCCATCGGCATCGTATAAATTACAAACTGTAGAAATCACTTGCAGATCCAAATCAAAAGCAGAAGGATTTTGATGATGATGATAATTGCCCATGGCCGGATGACCTTTGGAACAATCAAAGCCGGGACGCTCGGCCACAATGGCATCACGATTCCATATGCCTTGTCCGGGTGGTCCTTGAATAGGACCTCCTCCCTCAGTTTGAGACATGTTGTTCCATGAAACCCCATCACGATAATCGAACAAAGCCACCCCATTGATAAATACACCAATATTTCCCATCGTTGTTGCAGTGGGAGTTCCTGAATTCACTGTTGGATTCAATGGGAATTTAAAAATTGCATTCTGATTGGTAGCCAAAGAAGGATTGCCATCCATAAATGGACCCGTCACGTAGGCCGGTATTCCCTTGGTTCTGACATATACCCATTGATTGGAATACAATACGGTTTGACAATTAACTGAGTCATTATCTTGTATAGCGGTAGAATTGCCTTGCACATAATGTCTACCCTTGGCACCATCCGTGTTGATTAACCAAGATGTAATAGCGGGATTGGTCTGTGACCAACCAGGTAAAGATATACAGGCAATAAAGCCCATCATTATTTTTTTCATCATACTGATTTAGACGATAAAGATAACCCTTTCCCTCAACCTCAGAGGGGATCAAAACGAAAATCGCGAATTACAACTTCATGCTTTAATCCATTATTAGGCCCTTGCGTTTGATAGGGCAAGGTCCAAAGATTCATCCGAGCATGGGTCTGTGCCCCTGGCGCAGGAATGACAATGGGTTGAGAAGTTTGTCCTCCATCTTGTTTCACTCGAGGCGGGTGATTCAAATTGAAAGACCAAGTTGCAACAGGAACACCACTTGCCTCCGTTCCCGCATAGCTGTTCCAAGTGATCAATGTATCTGTCCAATGAAATTGATGAGTGGTTACTCCCTTCAGAACATTTACATCCAATGCCTGCTCGCGTGTTCGCTCTGGGTAATACGAACCAAAACTCACTGGCTGTACAGAAAACGTAGTTGGAGACTGACTCAGCGAATCTCCCCATTTAGAAAATTCGATGTCCACCTCACTATTGCCATCTGTAAAAAAAGTGCTATCATCCCAAGTGAATAAGCCAAAAACAACATTCTCAGAAAAGGACATCGGATCCGCTTGAATGGTGAAGGTATAAGTTCCATAACTTAAATTATCTTGGCCCACCACCTCAGATGAATACCAAATATTATCATGCTGATCTATTGTCAAATGAAGGAATCCTTTCTCATCTACCCAAACATCATCGTATCGCTTTGAGAAATTATTAGGTCCCGGACCTACCGGCTGACTGCTGTACTTGATGTCCCACTTTCTTCCAGCAAAAGTAACGGTATCCCCTACTCGACCTAGCACGCTCTCTGGATCCGATTGCTTACAGGCATTGAGCAAAAACGACACTAGGATAATGATACACAACTTTTTCATCATGGTTGATACTCTATTTGACCTTTTAAATCACCTACATAAACATCCCAAACACCACCCTCCAATTCAGGCTTGGCAGAACGACCAATGAACATCAAGTCTTCCTTACCCAACACAAATTCATAAACGGTAATCTTGTGAGCTGCTATTTTCTTTTTTTCAAATCGCTTTAATTTTTTCACACTTGGTGTTACGCTCGCGACTTGATCATGTAAATAAAGTAACACTGTTTCTTGCGCGTCAAGATCACTTTTGTTCTCTACCTCAACACTCACTACCCAAGTTGGTTGTGCGCTATTATTGCGCGCCTTGGTAATTTTTAAATTTTGATATTTTAAATCGGAGTAAGAAATACCATGTCCAAAGGACCACTGGGGTTGGTAGGCGTTCTCGCCAAATTTGACATCCAAATCCTCACTGTGTTTGTGATCATAAGTCAATAAACTTTGATTGAATCGAGGATAGGTAAAAGGCAATTTACCTGACGGATTGATTTCGCCGTACAATATTTTGGCTAACACATCCCCCGCGTTATCTCCAGGTTGATAGGCCATCACAATAGCAGCACATTGATCAGCGATAGGCTCGAGGAGTCGAGGTCTATTTTCCAACAAAACCAGTACCACAGGTTTGCCTGTTTTAATCAAGTCATTTACAAATTTAATCTGCGCCTTCTCTAAACTTAAGTCATCAATGTCACCTGGTTTTTCAGTAGAGGGCAATTCACCCAAGCAAGCCACAATTACATCCATCTTCTTGAGCGACTTCAACCACTTTTCATTTTTCTTATAGCTAGTCAATTCACAACCCTTGTGGTATTTGACTTGTGCTCCACCGATGGTTCGCATTCCTTCTACAATAGTCATTTTGCTGGCATCTTCCCAAGTAGAATCCACTCCTTGCCAAGTTCTGCTCCACGCTCCATTCATTAAAATCAAAGAATGTGCAGCAGGACCCGTCACCATGATTTTACTTTCCTTTTTCAAAGGAAGTGTAGCGTTTTTATTCTGAAGCAAGGTCACGGATTCCGCCACTACTTGCTTGGCAATGGCGATATGTTCGCTACAACCCACTTTGTCTTTTAAGTCAACGGAGGTTGCATTCTCGATGTTCATTAGCTTCATTTTAAGCAAAAGAATTCTGGTCACGCTTTCATCTAATCGACTCTCTGGAATTCTCCCTTCTTTCACCAATTCGATCAAGTAACGGGTAAAATCATAATCATTGGGAACCATGCACATGTCAATTCCCGCCATTACTGCCTGATAAACGGCTTCTTTCAAATCCAACGCTACATGATGTACTTGCACCAACTTGATAACATCTTCCCAATCGGTCACGGCCATTCCATTGAAGTGCATTTCATTTCTTAATAACTCCACTAAAATTTTCGGATTCGCATGCACTGGGATTCCATTGATTTCTCCACTGTTGATCATCACGGTCAAAGCACCGGCATCAATCGCCGCTTGAAATGACGGCATGTAAATTTCTCTGAGCTGAATGTCTGATAAATAGGCAGGGGTACGATCCTTACCGGTGCGAGCACCACTATACCCTAAAAAATGTTTCATGCATGCAGCTACATGACGGCCATCGACCATGTTTGCATCTGCACCTTGATATCCCTTGATGGTACCCGCTCCCATGACGCTGCACAAATAGGGGTCTTCTCCATACGTTTCGAAAAAACGAGACCAATTAGGATTTCTTCCGACATCTAACACCGGAGAAAAATTCCATGGAATACCCGCTGCCCTGGTTTCTACCGCCGTTATTTCAGCCACTTTACCCACCAGTTGAGGATTAAAAGTAGCAGCTTGCGCGAGTTGTTGAGGGAACAAGGTTGACCCCATCACATAATTCGCCCCATGAATGGCGTCAATGCCATACAACACCGGAATTTTCAATCGGCCTTTGCTTTTGGTGGTAGTCTCTATAGATTGAATGATCTCATGCCATTGCTTTACCGGATAGGCATGCCCTCCGCAGTTCAACACAGATCCAACATTCCACTTTGCAATAGCATCATCTAATTTATTTTGCTGAATATGATGAGGCTCCACCAATTTATAAATTTCGCCTTCGCAGATGACATCTAAATTGATTTGCG
>CAZJCQ010000034.1:0-29048 GCA_964544665.1 uncultured Chryseobacterium sp. | reverse complement strand
TCTAAAACTGTAATACCATGGCACATAAGAAAGGTGAAGGTAAAGTAAAAAACGGTCGCGAATCAGAAAGTAAGCGTCTAGGCGTGAAAATTTACGGCGGCCAAACTTGCATTGCAGGTAATATCATTGTTCGTCAACGTGGAACGAGGCACAATCCTGGAGTAAACGTAGGTATGGGTAAAGACCATACATTGTTTGCTTTAGTGGATGGAGTGGTTCAATTCCGCAAAAAGAAAGATAATAAATCGTATGTTTCGGTTATGGCACAAGCCTAATTCCGGGATAGGTTGTTTTTTTTTTTAATTTTTCTCCCGGTCTGATTTTCAGGTCGGGAGTTTTTTTTTAATTCAGTACGATATGCTTCAAATTCAAAACATCAGAGAGAACAAAGCGCAAGTTCTTGCGGCCTTAGATAAAAGGAATAAAGATTTCAGCGGCATCGTTGATCAAGTCATCGAAATTGATGCACAAAGAAGAAAGATTCAGCAAGAGTTAGAGTCCATTCAAGCGCAGTCAAACGTGCTGGCTAAACAGATCGGTGATTTTTTTAAAACCGGAATGAAGGAAGAGGCAGAAGCCTTAAAAAATCAAACCGTTGATTTAAAAAACAACGCCAAACAACTGGAGAACCAATTTCATGCTTTGGAAACTGAGCAAACTCAGCTGCTGTATCAATTACCCAATACACCTCACACGAGTGTTGTATTCGGAAAAGGAGCGGAGGAAAATGTGGTGGTCAAAGAATGGGGTAATATTCCAACATTGGGAGAATTTAAAAAAGCCCATTGGGATTTAGCGGATCAATTTGGATTGATTGACTTTGAAACGGGAGTGAAAATAACAGGTGCTGGGTTTCCCATTTACCGTGGAAAGGGGGCTATTCTTCAAAGAGCACTCATCAACTTCTTTTTAGATGAAGCAAGAGCAGCAGGATACGAAGAAGTCATTCCACCCCATGTAGTTAATGAAGCAAGTGGATATGGTACAGGACAACTTCCCGACAAAGAAGGTCAAATGTATCATGTAGGAATCGATGATTTATACCTGA
Organism: uncultured Chryseobacterium sp.; assembly: GCA_964544665.1. Lineage (GTDB taxonomy): Bacteria > Bacteroidota > Bacteroidia > Flavobacteriales_D > Sanyastnellaceae > CAMCTV01. The sequence continues at coordinate 28,000 of CAZJCQ010000034.1, read as the reverse complement.
TTCCTACTGCGGAGGTTCCGCTCACCAATATTTATCGTGATGTTATCTTAAAAGACAACGAGCTTCCCATAAAAATAACTGGATATACTCCATGCTTTAGGAGAGAGGCGGGAAGTTATGGCAAAGATGTGAGAGGATTAAATCGCTTACATCAATTCGATAAAGTTGAGATTGTACAAATAGCAAACCCTTCAAATAGTTACGATATTTTGGACCAAATGGTAACACATGTAGAAGGGTTGCTTCAAAAACTAGAACTGCCCTATCGCATCCTTCGTCTATGCGGTGGAGACATGGGCTTCACCTCAGCACTGACTTACGACTTCGAAGTCTTTTCTGCTGCGCAAGAACGTTGGTTAGAAGTTAGTTCCACTTCTAATTTTGAAACTTTCCAAGCCAACCGATTAAAATGCAGATTCAAAGGAGCTGATGGAAAGACCCAATTGGTACATACCCTCAACGGCAGTGCACTTGCGCTTCCTCGAATCGTAGCGGCATTGCTCGAAAATCATCAAACGTCAGACGGAATCCGAATCCCTGCTGCTTTGGTGAAATATACCGGGTTTGATCGAATTTAATATATCCTATCAAACAAAAAGACCGCTCTTGCGGTCTTTTTTCTCTAAACCAACCAAATAAAAAACAACCTAATCCAAATTCTCTTTAAACTGTTCTTCGAGTAACGACTTCAACCAATCAAGAGAAAAGACGGCCTTTTTCTTTTTCGTTTCCTTCCCTGTTTCCACCTCTGCTGTCACATCTGCAGTTGTCATCCCCCCTTCTTCGGCAACCTCTTCTGTCAATCCAATTGGATCTTCAATTGGCTCCTCAATTATCTCGGGAATATTCTCCCCAACTCCAACTTGCATGGTGTTGAATTGATTCTCTGAATTTTCGTAGGTCATCAATAAACCTACACCTGTCGACAATACCGGTGTCAATTTTGTCTCATCCCTCGACACAGAAACATGATAATTGGGGGAGCCGATGCGACAATGCATCCCGGTTTGATATTCTACCAATTGCTTCATATTTCGTAACTGCGCTCCACCGCCGGTCATTACAATTCCTCCAATTAATGACTTGTGATAACCAGACGATACAATTTCACTTTGCACATACTCCAATATTTCTTCCATTCGCGCTTGAATAATTTGCGCTAAACGAAGGGTAGAGATTTCTCGCTTGGGTTGTCCAGCCAAACCAGGGATGGCAATTACCGAGTTCTGACGAATCGCTTCCGAAAGTGCATGACCATGATTTACTTTCAAGATCTCCGCATATTTACCCAAAATAGAACAACCATTCTTAATGTCCTCCGTGATAATATTTCCGCCAAAAGGAATCACTGCAGTGTGACGAATGATCCCATCATGGAAAATGGCAATATCCGTAGTTCCCCCACCGATATCGACCAACGCTATTCCTGCTTCCATTTCCTCCTCACTCAAAACCGAAGCAGAACTAGCCAAAGGTTCTAGGGTTAGCTTGGCTACTTCAAGCCCTGCTTTTCTCACACAACGATAAATATTGTTGATTTGCGAAATCTGTCCAGTAATAACATGATAGTTCGCTTTCATGCGCACGCCTGCCATACCAATCGGATCTTTTACCCCAGTCTCTTGATCCACTGTAAAATCTTGCGGTAATGCATGAATAATATTCTCACCAGGCTGAACGGGAATGCGACGAATATCCTCCGTCATGATATCAATATCCAATTGCGAGATTTCATCCTCTGCATTATTTCTGGTTCTGGTCGCTTGATGTTGCGTACTGCGAATATGCTGACCCGCTATACCTACATTCACGATACGGATATCTACATTACTCTTCTCGGAAGCCAACGCCACCGCCTTTTTTATGGAATTGACCGTGTCCAAAATATTGACAACGACGCCGCGCTGCACCCCTACACTTTCCGCCTTTCCAACGCCTAAGATTTCTACCTTTCCGTGTTCGTCATAGCGACCTACTATGCAAGCAATTTTGGTTGTTCCAATGTCAAGACCAACAATGATTTCGTTATTCATAATGTGATATTTCTTTTTATTCCAACAATTTGATTAATAAAACGGGTATCTAAAGTATCATAGCTATCCAAATCGATATGGGGTACCGCTTTGCTATAAAAGACAAACAGGTTTTCCATTTTCCTTTTAAAATCTTTTGATGTATCGATTCGAATAATATTTTTCCCGACACGTGGAATCATCATCCATCCTTTCTTGGCTGAAAAGTAGAAATGGTCTACTTGCGCATTCCAAACCTCGCTTTCCTGAATTATTTGAGCCATCTCCAATATCTCCTTCTGTTGAGGAGTTGCCATTTCATCTTCTAACACACTACCAGTAAGCATCGGGGCTCGAAATGCGCCCACAAAAACGGGTAAGTCGGTAACAAAAAAATCTTTCAACGGCATCACATACCCTTCTTCATCCAAATAATAAGTAACCCCAGCAGAGTCGACGACCCTGGCAATCGGGTTTCTTGCTTTCACTTCTATTCGACATCGACCATCCAGTGTTGGATATACCTCAGCCGACTTCAAAAACGTTAGACCCAGTAAACCCCTTCTTATCGCCGGAATATCCAATTCGGAAATGGACTTTCCTAAAACTCCATTCGACGCTTCGTTACAAAATTGCTGTATCTCTTCCTCGGCTACCATGCCTTCACCATTTTTCGATTGCTCAACCGTTACTTCAATCTTCCAACATTTCAGTTGTTGTTGATGTTGACTTGAAAAGGCAGAAAGCGTAACCACCAGTCCAATAAGCAACATATAGGACATCCCGATGCCCAATTTGCGCCAATTAAAACCGTTGCTATTGCTACTTTCTTTCGTCATTCATTCGTTTGGTTAAGGGGTGCACCAACTGATCAATATCGCCTGCTCCTAAAAACAACACGACCTCCCAGTGTTCACTTATTCCAATCTCCAATAATTCACTTTTTTCTAATAACTTTTTCGAGGGATTTGAAATTTTATTAAATAGCCATTGTGAATCAATTCCTTCGATGGGCAATTCTCTAGCGGGATAAATTGGAAGCAAAATGATTTCATCCAACGCTGACAACGCCAATGCAAAGTCATCGCCGAAATCGCGCGTTCTCGTAAATAAGTGAGGCTGGAAAATCCCAAGCACATGCTGATTGGGGTAAAGATCTCTTACCGATTGAATAGCCGCCCTAATTTCCGTAGGATGATGCGCGTAATCATCGATCACCGTGATGGATTCTTTCACCAATACTTTTTCAAATCTCCTTTTCACACCTGAAAAAGAAGCCATTCCAGCGCGTATTTCCGCTGCGGTGACTCCACATTTCAGCGCGATGGAAATAGCAGCCAGTGCATTTTCTACATTATGTATTCCAGGTAATCCGCAACTGATATCTTTGATTGTTAAAGCTTGACTAACATAGTCAAAAACATAAGTGCCATTTTCCACTCTTAATTGCGATGCATGAATCTGTGCTTTGTCATTCCCATAAGTTTGAGACAAAATACCCGGTGCTAATTGATCGATTGATAAAGGTATTCCCTCCTTCCAAATCAAGGTTCCCTCTTCTTTGATTTTACCCACAAAAGCAGCGAAACCATCATAGAAAGATGCTGCGTTGCCATAGATGTCGAGGTGATCTGGATCTACTGCGGTCACCACGGCCATTTCAGGTGAAAGCGTTAAAAAACTCCTATCGAATTCATCCGCTTCCACCACCACCCATTCGCTATCTCCTAACACCAAATTGGAGTTAAAATTGGTGGCAATTCCGCCTAAAAATGCATTAATGGGTAGTCCGCCATGGTGCAAAAGATGGGTTATCAAAGAAGAGGTCGTGGTCTTTCCATGGGTTCCCGCTACGGCAATCGTTCGGTAGGTTTTGGTTATTGCGCCCAACAATTCACTCCGCTTTCCCATAGCAAAGCCCCTTTGCCGAAACCATTGAAAAAGCATATTATCGCCTGGAATGGCGGGGGTATAACAAACCCAAATATCATTCGATTGAGATTGCGTGATCAAAGAGGGCAGGTGATGCAATTCCTCATCATATATAATCTCCATGCCCTCCAATTCCAATTCATGGGTCAACAATGTAGCGGTCTTATCATAGCCCAAGACATGATGTCCCTTAGCGTGAAAAAAACGAGCCAACGCAGACATTCCAATCCCGCCAATCCCTAAGAAAAAGAAAATCGTTCGATCCGTTATCTCTTTCATAATCCCAGTCTTTTAGTTATTTCGATAACGATATCATCGGCCGCATTTGGGCGCGCCCATTTGGCAATTTGCAAGCACATTTTCTTGTTCGCCTCATCATCCGATAATAACTGTAGTATGGTTTCCATCCATTGCTCTCTGATTTGCCGCTCATTGATCAACATGGCAGCACCATCCTCCACCAAAGCCATCGCATTATGCGTTTGATGATCTTCCGAAACATAAGGAGAGGGAACAAATGCCGTGGGTTTCGCTACCAGCGAGAGCTCAGAAATAGACATGGCCCCTGCCCTGCTAATAATCGCATCCGCTGCGGCATATGCTTGGTGCATTTCATGTATAAAATTTCCCACCCATAATCCTGAGGTCGCCATCCACTTATCGGCAGGTTGATAGCTTTTACCTGTTTGCCAAATCACCTGATATCCCTTAGCCAGAATTTCGGATAAATAATACTCCATGGTCTGATTCATAGCACGTGCACCCAGACTGCCGCCCACCATTAATAAGGTCGGTTTGTTGGACTCGAGACCAAAATGACGTAATGCAGCTTCTTTAGGATAAAGGTGCTGATTCCATTCAAATCGAATGGGGTTACCGGTCAATACTATTTTATCATTGTCAAAAAATCGATTCATGTTGGGATAAGCAACGAAAATATTAGTTGCTTTCTTTGACAACCATTTATTGGTAAGCCCTGCAAAAGAATTTTGTTCTTGAATAAAACAAGGTACCCCACGATGAGCGGCTGACCATAATAAAGGACCACTTGCATATCCCCCAACACCAATAGCAGCAGTCGGTTGGAAACGCTTTATCAACCTCCCTGCTTTCCACAAACTCCTGAGTACTTTAAGGGGAAGTAAAAAATTCTTCCAATCCCATTTGCGCTGTATTCCTGCAATGGGTAAACCTACTATTTCAAAACCCGCCAATGGAACTTTCTCCATTTCCATTTTCCCTTCTGCACCTACAAATAATATTTTTGAATCTGGAAATCTTCTTTGAATAGCCATGGCAATTGCAATGGCTGGATAGATATGTCCACCCGTTCCACCGCCAGATACAATAAACCGCAGCTCCCTCATACTCCCAATGGATGATCGGTTAATTCCACTGCATTTTCCTCTACAAAATGGTCTTCATCTACATCCCCTTTTCCTCTGCTCACACTGATAATGATTGCAATCGACAAACAAGTGAAAATGGTGCTCGTTCCTCCCAAACTAATCAATGGCAACGGCTGTCCGGTAGTAGGCATTAAACTTACCGATACTGCCATATTGATCATGGCCTGCACCACAATTAAAGTACCTAAACCAAATGCAGTCAATTGTCCAAAACGAGAGGGACAATTGAATGCAGCTCGAATAGATCGAAAATAAAATATGATGTACAAAAAAACCAATCCCCCTCCTCCTAATAGCAACCCCCATTCCTCTATGATGAAGGCATAAATCATATCCGAATAGGGGTGAGGCATAAAATTTCGTGATGACCCAGTACCCGGACCTTTTGGTATCATACCACCCGAGTAAATGGCGTATTTAGCCAGATCCGACTGATAATTACCTTCCGCCTTATCATCCATTTTATTAAAAATTCGATTCTTCCATGTCTCATATCGTCCAATGAATCCTTTTGGACCGTATTCCCCAATAACAATGACCAACCCTAATAATAAAAGAACGATTCCTACCATTAAGGATAAATACTTAAATGGGAAACCTCCCACAATCAAAACAACAAAGGCCACTAAACCAAGCATGGCACATGTCGAAAAATTCGCAGGGAATATCAACCCACAAACCAATCCGATTGGAATTGCAATAGGCAAAAAACCCTTTTTAAAATCACCTAGCACTTCCCTTCTTAATGTTAGCATCCTGGCGATATACACCAACAATACCACCTTAGCCAAATCACTGGTCTGAAAAGAAATTCCCAAACCAGGAATCTTCAACCAACGATCTGCATTATTGATATTAGCTCCATAGAGCAATGTCACACCCAATAAAATGATGCTAACCCAAATCAGCAACTGCGAAAATTTCGAGAAATATCTAAAATCTAATCGATGAACAATGAGCATCACCGCAAGCCCTGCCACCATCATGGTGATGTGACGGGCCAATACCGAAAACACTCCTTCTGAAGTTTTACCCAAAGTAGATCCAGCGCTGTAGACAGCCAAAATGGATATGCCGCATAAAATAAATGCGACCATCCAAATTACTTTATCTCCTTTTAGATATTGTAACACGCTCGAAAAAGATTAAAGACTTCTTACTGCTTTCTTAAACTGTCGACCACGATCTTCATAATTCTCGAATAAATCGAAACTTGCACACGCCGGTGACAATAAAACGGTATCACCCTCCTTGGCTAACTCATAAGCAACTCGAACAGTGTGGTCTGCTGAATCCGAATCGATAATGGTATCTACCACTTTTGCAAATGCTTTTCTGATCTTAGAACTGTCTTTCGTCAAACAAACAATCGCTTTAACACGTTTGGCTACTAACGGTAATAATTCATTATAATCATTCCCTTTATCTTGACCTCCCGCTACCCAAATAACAGGGGTGTTGATGCTCTCTAAGGCGTACCAAGCAGAATTGACATTAGTTGCTTTACTATCATTGATAAAAGTAACTCCGTTAACTTTTGATACAAACTCCAAACGATGTTCTACGTTTTCGAAATGTTCCAAACTTTCTCGAACCACTTCCTTTCTCAAGTCTAATAATCTTGCGGCTACTCCAGCAGCCATGCTGTTGTTCAAATTGTGCTTTCCTTTTAAAGCCAAAGTTGTCATTTTCATAATTAAAGGGTTTTTATTGATATTGATATTGATATTTTCTCCTTGTATAAAAGCACCTTCGCGCTCTTCACCCGCTGCCAGATCTTCCAGACTAAATGGAATCATATTAGCGGAAAATGAATGTGCCTTCAGATATTGAAGGGTCTCTGGATCCTGTGCGTTATAAATAAAATAATCCGCCGAAGCTTGATTTTGAGTGATTCTGAACTTCGAAGCGACATACTTCTCCATTTTGTACTCGTATCGATCTAAATGATCCGGAGTAATATTGGTTAGTATGGCAATGTCTGCCTTGAATTGAAACATTCCATCCAATTGAAAACTGCTCAGTTCCAACACAAACCAATCTGGCTGATCCCCAATTAACTGACGCGCAAAACTTTTTCCTACATTACCCGCCAAACCCACTTTAACACCTGCATTTTTTAAAATGTGATAAGTCAATAAAGTGGTGGTAGTTTTTCCATTGGAACCGGTAATACAAATCGTCTTTGCTTTTAAAAAGGGAAATGCAAATTCCATTTCTGACACTACCGGAATTTGCTTTTCCCGCAATGACACTATCATAGGAAGATGATCAGGAATTCCAGGGCTCTTTACCACTACATCCGCATTAAAAATGAGTGATTCAGAATGCTGACCCTCTTCAAATGCAATTCCCGCTTGTATCAATTCTGCGCGATATTCCGCTTTTAATTCAGAACGATCCGAAAGGAATACGTCAAATCCATTTTGATGAGCAAGTAAAGCCGTGCCTGTTCCACTTTCTCCACCACCGAGTATGACCAAACGCTTGCTCATTATCTGGTTTTTAAAGTGATGATGGTGATGACGGCGAGTAGAATGCCAACAATCCAGAAGCGAGAAACAATTTTCGCCTCATGCATTCCTTTCTTCTGAAAATGATGATGCAATGGAGACATGAGAAAAATTCTTCTTCCTTCTCCATATTTCTTTCGGGTGTACTTGAAATAAGCCACCTGCATGATCACCGATAAATTCTCGATTAAAAAAATTCCGCACAACACCGGAATGAGCAATTCCTTTCGAATGGCAATGGAGAATGTGGCAATGATTCCACCCAATGCCAAACTTCCGGTATCGCCCATAAAAACTTGTGCGGGATAGGAATTATACCACAAAAATCCAATGCAAGCCCCAACGAAAGCTGCGATGAAAATTGTCAACTCGCCACTTTTTGGGATATACATGATATTGAGGTAATCCGCAAAAATGTAATTACCCGACACATAGGCCAGAATCGCCAGGGTTACACCGATAATCGCGCTAGAACCTGCTGCTAATCCATCAATTCCATCTGTGATATTCGCACCATTGGATACTGCAGTGATAATCAGAATTACTACTAAAGAGAATACTATCCATAAACTCCATTTATTTCTCCATGCTGATGGTAATAGCCAGCTATAATCAAATTCATTATCCTTGATAAATGGGATGGTCGTTTTAATATTCTTATTCTCCTCCCAAGAGGCGGCTGCACTCGAATGCCCTGTTTGCTCGACCATTTCAGAGGTCGTTACCTCATGATCCATGCGCTCTTTGATGGTTACATTTGGATTCCAATACAGCATAGAGGCCACTATCAATCCCGCCCCTATTTGACCAATGATTTTAAATCTGCCCGCTAATCCTTCCTTATCCTTTTTAAAAACTTTGATATAATCATCCAAGTATCCAATTGCACCTAACCAAACAGTAGCAACTAACAAAGTCAAAATATAGATATTGGTTAAATCGGCGAATAATAATGTAGGAATGATAATGGACATTAAAATGATCAAACCACCCATGGTTGGGGTTCCTGATTTTTGCAGCTGACCATCCAAACCCAAATCGCGAACTGTTTCACCCACCTGCTTGAATCGTAACCAGGAAATCAATTTCTTTCCAAAAATCATGGAAATGACCAGGGATAAAATGACCGCAGCCGCCGCGCGAAAGCTCAGATATTGAAACAATCCAGCACCCCAAAAATTATAATACCGATCTAGATATTTAAATAAATGATAGATCATGCCTGTATAGAATTAAAGATGTCTTTCACTAATTGATAATCATCGAATGGATGCTTCACGCCATTCACCTCTTGATATTTCTCATGACCCTTTCCCGCAATTAGAACGATGTCATTGGGTTGTGCTAAAGAACAAGCAACAGAAATCGCTTCTGCTCTATCTGATACCACTAGAACTTTCTTCATGTCCACTGGATCCAGTCCATGAATAATTTCTTGAATGATTTGCTTGGGGTCCTCTGTCCTTGGGTTATCGCTGGTGACTACCACTTTGGTAGCGCGATCACAGGATACTTTACCCATTAACGGACGCTTTGACTTATCCCGATCTCCACCACAACCCATTACACATATAAGTTGCTCGTTGCCACTTCTAATTGCATTGATTGTATCCAATACATTGACCAATGCATCCGGCGTATGTGCATAATCAACTATGGCTATGATTCCATTTTTTGATTGCGTATGCTGAAAACGACCCTCTGGAGCCTTGATAACACTGAGTGCTGTAAGCACCTCTAGCTTATCCCAACCCAACAACACTGCTGCTCCATATACCGCCAACAGATTGTAGGCATTAAACTCACCGATCAATTGAGAATACAAATCATGATTATCAATATGCAAATACAATCCGGTGAGGGTGTTCTCCGCTACTTTGGCGCGATAGTTCGCCATCGATTGTAATGCGTACGTGTAATTTCTTCCTTTACAATTCTGTTGCATCACCTCGGCATGACGATCATCCCAATTGATCAAAGAAAACGCGTTGGGAGAAAGATGGTCAAACAACAATTTCTTAGCTCTGATGTACTCATTAAAAGACCCATGATAATCCAAATGATCATGGGTAATATTCGTAAACAAGGCTCCTGCAAATTGTAATCCCGCGGTTCTCTTTTGGTGCAAAGCATGAGAAGAAACCTCCATGAAACAATACTCACATCCATCTTCTACCATCAAGCTCAATAATCGTTGCAACTCAATGGAATTAGGCGTTGTATGGGTGGAAGGAATGGATAAGGCGTTGATTTTATTTACAACAGTAGAAAGCAATCCCACTCTTTTCCCCATTGATTTTGCTAACTCATATAGTAAAGTAGCAACTGTCGTCTTGCCATTGGTACCCGTCACACCCACTACTTGCATTCTCTCCGAAGGATTATCATAAAAGTTAGCAGCGATAATGCCCAATGCTTCGGCTGAATCCAATACCTTGATGTAGGTAACTTCAGGCTTACGATTAGCAGGAATCGTTTGACATAAAATACAATTCGCTCCTTTCTCAACCGCTACATCTATGAACTGATGCCCATCGGTAGAATAGCCCACTATCGCTGCAAATAAACTCATGTTCTTTGCAGCTCTTGAATCCATTGTTAGTTGCTCAATGGCGATATGTGTGGATCCCACTACCTCCTCCATGCGCACCTTGTATAATATATCCTTCAGTAGTTTCATTGCAATTGAATCACGATTAAACTTCCTTTTTTCAAAGCGGTTCCTGATGAAATACTCTGAGCATTCACATGACCGTATCCACGAACCTTCACCTTATAACCAGATTGCTCGAGGGCCAAGACCGCATCGCGCATTCCCATGCCCATTACATTAGGAACTACTCCTTCCTTAACTGTCATTGAAGCCAGGGACAATACATTATTCTCAATACTTGGATAATACCACTCGGAACCATTGTCGAGCATTCGCAAGGGCAGATTCATAACTTGACTCAATAATCGACCTTGCTTACCTCTACCGGGGCGAAACGTCGGAATGTTGGCCTGAGCTGACTTGACCAAATTATCTCCATGGATATCCAGATTGGTTGCGTAAATTTTGGCTGCCAATTCCTTAAAAACAGGGGCCGCTACCTTAGATGCATAGTACACTCCTTGGGGATCTTCAATCACTACAATACAGCTGTACTTTGGATTTTCAGCAGGAAAATATCCAACAAAAGAGGCTCGATAATGATCTTCCAGATACACCCCATTTTTCCATAGTCGACATGTACCTGTCTTACCGGCTACCTTGAATGGAGAATTTCTAAATGCCTCCTCTGCAGTACCTCCCTTTTCGCCAACACCTTCCATCATTTTCTTGCACTGCTCAATAACTTCAGGTTTACAAATGTTATCTCTTAATACAATTGGATTTTTTTTATCTACTACGCCGCCCGGTTTCCTGACTTCTTGGATAAACATCGGGCGCACCATAGAACCATTATTGGCGACTGCATTATAAAAAGTAAGCACTTGAAGCGGAGTGAAGGACACTTCATAGCCAATAGACATTTGGGTTAAACTATTTCCACTCCACTTCGGATTCTTGACCGAATTATAAAGGAAAGGCGAACGTTCTCCGTTAATATCAACACCCAATTTCACTCCCAATCCAAATGAATGCAGCGCATCCAAAAACGCTTGCGGTTTACTGCCAAAAGCCTTTCGAACCGTTAATGCCGTTCCAATATTCGAAGACTTTTCAAATATTTGCTCCACAGAAATGCTTCCATATCCTCCCTTGTGACTGTCATGAAGGGTCACGCCATTGAAATCTCTCTCACCACCTCCTGTATTAATGGTATCGGTTAAATGCACTGCTCCTGACTCCATTGCAGCCATCAAACTGGCCAACTTCATCGTAGATCCAGGCTCACACAATTGACCTACCGCATAATTATAATTCTCTACATAACTACTATCTTTTGAACGAGCCAAATTGGCAATTGCCCTCACATATCCCGTTGATACCTCCATTAATATCACACAACCCCACTCGCCTCGTAAAGAATCCATTTGCTTTCGTAAGGAATGTTCGGCCACATCTTGCAAATGCACATCAATGGTAGAAACGATATCAAATCCTGGAATAGGCTCCTCTATGAACTCGTCTGTCATAGGCTTCCATACATTCCCGGGTATCAATTCCTGCAATTGTCTTCCTGGCCTTCCGGATAAAATTGAATCATAAAACAACTCCAAACCCACCTTATCCGAACTGCGATCTAAACCAATGGTTCTGGAAGCCAAACTGCCGTATGGCTTTACCCTTTTTTTGGTTTCCTTTACAACAAATCCAGTTTTATTGGACCCCTTCTTTACCCAAGAGTTCTTCTTGAAACGATTGACTTGTTCGAAAGTAAGATGACGTGCAATTAATTCATAGCGCGCTCCTTTTTCATAAGCCGATTTCATCAATCGCTTATAATCCAGCTTTGATTTTCCTGCATCAAAGGTTTCCAAAATCGAGCAAATCGAGTCCAACTGAGATTGAAATACTTTTTCATCCTGAACCGCTTGTGCATCCCATCGAATTTCATATTCCGATACAGTAGTAGCTAATAAACTGCCATCGGACGACCAAATTTGACCACGCGTAGGCTCAATTTCCCTAACCTTACTGGTAAAAGACATCGCCAAATCAATCGCCTTTTGATCGGGTTGCATCTGAAGCATCGCCGCTTTGCCTATGATCGATCCTCCCACCACTACCACCGATACAAAAACGATGTATACCCAAATTGAATTGATTTTGAGAGACGTGTTACTCATTTCTTTTCGGTACTATCAGTGGATTCTAAAATCACCGGTGGTGATGACAATTCCTTCAACCCCATTTTTGCAATATCTTGAGCTACCTGACTCTGACGCTTCTTCACTTCCAAGGCACTCATGGACTCATTGTAAATCGTCCGCTGCTCATTTAATTCCTTTGTATTCTTCTGTATTTGCTTCTGATAATCTTCGAACTTGTATTGAAGCGCTATATCCACGATCAATAACAAAACGATAAAACCTATCAAACCCAAATGACGCTGAACAAAATTTCCCGTCAACATATCTCCTCCAAATACAATTGCCAAGAAGCCCTTCTTCGACTTGCCTGACTTCACTTCTGAAGGATTGGGTGCTATATCTTGAGCTGCTTCTATCATGCTTTATTCCGTTGAGCCACTCTTAACTTGGCACTCCTAGATCTTGTATTTTGAGACAACTCCTCTTCAGAAGGAAGAATAGGCTTAGCATTGAGCGGATGAAATGGTCGAAGAATATTTCCAAAAAAATCCTTCTCCATGTGATCCTCGATATTACCTGTTCTAAAAAAAGATTTCACCATTCGATCCTCGAGGGAGTGATAAGAAATAATGACTACTCTTCCCTCTACCTCGATGAGCTCTGGTAATTGCTTCAGCAATGACTCCAACACTTCCATCTCACGATTCACTTCAATGCGAATAGATTGAAACACCTTTGCTAAAAATTGATGATGATTTTTCCAATCTTCATCACCTATCAGCGCATGGATTAATTCATTTGTCGAGGAAATGGGGCGCGACAATACTATTTGTCGCGCCGCCACATGTGGCTTTTCCACTTCGCCGTACAACCTAAACAAACGCGTTAATTCCTCTTGAGAATATTCATTGACCACTTTCGCTGCTGTTAATGGATTTGCGTGATTCATCCGCATATCCAATGGACCATCCATTCTGATTGAGAATCCTCTTTCTGCAGTATCAAACTGATGACTGCTTACACCCAAATCAGCTAATAGACCGTTTACTTTCTTTACTCCGTTGATACGAAGCCAATTTTTAGCATCCGAAAAATTTTCCTTAATCAAGATAAATCGATCATCTACTGGTGCATTTTTCCAAGCATCTTGATCCTGATCGAATGCGAATAATTTACCAGTAGTTAATTTCTCGAGTATCGCTCTGGTATGACCACCAGCGCCCATGGTAACATCGACATAAATTCCATCTGGAGAAATTTGGAGGGCTTCGATACTTTCGCGGAGCAAAACAGCGCGGTGATAATCAGGATGAGTGATGTTTTGCTCCATCATAAAAATCAGGTGTTAGGGTTGCGCTCTATATCTTTTCTTACATCTTCAGCCAAGGACCCAAAGTCAAAATCTTCATCGATAATGACATCCTTATGATTGGAAGCACTCCAGAGCTCCATCTTCTCACCTAAACCAGTGATAACACATTCGTTATTTTCATCTATATCAATTTCTGCATATTCTAAAAGAATAGAAGGGACTAATACCCGACCATTGCTATCGAGCTCCACCAATGTGGCACCCTTCATAAACTTCCTTTGAAACAATTGATGCTTTTGATTGTAGCGACTTAATCGACTCATCTCCTCATTCACTTTATCCCACTCAGGTTTGGGATATATCACCAAGCACTTCGAAAAAATATCACGGTTGATGACCAACCCATGATGAATATGATGCTCCAACTGCTTACGCAGGCGACCTGGAAAGAGCAATCGCCCTTTGGTATCCAGTTTACAATGATGTTCGCCTAACAGATTTAGCATGTTGGTAATGATTGAAAGCAAAAATATATCAAAATTCCCACTTTTTACCACTAATATGCCATTTTATTTGAATTTTTAATAAAGCGAACTTTATAATCGGATAATTAAATTACCTATAAACACTTGTTTTTCAATAATTTATACACTATTTTTTACCCTTTACAAATAGGTGGTAAAAAGTGGGAATGTTAACAAGTTTTCGTGCATAAGTTTAAAAAAAGAGGGGCCTAAGCCCCTGTTTCTATTTTTTTGTTCACCTCCACACTTTCATTATTCATGTAATGGCCGTCGCTTTATAATACCGCCTTTGGTATCCTTGATTGGATGCTGAATCACAAATGCGCTTGCATCAATTCTCTCTATTTCTTCCAATAGACTGGACACCTCTAAACGTGTAATGGCGCAAAAAACAATTCGTTTATTTTCATGAGATGGCGATACATCACGAAAGCCGAATTCTCCTTTGTAAACGGTGATTCCTCCTCTTAACTTCTCTTTAATCATTCTTTCGATACTTACTGAATCATGGGATATTATAGTGAGCCCTATGTATTCTTCCCAACCATTAATAATAAAATCAACGGTTTTAGATGCGGCGAAATAAGTAAGAATGGAATACATGGCTCTTTCAACATCTAAAACCACCGCTGCAACGCAAAACAATATCACATTAAATACCGTAATAAAATCACCCACGGTTAGCGTTGATTTACGACTGATGCTCACTGCCAAGACTTCTGTCCCATCGATAACACCGCCGCCTCTCATAGCAAATCCAATACCTGCTCCCAGAAAAACCCCTCCGAAAACGGCGATTAACAATTTATCATTCGTAACCACGGGAAATTCCAGATAATGAACCAATAGGGCCAAACTCAAAATTGCCAATCCGCTTTTAAAAGCGAATCGACCATTGATCTGACGATAACCTAAATAGACAAACGGCAGATTAATAGCCACAATCAGTACAGACAAATCCCAACCCCACTTGGCTTGCATAATCAAGGATATACCCGTAACACCGCCATCTAAAAATTGATTGGGAAGTAGAAATCCTTTCAACCCAATGCTCGCCATGACCACGGCAAATGCCAATATCAAATAAGGCTTGAGATTTTCCCAAATGGTAAATTCAATTTTTCCCTTTTTCATGCTTCAAAATTTTCTCATTTTTTTAATAGGATAAACCCTTTCCGATGATTGTTGTTAGCCTGAGATTGTTAACACCTTGAGCAAACTAAAAGGCAGAAGGTCTGTAAAAAGTAATATTTTCGCTTCGAAACAATTTGACATGGAAGAGTATTTAAAATCAGAAGGGGAATTTCAATTTATTGACAAGGGTGAAGGTCAACCTCTCATTCTACTTCATGGCTTATTTGGTGCACTCAGCAACTTTCGCGAAGTACTGGATGAATTTTCCAAAACGCACCGTGTAATGATTCCCATGCTCCCCTTGTATACAATGCCTGTCTTATCGACAGGTGTCAAATCCTTGGCTGAATATCTTCATCGATTTATACAACATCATCAATTGAATCAAGTGCTCCTCTTAGGGAATAGTCTAGGAGGACATGTTGCATTGGTTTATACCAAAATGCATCTTGAAAAAGTAAAGGGCCTGATTCTTACTGCCAGCAGTGGCTTATATGAAAACGCGTTTGGCTCCAGCTTTCCGAGAAGAGAGGACAAAGAATTTATCCGACAAAAGGTAGCCTTAACGTTTTATGATCCCGCTCATGCTACACCTGCATTAGTGGATGAGTGTTTTGAAGTGGTAAATGATCGAAATCGTGTACTACGTATTTTAGCCTTGGCTAAAAGCGCCATTCGACATAACATGGCACAAGATTTACAAAACATGGCCACTCCTGCTTGTCTCATTTGGGGAAAGAATGACACCATTACTCCACCGGAGGTAGCTGAAGAGTTTTTAAGCTTATTACCTACTGCGCAATTGTTTTGGATTGATCAATGCGGTCATGCCCCCATGATGGAACATCCAGAAACATTCAATCAGCTTTTACGAAATTGGCTCACTCAAAAAGAATTGTAAAATGCATATTCTTGATGCCATTTTCTTAATGTCCAATACCAAAGTCGAGGGATGTCCTGATCCCTACTTGAAAGAGGTGGCCTTTATTGGTCGATCCAATGTTGGAAAGAGTAGTCTGATTAATATGTTAGTCAACAAAAAAGGATTAGCAAAAACTTCTTCTACTCCAGGAAAAACACAAACCATCAATCACTTCGAGGTTCAAGTAAAAAAGGGTCGAAACTGGTTTTTAGTAGATTTACCCGGTTATGGCTATGCAAAAAAATCGAAATCATCCCGTCAGGATTGGCAACGAATGATTCAGAAATACTTGCATGAAAGAGAAAATTTAGCATGCACTTTCGTTTTGATTGACCTTAGACATGAGGCGCAAAAAATAGATCTGGCCTTTATGGAGAAGCTCATGAAAGATGGAGTCCCCATTTCTATTATTTTTACAAAAGCTGATAAAATAAAGGAGCAGGCCGCGATTCGAAATTTCGAAACCTACGAGGCCGTTCTTCAAGAGAAATGGGGTGACACCCCCAACTTGTTTGTTTCATCAGCAGAAACACAACTAGGAAAAGAACGATTATTAGATTTCATAGAAACCCTGGTATAATGGAAAACCACCCCTATATCCATTGGCAGCCTAACATCGCTGAGCTTTTCTCACCGATACAAGAGGAACTTAAAACCGCTTCCTCCATTTACATTTTAACCGATGAAAACGTTGGCCAAATATGGCTAAACACCTTGCTAGAAAATTGCCCTATATTACAACATGCCAATGTGATTGAAGTTCCTGCAGGAGAAGAAGCTAAAGAGTGGGAGATTCTAAATCAGGTGCTTACGCAACTCATGGAAGATAAGGCGGATAAAAAATCATGGCTTATTAATATTGGAGGCGGTGTCATTACAGATTTAGGAGGATTGGTAGCTTCTTTATACAAAAGAGGAATTTCATTCATACACATTCCTACCTCATTAATGGGAATGATTGACGCCTCTGTAGGGGGAAAAAATGGCATCAATTTCTGTGGAAGTAAAAATATGATCGGTACTTTTCAAGAACCCGATGCCTTGCTGTTGTATCCAGGATTTTTAGATACCCTTCCAGAAAAAGAAATTCTATCGGGCTTTGCCGAAATGATAAAACATGCCTTGATAGCGGATGAATCATTATGGGAAGCCATCATAGATCTAGAAGAAATTGATGCTAAACATCTCAAACCCTTCATTCGAAGAAATATTCAAATTAAAAATCACATTGTTTTCGACGATCCATTTGAAGAGGATAAGCGAAAACTCCTTAATTATGGCCACAGTTTTGCGCATGCATACGAGGCATGGAGTATGGCCCAACAGAAAGATTTTTCGCATGGCTATTGCGTCGCGCAAGGAATGAAACTGGCCAATTTTATTGCGGTTAAATTGAAAATTTTAGACACCGAAATCGGACAAGAAATCAACGAGTTTTTGGAGGAGATATTTCCGATTCATCCGCTCCCAGGGCTTGACGAATTAATGGGTTACTTATCACAAGATAAGAAAAGAGAAGGCTCCATTTTAAATTACACCCTGTTAGAAACCATTGGAAAAGCAAAATATAATCAGCCCATTACCCTCATCGATTGGCAGGGTTACTATCAAGAATGGAGAGGGCATTATACCCACTGAAAGGGATCACCGTCTTTCAAAACGGGGAATTTTTCCCGAAATGTTTTTAATTCTTCTAAGTTAAGCTCCCATTCTCCCACTCCTGCGATATCAGACTGAGACCAAAGAACCTCGCCTTTCGGAGATATAATAGCAGAGTCACCACTATATACATTTCCATTCGGGTCTGTTCCTACACGATTTACCGCCAATACATAACATTGATTTTCGATTGCACGCGCCTTGATTAAGGTGGACCACGCTTCTTTTCTTGCTGAAGGCCAATTGGCCACATAAATCAGCACATCATAGTCTGGCTTGCCATGAGACCATCCATTTCGACTCCACACTGGAAAACGTAAATCATAACAAATCAATGGGCAGCAATCAAAACCTTTCCAATGTTCTATTAAACGCTTACTACCAGATTTATAATGTTTATCCTCCCCCGCAAATCGGAACGTATGCTTTTTGTCATAAAAGTCAAAAGATCCGTCTGGGCGAACCCAAAGTAGGCGGTTATGAAATCCCAACGGTGAAGACATCGCAACACTTCCAGTAATAACGGCATTAAGATCTTTCGACCAAGTCTTCATCCATTGAATAGTCGGGGCATCATCGGCAAAAATCTCTGCCTTGGCCGTATTCATGGTAAAGCCGGTAGTGAACATTTCAGGTAAAACAACCAAATCTGGCCTACGCAAATTTTTCAATACCCCATCAAGACGAACGAAATTATTTTCTGGAGATTCCCAGCTCAAAACAGTTTGGATGAGGGCGACTTTCATAGCTTAAAGATAGGAAGATCCGCAATTGAAATTGATTATATTTGAATATCTTTCTATGCCGCTATGAAAAATATTATTTCTTTCTTTTTTATTTACTCGATCTCAAGTTTCTGGTCAAACCACCTCTACTCCCAAGGCAATCATGCCGACTATTTCCAATTCGAGTACTTTCATCAAGCCGGTCAAGTAAACCATGAATTTGCAGCGCTAGGGTACACGAAATATTTCAATTTTGCCGGTAATATCACCATTGATTACCATTTCGCCGTAGGTTGGGATGCCAAAAATGGAGGATTGTATGCCCATACACCTGCTGCCACTGTGATCGGCTTCATGCTGCTTGACCAATCACCCGGCCTCGGATTTTCTAATATTGGGATTTTGTTAGGTGCGATTCCAGAAGGAATTGGAATTTGGGTAGGTAAAGATAAAACTTCCCATCTGGGTATTAACATTGCTCCCGCAGACCTATATGCGGGCTATGGCGCACTCGGAAGTAATATCGCTTATATCCCCAATCTCAGCTTCCAACAGATTATTTTTGAAGATGAACTTTTTGGGAGCTTGATTGGATATTCTTCTTTGGGATACACCTATCGCCAAAAATTCGCACCCGAAAATGCTTGCTTTAGAATTGGTATTGGCTATCAAAATAGGTCGAGATCAAAATCGACACATGCCTATTGAAGAACTTAATTTTACGACTTTGTAAATAGGTTACAACGATTTGCCATTTCTTTGTCTTTCACACCGATTTAACCCGAAAATTCAATATGGAAAACATATTATTGATCACCCTTTTAGTAACGAACGTGATACTCGTATTGCTTCAGTTCACAAAAAAATCCGGTACCACAGTGGATCCACAGTTGACGGCAAAACTGGACCAGCTCAACTTCTATTTGGAAAAAATTGAGAAAGGCTTGAAAGATGATTTTAAAATGAATCGTTCCGAAATCAATGATCAGCTTCAAGCCAATCGAAAAGAGTTGAACGAACACATCGAAAATCTTGTCACTGCCATCAAACTTGACTTCAAAGATTTTAAGTCCTCCTTTGAAAGTCAGTTTAAAGAGTATACAGAAAATCAACGTACTAAATTCTCCGAGTTGGTTCAGAATACCGAAAAAAATCTGGAAAAAATGAGAGAAACGGTTGACGAGAAACTCCAAAAAACACTTTCCGAAAGATTGGGTCAAACATTTGAAACGGTGGGTAAGCAATTAAAAGACGTTCAAGAAGGCTTGGGTGAAATGAAAAGTCTCGCACAAGATGTAGGGGGATTGAAAAAGGTGTTGAGCAATGTAAAGCACCGAGGTGGAGTTGGGGAAATTCAGCTAGAAATGTTACTGGAACAAATTCTCGCTCCCGAACAGTATGAGGCCAATGTTAAAACAAAAAAAGGATCCAATGATCACGTTGAGTTCGCTATCAAATTACCGGGCAAGGATGATCAGCAGACCTTTGTTTACCTGCCCATTGACGCCAAATTTCCCAAAGACCCTTATGAACAACTCGTCGATGCCTACGAATCCGGGGAGGTTGCTGCCATTGATGGCGCGAACAAACATTTGGAGGCTACCGTCAAAAAAATGGCAAAAGATATTCGTGATAAATACATTGATCCCCCGCACACCACTGATTTTGCCATTTTATTCGTTCCTTTCGAGGGGATCTATGCCGAAATCATTCGTAGATCCAATCTATTGGAACAACTGCAACGAGAATACAAAGTGATTGTCACAGGACCCACCACCCTGGCTGCTATTCTCAATAGTTTACAAATGGGATTTCGAACACTTGCCTTGCAAAAAAGAAGCAGCGAAGTGTGGGAGATTCTAGGCGGTGTGAAAACAGAGTTTGAAAAATTTGGAGGATTGCTTGAGAAGGCGCAGAAGAATATTCAACAAGCCGGTTCCACTTTGGATGACCTTATGGGCACCCGCACCAAAGCCATTCAAAGAAAATTAAAAGATGTTCAATCACTTCCATCCGCGAGTGCACCGGCTAACCTGGAAGATGGTGATGAGCCCATGCTATGATAAATCTTAGCGATGTAAGGTTCAGGAGAAATTATCGAAATGAACCCTCATTGAATTGTGTATAATTGCAATGTTTTTTAATAGCGGGTAACAAAAAAAACATTCAATTTGCAATATGCGCCCAATTACACGGTTCATTACGCTCGGATTAATAATGACATGTTCCTCTTTTTGGGGGCAAGATGAATTGGGTATAGCAGGAAGTCAGCGCGCTCCAGTTAATACTGCCTATTTCAATCCGGCGTCTATCTGCGATGCTCGGACTTTTGTTGATGTTGAGTTTGCAGGAATAGGTGTATTTTTTTACAATAATCTCGCCTATGTGGGTAAAAAAGATTTTTCGCTAACCGACTTCGGTGGCATTGGAAATATTCAATACAACCTCGAAAGAAAAAGATACGCGGCTAAATTAAATGCCTCTGTGAAAGGTCCTTCTTTTACGGCCACTTATAAAGAACATTCATTTGGAATGCATACCGGTGTGAACGTGATGTTCGACCTTCGAAGACTGCCTAATGTTGCGGGTCCATTAATCAGCGGAGGCCTTGATAATCCATCCGAAATCGGTCAACAACATACCATTAGCAATGCAAGGGCAGGGCTATTGGCCTATGGGTATGTCGGTCTCTCTTATGCCACCATTGCCTATCGCTGGGATACGGGAATTCTGTTGGCGGGCGCCACTATTAATAGAATACTATCACCAGGGGCATTTGGAGTTCATCTCAATGAATGGACCTACACCCTTCAAGACAGCTCTAAACTGACGACCCAAAGACTTCAAGGTGATTTAGCCTTTAACTCTTTTGGCAACGGTTTGATCAGCGGAAAAGGATGGGGCATTGATTTAGGGGTAACCTATAAGAAAAGGACAAAGGGAAGTTTTGGATATACTCCTTGGTCGCCTTGTACAGATGGAAAATACAAATACAAAATTTCAGCAGCCTTACTCGACTTTGGGAGTGCTAAGTTTAAATCACCCTATTTCCGTTACGAATTTGATCAAAATAATCAAAGTAATTATGATGGCTCCAATCAAACCAATTGGGATGAATCTGCCTCGGTAGATAGCACCATTAGTCAGGGCTGGGGTGCCACGGCAATAACATCAGGCGCCAAATTGAAAATGAAATTACCGACTGCTCTTAGCGCGCAAGTCGATTATCATGTCATTAAAAAGTTATATGCACTTGGCGCTTTGACTTGGGGCTTTCCAAGGAAAAATAATTTTGGTATCCAACGTGCCTCTTACCTCGCGGTTGTGCCTAGATGGGAAAGTCAAAATTATGAAGCCAGTCTACCCATCAGCCTATATGATTTTAAGAAGCCCATGGTTGGTTTGTGCTTCAGAATTAGGAGCTTTATCATTGGCAGCGATAATCTCAATGCGTTTCTATTTAATGGGAATCTATCAAGCGCAAATATTTACGTGCATGTAAAATTTTCATTATTTAATCATCCGAAGTGTAAAATAAAAGGCAGCGGATCCAATGATTTTTCAAAAAGAAAAACAAGACCCGTTCGACAAGCACCCAGAAGTCCTGTTCCTTGTCCTCGCTTTTAATTAGCGCGTGATCACCACGGTTCCTTTGATGGTCAATAAATCTATTTGTTTATAAGTTTTGTACTTTAATACAAATGGAACAGCACCATCCATCAGGTAATAGCCTTCCCCATTCTGATAACCACCATCCCAAGCTTGCTTCGGATCAGTTGAATAAAATATCCTTTCACCCCAACGATTAAATATGCTGAATTCATAGTACTCAATCAAATCATAATTTGAAAAAACAGGGTAAAATCCATCATTCACCCCATCATTTCCGGGTGAAAAAGAATTCGGAATAAATAACTGCTCACTTTCATTTACCGTAATTACCTGACAGGAATCACTGTGGCATAAATCAGTATACTCCGCAATCAGACACACTTGATAATCACCCGGCACAAATGAAGCAAAGGTATACTCCAAATCATCTCCATTGTACAAAGTATCCCCTTCCAAGATCCAGTAATAAGTAATCCCAGGAATGGAGGGACCATTTAATTGAACGGTAGCATTTTCATCCATTACAACCTGAGGACTATAAGTAAAATTCGAGTCAGGGAAAAATCGGTTCCACTGAATGTTCCAAGAGGCCGTATCCGTACATCCATTTTGACCCATTACCGTAACAACGTAATTACCTGGTAAATTGGTAGTAACGGAATCTTCAGAGTTGCCCTGCAATGAAGCATTCCAACTATAACTCACCCCACCACTGGCTACCATCTGAACACTGTCTATAAAACAATCCAATACATTTCCTGAAGCGGAAAGGGTGGCAACTGGTATTACCACATTTTCAAAGATTTCATAAGTCGTATCCGATTGACAAAAATTAGTTCCGGTTCCTGTAACGGTATAGTTACCTACGGAAGAAACATTAGCCAATTGATTATTACCCAATCCTCCCGACCAAGAATAACTCGCCGCTCCTTGTGCACTCAACTGAATATTTGTTGTAATACATGTCAATGTATCCGTTCCTGTATTATTGATTATACTGACCTGTGGTAATGCAATGTCTTGATCTATGGTAATATTCAACAAACGGCTACAACCATTATCATGCGTCACGCTCACCGTATATTGTCCGGGTGATGTTACGCTAATCGATTGCGAAGTGGACAATCCATTATTCCAATCATAACTAGCTCCCCCAACTACATTTAAATCAATTTGAGTAACACTGCAATTCAATTGATTCGCAGTTGAATTAATAACACAGAATGTACTCGTATCCAAGGGGACAGAAAATCCTGAAATATTCATACACCCATTGGCATCGGTCACTTCCACTTGATAAATGGCATCGTCTTGCACATTAATGGTGGGAGTATTTCCCAAAGAATTTAACCAATTATATGAAACCCCTCCTGACGCGGTGATATCTACATTTGTTTCATCACAAGTCAGGGCAGGCCACGAACTAACAAATGAAATGGATGGAAGTGGAAGAATGTCAATTTGAATATTGAAAGGGTTATTGCACTGCCCTGGATCAGGAGTAAATACCAATGGAACCGCACCTGCTGTGGAAGTATTCACAACGCCTGGCATCCATGTTCCCGTAATTCCATTATCATCAGTTACGGGTAATACACTCGCGGACTCATTCAGACAATAGGTCGATTGTATTCCACTAAAAGCAGTCGCTGTAGGTGCATTGACACCAATGGAAAGGGTAAAATCTACTGCACATTCTGCGGCCGCTGGAGTAAACGTGTAATCTTGTGTGCCAGCCAATGCTGTATTGATCTGCACTGGATTCCATGTACCTGATACTCCATTCACATCTTGCAAAGGCAATAGAGAAGGTACATCATTTTCACAATACTGATTAGGCAAATTAAAGTTCGTAGAAACAGGAGCATTGATAACAATATCCATGGTACTGATCGATGCACATTCGCTCACATCCGGAGTGAATTGATAGGTATCAGTACCCGCGTTGACTGTCTGAACGATGCTTGGATTCCAAGTTCCGTTTATTCCATTTGTTGAGGTCAGTGGCAATGAGGCGGGTGCTTGCCCCTCACAATAAGGACCTAACACTGTGAACATGGGATTCACCTCTGGCAGAATCACAATATTGACGGTTCCATTGGCTCCACATTGATTGGGATCGGGCGTGAAATTATAAGTAACTCCGGCAGGACTTGTATTGGTAAAATCAATACTATTTGGACTCCAAGTACCTGTAAAACCTTCATTGCTCAATAAGGGTAGAGAAGCCGCTCCATTACTACAAAACGGACCTTGTGCCGGGAAAGTAGCAACAGTTCCATTGGTAATAGTGAATGTAATCGTAGTAGCAGCCGGACATTGAAATAACGGATTAGTTAAATTCGGAGTAAAGGTTAAATTCTGGTTTCCTAAATTGTCTGTATTCACCGTTCCATTCCATACCCCACCGATTCCCTGAGTGGAAATATCGGGTAACACAGGAGCCGTTGCATTTTGACACAACGAGGTGGTGAAATTAAAGGTAGGAATTTGAGTGGGCGTAACGGTCACACTTTGGCTGAATGTGGTGGCACATACATTCGCGCTTGGGGTAAAAGTATAGGTTGTGGGAGTCAATGTTGCGGCCAAGCTCGTTGAAATTACATTTGGATTCCAAGTTCCCGTTATTGTACCATCCGTATTCGGTAATAATGGTGCAACGGCACCTTGACAAAAAACGGAGGAAAGATTAAATGCCGGAACAATAGGCGATGTTATATCTATCAATACATCCCCGCCAGTAGTGCAACTTCCAGCTGAAGGAGTGAAAGTATATATGAAATCCAAGCCAGACGCCGATGCGTCGATTAATGCGGGAGACCACGTGCCCTGAATACCTGAAATGCTTGAGGGTAATGCAGGAACATTGGTACTGTTCTGACAAATGGGATTAAAAGTAGGAAGTATCAAATTGTTCGATGGCGTTATCACGAGACAAGTCTCCGTGTAACAGTTACCATCCGATAAAATATAATCAACAGGGTTCGGTTCTGCATTATTAAAATCAACTGCACCGCTTCCATAATTAGATGCCCCATCAGCCGCAGGCGTTAGAAACTGATTGCTCAAAGTCGTCGGAGCAGCGTTGGAACCGGGATCATTCACCATCATTACAAATAGCTTCATTAATCCATCTGGATCATTAAAAGCGGAAAGCGGAATTTTCATTTCATATCCCAAACCATTGTTTGTTGTACCACCAGCTGAAGAATACCCAAGATCATTGCTGCTATTCGTAGCGCCCAAATACTGATTCACATTGGTTGTCATATTATACAAATCGAAGTATGACGTACCGTCGGCAGCCGTGTTCATTGCCAAAATATATTCTGGCGAAAATCCATTATCAAATTGAATCGCCGCATTCAGGGCACTCATCGAAAAATAAGGAGCATTGGAACGATTGACCCATGAATTCAAGGAGTTATATCCACCAGTACTCAAGTCTGCAAATAAAAAAATCCGATTGTTGGAACCCGCAATCAATTCACCCGCTATTCCGATATAAATATTCTCTTCGTCTTGACTTACATACAAAGCATCTAAATGATTTTGATTACCAAAACTGCTCATCAAATTAGCGTTATGAGATGAGATAGGAACTCCCCAAAATGCTTCATTGAAGATGCCATCAGCCACAAATGAAGGAGTATCATAACCACGGACACAAAATTGATCATTCAAGATTAAGGGATTAGAAACAGTTGTTGAACTCACATTGGGCGATGACATGGAAACACCATTTAAAAAATATTCATACAAATCCGCAGTCTGAGCTGACCCATTGAATGCTTCTCCTTCGCAAAGACTAGAAGGCGATAACTGCAGATTATTAGGGTTATCCAAAATCGTCAGTGCCACTTGATCCGATAAATTACACCCATTGGAAGCGACGGTATATTGTATCAGATAAGTTCCAGGTTGACTGCTATTTAATTGTATGTTTCCGTTCGGAAAAATACTCAATCCAGCAGGAGAAGCAGAGAAAGTTCCACCCGCAGTCCCTGTTAAGGATACATTAAGCACCCCATTTCCAATACAATGATCACTCCCATATGATATTTCTGGAGAAACCGGACCAGAATTGGTATAGGTTACAACATCAAAAAAACTACAATTAGCACTCCCAATCTGAAAATTGACGTTAGCAGTGAATACTTCGCCGCTTTGCGCACCTGTTGCAGATGCATTATTACTAGCAGCGCTGCTTATCGTAGCACTACCATTACTGGTCCAATTAATGACAGATGATGCAGATATTGTTAAAGGTGAAGTCAAGGCAGCAGGTGGAGGAACAATATATGATGAGGAAGAAGTAACACTACATGAGTTATCATTTATGAGTGAATTCATCACTCCTGAATCGTATGTAATCGTTCCCGAACTTCCGCAATCCGTTGATAAATTTGAGAAGGTAATAGACGCGTTCGTTAATACACCAAAATCCAAAGCCTCACAATCGAAAACCCTGACCGACCAACCTGATTGAGCAGCGTTACATCCATATATACCAGACCAATCGATGAGTGTTCCCGTATAAGAACCAAAGGTGCCCGATAAGGGTGTGGGTTGATTGCAAACATTAAAATTAGGAGCGTTCTCAGTTGTAAAACAGAGGTTATTAAAATTGTTACCATTGTTACAAACACTTCCAGGATTTGGCGCTAACGTAATCAATGGACTCCCGCAAGAAATAGGTCCTTGCAAATAAAATCCCAAATCAGATACCCAAGTATGATTCCCTGTAAAGCACACTGTAATAGATGTATTTGCATCAATCAAGGCCTGGGGACTAGGGGGATGATAATAGGTAAAAGAAACTGGAGGAACTGGACAACTGAGCGTAGCATCGCTACATCCCGTGGCCGATATTGTCGCATTTAGCGAGACATCCAAATTCCAAACCCAAACCACATCACATCCCACATTTTGCCCATTCGCATCGGTAACACTTACCCGATACCCCCCGTTTCCTAAGTTACCGATGCTTGATGTGGCTCCAGTTGAAGCGCTCAATGCGGTCCATGAAAAAGTGGCGCTTGAAAATTGAAACCAACTGAAATTAAAAGGAGCCGCACCTGATGCAGGGGTAAATGTGAGTTGACCATTATTCCCAGCTCCACACCAAATCAAAATATCATCATTCAGTGTCCCATTGGTATAGTTTGTTTGGGTAACTCCATTATTTCCCACACCGACAATTTGAGCCGTCGCCACATTTTGGAGACCAAAGCAACACATGATCATCCATGCTGAAGTGATGAAACAAAAACGAATAATAGTCAAAATCGAATTCAATGGTTCAAGGGTCTCTATAAGGAGTGGTAAAGTAAGCAAAAAAAGCAGTGAAGCAAAAAAAAGGGCTGAAACAAACTAAATGCATAAAAAAAATCCGAAAAAAAAGCTCATTTCAACAAAAATCCTTATATTTGCACCCGCTAATGCGAACGAGGCCCGTTCGTCTAGGGGTTAGGACAGCAGATTTTCATTCTGTAAACAGGGGTTC
>CAZJCQ010000033.1:0-31417 GCA_964544665.1 uncultured Chryseobacterium sp. | reverse complement strand
GCATTGCCCAGGTGGTGAAATTGGTATACACGTGCGCTTGAGGTGCGTATGGAGCGATCTGTGCAGGTTCGAGTCCTGTCCTGGGCACAAAAGTGAACTTCTGGTTCACTTTTTTATTTCGTCAAATAACCGACGTTTTTCAAATCGACGGGAATGTGCTTGGCGTTTTTAATGGCATCAATTATTTCCTCTGGCTCATTTACCAAAGTCCAAACACCATCGTTGCCATCGCCCATGAAATCTTCCCTGACACAATGATTCAGAAATTGTATTAAACCATTATAAAATCCTCTGGTATTTAATAGAATAATCGGCTTGGAAATTTGTCCCAACTTTTTCAACGTGATAGCCTCTAATAATTCTTCTAAAGTACCCGTTCCTCCGGGTAAGGAGATAATGGCATCGGTACCTTCGAGAAACTTTGCTTTTCGCTCGTGCATGGTCTGCGTGTAGATAAAATCAGACACTCCCTTGTGGCCCCATTCTACTTCATTCATGAACTGCGGCATAATTCCCTTTATATTCCCACCTTCGCTGAGAATGGTATCAGCAAGCTGACCCATTAACCCGGTTCCACCACCACCATACACCACGTCAATTTGCGCTTTAACCAGTTCCCTTCCTAATCGTTCGGTAGCCTTAAAGTAATCTTCATGAATTTTTGCACTTGACGCGCAATACACACATACCTGCATCGCTTTTTTTTTCAAAAGTAGGCAAAATGAAAATGATTAATAAAAGTTTGTATTAGCCATGCTGCCCTTACCTTTGTCATATGGAAAAATTTAGTGTTCATTCCTACATCTCGAGTGGAAAGCCTCTGCTGATAGCAGGTCCGTGCGGAGTAGAAAGCAGGACACAATTTTTTGATACGGTAGCCGGCCTTGCGCAAATTGATCAGGTAAAAATCATACGAGGTGGTTTGTGGAAACCTCGAACACGTCCCAACAGTTTTGAAGGGGTGGGAGAAGCCGGTATTCCTTGGATGACTGAAATGAAGGCGCAATTTTCGTTACCCATTATGACAGAAGTGGCACGCGCCCAACATGTTGAATTATGCCTTGAAAATAATTTCGACGCCTTGTGGTTGGGGGCTCGAACAGTTGCCAATCCATTTAGCGTACAAGAAATTGCCGATGCATTAAAAGGAGTTGACATTCCTATTTTCATTAAAAATCCAATTCATGCCGATCTGGCTTTGTGGATGGGCGCCATAGAACGCATTCAAAATGCTGGAATAAAAGAAGTGGTTGCTATCCATCGAGGCTTCGCGACGGGTGCTCCCACTTTATATCGCAATCAGCCCCTATGGGAGATGCCCATAGCTCTTAAAACTGCCATGCCAACGATACCGATCATTTGCGATCCCAGTCATATTGCGGGAAAAAGGGAGCTCCTCCAACCTGTAGCCCAAAAAGCAATGGACTTAGGCATGAGTGGTTGGATGATTGAATCTCATTTTTCTCCGGATGACGCATTGAGTGATGCACAACAACAAATCACTCCTCTTCAACTCCAAGCATTGATCGCATCCATCACGCTAAGAATTGAATCCACAGAAGAGACTGAAAATTGTGAAGAACTGAACCAATGGAGAAAAAGCATTGATGAGGTTGATCAAAAAATCATTCAATTGCTGGGTGAGCGCATGAAAATCGCGGAGGAAATTGGGGTATTTAAAAAAGAGAAGGGAATTACCATCTTTTCCTTACCCCGTTGGAAAGAGATTTTGGAAAATCGTCAAGATTGGGGAGAGCAAGCGGGACTTACCCTTCGCTTTCTTAAAACTTATTTAGAAGCCATTCATTCTGAGAGCATTCGCCATCAAGAAAAGGTAATGAATCAACACTAGGCAACCATTTCAAACATCTCCGTCTTAGTATTACCTTAACTAAGACCGGCTTATGAAAAACGTTCCTCTCATCACGGGAACACTGTATTTCCTTTTATCGATCTCGATGGTCTCCGCCCAATGGACGAGAGTTGTCTATCCCTTTTCAGAAGTGCCGATTATTTCAGAATATCAAGACGGCTCAGGATTCAGTTTTTTTGATGTCAATGAAGACGGTTGGGATGATCTCACTTTTTGCACCAATGGAGGGCCCACTCGATATTATCAAAATAATCAAGGGATTTTTGAATTAACCTATTCCTTTCCTAATACAGGTGTCGCAACAGCCTGTGTTTGGGCGGACATCGACGAGGATGGAGACAATGATCTAATTGTTTCTCGGTATGACCTGCCATTGCAAATTTTTAAAAACCTCGGAAATAACCAATTTGACGTTTCTGATTTCATGGTAGGATATGGCTTGTTTCCATACAACCGTTTCAAAGGAATCTCCTTGGCCGATTATAATCGAGACGCATACTTGGACATCGCTGCAGCGAACTATATTCAAACGAATCCCAATATGATTTTCACCAATAACAATGGAGATTATTTTGAACGAATAGAATATTCAGATTTGAATGCTCATACAAAAAAATCTTTCCAAGCCGCGTGGTGTGATATCAATAACGACCTGTATCCAGATTTGTTTTTCGGAAACGACAACAGTGTGGGAAATGAATTTTACGTACAAAATGAAAACGGATATTTTACCGATCAATCCGAGACCTCCAATTTAGTTGTTCCAGCCTTTGCCATGTGTGCATCCTTCGCTGACTTCGATAATGACAGCGATCAAGATTTATTTATCAGCGATGGTCAAATGAATCAATATCCATTGATGATCAACAATGGGCAGGGCATCTTCACTCAAGATATGGTTCAACCACTTTTCTTTAATTTAGAGGGTTGGGGTTCTCTTTGGATGGACGCCGATAATGACGGATGGCAAGATTTATTTATTTGTACGAGAGGAGGAGGAATTGATAATCAAGACTTCAATAATGTCTTTCTAAAAAACGACACCGGTAATTTCACCAACATCTCCATTCCAGAAATCACAGATGTACCGCTGGGTTACTATTGCAATGCAAGCGGTGATTTCAATAACGATGGAAAGGTGGACATGATATTAACCGCTGAAGAAACCGGACAAATTTTAATACTAGAAAACACTTCAGAAAATAATAATCATTACATCAAATTTAAGCTCAATGGAAGACTGAGTAATCGAAATGGTATTGGCGCTAAATACGCTTGCTATTTCAACGATATGGTGAGAACAGGATATTTGCAAGCCGGAGAAAATTTTCTCACACAAAACAGTCAAAACATCATCATCGGTATTGGCGAAGCGAATTTCGTAGATTCATTGAGAATTGAATGGCCCAGTGGGATCACCGATGTGTATTACAACATCGAACGAAATACCTTTAACATTCTTACAGAAGCTGAAACCCTTCCTGGAATAGCCATTGGCAATAGCAACTGCTCAGACCAACCAATTACCGTCAGCGTAGCAGGGTGGTCTACGCATGTATGGAATAACGGTGAAATTTCGGCTAGTACTACCTACAACCCTGGACCAATTGAAGTTGAAGTAGGGACTGGCTTCGGTCACACCATACTACTCGCAGGGGAAATTCCTCCCGTTGTCAATTACACTGTTCAAAGGGAGGTCACCGCACCCACCTGTCCAGACTTGCAGGATGGTCAAATTTACTACTGGGTCAATAATAGTGAAAATGTGTTTATTCAAGAATGGTTAATAGACAGTTTGGGAGAGGGATTAGTAGAGGTTAGTTTTCCATATGCAGAGGGCTGTATCTATCAAGAAGTGCAGGAACTTGCTGCACAAAGTCATCCCGCCATTTCAGAAGTGATGATACATAATACTTGTCCCTCCATTGAAGATGGTTCCATCTCCATCATCATGAGTGGAGGTATTCTTCCATACAATCAATCGTTTGGCGACACCATAATATTTGATCAATTGGCCGCAGGCATTCATGACGTAGTGATTTCCGATTTCAATCAATGTAATGTTACCTTCCAAGCTGAAATCTTGACGAATACCATCAGCAACACCATCCAACATGCCACCTGCGCAGGTCAATCGAACGGCAGTGTGGTACTATGGTACTATTATGATCAGGGTAAGGTCGAAACTTTTTTATTTGACAGTCTAATGGCAGGTAGTTATCAATTGCTTATCAATGCCAGCGATGGATGTCCACTGTCGTGGAATGGCACATTGGGTTATTTAGACACTTTGGATATTGGACTGGATATTACCAATACGATTTGTTTTGGAGACTCGGTTCTTTTTGATCCCCAAATCAACGGAAATATTTCCGCTGGAAATTGGTATTTCTCATCACCAGGAGATTGGTTATCTGCGGGCGAACACCATGCCCTGTTCGAATCACCTTCGGGCTGCCTTTGGGACACCACGTTGTATATAGTAAATACAACCCTACCGGAAATCACACAAGAAATTACCCCTCCAATAAATGGAAATCCCGGCTTCATCTTGATTGATGTGGACGGTAGTTTTGGACCTTATACCATCCATTGGGAAGCAAACAATTCCACCGAGTGGACATTTCCATTTGCAGGAAGTGCCACCTATCCTTTTGTTATCACTGACGCATATCAATGCAATTTTGAGGATACGGCCATTGTCATCGTTAATGAAATAGCAAATAATGTTTTTGAACAGGAGTGGAGAATGGAAGGTGGTCAATTGACCTATCTCGGCGCAGGACGCAATCTACCGATTGCGATTTACAATTCAGCCGGACAAATGGTATTGAGCACCATTCTCAAGGAACCGACCATCGCACTACCCCGATGGTCGTCGGGCATGTATTATTTATGCGCACCTGGATTCACCTACCGCCTTTGGGTGCATCCATAAAAAAAGGCCGAAGAATCGGCCTTTTTCTCACTGAATATTTCTAAGGTTTTGGATGGAGGTGAGAGTTTTTCCTCGAGTATCCAAAGTAAATTATTAAACCAAAAATCATCCAAAACGCAGCTACTTCTAAAGTATCTTTATCCAAAGATGCAATCATAGCAGAACAAACTAAGATACCCAGAATAGGCACCAATGGAACCAAAGGCGTTTTAAATGGTCTTACGATATCAGGATTTTTTACCCTCATAATCCAAACCCCTGCACTCACCAATACAAACGCGAATAATGTTCCGAATGATGTCAAGTCACCGGCAACACTTCCTGGAACAAAGGCTGCAAAAAGTCCAACAAATACAAATAAGATCCAATTTGCTTTGAAAGGAGTATTGAACTTAGGATGCAACTCACCAAAAGCTTTTGGAAGTAATCCATCGTTACTCATTGAGTAAAATACTCGACTCTGTCCCATAAGCATTACTAGAATAACAGATGAAAATCCCGCAAGGATGGCAATGGTAACACTTGTAGAAAGCCATTCAAACCCTTTCATATAGGTGCTGATGGTGTAAGTCACAGAAGCTTCTTTTCCCAAAGCAGGGTCCCCAAAATCTGACCAAGGCGCGACACCTGTTAAAACATGACCAAATAAAATATAGAGCACAGTACAAACAAGCAATGAACCTAAAATTCCTATTGGCATGTCACGCTTTGGGTTTTTCGCTTCCTGAGCAGCAGTGGAAACGGCATCAAAACCAATAAAAGCAAAAAATACAATTCCAGCCCCTCCTAATACACCACCCCAACCCCAATCAAAGAATCCCTCGTGACCTGGAGTGCCCTCGGGAATCAAATACGGCGTATAATGTTCCGGATTGATAAATTTCCAACCTATGAAAATAAAGACCAAAACAATCGCAACCTTCAAGAAAACAATAATGGCATTTACAAAAGCTGATTCCTTGGTTCCCCTGATTAGCAATAAAGTCAACATAAATAAAATCAACAAAGCAGGGGCATTAATAAATCCCGATACCGACTGAACAGCACCTTGCAGACTAGGTAGTTGATTTAACTGCTCTCCAGATAATATCAATTTTCCGTGGTGCACTGATTTTGAAAGTTCAGGCATTAACTGAATAGCCTGATTCATCGCTTCTCCTGATAAAAATTTAATACTTTCGAA
Source organism: uncultured Chryseobacterium sp. (assembly GCA_964544665.1). Taxonomy (GTDB): domain Bacteria; phylum Bacteroidota; class Bacteroidia; order Flavobacteriales_D; family Sanyastnellaceae; genus CAMCTV01. Next base: position 25,423 of record CAZJCQ010000033.1, on the reverse strand, counting down.
AGGAGCATGGCACCACTCATAAGGTATTGCTCCTCCAAGAAGATTATTCAAATATTCACTCCATGCTATTGAAACAGTGGCCGCACCTAAGGCATATTCCATTACTAATGCCCAACCAATTATCCACGCGACCAATTCTCCCATCGTGACAAATGAATATGCATAAGCGCTTCCAGAAATTGGAATCATTGCAGCAAACTCTGCATAACACAATCCAGCAAACGCACATCCAATAGCTGCAACGATAAAAGATAATGTTACCCCATTACCAGATGCCTCGGCAGCAGCAGCAGCAGTTCGAACAAATAGACCGGCCCCAATAATTGCTCCAACGCCCAAAGCCACCAACTGGAAAGCTCCAAGTGTTCGTTTTAAGGACTTCTCATTTCCCTCAGCTTGACTAAGCATCATCGCTAGATCTTTCTTTCTCCAAATTGACATAATTTCTACTTTAAGTTTTAGTTAGGCAATGATAATCAAATTTCTTGAACATTTTCCATTTCCTCTTGTTAAGGAGATATGGAAAGAGAACTTTTGATCGAAATCGAAGAAATGGGTAACCAACATGTCATGACGTCCATTGACACCCCTTTATTACCCGACGCCTTCGATATGGATGATGAGACCAAGATTTTAAAAATCGAAAAGCACTTTGCCGCAATCATGGATATCCTGGGATTAGACCGAAATGACGATAGTCTAGCAGGTACTCCCCACCGTGTTGCTAAGATGTATGTCAAAGAAATATTCTCTGGTCTACATCCTGATAATAAGCCCGCAATTAAACTTTTCGATAACAAATATTCATATAACGAAATGCTCGTGGAGAAGAATATCACTTTTTATTCGAACTGCGAACACCATTTTGTCCCCATCATTGGAAAGGCACATGTTGCGTACATATCCGCAGGAAAAGTGATTGGACTTTCAAAGCTTAATCGCATCGTGCAATACTTCTCTCGTCGCCCTCAAGTACAAGAAAGACTAACCATTCAAATTGCAGAAGAACTAAAAAACGTGCTGGAAACAAATGATGTAGCAGTGCTCATTGATGCCACTCATCTTTGTGTGAGCAGTCGTGGTGTTCAAGACATCAATTCCTCCACCGTCACCAGTGCCTACTTTGGAGCCTTTCAACAAGAGCACACCAAAAACGAATTTTTAAAATACCTGCAACTATAATTAGTCTTTGTCGTAATTAAAATCATCCGAGTTGAGCTTCCGCGAATTTCTTCTGGCAACTTGGTAATCCAAAAAACGATCTTTCACAAAGATCAAAAAATCATACTGGGAACTGGTCTGCAAAAACTCATCTGAAACATTGAGATAAGTAATGAAATCATCAAACTCCTCGTTTGTTAAATCGATGATCTTATAATCCACGTAAATTCGAAACAACTCCTTTAACAAATCTCGCCTTCGGTCATCATTCTCCATCTCCGCCACCACTCTTCGACTTTGTTCCTTCTTACTGAGCTGCAGGTATAAAAAAGTAATGGGACTTACGGCCGCATTAATGCCGCTCAATTGGTAATCACTTTCATCAAAACCTAAAGATTGAATGTCTTTTTGAATATCATCTAAATCACGAGGGGCAAATACATTCAGCGTACTGAAGCTATAGGTCCTTTCATTTAAGAAGATTCTTGGATAATATACTTCTTTATGAACCGAATCACGAAAACATAGTTGTCTTGCATGGTAACCCAAACATGTAATTGTCAAGGTATCGGTTGGCAAACACTCTAACACGAATGAGCCATCCGGCAATCCAAATATTCCTTGTTGCGTCCTCACATTTAAAATGATACAATTGGGCACCAGTTGACCTCGCTCCTCGAATACCTTCCCTTTAATTCTTATGAAAGACTCCTGTCCATTGCTGCACAGGCAAAGACAACATGCAATCAATAACCAAACATTTTTCACTTTCACAAAGGTGCCAACAATTGTCCGAATAATTGCTACACCCAATGAATTTTGTGAATTTTTCGATTTGATGTGTTCAAAATACACTTTCTCTATATTTGTTGATATAAAACTAGCTTATGAGAAATTTTTTAATCCTGTGTTCCTTCCTCTTGATAGGATTTTCTTTAAATGCGGCCAATGTGACTTTTCAAGTGAACATGAACCTCCAAGTGCTATCCCCCAATGGAGTCCATGTAGCTGGAAATTTTCAAAATTGGAATCCGAGTAGCACTGCACTCAGTGACTCTAATGGTGATGGTATTTTTGATATCACGGTCAATGTCGCTGACAATCAAACTTTGGTATATAAATTCATCAATGGGAATACCTGGACAGGTGCAGAAATCGTACCTGCCTCTTGTGGCGTGAATGATGGTAGCAACAACATCAACAGAACTGTCTCCATTACCACCGCTGACCTGATCATCGAGCCCATTTGCTTTGGAGCTTGTGCCAACTGTCCAACTGCCATCAATGTCACCCTTCAGGTCGACATGAATGCGCAAATCATCGATCCCAACGGTGTTCATGTAGCGGGAAATTTTCAGAACTGGAACCCTGCTTCAAGTGCTTTGACCGATGCTGATGGAGATGGTATTTACACGGGGATGTTCTCTATTGCATCCAATCAAACCATCCACTATAAATTCATCAATGGCAACGCTTGGACAGGATCAGAATCGGTTCCTTCCGCATGCGGAGTCAGCGATGGATTTGGCGGTTTCAATAGAGGTTTGACACTGGGCAATAATGACTCCCTTGTTTCAGTAGTTTGTTTTTCCGAATGTAACGCTTGCGCCCCTCCCCCAGTTTTGGGTTGCACCAATGCTGCAGCGTGCAATTACGATTTGCAAGCCAATCAAGATGATGGTAGTTGCATTTTAATTGGAGATGCTTGCAACGACAATGATCCCACAACCACCAATGATGTCATTGGCGCCAACTGCATCTGCTCTGGTACAATTGGAGTTCCTACGATGGTCATTTTTCGTGTCGATATGTCCAATCAAAACGTAAGTTCTAATGGCGTATTTGTCGTGGGTTCCTTTAACAATTGGGATCTCACTCTTACTCAAATGACCGAATACCAACCTGGATTTTATCAAGCGGTGGCCTTTATCAACGCCGGTGAAACCATCCAATACAAATTTGTCAATGGTGGAGCATGGACAGGATCGGAAACGGTGCCGACGACTTGTGGAATTGACGATGGAACAGGAAACATTAATCGTTCAGTAACCATTGGCAACACCTCCCTGACCATGGATCCTGTTTGTTTCAATGAATGTGGCGCATGCATTGCCATTCCGATGACTACAGTCACTTTTAGTGTAAATATGAATCAACAAGTGGTAGATCCCTCCGGTGTGCAAATAGTGGGTAGTTTCCAAAACTGGACACTCAACGCTTCGCCGATGACCAATGCAGCAAATGGGTTGTATTCTTTTACCACCAACATCCCTTCAGGAACTACCATTCAATACAAATTTATCAATGGAAATAGTTGGACTGGAAGTGAAACCATTGCTTTTGCCTGTGCGGTGAATGACGGAAGTGGGAATTATAATCGCGCCTATAATGTTGCTGGAACATCGGCTATCATTCCGACGGTTTGCTTTAATGAATGTGCTGATTGCATCCTGACTGGTTGCACCAATCCAAGTGCTTGTAATTACGATGCCAATGCCACCAACGATGATGGCTCTTGTCTCATCATCAATTCCACTTGCGATGACAACAATGCCAATACTACCAACGACATGATTACCGCTGATTGTATATGTATTGGAACCCCAGTGACCGGTGCCATTCAAGTAACATTCAGGGTTAATATGTCTCAACAAAGTGTATCCAGTCAAGGCGTTCACCTGGCAGGTAATTTTCAAAATTGGAATCCTGCGGCAACAGAAATGATGGATCCAGATGGCGATGGTATCTATGAGTATACCACCTATCTCACCCAAAATCAAACCATCGAATATAAATTCATCAATGGAAATTCCTGGGGAGCCGGCATTGATGAAAGTATCCCTGCAGCATGCGCAACCAACAATAATCGCACGTTGACATTAACTACAACCAATGTCACGACTCCCGCCTTTTGTTTCGGTTCTTGCGCCCCTTGTGAAGCCAATGTGGTCGTTGTATTTCAAGTGGATATGACCAATGAAACAGTTGCCGCCGGAGGAGTGCATGTTGCAACGAACTGGGACGGATTTAATCCAAATTCCAATTTAATGACATCGTTAGGAAATGGCGTTTATGAAGCAGCGGTTACATTACCCGCAAATGAAACCACCCTCTTTAGATTTGTCAATGGCAACGGCACCAATCAATTTGAAACCGTTCCACTCTCCTGCGGCGTTTCCGATGGTCTTGGAAATTTTAATCGAGCAGTTGCTGTCGGAACGGCCAATACGATTTTTGGACCTGTTTGCTTTTCGGGCTGTTCCAACTGCCAACCGATTGTTCCTGTCCAGGTAACCTTCCAAGTTGACATGAGTAATCAAACCATTGATCCCAATGGAGTTCACATCGCAGGAGAATTTCAGAATCCGCAATGGGATCCAGCAGCGACGAGCATGACTGACAATGGAAATGGCATCTGGTCCTATACCACCACCGTCAACAGCGGCACTACATTTCAATATAATTTCATCAACGGTAATGCTTGGACGGGAGTGGAAAATGTTCCGATGGATTGTGGAAATCCCAATGGACTAGGAGGATATAACCGCATTTTTACAGTAGGAAATAATGATGTAACACTCAATACCGTATGCTTCGGAGCATGTGCTGGCTGTAATACAGGTGCAGACATTGCTGTTACTTTTCAAGTGAACATGTCAGAGGTAACCGCCCTTGCACCAGAAGGTGTTCACGTGGTTGGATCTTTTCAAAACTACGATCCTGCAGCCACTCCAATGACCGACATGGGTAATGGCCTATACAGTGTTCAATTATCCATACCATCAGGGTCCTTTCTTTTTTATCGATTTATTAATGGAAATACTTTAGTGGACGCTGAAAACGTTCCTTTTACCTGCGGAGTATTAAACAATGGAGGATATTATGAAAGAGTGATTCAATTGGACTCCACCACCACCGTACTCCCCGTGGTTTGTTATAATGAATGCAACGACTGCGGAAATAATTTGTCAGAAATGAATCGAACCAAGATTCAACTTTATCCCAATCCAAGCAGCACTTCATTTACCATTCAATCACAGGAAATGATTCATGATGTCCAAGTATTCGATGCTACAGGAAGATTCATTATCCAAGAAAAAGGATCGCAATCCAACGTCCACAAGGTATGTACTGAAAATTGGGAAAGCGGTATTTATTGGGTAGTGGTCAATGGACAATACCGTCAACCTATCTCGAAAACTGAATAAAATCACAAAAAATGACAGAAAAGGTGGTGTTTGCCACCTTTTTTTGTTCGGACCTTTTTAGCCCTATTTTTGACAAATGAAAATCACGTCATTATCCTTCATCATCCTGCTCATCCTAGCGGAAGGTGGACTTACCAACCATGTTTACGCCCAATCCAATAATTTAAAAAATGACCTCCAGGTATTAACGAGTGATTCATTGGAAGGAAGATTAGTGGGCAGTCCTGGAGAAGCGAAAGCGGCTCAATTCATTGCACAAAGAATGCAAACGATCGGATTACAACCCAAAGGCAGTAGCGAATACTATCAGTTCTTTAATTTCACCCCACACGCTGCTCCTCATAAAATTGAAAATGGGGATAAAGTTTCGCTTGGACAAGGATTTGTTAAAGAACAAACGGGTCGCAATGTAATGGGGTTTTGGGATCGTCAAGGCACCAAAACCATTGTAATCGGAGCGCATTACGACCACCTTGGAATGGGTGATGAAAATTCATTGTGGAGCGGTGCACCTGGCATACATCGAGGCGCAGATGATAACGCCAGCGGAGTGGCTGCTCTATTAGCTATCGCTCAATATCTTAAAAATTGTCCCGCGGAATCATTGGGAGATGCCAACTTTTTGTTCATCGCCTTCAGTGGGGAAGAAAAAGGACTGTATGGCAGCAATTATTTTTGTAAGAATCCCACCATTCCCCTTGCATCCATTTCTTGTATGTTCAATATGGATATGATTGGAAGATTAAAAACAGAACGTACATTGGCCATCAATGGAACTGGCACCTCGCCATTTTGGGAAAAAAATATCAAAAAAATCAATAAAAAAATGGATCAACCTTTTGAATTGGTTTTATCCAAGAGTGGAGTTGGTCCTAGTGATCATACCTCATTCTATAATGTTGGAATTCCAGCTATTCACTTTTTTACAGGGCAACATGGGGAATATCACAAACCCACCGATACAGAGGACCTGATCAATTACAGCGGACTTGGTGATATTACCACCTATATAGAGCAATTAATTGTAAAAGCCAGCCAAGAAAATAAGTTGATCTTTAACACAACGAAAGATGAAAGCAAACAAACTGCATCCAACTTTAAAGTAACTTTAGGAGTCATGCCCGATTATCTTTACAATGGCATTGGTCTCAAAATAGATGGAACCAAAGAAGGTCGACCCGGAGCGAAAGCAGGATTGCAGCAAGGAGATATCATTTTAAAAATGGGTAAATTTGAAATCAATGACATTTACGGGTACATGGATGCATTGGGTAAATTTAGTCCTGGAGAAAAAACGGAAATAGAAATAAAAAGAGGGGATCATAAAATGAAACTGGATGTTACCTTCGAGTAGTATTTAAGATGACTGAATAAGTAAAGATGATTTCCCGGAGTACTATCGATCAAATTTACCAAGTTGCCATCATTGAAGAGGTGGTGGGTGAATTTGTGCACCTAAAAAAAGCAGGGAAATCATATAAAGGTCTATCCCCCTTTAGCAACGAAAGAACACCCAGTTTTTATGTCGTACCCTCCAAAGGTATTTATAAGGATTTTTCATCCGGTAAAGGAGGAAACGTTGTTGATTTTTTAATGCAGCATCAAAAACTCACCTACCCCGAGGCCTTGCGTTGGTTAGCTGCTCGATACCAAATCCCGATTGAAGAGGAGGAAGACAGCGAGCAACAGAAAAAAGAAAAATCGGAAAGAGAACTTTTAAGTATTGCGGTAGAATTTGCGCAAAAATGGTTTCATTCCCAACTTCACGAAACCGATAAAGGACAGGCCATCGGGCTGAGTTATTTTGTGGAACGGGGATTTAGAGAAGACACCATTCAAACGTGGCAATTGGGATATGCTCCTGATGGTTGGGACCACTTGAAAAAAGCCGCTGAAACCGCAGGATACGATTTGCAATATTTCGTTAAATCGGGTCTTCTTAAAGAAAAAGAGGTTGAAGAAAATGCGGACCCGGATAAGGAAAAAAGACAATACGATGCCTTTCGAGATCGGGTGATGTTTCCCATTCATAGTGAATCTGGGAAAATCATTGCCTTTGCCGGAAGGACGATGCAAGCCGATCTCAAAGGCGCAAAATACATCAATAGTCCGGAAAGCGAATTATTTCACAAGAGTGATATTTTATATGGGATGCATTTGGCCAAAAACCAAATCATTAAACAGGACTTATGTTATTTAGTAGAAGGATATACCGATGTCATATCCATGTATCAGTCAGGCGTGCACAATGTGGTGGCCTCGTGTGGAACAAGTTTGACGGAAAGTCATATCAAGAAAATAGCACGCTATACCAAAAACATCACAGTCCTTTTTGATGGTGATGCTGCAGGAATAAAAGCCAGCCTTAGAAGCATTGAAATGATTCTGAAGCAAGGAATGAATATTCGCATCGTGCTATTTCCAGATGGCGATGATCCGGATAGTTTCGCAAAAAAGCATACTGCGGAAGAAATTGAAAATTTTCTAAGAGAAAACTCCAAAGATTTCATTCGTTTTAAAACTCAATTATTGTTGGATGATGCGGGAAGAGATCCCCTGAAAAGAGCTGAACTCATTCGCGATATTGTTCAAACCATCACCTTAATTCCTGACCACATTCAAAGAGAGGTCTATATTCAAGAATGTAGCCAGCTCCTGAATGTCAACGAAGAAACGCTTTTTTACGAGCTCAACAAAACGTTGAGAAATCAAATTAAGAAAGCCAATCAGGCGGGTGACGAGATTCCAGAAATACCCAAACCCAGTGAATTATCCAGACAGCCAGAAGAATTCATCACGCATGCTCAAGAACGAGATATCATTCGACTTTTATTGAATTATGGCGATTGTGCCGTAAAAATAGAAGTTGAAAAAAATGGAACCTCGGAATGGCATGAAGTAGCATTAGCGGAATTCATTGTCTTTTGTTTGGAGCAAGATCAGCTGCAGTTCGAAGATCCCATGATGCGACAGATTTATCAAGATTACATTTCCTATCTGGATGAGCTGGTCTTTCCCGATATAAAGAAGTTTACCTTTCATGAAAATCCTGAGGTCAGTCAAACTTCAACGGACCTGATCACCAGCCAATATGAACTCAGTGATAATTGGGAAAAAAGACATTACATCGTCACAGAAAAAGAGGAAACCAATCTCGAAAAAGCGGCCAAAGACGCGGTATATCGTCTGAAATTGGTTAAAATCAACCGTCTTATAGAAGACATTACCAAAGCGCTCAATGAACATCAATCCGATGAGGAAAAAGTAGTAGAGCTAATGGAATCAAAGAAAATGCTGGATCAATCCAAGAGAAGAATTGCCCAATATTTTGGAACCGTTATTCTTTAGCGAATCTGATTCAATTGCACCACCCATCGATTCGTACCTGCCGCATAGGCTTGCAAACTATATGCTGCATTTCCCTTGATCATGGACCAATCTATGGGCATCATCAAGGACGGCTTTGCCGCGCGATGGTAACCCAGTAATACAGGATGATTTGGAAACGAATGATCAAATCTTAAATCTTTGAAAAAGGTGGTATCCTTGATCATGGACTTTAATAGTGTAGAGTCATTGCTGAATGTCATTCGTCCATTCCTTTTAACCAACCAACTCCAATCGGTCTCGAGTTCTGGAAAAACAGCGCGCTTAAAAAAAGTAAGATGAGAAAGTGCTAAGATGGATTGAGCGGTATCCTTAAATAAAGGAGCAAATTCAATCAAAGGATTATGCAAATACCCTTGACTAAAACTAACACCACTGGCCCCACTAAAATGAATAGCCCCTACGCATCGCTGAGATTCCATCATGGTCTGCCATGCATTGCACTGACAAACAGTATCAACACCAAAACTCTGAGCGGATACCTTTAACGCACTATCATTCGCATGTGAGGGTATATTCCTCATGTAAGCCGCATCGCACCAGTTGCCCGCTCTTAATGGCAATAAAGTATCCAATGGCTCTGTACCTAATAAATCACGATTGGCCAATAAGTAGCCCCACCAATCTCCTTTCCTATTCTCCAAGGCAAATCGACAATGCGCATTTTTTCCTAATACCGCAATCCATGCAGCGTGATCGATCGTTTCATAATCCTTATTCCATTCCTCAATGGCTTCATCTGTAGACAATGATTCATAGTCCGTTCCACTGCCATCCATTGACCAGACCAGTCCCTCTCCCTTTCTAACTAAATTAGGCACCCGCTTGCAAAGCGCCTCTATTCGATTAGATGACCAACTATCAGGTATTCCAAAACACCAAAACCCGCGACTCATGGCTGAATCCTGAGAAACCCAAACCAACTTTCGCTGAGACAACAAAGACTTTATGTCACCATCACTCGCCAACCATTCATTCCACAGATCCATGTCCGGCTTCAACTTATTTAGGATGGGCCAAGGAGCAGAAGAATGTGCCAATTCACTCACCTGATTCCAATCTTGAATAACCCACACCCATTTGGCATCTTGTGGCAAAACATGAAAAGGATCCGAGCTTGTTCTTAGAAATGCTCTAAAATTCCACCAACAAAAAAGAATAAAGCCAACGGCAGTTAACACAAATAACCATCGTGCTAGTCTTGACATTTTCATATCCGCTAAGTTATCCATGTCCGCTTTCAACATCGAACCGAATAAAACTAACTATAAACACTCTCTTGTTCAGTTGAAACCGACATGTATATTTGAACATGATTCGATGGGTCTTTTGTCTTTTCATTTTCTTGTTTGTAATCCATCAAGGGTATTCCCAGAATATTCAAATTGAATTAAAAGACAAAGAATTCAATAGTCCCATTGCCTTCTCAATGGTAATGAATGAAGGGAAATCCAAGGGTGGCAGCACCGACATCAATGGATATCTTCATATCGCCACAAAACCTTCAGAATGTTGGTATTTCAGCGCATTTGGCTACAAGACGAAAAAGGCCTGCTGGAAAGGTGAAAATCCCTGGGTGGTAGAATTGGAAAGCAGCGATGTCGATCTTCCGGAATTGGTTATTCACGTATCCGAAGATCCCGCATACCGTGTTGTTCGCAATTGCATAAAGAACGCAAAGAAAAACGACCCGTCGCAAAGTCAATCTTTTCAATACGAGCAATACAGCAAATTGATCGTCGATTTTGTCAAAGGAAATCAGCCAAAAATTGATTCTGCCTTCCAGAATAAACATCTCATGCTAATGGAAACCATTAGCAAAAGAAAACACGCACCCCCTTCTTTTGATCATGAGGAAATTATCGCCAATCAAATGAGTGGATTTCAAGTACCACAATCCACCATCATCGGAACACAATTACAGTCTTTTAGTGTGTACGAGGCGGATTTTCAAATTTTCGAAAATGTTTATCTCTCTCCAGCAGGACCGAGGGCCGAAGATCGTTACGAATACAAAATGCTCGACACCCTTTATGAAAACACCGATTCTATTTTTGTAATCAGTTTCTTTCCTAAAAAAAGATTCATCGCCAATGGAATGAAAGGGCAATTTCACATCCATTCATCTAATTACAGCGTATCAAGATTAATTGCAGAACCTGCTGAAAAAAGTCCCGATTTATATGTCAAAATCCAACAATACTTTACGCGTGTAGAAAACACCTTTTTTCCATTCGAAATCAATGCATTCTTTGAATTGCCGCAACTACAGAACCCATTGAGTGGTGAAATTCAAACGCAAATTAAAAACATCCATTTACAACCCTTTACTTTCCGAGATTTTGATAATGTGAGTCTAACGATGGAAGAGGCAGCTAATCAGAAGGATAGTTCCGAATGGAAAACATTACGATATCAGCCACTCAGTGATCAAGATGTCAATACCTACTTATTCTTGGATAGTTTGAATCAAGCCATGAACTTGGAGAAAAAAACACAATTCATGACCGGACTTACCCAAGGCATGATTCAATGGGGAAATGTCCAAATCCCTATCAATCGTCTATTTCGTTATAATGCCTATGAAGGATATCGCATGGGTATCGGTTGTAATATTCAACAATCGGGAATTAAACCACTTTCCTATGAAACGTATTTTGCCTATGGTAACAAAGACAAAGCTTTCAAATGGGGAGCTGGATTACATTGGGCCAATGAACCCGATGTCAGTGGTTGGCGAATACAATATTTCAGGGATGTTCGGGAGAGCGGCCAACAGCAATTTCCGAGTTACCGTCCCAATATCAATCAATCGGTATATGAACTATTTGCCACGAGAATGGACATTGTACATGGAATAAATGCAAGCGCGTATTTTAAAATTTATCGCTCTCTAGCCGGTGACTTATGCTATCAATACCAAACAAAACAACCTTATTCGATGGTAGCCCTTTATTCCGATCATCAAGGAATAAGGACCTTACCAAAATATCAAGTAGAGGAATACAAGGCGACCATGCGCTGGGCGCCTGGTGAAAAAAGAGTCAAAGTATTGAATAGACAATATTTATTGAATGGATTTTGGCCCATTTTTAAAATTGGATTCACCCAATCCTATTGGAAAGATCCCGAAATGAGTGCATCCAAAACCTTCAGTCGATTTCAATTTGAATTTGAAAAAACCTTTAAATCGGTGTACTATGGTGATTTAAAATTATTCGGAGAATGTGGGAATTTAATAGGCAATGCACCGTTAACGGAAATGCATGCCGCCAAAGGCACCATTTCTCCAGCAAGAAAAATTGCTATTTCCATTCCACAAACCTTTGAAACTTTACCTAACGGACAATGGTATGCACGTCAATACGCTCACTTATTCTTCCGTTATAAATCCAATTTCACGTTATTTAAAACAAAAAGTGCCGAACCCCGTATCACGATGGTAGCCAATGCTGGCTGGGGTAAATTAGGGAAACTAGATCCATACGACCCTTCGATTGCGCGTGACTATGTAAAAGGAATTTATGAAGTTGGCATTCAACTCGATAACCTTTTAAAGTCCAGCACGGGAGGACTGGGAATCGGAACTTATTATCGACTAGGAGCCTATCAAGAGGCAACCACTAAAGACAATTGGATGATTAAGCTCACTTCGTCCATGCTTTTTTAATCCTACTTTTTTACATATTTTCCAATTCGTTCTAGTCATTCCTTTTGTATCTTTCACCCGTGGATGTATTTGAATTCATAGGAAAGCTAGCCAACCCCGAAATGATTATTCATTACGGAGGTTTAGCACTTCTGCTCATCACCATATTCGCAGAAAACGGTTTGATCATTGGATTTTTTTTACCTGGTGACTCTCTTCTTTTTATCTCTGGTTTAATTTGCGCATCTCAACCTGATTTATTGGGTGTGCCTGTTGAGTTATTAATGTTTTATCTTTTCCTTGCTGCCGTATCTGGCTGCACCTTCGGTTATTGGTTTGGAAAACGGGTCGGTAAAAAGGCATTAGAAAGAGAAGAGTCTTGGTTATTCAAAAAGAAATATGTCGACATGACCTCTGATTTTTACAATCGTCATGGGGGCAAGACGCTTATACTGGGAAGATATTTGCCCATTATCAGAACCTTTGCACCCATTCTGGCCGGAGTTATTAAGGTAGAATTTAAGTCGTTTATGTTCTACAACCTCATTGGAGGAGCGATGTGGATAGGGACCATTACCAGTGCCGGCTACTTTCTTGGACAATTCGAAATTGTAAAAAACAATATTGATTGGATTATTCTCGGCTTTGTCATTGTGACGACCGCTATTCTCGCCAATACCTATTTGATCCAACAGAGAAGAAAGAAAAAAAATCAAGCTAACGAATCATGAAATTTGGTACCAAGGCCATTCACGCTGGCCAACATCCGGATCCTACAACAGGAGCCATCATGACCCCCATTTATCAAACTTCCACTTATGTGCAAGCTACGCCGGGTCAACACAAAGGTTATGCCTATGCTCGAGGAAAAAATCCTACTCGAGTTGCACTCGAAGAATGCCTTGCAGCACTTGAAAATGCAAAATATGGCATTTGCTTTTCAAGTGGAATGGGGGCTGCAGATGCCATTATCAAACTTTTAAATCCTGGCGATGAAGTAATTGCAACTGATGACCTTTATGGCGGCAGTTATCGCATGTTTACCAAGGTTTTCGCTAAGTACGGAATTCAATTCAAGTTCGTTGACATGCATGATATTGATGGATTAAAAGCGATGATATCTCCCCAAACGAAAATGATTTGGGTAGAAACACCGACCAATCCGATGATGAAAATCATCGACATTTCCCTGATGGTCCATATTGCAAAAGAATACAACTTAATATCCGTCATTGACAACACTTTTGCGTCGCCTTACCTTCAAAATCCGCTGGACTTAGGTGCTGATATTGTGATGCACAGTGCCACCAAATATTTAGGAGGTCACAGCGATGTCGTGATGGGTGCCATCTGTACCAGTCATGATGCACTCTACGAACAACTTGCTTTCATTGCTAATTCTTGTGGCGCCACCCCTGGACCCCAAGATAGTTTTCTCGTTATGCGTGGGTTAAAAACATTACACGTAAGAATGGACAGACATTGCCGCAACGGAAAGGCAGTCGCACAATTTTTGAAAAATCATCCTAAAGTAGGAAAGGTCTATTGGCCCGGTTTCGAAGATCATCCGAACCATGAGGTAGCCAAAAAGCAAATGAAAGATTTTGGAGGAATGATTTCCTTCAGTCTGAAAAATGATTCCTTTCAGTCCGCATCAGACCTGGCTTCTAGCATGAAAGTATTTTCTTTGGCAGAATCATTAGGAGGAGTAGAATCGTTGATTGGTCATCCCGCTAGTATGACGCACGCCTCGATTCCAAAGGAAGAAAGAATTAAAACAGGAATAACCGATTCACTATTACGACTCAGTGTTGGAATAGAAGATGAAGAGGACCTGATTGCTGATTTGACCCAAGCCTTAGAAAAAGCTTGAATATGAAGAAAAAAGAGAACATTTCTATTGTAGGTTCTGGATTAGTAGGAAGTCTTTTGGCCATTTACCTGGCCAAAAGGGGACATGAGGTGAAGGTTTTTGATCGTCGACCCGATATTCGAAAAATGAAAATAGTTCAAGGCAAGAGTATCAATTTGGCCATGAGCGACCGCGGTTGGAAAGGATTGGAAGGAGCAGGAATCCGAAAAGAAATTGAGAAAGTTGCCTTGCCCATGTATGGAAGATTAATGCATGGTACGGATGGTTCTTTAACCTATCAACCTTATGGAAAAGAGGGACAAGCTATTTACAGTGTTTCTCGCGGACTTTTGAATCAAACCCTGCTGAATTACGCAGGGCAATTGCCCAATGTCGATCTCCATTTTGAACACAAGTGTTCAGATGTCCAATTGGAAAATAAAAAAGTGGTTTTTGATGACAAAGGAGAAGAGAAAGCCTACACTTACGATCGCTTGTTAGGAACGGATGGTGCATTCAGCGCAGTTAGAAACCGAATGATGCGCTTAGATCGTTTTGATTATGCCCAAACCTATCTATCTCACGGATACAAAGAACTGGAAATTCCCGCAAATGCAGATGGCTCGCATCAAATGCGAAACGACTGTCTTCATATTTGGCCGCGTGGAGAATTTATGATGATTGCACTTCCTAATCCAGATGGAAGTTTTACTTGCACCTTGTTCATGGCATTTGAAGGAAAGGTTAGCTTTGAAAAAATCAAAAACCCATCCGATGTTCATTCCTTTTTTGATGAATATTTTCCAGATGCCAAAGCGTTGATGCCAGAACTCATTGATGATTATTTCAATCATCCGACGAGCAGTTTAGTTATGGTAAAATGCTTACCCTGGAATGTGGGAGGAGAAGTATGTTTATTAGGCGATGCGGCTCATGCAATTGTTCCCTTTTATGGCCAAGGCATGAATTGCGGTTTCGAAGACTGTTGGGAAATGAATCGGATATTGGATGAAACCAACGAAGATTGGGATTTAACATTTGATCGATTCAGTAAAGAAAGGAAACCCAATGGAGATGCCGTTTTAGAACTGGCTCTTAGAAATTACATAGAAATGAGAGATAAGACAGCCGATCCTCAATTTCTATTGCAAAAGAAAATTGAGAATTGGTTCAGCGCGAAACACCCAGATAAATGGATGCCCTTGTACTCCCAAGTAACCTTTAGCGATATTCCTTATCATGAGGCCCTTAAAAATGGACTTCGACAAGATGACATCATGAAAGAAGTCCTTGCTATTCCCAATATTGAAGAGGTTTGGAACAGTGAAATAGTGGAAAACAAAATTCTCTCTTTAGTTTAACATTCCATTTTTTAATCATCTTTGAAAAAAATCAAAGATGAAGAAGCTCATTATTATTCTACTTCTTTTTCCTTCCTTCACGTGGGGACAACGACAACATCGTCCGTTGCATGCTGAGACCGACTATCTAAGCAAAGGCTGGAACTTCGGAGGAGGGGTTACTGCTATGCTGCCTTTGCCCTTTAGATACAGCATTGCGCAAGGCCGAGATTATAATGGGAAAATCCTAGCAACACCAAAAGCAGGTTGGGCGGTAGAAGCCAATCACCATTGGCTTAAAACCAAATTAAAATATTTCGACTTTTGGGAAGTGGGAGGACGTTACTATTGCTTGCGCGGAATGGAAAGATTCAACGGGGAGTACGCCGGTAAAGTAGAGGGAGGGATACTGAGTTCTGATCGCAAAACAAAATTCAATCTTCATACCATTGGCATTCAAGCAAGGGCAATCGATATGTGGCAATTCAGCGATTTGAAATGGCTACACCACGGACCCGTCATTTCGGTAGATTATCAATTCCTGCAACGATTTAAAGTACCTAGAAATATCAATGCACAAATTCCGCTTCCAAATACAACCCCTTTTCCATTTCAAACCGCGCTGCACTATAGTGTTGGAATTGGAAAAAAACTCAATCCAGGAATCTACTACCTTCTTTCACTCGAAACACCCATCTTCACCTTCGTTCCATGGAGTGAAAAAGATCCGAGAATGAACGTCATGAGCACCAAATGGCAACCGATTTGGCTCACCTTTCGAATCATGCTTTTGGATAAAAGACCTTCTAAGGCCTGCGAGAATAAGCCAAATGCGATGAAAGAATTCGATAAAGATGATCCTGGGAACCACAATAAGAAAGATCTATTTGATCAAAAAGTGAAAAGAGTGAAAGTAAAAAGAAGAAAATAACACTCAGGCATCTTGACACAATTCGATGAGCACACCGTTCGTACTTTTTGGATGCAAAAAAACGATTATTTTTCCATCCGCACCTTTTTTCGGCTCATCACTTAACAGCACAAAGCCTTCCTCTCTTAGTCGTTTCATTTCTTGATAAATATCATCAACATCCAATGCGATGTGATGAATACCTTCTTTTGATTTCGCTAAAAATCTTGCAATAGGACTCTCCTCGTTGGTGGCTTGCAAAAGCTCAATTTTACTTTCACCCACCTGAAAAAAACTGGTGATCACTCCTTCTCTCTCCACCGTTTCCATCTTGTAGGAAGCGCTTCCCAATAGTTTCTTGAATGTGTCATTCGACTCATCCAAATTTCTTACAGCAATACCCAAGTGCTCAATTTTTTTAATCATTTTCTTATTTTTTAAAAACAAAAAACACAGCTCCCAAAAGACAAATCATCGCGGCAAAATGATTCCATTTAATAGACTCATTCTTAAAAATCAAATGAGCCAATACGGTAAACACTACTAAGGAAATCACTTCTTGTAAAATTTTTAACTGGAACAAATCAAAAGGTCCACCCCATTCTTTGGAACCCATTCGATTGGCAGGCACTTGGAGGGTGTATTCAAAAAAAGCCATTCCCCAAGTGATCAAAATAATGGTCCAAAGTCCCCAAGATTTTGAAATTTCAAAATCTTTAAAACGCAGATGACCATACCAGGCCAAAGTCATAAAAACATTGCTTACGATCAACAAAAAAATGGTAGACAGCGCTTTCATTTTACTAATTATAAAAATGCAGTACCCCAGTTGCTGGATCAAATGCATAATCGTAACTCAATAAGGCCTGCGCTGCAGGACCATTATTTAGGGATCCATCGGACAACAACCACTTCGAGTCAGAACATGGATCTTCAATAAACACATGATCGTCACTTACTCTGCAAATGCAGGGGTCCGTTGGATTATAAGTACTTCTCGCATCATACACTTTAAATTCCTCGAGTCCATTTCGATAAATAATCAGCTTTACATTTCCAGCGTCGAAATATAAAAAGCCCGTGATAACCGACAAATCAAAGTAATCGGGTTCGTTGATATTGATGGTATAGGAAAAATTAATGACCGGTAATAACTGATTATTCTTACATCGATCACAAGAAATATTAAAGAGTAATATCCCTAATATGGCAAGAAATGTCTTCTTCATTTTTTAGAAACGGTAGGTATAAATGGTTTCACATACTCCGGCTCAAAATAGGCCAAATCCTCTAACTGAAAAAATTCTTGTACTTTTTCATCAGCCATTGTAACCGCACTGGGTAAAGTATCTACAAAATTGACTTCCTTTTTGAAAACATCTCTTAGCTTCGTAGCATTCTCTCCTATCACCCCATCGACATCGGAAAATTCAGAACAACTACTCTCCTCAAAAATCATTGCGGTAGGAAGAGAAACCGGAATTCCTTTCTCAAACCACCCACCAAACACTTCCATTCTTCGTGCATCCATCACTGCCAGAACTCTTTCACTTTCCCGACAAATTGGATTCGAGTGCACCATGAGCATCAAAGAAGAAACAGAAAATAAAGGTATCGACAAAGCGTAACAAATTCCTTTGGCACATGATACGCCTATTCGCAATCCCGTGTATGACCCTGGACCTCTTCCCACCACCACTGCCTCAATATCCTTCCATTGAATGCTCGCTTGAATCAACAATTCTTCCATCATTTGATGCAGCTCCTCCGCATGCACAAATTGACTTTCTGATTTTTCATTAGCATATAAACGACCATGGTTGTCCCAAAGCACAACACTACAATTTTTGGTAGCCGTTTCGATTCCTAACTTCATGAAGGCTTATTCACCATTTCTAGTTCACCCTTGGTCACTTGATCGCCGTTGCTCAGCGATTTTGCTATTTCGTCATAAGGACCCGTTATCACTTGCTCCTCTAGCTGAATCCCTTCCAAGACATGAATATACTGATCATCCTGGATTCCTGTCTTTACAAAACGCAATCTTGCCTGATGGCTGGCTTCATCGTACACAAACACACACGTTTTACTTTCGCTTGTATTCACTGTATCGGGTCGCATGGTTACCGATTTAATAGGTATGCTTAACACTCCTTTCGAACGTTTGGTTAATACATTAACGGTTGCGGTCATCCCAGGTCTGAACGGAGAGTCTTTTCCACTTTGGATATGGGAATAGGAACCAGGTAGAATACTAATCTTAACAGAAAAATTAGTGACTTGATTATTAGCAGTTGCTGATAAGTTACTTCCCGACATTAAATTCAATGCAGTATTACCAATCTCAGTCACAACTCCCAGAAACTTTTCGTTACGAAATGCATCCACCTCTATTTCTGCTGTATCACCTAAATGAACACGAACAATATCACTTTCATTTACTTCCACATTCACCTCCATCGCAGAGAGTCCAGATATTTTCATAATGACATCTCCACTGGTCATATTATTTCCCAATACCGCTTCTCCTACTTCTTTCGTTAAGGCTGTCACTGTTCCAGAAATAGGCGCCACAATCGTGGTGCGTTTTAGATTATCTGAGGCCTCATTCCTACTCGCTTCTGCGCTGGCAATCGAAAATTCTGCACTATGAATACTCTCTGTAGCCGCCACCACCTCCGCCTGACTGGTTTCGTAAGTAGAACGAGCATTGTCCATCTCCGCGGCAGAAATGGCCCTTTCTGTAAATAACTTTTCGTTTCTTTTAAATGAAAGTTCCTGCGCCTTTGCCTGCGCCTGCGCTTGCGCCAAACGAGCTCTTGCACTGGCTAAATTACTTCGTGCAGAATTCAATGTTGCCTCAGAACGTTGCAATGCCGAAGTATACAAATCTGGATTTATCTTAACCAATAATTGTCCTTTCTCCACGTGATCTCCTTCCTTGACGGGCAACTCCACGATTTGACCACTTACATCGGATTGGATTTTCACCTCGGACGAAGGCTGCACCTTTCCGCTTGCACTCACCTTTTCCGTAATGTCTCTCACCTTGGGATTTTCAGCTTGAACTACCCTTTCTTCCTTACCGCCCGACATCACCATTATGATCACAATCAGCGCGAGCAATGAAATCGCTATGATCCAATTTCTTCTCTTTTTATTCTTCATGGTTGTAAACGAATAGGTTGGTTCATATAAAATTGAATAATATTCTGCTTGAAAATCAAGTCCAGTTGCGAACGAATCATTTGGGCTTTGGCAATATCCAACCTGTTTCTCGCGATACTGAGTTCAGTGGCATTGGTGGCGCCATTTTCATATCGCGTCGACATCCATTGATAGGATTTTTGATTGGATTCCCAACTGGTCTTATTTGCTTGATAAGTTTGAGCTGCCGCGATGGCTCCCGCATAAGCAGTCTCTACATCTGAAACCAATTGCTGTTTGGCAATTTCTAAATTCAAATTTGCATTCTGCTCATTGATCGCGGCCCGCTTAACGTTATTCCTGACCTGGAATCCATTAAATATTGGAATCGTCAGACTCATAAAGAAAGAACGGTTGACATTGTCCTGAAACTGACTTCCAAATGATTTGACTTTATAATCATCCGCCGAATACACCAACTGTGGATAGGACAATACAATATCATTACTTCCAATCACGGTTCCAATGGGAAAAGAAAGCGAGTCAGGACTTCCGTTTAACACTTTAGCCGCTCCGGAATATCCGGTACCTAAGGACATCGAAGCGGATAGTCTGGGATAATAGGCACCCTTCGCAGATCGCTTTGCCCATTGAGCGCTCACAACACCCACTTGCGCACTTTTAATCACGGGTTGCGCATTCAATGCAGTCTCCAAGACCATGGACTTAGGAGGAAGTGGAACATCGATTTTAAATTGCTCCAATGAGGGATAGACGACCTCAAAACTAGAAATTTCATTTGCACTCAATCGAATCAATTGGGCTAAACTTAATTTCGAAAGATTGTAATTATTCTGGGCATTCACCACCGCCGCTGCATCACTACTGTATTGCGCCTCCATTTCCGCAACATTCGCCTCACTAATGGTTCCTATATTGAGTTGCTTTTTCAGTCGATCCAATTGCTGTAATGAATTATCCGCAGTTGCATTGGCCATCTTTAAAAATTCCGCATTCATTACCACTGTTAAAAAAGCATTTGAAACGCCAAGCGCCAATTGATTTTTTGCGTTTTCGACATTCAATAATGCTTGTTCCGCATCACTCATTGCCTTCTTATAATTCGCCCAATTTTGACCCCCAGTGAACAAATCAATAGCGCTTGACACTCCAAAACTATTGCTTCTAATTCGTTGACTGGCGAAGCTATTAGTGAATGGATCGATACGCTGTCCCCAATTGTATCCATGCGTCGCTTGTCCATTTAGATTGGGTAAAAAATTTCCCTTCGCATTTTCTACTGCCAATTCTGCATTTTGCAGATTGAGTTCACTTTGCTCTAATTGAAGGTTGTTGAGCCACGCCTTTTCTACGCATTGCTCCAAAGTCAACTGAGCACTCAACTGAGCACGCCATAGAGAAATAAAAATGAGAAATAAATACCGAACATTCATAGGACGAAAGTACTATTGAAAAAAGGACCCTCGTTCATTTTATTACTTTTTATCATTACATACCCGTAATGACAATTTCCACTCGACGGTTGTTTTCCAACTCCTCTTCCGTTTGTGGATTAGGGTATTTCACCCCTTCACGACCGCGCCCCATCACACTTATTCTGTGCTTGGATATCCCATGCAAGACCAAATACTCCATGATACCTTCTGCTCTCTTTTTCGCTAATCCTATTAATTGCGTATCATTGAGTTTGGTTTCTGGAGTGACATTAACGTGTCCGATAATGCGGATTCTTACCCCGGGATTCATATTCATGAACTCTAAAATAGATTGCAAAGCATCTACGGAAGAAAAATAAACATTGGTATTATCACCTAGAAAAACGATTCCATCCGCGATGAAAGTCGCACCTTCTTCAATAGGCTTCATATTACCCACCCACTCTGGATTGGGAAGATCCATTGGGAAGAATTTGAAAAACTGCGGAAGAAATCCTGCCGTTAATATAGCCCCTTTCAATTCACGGAATGGATAGGCCTCTATTCTTTGTTTCTCTAAATTAATGACTTCTAACTCACCCGTATCCAATCGACCCGATAGTCTGCACACCCCAGGTAAGGATTTCCCTGAGGCATCTTTTATTTTAAAAACAAAAGGCAACATCACCTCTTCTCCGTTATAATCTGTTCTTTCTTTCACAAACCTTGGCTGTGCCAATAGCAACAAAGAGATGCAGCTTAAAGTGAAAAACAACAATGCCTTTTTCATATTCTTACTTTTGAAAGAAGGAAAAAATTTTCTTTCTAAAAAAAACCAATCCTCCAATTAGAAACAAAAGGTACGGAATTCCCATCAAATAAACAATACCCATGTTTAATCCTTCTGCGACACCCGAATTCTCTTGCGAGGCTTGTTCAGCAGTCGCCCTACACATCGCACATTGAGCATAAGTTGAAACAACAGCCATCAGAGAAAATACCAGCAAAATGAATACTTTTTTCATACTAAACATAATAAGGAGAAATCATCAGATAAACCAATACACCTGTAATGGCCACATAGAACCATACCGGCCACGTCCATTTTGCCAATTTCTTATGTGCCGCATACTCCCCAATGAGCGCCCGATAAGCGGCAAAAAGGATGAAAGGAAGAATAATGGCAGCCAAGATGATATGACTGATCAGTACCAAATAATAAAAGGACTTGAATTCGCCGATGTATATCGTCTCGCCGCAAAATAAATGATGACCGATGTAACTCACTAAAAAGACCACTGAAAATAACATGGCAATGATCATCACCAGACGATGAGCTTTATAGTTCTTTGATCGAATAAAAAACAATCCGAGCAACAAAAGAAAAGAAACGGAGCCATTTAAAAAAGCACTCACATGTGCAAATAAGTGCTTATTAAAGGGTAATTCTACATCCGTCATCTTGAGAACTCTCAAACTTACAACTACCAAAAAAACGATAGTCGAAACGGAATAAATAAACACCTTGGCTTTGGTGTCATTTTTCTTAATCAATGGTTCTAACATGTAACAAATTTAATGATGTTCTTGCATTAAACACGTCAAGTCTTCAATTAATTCATTCACCGACTCGGTAGAAGTTCCGTCGTAGTAACCTCGGATATGAAAATGTTCATCTACCAAGGTGATTTGATCGGTGTGAAAAAATCCACCTTCTGCCTCTACCGAAGGGAAAGCGCTTAACCCATATCCTTCTTGAGCCAATTTATAAACCGAACTATCCAAATTGACAAAGCTCCAGATGGTTGGATTGGCACCGTGCATTTGCGCATACTGTTTTAAAATGGCAGGTTGGTCATACACCGGATCAATGGTATGAGATAACAACGCTACTTTTCCCTGCCAACCCGATTGCACAATCACATCTTGTATGCGGGCCATTTGAGAGGTCATAATGGGGCAAATACTTTTACATTGACTAAAGAAAAATTCTGCGATGAACACTTTACCTTCCCATTGCCTAAAACCGACTATTTGTTCATCTTGATTCTTTAATCCTACAAACTTGGGTATGGTATAATATACAGTATCACCATTAACAATCTCATGTTGTCCCAAATGGGGTAACTGACAATTCTCCTTCGAACCACAATTGTAAAAGAAAACAATACAGATAAACAGAAGGTATCGATTACGGCGTCGCATGTTCTTTGGTAAACTTTTTCAAATCCATCTCCTTTTTCAACAAAGCAATATCTTCTATGATACTTTGCATATGATACTCGGTATTTCCGTATAACCCGCGCACGTGACCAACAGGATCCACCAAGCGATAAAGGGCTTCATTAGATAAATTTTGAATAAAAAAACCCTCTTGCTGAACATTCTTCATAGAAGCAGCATCCAATCGAATATACTTCCATTTGTTTTGATTTAAGTTATACTTGGTGAGTCCTGACAAGTATGCTTGTATCTTACTCAAAGAATCTTGCTCTGGATGGGTAGAAAATACTACCAACCCAATATCCGGCTCATCGCGATACTTGAAATTAATGTTGAGCAGTCGCTCTGTGATTTTCGCAATATGCTCGTCGTTCAGAGAGTAAAAACAGGCCAACCAAACTTTGCCCTTCATGGAGTCTAGGTTAAATACCCGATCTTGTTCATCTAAACCCTGAAAGGGCACCAAGGTATGCGCCAATGAGTCCGAGCTTCCTTCCAAGTGTTCTTTATCAAAATAGAGTAATGTATTAAAGTGATGGGTTCCCATTACTCCAAAAAGGATTACCCAAGTGAGTGGAAACAAAAAAAGTATACCGACTAATACGATATACTTTTTCATATTTTTTGATTTCATAAAAAGGAAACCCCTATCTCCAGACATTGTTCATTTCCTGAACAGCCACTCCCTCATACAAACCAATAAAAATCAAATACATAATAAATAGAGCATATGGAAGTAGTACCACATACTTCAGATTCTTTCTCTCATCCCCAAGGTGCATAAACACCAAAACAATATAGGCCGCCTTTACTGCCGTTAAAATGATGAACCCTAATTTGATGGTTTCCCAAGCAAAGGTTCCGTTGCGTTTAAAGGCAACACCCATGAACACTTCGATAATTGTGATTACCGTCAACAAAACGGTAACACCATATAATTTTTTTCGAATCTTCTTACCGTCCTCTTCAGAGTGGGTAGCGTTAAACGCGTAGCTGTCGTTTACAATTAAATCATCTCTTTCCATAATGGTAAATTTTAAACAAGATAAAAGAAGGTGAATACAAATACCCAAACCAAGTCTACGAAGTGCCAATACAAACCGATCTTCTCGATGGTTTCGTAGTGACCTCTTCTTTCAAACTCTCCTCCTATTGCCATCAACCAAACAATGATATTGATAACGACTCCGGAGAATACGTGGAATCCGTGGAATCCGGTTACGAAGAAGAAGAAGTTGGAATACTGCTGCTGTACCGCATATTCATTCTTTTTCAAATTGGCTCCAAAGGCCATGGTTCCCTCTGCTTGCGCAGCCCATAGTTTAGCACAATCTTCACCGGTTACGGTTAATTTCCTTAAATCCTTACCATCCTTGTGCACCAAGGTGTATTTATTCAAAATTAATTTTTCTGGTTTTAAGTCAGCCACATTTACATGATGTTCTTCTTGAACTGGTGCGGCGTGCTCTCCATGTCCCCCATGCTCATCATGCGCTGCCGGAGCGGCATGTCCACCTTCCATGGCATGCTCATACTCATGACCAAACTCAGCCTCCATGTGCACCCATGACCCTGCTGGTAAATCCATTTGTACTTTTTCTCCCGACTCCATTTCTGCCATGACGGTCATCGGAGCTGAAATTTGAAATCCTCCACCTGAACCATGAATAAAGTGAGACCATTCCCATGCCTGTGAACCCAAGAAGAAAAATCCTCCAATGATGGTATAACCCAACCACTTAATAACCCCAGTCTTGTCTTTTCTGTGACCTGCCTCCACTGCTAATACCATCGTAACCGATGAAATGATCAGGATAAAAGTCATCAACGCCACATACATCAACGGATAGGAACCATGTAAAAATGGAAGTGCTTCAAAGACCTGCTCTCCCACGGGCCATGGATCAGAACTAGAGTGTCTAATTACGCCATAAGCCGTTAATAATCCTCCAAAAGTCAATGCATCTGATACCAAAAAGTACCACATCATCATCTTTCCATAGGTAACTCCAAAAGGTGAGGAATTACCGCCCCAAAGTTCGTCTTTGCTTAATTGTTGAGTATGTCCTGCCATAGTTGATGGTTTTCGAGCGCAATGTTAAGAATAAAA
>CAZJCQ010000032.1:20313-31430 GCA_964544665.1 uncultured Chryseobacterium sp. | reverse complement strand
TCTTACCAGGTTCTCAAATCGATGTGAAGCCTATCCGCGATTACGATGTATATGTGGGTAAAGTGATGGAATTGAAAGTGGTGAAAATCAACAACGAATTCAAGAACGTTGTCGTTTCGCACAAAGCACTTATCGAAGCAGAGATCGAAGAGCAAAAGAAGCAAATCATGTCTGGTTTGGAGAAAGGTCAGGTGTTGGAAGGAGTGGTCAAAAACATCACCAGCTATGGGGTGTTCATCGATCTTGGCGGCGTAGATGGTCTTATCCACATTACCGATTTATCTTGGGGTCGCATTAATCACCCAGAAGAGGTGGTGCAATTAGATGCTAAGATTAATGTAGTTATTTTGGATTTCGATGATGACAAGAAGCGTATTGCTTTAGGATTGAAGCAGCTTTCTGCTCATCCATGGGATGCCTACCAAGATCAATTACAAGTGGGTCAAAAAATCAAAGGAAAAGTAGTGGTGTTGGCAGATTACGGAGCGTTTGTTGAAGTGGCTCCTGGAGTGGAAGGATTGATACATGTTTCTGAAATGTCTTGGAGTTCTCATTTGCGTTCTGCTCAAGATTTCTTGAAAGTTGGACAAGAAGTAGAATGTGTGGTTTTAGCAGTAGAAAAAGACGAGCGTAAATTAAGCTTGGGTATGAAGCAATTGACTTCAGATCCATGGGAAGGTATCGAGTCTCGTTTCCCTATTCAAAGCAAGCATTCTGCAAAAGTTCGTGCATTTACTAACTTCGGTGTTTTCTGTGAATTGGCAGAGGGAATCGATGGTCTAGTTCATATTTCTGATCTTTCTTGGAGCAAGAAAATCAAGCATCCATCAGAGTTCTGTGCCATCGGTGATCAAATCGAGGTGGTGGTAATGGAATTGGATAAGGACAACCGTAAGATCAGCCTAGGTCATAAGCAGATCGAAGAGAATCCATGGGATGTGTTTGAAACGGTATTCACAGAGGGTTCAAAGCACCAGGGAACCATTATCCGTAAAGAAGGTAGCCATGCTATCGTTTCTTTACCATACGGACTAGAAGGTTTCTGCTTGAGCAAAAACATGAAGAAGGAAGATGGATCAAATGCGAAAGTAGATGAGACATTGGACTTCGTTGTATTAGAGTTCAATAAGAATCAGCGTAAAATTGCAGTTTCTCATACGGGCACATTCAAAGAGGAAGAGGCATCTGCCGAAGCTCCAAAGAAAGCACGTGGTAAGAAAAGCGAGAGTAATGATACCAGTGCTGTGAAGGCAGTTAATGCTCAAGTGGAGAAATCTACTTTAGGCGATATTGATGCCTTAGCTGCATTGAAAGAGAAAATGGAAGGAAAGGGTGAGTAATCAACTTTTCCGTAAAAATAAAAACCACCTTCGGGTGGTTTTTTTTATTTTTAAAAAAAAATAGCATGCAGCGAGTAAGGTTTTTAGGGATTTTTTTCATGTTGATGATGATGCATCCGTTCGTTTGGGGGCAATCCAAACAAGCGCAATTTTATGAAAAGTGGGAAAGTCAGGATACGGTAGGTATTTGGAAATTGATCCAAAATTGGTATGCCGAAGAACCCTATAATCCAGATGTTTATGTAGGATTTTTTAATTATTATGCCATACAAGTATATGACATAGAGGTGAGAGATGAAATCCAGCCTTTGGGAGATGAGTGGAGTTGCCAATCTTATAAACCCATGCAAGATTCCAATTTACATTACCATTGCGAAAAGCGAAATTTTCAAGATCAACAATACAAATTGGCCAACAAATGGGCGGACAAAGGCATTGCCCTGTTTCCAGATCGGTTGGATTTGCGAATGGGCAAGGCCTTACTGGCAAAAGAAACGGCACAGTGGAAAGTGTTTGAAAGCACGTTAAAGTCTTCAATACATGCGGATGACTCACTCGGGCATGAGTGGAAGTGGATGCGCGAAGAAGCAGTGGCCAATCCCGCGCAGTTTTATGAGCGGAGCCTTCAAGGATTATTGTACGAATTATTCGAAATGAAGGATAGTATTGGATACGGAATAATTGAAACCATTTCCAAGGAGTGGCTGTCTATTGATCCGACGAGTTATATGGCCACTTCGAATATCGCTTCTTGCGAAATCATCAAAGAGAATTATGAATACGCGATTGAAATTCTAAAAAGGATGATAAAGGCGAATGATAAAGATGCGGTAATCTATAGCAATATTGCCTATTGTTATGTTCAATTAGGTCAATGGAAAAAGGCCAAAAACGCCTATGAAAAGGCCATTGATTTAGATGCCAGTAATCAAACCTATTATCAGTCACAAATTGATTGGATCGAAAGTCAAAAAGATTAGAAGATTTATTATTCCATTAGGATGGATGCTGTGTGGAGTGATACAAAATAGCACCGCGCAGCAATCGCTCTTGTCATTGAATATTCGGTATGACAACCCGGCCGATGGAATCAATGCATGGAGCAATCGAAGAGAGCGGATGGCGAGTTGGATAGCTGACAGTATTCAACCCGACATTGTCTGCTTACAAGAAGTTTTATCCACGCAATTGTCCTACCTACAGTCCCGTTGGTCGGACCAATATGACTATTATGGTATTGGCAGAGAAGATGGGAAATCGAAAGGGGAATTTGCGCCCATTTTTTTTAGGAAGGATCGATATGAATTGATTCAGGCAAATACCATCTGGCTTTCTGCCACGCAGGATCAACCTTCAAAAGGTTGGGATGCGGCGTGTGAAAGAATATTAACGGCTGTGTGGTTGTGGGATGTACAATGGAAAGATACCGTTTGTATTTTCAACACCCATTGGGATCATATAGGAAATGTAGCCAGGTGGAATAGTGCAAAAATACTCTTAAGCGAATTTGAAAGGATTCCAAGCCATGTCGCTTTTTTTTGTGCGGGCGATTTTAACGCCCCTGCGGATGCACCTGAAATTCAACTATTATCGGCAACATGGAGAAATATTTGTACCCCTGAAGATCTCCGGACACCAACATACAATGGTTTTAAGATAGAGGCAAGCGAATTTCAGCATATCGATTTTATTTGGACCAGGCAGTCGAATTTTCAACCATTTCGCTATTTTCAAAAACGTGCTTTACAATATTTACCTTTTATATCCGATCATGATGCGATTTGGATAGTATCAAAGGATTAATATGAAATGCAACCCATTTCCTATTTATTTTAGCTACATGAAAAATTGGATCGTAGTGTTTTTCTTTGGAATCATGAGTGGATTGAATGCGCAAACTGAAGCTGTTTCAGATTCAGCGCTGATCGCACTGGACAAGGCTAATCAGGCTCATGCATTAATGGATGAAGCGAAATTTAGTTCAGGTCTGGCTTTAATGAAAGAGGCAGCCGCCTTCCAACCGGCCAATTATGGTTACGGATTTGAAGTGGGTTTTATCAATTTCCAATTGAAGAATTATTCCGAGGCAGCAAAGCAACTAGAAAAATGGGTGAATAATACCAAGAACAATGCAGAGCTATTTCAATTATTAGGAAACACCTATTATATTTTGAATGATAAGGTCAAGGCATTGAATACTTTCGATCTTGGATTGAGTAAGTTTCCAAAATCGGGATTGCTGTATGCAGAAAAAGGGAAATTGGTCCAAGAGACTGATATGGGAAAGGCCTTGTTTTATTTTGAAAAAGGAATAGAAGTGGATCCCAATTTTGCCATGAATTATTTTCATGCGGCTTTATTGTATTTTAAACAAACAGAATCCATCAAGGGGATTTTGCATGGTGAAATTTTCATGCTGCTCAACCGAAATACGAATTTCACAGCAGCCATGAGCGAATTGATATATAACGCCTATAAAGAGTCAGTGATTCCCAATGTGGATGGTAAATGTGAGTATCACTTTTGCAATCCAACAAGACCCGATCACTTGATTGAAATTACTAATATCGAACATTTTCCCTCTTTTTGCATTCTGTATTCCTCCTTATTAAACGCATCTTCTCCCATAGTCAATGTTATGAATGCCGCCAACATGGTAGACATGCGGATCAAGGCTTTGGATGCCTATTACACGCATCGCTTCAATGAGCATTATCAAGAATGGGTTTTTGATTTTCAATCCATCATCAAGCAAGCCGGTCATGCAGAGGCATACCATCATTGGGTATTGATGAATGGGAATGAGTTGGAGTTTTTGCAATGGAAAGAGAATAATGAGGATAAATGGAATGCATTTACTGAATGGTTTGCATCTCATGATATGGCCATACCTGAATAAGTAAGGGTTTTTTCTTTTTTTATCGTCTAAAGGGCAAGTGAGTCCTTCAACAGTATATCGTTTGCATCATTTGATGGTTTATAATCTTTCCTTACATTATGTTTGGAGCCGCGAGGATGCTGAGGAGATTACGCAAGATGTTTTTCTGAGAGTATTCGAAGGGATAGAGGGATTCAGAAACGAATCACAGTTGCGAACTTGGATCTATCGTATTACGGTTAACACATGCTTGGATTTTATAAAGGCCAAAAATCGAAAAAAGCGAGGCGGTGGATGGAGGGCACTTTTCATAGATGGCCCAAAGTGGTCTGATCGAGATTTATTTCCTTTCGCTCATCCAGGATTTGATATGGAGGAGAGAGAAGCAGTGGAGGAAATTATGAGAGTTATCTTTCAACTGCCCGAAAAGCAACGAGATGCCATTGTGCTGACGAAGTTAAACGGTGAGTCGCAAGCTAATGCCGCACAATTGATGGGAATCTCAAGAAAGGCATTAGAAAATCATGTGCAACGAGCCAAAGTAAATATTCAATTTAAATTGAAAATGATTGCTGAAAAATCTACCTTCTATGAAAAATGAAAAGGACCCATTCAAAATCTTCGAGAACCTAAAACTGCAGGCCACACCGGATTATTTATGGAATCGAATAGAGGCCCAATGGCAGACGCGAAGTCAGATGCCCACCCACCTTTTTTTTAAGTGGGGATGGGTGATTGTTGTTGGCGCAATGATCAATCTTGGCCTAGGTATATATGTATTCCAGCAAAGAAGGTCGTCAGAGAAGTTGGAATCTGTTAATCACTATCCTTTAACCTATATCACGTATGAATAAAAAATGGAATCTTTTCAAATGGGTGGCTATTACCATGCTCATTTGTAATATAGTATTTTGGATCTTTTTTTTATGGAGTCCTCCTCCAAGACCTTCTAGAATGGAGAATTCTCCTCGAGCGCAAATCATCCATGTCTTGCATTTGGATGAAAATCAAATTATCTTGCTTGATTCCATCATTGATTTGCATCAGCAGCAGTTACGTTTCGCATTGGATAATTTAGAAAATTCGAAATCAAAACTCTATGTACATTTGAATGATTCAAATCAGACGCAATCCGATAGTATATGGAACGATATTGGCCATTCAACGCTTGCATTGGAACAGTTGCACTATCATCATTTTGCTGCAATCAAAGGGATATGCCGTCCCGATCAAATGAAAGATTTTCAGCGACTCAGTCGTTCATTTCCTCAATTTTTTCGTTCCCCGTCTCCGCCGCATCCATGAAGACTTGGATGCTTTTGGTATGTTTGAGTTTTCAATCGTTATTGGGACAAAAGGAGATCCAGATCAATTGGGATTTTTCGACCAATTTGGAGGGTTTGAGCATTGATCAATGTAAATTTTTTGTAGGCGACTTTATTTTTTATCGGGATGGAGCAGTAGTCGCTAATCATCCCGACTTTATTTTAATTGAAAAGGGAAAACATGAGAGTGTAAAATGGGTGGAGGATGAACCAACGACTTTTGATTCCTTCGTTTTTACTTTTGGAGTGGATAGTCTCACTCATGAGAAGGGAGTAATGACGGGAGACCTGGATCCCGTAAATGGAATGTATTGGGCTTGGCAGTCTGGGTATATCGATTTGAAATTGGAGGGTAGCTGGAAAAATCAGCCGATTCAATTTCATTTGGGGGGATATCAATATCCATATCGAGCAGATCAGAAAGTAAAAATTCGTTGTTCTAAAGGACAAAGTATTTTTACCTTTCCTCATTTTTTAGATCAAAGCTTTCTTGAACAGCTAAATACGATGGGAGGCAGTGAGTGGCGCATCATGTCACCCCAAGCTGAGGCAGTGAAATGGATGAAGTGGTTTGCTTCTAAAATGGAGGCTCAATGAAAAAGTATGCAGCGTGCGTGGTGGTGATTGGCTTGTTATGGATGGCCGGTTTTGATCCCACTTTCAAATACCCGACAGGTTGGCCTGCACCTCATTATAGATTTGAGCAAAACCCCTTAGATTCTTCGAAAAGAGAGTTGGGAAGAGCTCTTTTTTTTGATCCGAGTTTGTCCAAGGACAGCACCATTTCTTGTGCGAGTTGTCATTCTCCCTATCAGAGTTTTGCGCATACTGATCACGCGGTGAGTCATGGCATACATGATCAGTTAGGTAATCGAAATGCTCCGGTGTTGATTAATCTTGCTTGGCAGCGTGAATTAATGCACGATGGTGCCATTTCGTTCTTTGATTTTCAGCCATTGGCACCCATTACCCATCCTAAGGAGATGGGTGAGGAGTTAGGCAATGTGTTGAAAAAGTTGAATCAAAATCAGCGGTATCGAAAAGCGTTGTTAAAAATATACCCGGATGGAGAAATGACAAGTGAGCGAATGCTTACTTGCATCAGTCAGTTTTTGTTGTCATTGGTAAGTGCCGACTCGAAGTATGATCAAGTGCAGAGGGGAGTATTGTCTTTCACTGCGCAAGAGCAATCAGGTTATCTTGTTTTTCAAGCGCATTGTGCACGTTGTCATACGCCACCCTTGTTTACCAATTATGCATTTGCTAATAACGGTATTTCCGTGGATCCTATGTACCAGGATTCGGGTCGCTACAAAATCAGTCATCAAGCGCAAGATGTATTTCGATTCAAGGTTCCCACATTACGCAATATTGAGTTCAGTTATCCCTACATGCATGATGGACGCTATGCTACATTGAGAGCGGTGCTTCAGCATTACAGGAAGAATAAGCACCGCAATACGGGAGTGCCGGATGTTGCGCTTCCGTTGCATTTTTCAGAAAATGAGGAAACCGATTTATTGGCATTTTTACTCACGTTAAGTGAGCCAGGATTTAATTATCGGGCAGAAAATCAATTCCCGCGGGCGTTTTTTCAGCGGTAACCAATACCTTTAACCCATGGATAAGATTAATTTTTCAATTTTGTTGAAGGATACCGTCGAGGTGGTAAAAGAAGTAGGTCAATGGATGCTGGCGCAGAGAGTAGCCGTGAATGAGATAGAAATAAAAACACCCAACAATTTGGTTTCATTTGTGGACAAGCAAAGCGAAAGAAAATTGGTAGAGGCCTTCACGAAAATTTTTCCGGAAGCGGGTTTTATCGCAGAAGAAGGAACTGGGGAGAAGGCGGAAGAATGGAATTGGGTGATTGATCCATTAGATGGAACGACCAATTTTCTTCATGGTGTTCCCATTTGGTGCATCAGCGTGGCGCTTTGTCAAAACCAAGATCCTGTGTTGGCTGTAATTTATGATCCTAACAAGGATGAGTTATTTACAGCCGTCAGAGGTCAAGGGGCTTTTTTGAACGGACAACCCATGAAGGTGAGTTCGCAATCTGTCCTCCGCGATTCCTTGTTGGTAACCGGTTTTCCCTACGATGATTTTGGCAGAGAGGAGGCCTATATAGGATTGTTTAGACATCTGATGAAAGAAACCCGAGGTATTCGCAGATTGGGCAGTGCCGCTTTGGATTTGGCGTGGGTGGCATGCGGCCGTTTCGAGGCCTTTTATGAATATGGACTCAATCCATGGGATGTGGCAGCGGGTTGTCTTTTAGTTCAAGAAGCGGGTGGTGAGGTCACTGGTTTTTATGAGGGGCATCCTATTTTTGAGGAGGATATATTGGCAAGCAACGGAAAGGTGCATCTGGAGTTGAAAGAGCGAATTCAGCGTTTCTTTTGATATAGGTAATCATCGGGAATTCTGATTTTGTAAATCTGGAATTCTGGTGTATCTTGTCCGCTCTAACCAAAATAAAATGAAGCATTTTGTTATCCTTTTGCTTTCCGCAATGATCGGAAATCAAATTTTCGCACAAGCCCCTGCAAATGATGAGTGTGTAAACGCTACTTTAATCAATGTAAATGGAGGTTATTATTCGGGAACCAATGTTGGAACATTGATAGATGTGGGTAATCCCTCATGCGGAGGAACAGCCGCCATCAAGGATGTTTGGTATAAATTTCAGTATACAGGAGGAACCATCACGATCACTACTTATTTAGTGGGATCGTTAACCGATACCCGAATGGCATTGTACGATAATTGTGGGGGCAATCAATTGGTCTGTAATGATGATTTTGCAGGAATGGGATATGCTTCTCAAATTTCTTTGACTTGTACGCAGCTCACCATGGGAGCCTATTACTATCTTCAGGTTGGTGGATACAATAGCTTGATCGGTACTTTCAGTTTACAAGTTGTATCATCAGCAGTCAGCGGTTGCACCAATGAGAATGCTACGAACTATAATGCTTGCGCCACTGCCGACGATGGATCTTGTATCATTGCCAATCAGAATGATGCTTGCGCCACAGCAGTAGCTTTGGTTCCCAATAGTGGCGCTCAAAATACCACCAATGTAAATTCTTCTGTTGGAGCTACTCCTGGATGCGGTGGCGGAATTCATGATGTTTGGTTCAGTTTTGTTTACACCGGAGGAAATGTTACCATTACCACTGCGGCTTCTTCGGATACATCGGGTACTCAGCTCATTGATACTCAAATGGCGGTCTATGATGCATGTGGTGGAAGTATCATTGCTTGCGATGATGATGATGCCGCTGGAAATTACAGCATGATAAAATTTGGATGTCCAGCAGGAAATGGAACAGCAGGAGCATTTGAAGATGATGTTTTAGAAATTGGTCATACTTATTATTTACAAGTGGGAGGGTATAATAATACAGAGGGTATTTTTTCGATCAGTATTACCAGCACAGCAGTAGCGGGTTGCACTGATCCTGATGCAAGCAATTATATGACTTGTGCAACCCAGGATAACGGCACTTGTGAATTTCCTCCCTTACAAGCTCAATTCACCTACAATGTGTTGGCTAATGCCACGAACTGCTATACCTATCAGTTGAATAACAGTAGCGATGGAAACCAGATCGCGTGGACATGGACGGTGGATGGTGGTTCATTAATTGATCCCAATGTGGAGCACCCCATTGTTATTTTTAGCGGCCCCGGAACCTACAATGCGACATTGGTGGTAACAGATCCAATGGGAGTAGTTAGCACAACTACACAAGCGATAATTGTCACCGATGCGCACAATTTATCCATTGATATGACGGCTGATAATTTACCACAGCAAACAACTTGGAAAGTTTTTAATGCAGAAAATATCATGGTCGCTCAAGGTACAAGTAATGATGCTTCACTTTGCATAAGCGATGAATGTCATCGAGTTGAATTTTTTGATACCGGTAACAACGGGATTTGTTGTGCCAATGGAAATGGTGGTTTTGTGATTTATCTTGATGGAAATCCAGTTGGAAATGGCGGGGCATTCGCTAACTATACTTTTGTGGAAGTCAATTGTCCGCAAGGGAGCTCTTGTGAGGATCCAATCATCGCTGAATTGGGTATTAATGCGGTTCCTACTCCTAACTCATGGTATAGTTTTACACCGAGTGTCAATGGGCAGTATAGAATTTCTACCTGTGGATTGGGAAATTGTAATACAGAAATTTGGGTCTATGACTATTGTAACATGGCCAATTTTGATAATACAAATCAAGCGACTTATACCTACAATGATGATTTCTGCGGTCAAGAAGCTGAGGTTACGCCTTACTTGGAGGGAGGTATTACTTATTGGGTGAGAGTTGGAGATATTAATAATCTGTGCGGCTCCAGCGCCTTTGAAGTACTATTTGAATACATGGGGCCGATTCAGGGATGTATGGATATTATGGCTTGTAACTACAGCCCATTGGCCGAAATGCCAGCCACGTGCTATTACAATGGTGATCCTAATTGCTCGAATTTAGGTCCTGATTTAAGTGTAGATGGAAATTTGTTGTATACTTCCATGTATCAAACGACAATCAATGGCGCAGATGCTTGCCTTGTCAACGAGGGCTGTCTTCAAGGTTTAGGTAACAGGGAAATTATCAGGTTCTCAACTCGAATTGATAATGTTGGAAATCAGGACTACTTTATTGGAGTGCCGAATGCTTCGAACGAACAATTTGTTTGGGATCTGTGTCATAATCATTATCACTATGCAGGATATGCAGAGTACGAATTGTATGATAATAATGGCAACTTGATGCCCGAGGTTGGATTTAAAAACGGATTTTGTGTATTGGATTTGGGATGTGTAACAGGGGTAGCGAAGTTCGGATGTGGAAATATGGGTATAACTGCAGGATGTTATGACGTCTATAACGCAGGGTTGCAATGTCAATGGGTTGATGTTACCGATGTGCCTGCTGGAACTTATCATTTGGTATTAAAAACCAATTGGGATCACGACCCTGATGTTTTGGGACACTATGAATTAGCCTACGATAACAACTGGGCGCAGGTATGCTTTAGTTTTGAAAGAGATAGTTTGGATCAATTGATTAATTTTCAAAAATTACCAATGTCGGCTTGTAGCATTTTAACAGATTGTTTGGGTCAGCCTTTTGGTAATGCACAGCCCGATTGTGAGGGTAATTGCCCTGGTGTAGTCAAACGCGGCGATGTGGCTATAGATTTAATGTACGATTTGAGCGACATTAATACCTATGGTAATGCATCCGTAAATGGCAATATGGCAGTAAATAGTTGTAATGATTTGAATCAAGACGGAATGATCAGCATTGCCGACGCGGCGTATTTGGATGAGTGCATGCACGTACAGCAAGATCAAGGCATATTGCCTGGTTTGATGGAGCCATGCGCTTGGGATCCGGAAATAGTGGATATCAATGAGACAGCTACCTTGAGTGTGTTGAACTTAAATACAACGGAGGAATATTTCGATATTGCCATAACTAATCCGGATGGTATGGTGAACTCGGTACAGTTTGATATAAACGGAGCAACAGTATTAAGTGTTGAGAGCTTGTT
>CAZJCQ010000032.1:0-20303 GCA_964544665.1 uncultured Chryseobacterium sp. | reverse complement strand
ACTTGGAGCTCACATCTATATTTTGAACAAGATGGAACAAAGATTGCTGCGCTTGGTCATTTGGGCACAATGATTCCAGTGAATTTTACTGCAATGCCTTTCTTGAGAGTTCATTATGCTGATATTACAGGAAACGAAATTTGTATTGCAAATATTGATGATATCATCAATGTATTTATGCACAACGTCTTACATAACATAGGACCATGTGTTGCCGTTTCGCAAATGGTTACTGTAGCGCAGTTTGAAGATCAAACTTGTGTGAATGATCCAGTTATTTTCACCGATAATAGTCAAGGAAATACCATGGTTCAATGGTATTTTCCAGGTGGTAGCCCAACAGTAGCGAATACATCTTCTGTGGCCGTTACCTATACTAATAATGGAACTTATGGATTTGCCATGGTGATTTCTGATGGTAATTTCACAGATTCTACCTGGTACGAAAATGCGGTGACTGTTTCCAACGCCCTCACATATTATCTAGATGCAGATGGTGATGGATACGGTAGTAACTCTTCCTTAAGCGGATGTGCTGAACCGTCGGGATATGTTGATAATAACACCGACTGTGATGATAACAACAATAATGTTTCTCCTCAGCTCGCAGAAGTTTGTAATGGTAATGATGATAATTGCAATGGCTTGGTAGATGAAAATTTTGATAATGACGGCGATGGATTTACCGCTTGTAATGGTGATTGTGATGATAATAGCGCCCTCAGTAATCCCAATGCAATTGAATTGTGTAACGGCGGTGATGATAATTGTAATGGAATTGCTGATGAAGGATTTGATGTGGATGGAGATGGATTTACTTCTTGTAATGGAGATTGTAATGATCAAAACGCAGCCATGAATCCTACGATTACTGAAACTTGCAATGGATTGGATGATAACTGTAATGGGTTAGTGGATGAGGGATTGACTACTCCCTGGTACAATGATTTGGATGGTGATGGTTACGGCGCGGGCGTGGCCTCTTATTTTTGTATTCAACCGGTTGGGATGGTTACGAATGATGCTGATTGCAATGACGCGAACCCTGCAATCAATCCGTCTGCAATTGAAACGCTGGACAACATTGATAACGATTGCGACGGTTTTATAGACGAAGGCGCATCGGATGTTGCTTATAATTTAGATTTAGTCAACTTGATGTTAATGCCGAATCCTGCCAAAGATCAGGTGGTCATCGTAACCGCTACTCACGTCGGAAAGGTGAGTGTGATGGTGTACGATGCACAATCTAAATTGGTGGATCAGTTTCAATACACAGGAGCAAGACATGAGTTAAACCTAGCAACGTATAGTGATGGTATCTACCAGTTGGTTTTCCAAACAGAGAATGGATTTGGAATGAAACGTTTGGTGGTCGAGAAATAGTTGATAGATGAGAAGAATCTGTCATTCTTTGCTGTTGCTCTTTTGCAGTTGGTCGGCTATTGCTCAACAGATTCCGGATTTACCGAATTTAAAGGTGGATCAGAAAAATCAAAATGTCAATGTGCTGATGTTGGCTACGGATAGTCTTTGTACCTCTTTTTTAATTACCATTGCAGAGGGGGTTAAACACCATTTTCATTACTCGCACACGGAAAATATTTATGTGATTGATGGGGAGGGGCAGATGACACTCGGAACCAAAGAATTTCACGTAGCACCAGGAAGTTATGTGATGATTCCGAAGGGAACAGTGCATCATGTCATAGCCGAAAAGCCTATGCGAGTACTGAGTATTCAAACGCCACAATGGGTGATAGATGATAGAAAATTTGTAGAGCCTATTCGTCGCCCTGAGGAGAAGCCGCAACAGGAATAGGCGGTAGACAAATGACGTCCAAAGAGTATGTTTTTACTTTACTGCAAGGATAATCCTTCCGTTTTAAGTGCCGATATGATTTTAGGAATCGATGAGGGTCCTAAACCATGAAAGGACAAAAGTTCTTGGGAAGTGTATGCGGATAGCTGAACCAAATTAAAAATTCCGTTAAGTGTCAATGCTCGCTGCGCTGGTGCAGAAAGGTTGGGTATGAAAAAAGTCTTTTTATTTTCACGAGCACACGTAGGACAGGATCGACATTGACTGGATTTATAAAATGTATGACCATTTACACACTGATGGCGTATTCTTCCATTTCTTTCCACGTCACGGAGATTTTCTAATGATTTTTTCGATGCTTTTGCCTTTGGCTAATTCGTCAACAAGTTTATCTAATCTGCGTACCTTTTGCGTAAGCGGATTTTGTATTTCTTCAATGCGTTCGCCACAAATCACTCCGTTGATAAGGTTAGATTCAGCGGGCAAGGAGGCATCCTTAAAAAAATCAGAAAAGTTTTCTTTTTTTGCAATTTTCACTTGGATGCGATTGTTATCAAATCCAGTTAACCATTCAATAATTTGATTGAGTTCAGCGAGAGTCCTTCCTTTTCGTTCTACTTTATTCAAGTAAAGCGGGTAAACGGAGGAAAAAAGCAATTGAGCAATTCGGTCATCTCTATTTTGCATGGATGGAATGACCGTAAATTACTTTTTCTTGTATGAAAACATTTGATTTTGTCGATCATTCTCCCAATGATAGCCCAATGAAAAATCAATGGGGCCCTTATAAAAATTAGGATCTTGATAGGCGGTATTCATGTCTGTTTGAAATAAGTTTGGAGAGAAATCCTTGACGGGTTTTTGGTATTGTCCAAATAGATGAATGTTCCATTTGGATTGATCAAAATATTTGAAAGGAATACCTGTATCATCTTGAACAAGGCAATTACTTTTTTCCAGAATGATATTTCTTATTTCATCAAAAGAGCCATAATGCATCAGGTATGA
Source organism: uncultured Chryseobacterium sp. (assembly GCA_964544665.1). Classification (GTDB taxonomy): domain Bacteria; phylum Bacteroidota; class Bacteroidia; order Flavobacteriales_D; family Sanyastnellaceae; genus CAMCTV01. Next base: position 17,473 of record CAZJCQ010000032.1, on the reverse strand, counting down.
AGCGGATTTAACGAAAGAATTGCATTCATTAGGAACAGTATTGTTGAGGTAAGTTTTCACAGCTGGAGATTTGGTAAAACCATCATTCGAGATGTCGGTCGACAAATAAGTAAGGTGCTTGATGGAATTATTAATCTTTAATTCAAGTCGAACTCCCGCGGCTGATCCTGCAGTAGCCCCAATTGAATGTCCAGTGGAATCAATATTGAAATATTCAATGGATTTAATTTCATGATTCGTTTTAGCGGCGGCCCAAACAATGATAGGCAGCATGCCATCTACCAAATTGTTGTTTTTAATGTCAACAATCATGTTCTTGGTAATAAAATAGCTTTTGGTATAGATATCTCTTAATACTCGTTCAACGCCATTGAGATATTTCATCAGCTCAGTATTATTCATAGAAGTCAAATTGGGAATCGTACCAACGGATTCTCTTGCAACCATTAGGTAGTCTTTGGCATTCGGCAGCAACCAATTGACATGAATAAAATCACCACCAGAGAATGGGTAAAATACAAACGCACTATCTGAAATTTGAGCAGATTGATAATTGGCTTTGTTCCATTCACCAATACGAGAAAGACGACTTTCTTTCATGTGTTGGTATTTACTGGCGGTTTGGCGAGCAAAAATTTTCAACGAGTCAATATTCCAATCGGGGTGTGAATAGGAGAAGTTAGTATCCATTCCGGCCATTAATTTGGAAATTCTAGTGAGATTGCTATCGATTGGAATAACTTCTACTTTTTTCGCTGCAGGCGGAGGAGTGGGTGGAGTAGTAGGAACTGATGGACTGCTACAGCTAAATAAAAAATGTGCGGCGATTAATAGGCTCGTGAATTTTAAATAAAGGGTTTTCATATTGTAAATAAAGTGTGCTAGTTCGATTGTTGATTACAAAGTTTGGCTTTTTTTGAGTGCTAATTCATTGAGAAGAAATCTTTGTTTAAATTTCAGAGTGCAGATAGAATACCCAATGCCCAACCTTCCGTATTTTCACTTTTAATTTTATACCAAACATTGAATGGCGAAGAACTATCGCCTGAAGGTCCTATTTTTCCTATTTCAATGATCTTAAATTTTTGATCCTTTATAGGCGCATTTCTTTGAATAATAGTAGCGCTCATATCAGGCTGAGCGTAGATGTTGTATTGGTTAAACGTTTCGATTAGTTCATCTTCGAGGGTATTCAGCACAACAGGTCCTGACGGAGATTTAAGGCTGAGTGTTTTATTTTTAATTTTGAACACAAAAGGCGATTTTTGTTTATCAACAAGGCTATACATATCACCTTTAATCTCATTGCCAATGACTTGACCTTCGAAATAGAAACTGCTTTCCCCTTGAGCGGCCCATCCGTAATATCCCCTAACTTGGTTATCAGCAATTTGCATCACCACCTTGTTTACGATAATGTAGTTAAAAGACTCTTCCATTTTGGAATAGGCATATATACCATTCGGTAAAACGTTGGTTTGGCCTTGCACCAATGATTGTCCTGCGATGGTCATCATGACCAATAGAATTGAAAAAATCCTCATAAATGTTATTTTAAATGGTTTTGTGCTTTGCGCCAGTTATTATTGACAAATTGCATGATATCGGCCTTTTCTTTTTGGTCAGTTACTTCATGATTACCACTGGGGGTATCACTACCGTATTCTTCATAATTTTCTAAAATTCTAATCACTTCGCTATTTTGCCCGTAATAAATTCTAAAAGTTGATTTGGATGATTCACTTTCACTACTGTATAATACAAAAAAAACCTTGCCGAATTTCATGTAGTGAGTGATTTCTTCCCCCCATTCCCATCCTCCGAATTTTGATTGTATGAGCTCGTATTCATTTTGAAAATGACAATGCTTCGAAAATTGATCGAAATATTCACTAACATCTTTTTCTCGCCATTTTGACTCTTGGCAATTGTTGCTCATTCCTTCATTTTTTGCTGCGTCTTGAATTTCCGAATACCATTGTTTGATTTGATTTATTCTGTCTTCTGTATTGAGTGGGGTTTCAACTGAGGTGTTTGTCATTTCAGATGGTTGTTGACCATTAGTCTCAGTTGTTGAGTGATTACTTTGCTCGTCTGATTTTTGACCGGTATTTATATTAATGTTGTTATCGCAAGATAAAAGCAGGTTAAAGAAAAAGATGACTAAACCAATATTTAACAAGCGAGGTGTTGTTGCATTTATCATTTTGTTATTATTTGAACTTCCTTTCTGCGAATATACATTATCTTTTATTTCTTGCCGTCCTTGTGTCTGGGCATTAGGTTGAATAATCAGTTAATCTGTGCCCCAATCAAAGCGCCTATCCCGTAAGTAATGGCAGCCGCCATTAATCCAAATAACACTTGCCTAAATCCACTGAACCATACGTTGCGATTGGTGAAAAGGGTTATAGCCGCACCTATGGCAAACAATCCAAATGCACTGCTTATGGCGCTCCAAACAATGGCTGTATATCCTTGGGTAAAGAAAAATGGTATCACCGGTATGACGGCTCCAATGATGAACAAAAAGAAGGAGCTGTATGCCGCTTCCATAGCGGATCCTTTTAATTCTTCTTCATTAATACCCAATTCTTCTTTTACTAGCATATCCAGTGCTTGATCTTTGTTTTTCATCATCTCTGCGGCCATCGTTTTGGCTTGCTCTTCAGGAATTCCTTTTGCCATATAAATCAACGCAATTTCTTGTTCTTCTCCTGCAGGGTTAATTTCTAGCTCTTCTGCCTCCAAAGCCATTTGATTTTCTGAAAGTTCTTGAGATGATTTTACACTGATCCATTCTCCGAGCGACATAGAAAGTGCCCCTGCCAACATACCGGCTAGTCCGGTCATTAAAACCGGACCACTTCCAGCACTGGCTCCCGCTACCCCCATTACGAGGCTAAAATTGGAAACAAGCCCATCATTGCCCCCTAAAACGGCTGCCCGAATTGCGTTACCCCCTACGTTGCGGTGTCGCTTTTCAAAACGTGCCAGGCCCGCCCCCGAAATATTTTTATTCGAGTGTAGTAAATTTCTTAAAATTGACACATGCGCGGTATCAGAAATAGAATGCTTTAATTGCTGTTCTTTTCGCGCTCGAATGACGCCTGCTGATAATCCTTTTTCGGTGTCTAATAATACGCCAAGTACATAATCATAACCGAAGACTCGCCCAATGAATTGTAGGATTTTTGCTCTTCTTGAGGGATTGGGCATGCGATCCGATGGTAATCCTTTGCTCGATAAGAAAGCTCGGGCATGCCCCATCTCAATCTCGCTCATTTCTCTAAAGACTTTGGCGACATGCGGATTTTCTTCATGTGCTGCTAGTAGTGCATATAAAAAGGAAGCGTCTACTTCGGTTTGTATGCTTTGTAGGTTTTCCATGTTAGGTATTCAGCTTTGGTTAAGGAGTCCATCGGAACTCTAAGGTCATTTATTTTGGGAAGTTAATATTTTTCTAAAGGTAAGATTAAGTCTTGATTGATCTATCCGCTTTCTTTTGGGTACACTGTGCCACCATGTATCCTGAAAATGCTTCATTACGAGCAAATCACCGTGGTTCAAAGTAACTTTGATTTTTGCGCCAGTGTGCGGTTGGTCAAAAATAATCTCGCGACTTGCACCAAAGGAGAGCGAGGCGATACAACTGCTATCCATTTCGGGTTCGTTGTCTCGGTGCTTTCCCATGCTGTCTTCGCCATTTCGATAAAAATTGATCAGGGCTGAGTTAAAACCAAAATTCAATTGCTGAGATAATCGTTCTTTCCATTGGTTTACCTGAATTGAAAAGGCGGTGTCTGGCCAATATATGGTGCTATAGCGATAGGCAGGTCCCATCCAAAAGGTTAGTCTCGGTTCGTTGTATTCTTTGCCAAAAACAGTGATTTTATTATGCTGAAGTACGATGGACTCTTCTTGAATAAAATTTGTTAGCTCATTTTCTAAAACCCATTGTTCAGCAAACGAACGAAAAATGATGAGCTCCTCATTCCCCTGATGATATAGCACTTGAGGCGGGGTCAGCATGATTGGAGGTTTGAGAAGGATCAACTTGGGTGCCTTCCCCAGTAGATTGAACCGGTCTTGAAAGGGGGGAAGGGGAGGCTGGAGAATCCATGTCTAATTGATCCAATGGCACATTCATTTCTTTCTTAATGTCGTTGGCTCCTTTCATAATCTCATCTTGAACATCCTTGGCGGCATTTCGAAATTGATAAATGGCCTTTCCCATAGTTTGCGCCAAACTGGGTATTCCTTTGGCTCCAAAAAAAAGCAAATAAACAAATAATATAAGGATGATTTCTCCAGAACTCATACAGCAAAAATAAGGGGGCTTGAGTAAGCCCCCTTGATTATTTTGAAATTATTTTTCAGACTAAACCGTCTTTTCTTTTTTGCCTAATAAATTTCTCATGTCAACAACAATGGGGGTAGCAATAAAGAGAGTAGAATATACCCCAGATATTACCCCAATGATCATAGCGAAACAGAAACCTTTGATGTCATCACTTCCAAAGAAGAACATTACTAACAAGGTGAGTAATACCGTCATAGAAGTATTGATGGAACGACCTAAGGTGCTGTTTAATGCATCATTAATAGTAGACTTCAATTCTGGATTTCTTCGGGTATTGAAATATTCGCGAATACGGTCAAAGATAACAACGGTATCATTAATGGAATATCCAATGACTGTTAGAATTGCTCCAATGAAATTTTGATTTACTTCCATGGAGAAGGGAACCAAACCATTCAATAGCGTGAAGGCGGAAATTACAATCAGTGCATCATGCAACAAAGCCGCAGACGCGCCAATCGCAAAATCCCATTTTTGGAAGCGAATGAAGATGTAAATTCCCACTAAAAGCAATCCAATTAAGGTTGACCAAAATGCCTCAGTTCTGAAGTCGTCAGACATGGTAGGATCAACTTTATAAGATGAAAATCCTGGATTGTAGGGGACATTAACTTTGGCAAACGCTTCTTTTACTTTATCCTCTACCAAATTATCTACTTCCGTTGATTTGGAATCAATCATGTAATTGGTGGTGATCTTAAAGGACTTTCCGTCAGAACCGATGCTTTGAACACTGATCGCGGCGGCGTTGCCATTTTCTTCAATTAAAGTGCTGCTCAGCGCATTTCTTAAATCATCGGTATTTACTTTATTCTCAAACTCTACCTTAAAGGAGGTCCCTCCCGCAAAGTCAACCCCCATGTTAAATCCACGGGTGATCCAAGAAATCATTCCGGCTCCAATAATGATGAGAGAAATGGCGTAATATACCTTCCGCTTCGTCACAAAGTCATAATTTACTTTGGTAAACCAATTCTTGGTAAAGTTGCTGTAGAAAGTGATGGGCTTTTTGCTATCCAATCGACGATATAAAATCAAACGAGAGATAATGATTGCCGTAAATAATGTGGTGAATATACCGATGATCAAGGTGGTCGCGAATCCTTTGATAGGACCTGTTCCAATGACCAATAACACGATACCTGTAATGAGCGTTGTGGCGTTACCATCGATAATAGCGCTAATCGCTTTCAAGAATCCATCATTCATGGCGGCGCTAACAGGTTTACCCATTCTGAGTTCCTCTTTAACGCGCTCGTAAATCAAGACGTTCGCATCAACGGCCATACCCATAGTTAATACGATACCTGCGATTCCAGGCAAGGTCAAAGAACCACCTAATGAAATCAAGGCGCCTATCAAGAAGAATAGGTTGGCAATCAGCGCCACGTTGGCTGCCCAACCTGCCCACGCGTAATAAAACACCATGTATATCAAAATCACAGCGAAAGCCATGGCAAATGACCATAGTCCGGCGGTGATATTCTCTTCACCCAAAGTAGGTCCTACAGTTACTTCATCTACGATTTTCGCAGGGGCTGGTAGAGAGCCGGCTTTCAATAATCCCGCTAAGTCTTGCGCTTCTTCAATTTGTTTTGATCTTTCTCCCGTTCCAAACGTGATGACAGAGCGACCATTTGGAATTTCTGAATTGACTGAGGGCGCAGAATACACCAAGTTGTCCATCACAATGGCGATGGCTCGGTTATTATCACCTGCGTTTTTCTTGGTCATTTCTTTCCATTTCGGAGCACCTACTTGTGCATCCATCGTCATTTCTACGGTAACATCTCCAGTGGTGGGATCAAAATCTTGACGCGCATCAATAATGGACTTTCCATCTAGAGGTGCTTTTTTCTTCATCGAAGGATCTTTGATAGCATACAAGCTAACCGCATTAGCATTGGGTTTAGCTCCCCACATGAGACGCAAATCAGGCTTTGCAGCCATGGCCATACGTGCCTCTGGACGATTGAATAATTTGTTGATGGCTGAGGTATCAGAAACGCGAGCCATACCCACCATAGAAGATCCTGTTTGAACACGAGGATCTAAAAGGGAAAATAGGGGATTTTTCTTGCGACTCTCTTCTTTAGTTAATAAGCTGTCCGCTTTGATTTTCGTAGAATCAACGGCTGATGCAGTATTGGTAGAATCTTTCGCAGAAGTGGCGGTTTTGGTAGTGTCCACAGTGGCAGTGGCTTTGTTTTCAGTGGTTAAACCAAAAAGCTCAGGCGCATTGGCCTTGCCTACATTCTCATTTATTTTTACCAAAACATCGATGACTTCTGTATTGAAATAGGTATCCCAAAACTCGAGATTAGCGGTAGATTTTAAATTCTTCCTGACGCGCTCACGATCGCTAACACCTGGTAATTCAACAATAATGCGACCTGTTAATGATTGCTTTTGAACATTCGGCTGTGTAACACCAAATTGGTCGATACGCTTTTTGATAATATTCTCTGTATTATCGATGGCGTCTTGTGCTTCTTTTTTCAACGCTTTCAAAATGTCCGCGTCGGATGCTTTGGCAGGAAATTTATCCTCGTTTTCGTAAGTGTTGAAAATAGTCCAAAGTTGCTTTCCAGAATTTTGAGCATTCCATGCCTTCTCGAAAAGAGAGACGAAATCTTCTCCTGAATTTTTCTGCGCATCAACCGCATCGCGAATCGCCTTATTAAAGGTCGGGTCTTCATTGTTGTCAGATAGTGCAACCAAAAGATCGGGAATCGATACTTCCAAAGTAACGCTCATTCCACCCCTTAAGTCCAATCCGAGATTTAACTCTCTTTGCTTCAGATAACTGTAGGAATGGTCTAAAAGAGGATACGCCTTCCCTTCAGAGCTATCACGTAACATTTTTCTTTCTAATTCATAAACGGCAATGTCTGCTGCCTCTCCCTCCAATCCCAAAGTATTGACAGAGTCAACAGCTAATTGATGAATTTTCTTCTCGTAATTAGAGGCTACCCATCCAAATGATAAGGAGTACAACACCGCTAATGAAAGCAGGATAACAAAAGTCCAAAGTATCGATCTATTCCGCATGTAACTAAATTATTTACAGTTTAATGATAAGGAGGCAAATATAATATAAGACCCTAACGCCACCAACAAAAAAAAACCGGTTGAAAACCGGTCTTGTTTCGGCATGAGTAGCCAGTTTATTTATGCCATCAGTCCGTTGGCTTGTGCCTGCTTCATTGCTGCGGCTAAGCCAATTTTATTGATGGTTTTCATTCCTTTTGGAGTTACTCTTAATTCTACCCAACGTTGCTCTTCTTCTAACCAGAATTTCTTGTATTGAAGGTTGGGATAAAACTTACGACGAGTCTTGATGTTAGAGTGTGAAACACTGTTTCCAGAAATCGTCTTTTTACCGGTGATTTGACAAACGCGTGGCATAGTTATAATTTTTTTTCAAAATAAGGAGTGCAAAGATAATCATTATTTTCAATTTTCTACGTTATTTATTTAAAATATTAATTCTCAGTAAATTAAGAGCATGTAAAGATGCCATTCTGATGTTTCGCTCTCGGTTTTTTCCGAGATGAAGGGTTTGAGTGATTACTTTTTCTGGAGTGGCTAAAGAGATGCAAATGGTTCCTACTGGAATACCACTATTTTCAGTGCCAGGTCCCGCATATCCGGTGGTAGCTAGGGAATAATCAGTTTGCATCCTTTGCCGACAAGATCGAGCCATCGCTTCAGCGACCGCTTCACTGACAACGGGAAAACGCTCAAATAGTGCTTCGGGTAACTGAAGTAAGGTCTTTTTTATGTTGGTTGAATAGGCGGTAATTCCTCCCACAAAGAAGTCACTGGCACCTTCCAAACCGGTGAGCCAACTTTGTATGGTACCACCCGTGCAACTTTCGGCAACACTCAAGGTGAATTGTTTTTCTTTCATCAAGTCATGAATGGCTTGTTGAATGGGGATGTCCGTTTCCGCAAAAACGATGGATCCTAATTTGGCAATAATAGCGTTTTTATAATAATCTAACGTGGATTGAAAATCGTTCTCGTTTGTGTGACCGTAGGAGGAAAGTCGCAATTTAACCATACCCGGTGAAGGGAGGTAGGCAAGAGAAATGCCTGCTTTTCTGATTTCATCCTCGATGTCTGAAAGGGTCTCTGCAATAAAAGATTCACCCACTCCGATGGTCATTAATGTAGAGTGGAAAATATGCGGCAAGGTAAAGTGTTCGGTGATTTTTGCTTGCAAGGAATGAATCATTATTCCCTGCATTTCATAAGGTACGCCAGGCATTGAAATAAGAATGTGCCCATCTTTTTCTAACCACATTCCAGGCGCTGTCCCATTGTAATTGGGAATTACTTGGCACTTTGAAGGTACCAAAGCTTGCATTTTATTGACGTTGAGCATCGGTAGATTACGTCGAATAAAAAATTCTTCCACCCTAGCGAGCGTTTCAGCATCCTCGATGAGCACATCTTCAAAGAATTCGCAGATGGTTTTTTTGGTAATATCATCTTTTGTAGGTCCCAATCCTCCTGTAACCAATGTGATAGGAACTTGACGCATGCTCTCTTCGAATTCTGCTTTGATTTGATGTTCGTTATCACTGATGGAAATGGCTCTCCGTACTTTTAATCCCCAACGATTGACTTCTGCACCCATCCATGCCGCATTGGTGTTGATGGTTTGTCCAATAAGTAATTCATCGCCAATGCAGATAATATCAACCTCTATGTTTTTTTTCATTCTTGAAATGATTTTATTACATTTGTTAAACTTAAACAAATCTAAATTCATTAACCAAATCACCATGAAAAAGTTCTATGCGTTTGCTTTTGGACTGGCGCTAGCAGGATCTATGTCCGCTCAAAAGCAACTTTCTTCAGGTCCGAGCAATAAGCAAGCGGCCTATTACAATCCTTATAAGGATCGTTACATTCATCAATTGTTGGAACAAGATCTTAAGAAATCTCCGATGGTTCATGATCAAACTAAAATGATGTCCACGGAAGAAATTGTTGGTGGAACTTTCTATGATTTACAAACGAACAATTCTGTGGGACCTCGCATCATCGCTGACGCGAATGGAGTAGCAGCCACTTGGATTTTTGGTCCTGATGGCGCACCAACAGGTACTGCAAGAGGAACTGGATACAATTTCCGCAACCCATCAACCAATACTTGGGACGATTTACCATCAGCACGCATAGAGGCAACTCGCACGGGATGGCCCAATCTAATACACTTGGGAAATGGCTCTGAAGTGGTCATTACACACAACGGAACAACCGGTCTTAATATGATCAGTCGTCCAACAGTAGGGTCAGGTGCTTGGGGAGCAGATGTTACCATTCCTGCTAACAACGGTCAACTTATGTTTTGGCCAAGAGCGTGCAGTGGCGGTCCTGACGGAAATACCATTCACGTGGTAGCCATTACAGATCCAAATGATAATGTTCAATTAAATGGAATGGAATCGACCATGTTGTATTATCGTTCAACTGATGGTGGAGTAACATGGGATTTAACCGATGTGCAATTGCCTCAAATGGATACGGCTCATTTGCAGTCCATGACAGCGGATATCTATGCTATTCATGCAAGAGGTAACCATGTTGTGATTGGTGTTTTTGACAATTTGAACGACTCCTATGTTTATGAATCACTAGATAATGGCGCTACTTGGACAAAGACGGTTATTTGGGATTTTGCTATTGATAATTACGTTGTGGATCAAGGAACAGATGTGGAAGGGGATGGTATTCAAGATACCCTTATGTCTGCAGACGGTACAGGTGCGGTTTATATCGATGCTTCCAGTAACGTTCACGCGGCATTTGGAACCATGTTTTATACAGACGATTTAGGGGTCATTGATTCTGTTTATTCTTATTTTCCACTGGCAGGTCAAATCGCTTATTGGAATAGCAATATGTCTCCGCTTTATGTTGGTTTAGATTCAACGATTATCAGTTCTTACCAAGAAATTGCTTCGATAGACACGGTTTATTCAACAGAAATTGACACTATTTATGTCACTTATGCTCCTGGCGATTGGTCAGAACCGTTATTTGGAATTGGTGGAGGTCCAGAGTATTATGGATCGGTCTCTCCGGGACCAGCTGATATTGCTTGGAATTCATGTAATGTCACTTTTGATGTGGACAATGGATCAGGCGTTGGAGTTGTAGTCAATATCAACGGAGTAGATTATCCAATGGCAACCTCTGGAGTGCTTGATTTATCAGGTGCAGCGCTTCCTGCTGGATTTGATTTCAATGTCATTCCTGTAACAGCCGGTACATTGACCACCTTAGATGTCGAATTTTTTGGTACCTATACCACAACTGATATTTTATCGGCGGATACTGTGTACGTAGTAAGTACAATTGATACCACTTATAATACTGTTTATCAATATCAGACTTATGATGTGTACAGTTATAATGATGTAGTGTTGGTGGTTGGAGAGTCCCCAGATGTTGATCCAACTGTTCCAGCGGCTACTACTGAAGTGGGTCAATATGGTGGTTCTGGGGTTGCATCTCATCCTCAAATTGCAGGTGATGCCAATGGTGGAATTTATGTTTCATTTGCAGCAGTTAACGAAAATTTCTTCAACCAAGAAGAATATTTACGTCACATTTGGGTGAACAAGTCAACTGACTTCGGAGCTTCATGGGGTACCCAAGCGGACGTTACTCCTGACTTAGCTGAGGATTTGTGGGAGTATATGTATGCTTCCTTATCTCCTGAATTATATAACGATAAATTGCACTTTGTCATTCAAAGAGATATTGAGCCTGGTATTTTCATTCAGCCAGAGGACATCGCAGATCCAAATGATTTGAACGATCAAATCTATTTGTGTATCACCAGTGACTTGGTAGCGACTTTCAACTCTAATGTCAATGAAAATCTTTCCTCTTCACATGCTTTAAACCCTTTCCCAAATCCTTCCAATCAAATGGTTTCTTTAAATACAGAAGGGCTGAAAGGGGGTAATCTTCAAGTATTCGACGTTGTAGGACAATTGGTGTATCAAACCAATGTAAATAGCGCAAGAGAAACTTTAGATGTGCAATCTTGGAATAGCGGAGTTTATCAAGTGGTCATTCAGCATAACGGTCAGAAGATTAACGCTTCTATTGTGGTAGAATAATCCAAAAGAGTTTTTAAATAAAAAGGTCACTTAGGTGACCTTTTTTAATTTTATCTCATCGTTGGTTCTTTCCTTATTTAATTTTTAATTCAAAGAAAAGCGTGTCTTGAATATATCCTTCCAGAACATCCCCGCTGCTCACAGGTCCTACGCCTTGAGGGGTGCCTGAAAAAATGATGTCACCAATTTTTAAAGTCATGTATTGACTGACATGTTGAATCAATTGCTCAATTCGGAAGATCATGTCGCTCGTGTTGCCTTGTTGAACCCACTCTCCATTTTTCTTCAATCCAAAATTTAAATCATGCAGATTAACTTCCTCGATAGGCAACCATTTTTCTGCGATAACGGCTGATCCATCAAAACCTTTTGCTTTCTCCCAGGGAAGTCCTTTTTTCTTTAGTTCCTCTTGGACATCTCTCGCTGTAAAATCAATTCCAATACCGATTTCTGATATGTATTTTATTGCATGTTCTTGCTGTATGTACTTTCCAAGGCGATTGATTTTAAAGAGAATTTCAATTTCGTAATGAATGTCATCTGACCACTCTGGAATAAAGAATGGATTGCCTTTGGCTAAAATAGCCGAGTCGGGCTTGCAAAAGAACAGGGGTTCAGTGGGCAGCGCATTTCCCAGTTCTTTGGCATGGTCGGCATAATTGCGCCCGATACAGATAATTTTCATGGCTGCTGAATAAATTGAATATTGACTTTTTGATGTCTATATAACGGTTGTATTTGACTGCTTCCAAGGTATCGGATGATGATTCGACCGGGCGGTATTCCCGATGAAATGAGCATGTTTCGAACCTCTTCTGCTCGTTTTTGACTGAGTACGAGATTCTGTGGTTCCAAAGAAAAATCATCTGCGCAACCTGTAATAAGCACCCCCGCATTAGGACTGCTGGCTAATAGGTCGATAACTTCATTCAAAATCATCAGGGCTTCCGTATCGATTTCGAATCTCTGTACATTGAAATAAACTCGGATTTCATTGGGTATATCGGCTCGAAAGGCAATATTGGATTGGAGATCGGCTAATGGCGGTGATGCAGAGGACTGTTCGAGATATTTCACTTTGGATTGCAGTTGAGCAAGCTCTGAAAGTAGCTGATCAATTTGACGCTCGTAGGTATTTTTTTGCCAATTTTGCTGACGGGAAATACTGTCGAGCTGACTCATTAGTTGCGTGAGCATGTGTTGCTGCATAATGAGTCTATTTTCCCATTCTGTTTCGCCCCTATCTTCAAGAATGAGAAGGGAATGATCAAGGATGATTGGATCAGTGGTGATGCTGTTGAGTGGCTCTAAATAGGTGCCTTCTTTGAAAATAATGGGATGCCCAATACTATCTGTTGTTTGGGTCATGATGTCTTGAGTAGCGATCACAGAGAGCAATATCAAGACATATCGCAACATGGGTTACAATGGATTATTGTTTTTGGGATTTCTATTTTTCAACATGGGAACGAAGTCACATTTGCCGTGAGATTCGGTGTGAAATTCACCAAGTTCATCTTCAAAAATAACGAGCATGTTTTGTTCATCGGCATCTCCAAACGGCATGACCACACGACCTCCTGGTTTTAATTGAAGTAATAGATCTTCAGGAATGAAAGGGGTGGCACAAGTGATCAATATTCGATCAAAGGGTCCATAGGTGGGAAGACCTTTATAACCATCGCCATAGGTGAGATTGGCTTTTACTTTTAAGGCATGTAAAGTCTTTTTCGCTTGTTCATGCAGTGCCATATGTCGCTCGATGGAAAATACTTTTGCACCCATATTGAAAAGCACAGCTGTTTGATAGCCACTGCCGGTACCTACTTCTAACACTTTCATGCCGGGTTTCAATTGAAGCAGTTCGCTTTGTTTAGCGACGGTAAGGGGATGCGAGATGGTCTGATTCAAACCAATAGGTAACGCTTTATTTTCATAGGCCAACTCCAGAAAGGCGGAATGTAGAAATATATGACGAGGCACGTTTTCCATTGCATTTAAGACCGATTGGTCTTGAATCCCCTGCAGCGCCAACTCTCGTATTAATCGCTTGCGCATTCCTTTATGTCTGAAATCATCCTCAATCTTCATGACAACGAAAATAGGTCAATCGATGCTATTCAGGAGATGCTTCTGTAAGAGTATTTAACCATGAATATTGAATAAACTTTAAATTAAAAAGGGCCCCGAAGGGCCCTTGATTTTTTATTAATGTGTGGGCATTAAAGTCGATTATCTACCATTTCTACATTGGGATATTTCGATTTAGGAAAGGTGAAATCACCGTCCTGAACACCAACATTGGGTTTGATGTTTTTAATCTTGTAAATAGTTTCACTACCATCACGGTTTTTTACTGAAGCTTTTGAAAGTTCGTTTTTTGCCTTGTCAATATACATCATGATGGTGTGGTAGGATTTACCTTTAGGATTATTGGGATAAAGCGCTATTTCATAGCAAGCCGCCCCGTCTGCAGAGGCATTAGCATTTTTCATTTCATTTTTAAAATCCTTTTTCCAGATTGAAAAAATTTCTGATGGATCGAATGAAGCACCATCTTTTGAGTCCTTCAAATTATCGATGGTACAAGTATTTGATTTTTTATCGTAGGTCCAAATCGTAACACCATCCGTGTAAATCGTGTAATCGTTCAATGCGATGGTGTATTTTTTTCCTTTAATTTTAATGGTGCCGTCTTGCTTAATGTTCTTATTGTTCTTTTTATCGACGAGATTAAGGCTGAAATCGGCTTGAATAGTGGACCAAGTTTCCGCTTTAGCAGAAAGTTTGTCCAGAACGTCTTTAGATGATTGGGCGTAGGTGAATGTGGAGGTTAACACCGTAAGTGTAATCGCGAATAGCTTTTTCATTTTCTAGTATTTAAACGTTGTTGCGTCCATTTTGCAAGAACTGTTCCAAAGATTCCAAATCTTGAAAAAGGACTTTTCTTCCTTTGCTTCCTTCGAATGGGCCAATGATTCCTGCTGCCTCCAATTGATCTACTAATCTTCCAGCTCTATTGAATCCGAGTTTCAATTTTCGCTGTAACATCGAAGCGGATCCTTGCTGTGTTTGCACAACGGTGCGGGCAGCATCTTCAAAAAGCTCATCTCGATCGCTGGCTGCAAAGGTACTCATTTCTCCGTTACCATTCTCATCAGGGACTTCTGGTAATAAAAGTGCACTGGGGTATCCTTGTTGATTTCCAATAAAATCAGTAATTTCCTCTACTTCTGGGGTGTCAACGAATCCGCATTGAACACGAATCAAATCATTTCCGGTCGAGTAAAGGAGATCTCCTCTTCCAATTAATTGATCGGCCCCTCCGGCGTCAAGGATGGTTCTTGAATCAATTTTGGAAGTGACACGAAATGCAATCCTGGCGGGGAAATTGGCTTTGATAATACCCGTAATGATATTGACGGATGGTCGTTGGGTGGCGATGATTAAATGGATGCCGATGGCGCGAGCCAATTGTGCCAATCGAGCGATAGGCGTTTCTACTTCTCGGCCAGCAGTCATGATCAAGTCGGCGAATTCATCCACTACCAAAACAATATATGGCAAGTATCGGTGTCCTTCATTTGGATTCAGTCTGCGCTTGATGAATTTATCGTTGTATTCTTTGATGTTTCTGCAACCAGCACCTTTTAATAGCTCATAGCGTTGATCCATTTCGACGCATAAACTGTTCAATGTTTTAACCACTTTGCTCGTGTCGGTGATAATGGCATCGTCGGTGTCTGGAAGTTTGGCCAGGAAATGTCTTTCAATTTTATTAAATAAAGTCAATTCCACCTTTTTTGGATCAACCAATACGAATTTGATCTGCGAGGGATGCTTTTTGTATAGCAAACTAACCAAGATGGCATTGAGCCCAACGGATTTACCTTGCCCTGTAGATCCTGCCATGAGCAGGTGTGGCATCTTGGCCAAATCAACACAGAAAATTTCATTGGAGATGGTTTTACCTAACACAACCGGTAATTCCATTTCGGCATTCTGAAATTTCTCCGAAGCAATCAAACTTCGCATCGATACCACCTCGGGTTGAGAGTTGGGTACTTCAATTCCAATGGTGCCTTTTCCAGGAATGGGCGCTATAATGCGGATTCCCAGTGCCGCAAGGCTCAGTGCAATATCGTCTTCCAAACTTTTAATTTTGGAAATGCGAACTCCCGGTGCGGGATTGATTTCATAAAGCGTAACAGTGGGTCCGATGGTAGCTTTAATTTTTTCAATCTCAATTTTGTAATGATTGAGGGTTTGGATGATTTTATTCTTATTTTCTTCCAGCTCTTCTTTCGTGATTTTGATCCCCCCTGTAGTATGATTTTTCAGTAAATCAATCGAAGGGGCTTCGTAGCGAGATAAATCGAGCTTAGGATCGTATTCTCCAAAATCGGCTAGTCGTTCATCTACTTCTGCTGCGGTCAGTATCTCTTCCTGAACAGGTCCCGTTACCTCCATTCCCAGGTCGTCTTCTAGCTGCTGAACATCGATCGTGTCGATGGTCGAGGGAATCGGATCTTCTGGAATTTCTTCAAGTGCAATCACGTT
Source organism: uncultured Chryseobacterium sp. (assembly GCA_964544665.1). GTDB lineage: Bacteria > Bacteroidota > Bacteroidia > Flavobacteriales_D > Sanyastnellaceae > CAMCTV01. The sequence goes on along the minus strand of CAZJCQ010000032.1, from coordinate 1,405 downwards.
TTCACTAGAAGGTGTATCGATGAATGTATTGGCAATGGGAGTCGTTGAAATGATTTCTATTTCGTCCTCTGGGTTCAATTCGTTTCCCCCTGCATTATTTGCTACCGAAATGGTGGTGGTGGAATCGGAGATTGCATCAACTGCTGTTTCTTCCAGGTCTTCCAATAACGGATCTTCTTCGATTATATTAGCCGTGGCGAGCTTTCTCTCTTCTTTCCTTTCTTGCCAACGTTGAATCCATTTGTCCAAAGAAGTTCCAAAATGAATGAGAAATGAAATCGTTGCGGATGAAATGAGAAGAACGGCCGTGCCAAATGTTCCCAGAGCAAAGGTAAGCCATTGGGTTATCCAAATTCCATAAGCTCCCACCCATCGGTCATTAATGTCCAACACGATGTGGGGAAATGGGGCGTCTTCTCGGTGATGAAAGAGAAATCCAATGATCAGTGGACTGAAAGCCAATCCGTATACCATCCATCTGAAACTTTTGAAAAAGGGCGTAGGCGTTGCTTTAATGATTAATAAACTCGAGAATAAAACTAGAATGTATAGAAGGAAGAAAGCCCCCACCCCGAAACCTTTATACATGAGCAGGTAAGCACCCGTAGCTCCAATTTTCCCCATCCAATTATCATAACGAGGGGCCTCTGAAATTTGACTAGCAGCGTCTCCTCCTAGAATGAGACTTAAGTCATTTTCCCCAGAAATGATGAAAGATGTGCACGCTAAAATCAAATAGATGGTACTGAGTAAAAGAATGGTCCCCAGTATTAATTGATTTTTTCTTCCGAAAATTCGATCTTTCCAAGAAGTTTTATCGCTGACAAAGGGGATTTCCTCTTCTTCAGTGTTCGGAGATGTATTTTTCTTAGCCAAAGTTTAAATTTCGTTGAAAATCAAAAATACCGCGGTCAATTGAGGGTTTTGGAATTCTTTTTCAGGTTTTTCAACAATCCAAGGTGGAAGTTTTCTACCTTTGCACTCATTAATCGAGGTGTCAGATAAAAAAAACTTGCTGTTTCAGAAAAGTTTTGTATATTTGCCATCCATTTTTTAAGGCAATGGCAAAGAAAGGAAATAGAATTCAAGTGATTATGGAATGTACTGAACACAAAGAGTCAGGCATGCCCGGTACTAGCCGTTATATCACAACCAAAAATCGTAAGAACACTCCGGATCGATTGGAGATGAAAAAGTACAATCCGATCCTAAAGAGAATGACTGTTCATAAAGAGATTAAATAATTGAACCATGGCAAAGAAGGTAGTTGCGACATTACAGACTGGAGGTGGTAAGAACCACACGAAGGTAATTAAGATGGTGAAGTCACCTAAATCAGGTGCTTACACTTTCAAAGAAGAAATTGTACATAACGATAAAATCGCAGATTGGTTTTCAAAGGCCT
>CAZJCQ010000031.1:0-31816 GCA_964544665.1 uncultured Chryseobacterium sp. | reverse complement strand
GGAAGTTCGATGTTGCCTATTTTAATCATAAAAGAGAACCGCCTCCCGAAGGAGGCGGCGCAAAGTTAACACGATAAATCAAAACTATTACATCATTCCACCCATTCCACCACCTGGCATGGCGGGCATGGCGGGAGCATCTTCTTTGATATCGGAGATCACACACTCTGTGGTCAACAACATACCCGCGATAGAGGAGGCATTTTCCAATGCGACACGCACCACCTTAGTAGGATCGATGACGCCAGATGAAAGCAAGTTTTCAAATTGCTCAGTGCGTGCATTGTATCCGAAGTCATCTTTTCCTTCACGAACTTTTTGTACGATCACTGCACCTTCGCCTCCGGCATTGGCTACGATTTGACGCAATGGCTCTTCAATGGCTCTTCTGATGATTTGAATACCTGTATTCTCGTCCTCGTTATCTCCTTTCAAACCATCTAATGAAGCGCTGGCGCGGATCAAGGCAGTACCTCCACCGGGAACAATTCCTTCTGCAACCGCTGCGCGAGTCGCATGTAAAGCGTCGTCCACACGATCCTTCTTTTCTTTCATTTCTACTTCAGTAGCAGCACCAACATACAATACGGCAACGCCTCCGGCTAACTTAGCCAAACGCTCTTGCAACTTCTCACGATCATAATCGGAGGTAGTTTTTTCAATTTGAGCTTTGATTTCAGCTACTCTGCCTTGGATGGCATCTTTGCTACCCGAACCGTTGACGATCGTAGTGTTGTCTTTGTCGATGGTGATCTTTTCTGCACGTCCCAAATCTTCCAAGGTCGCAGCGTCTAGCTTCATACCCGTTTCTTCACTGATCACATTTCCGCCCGTCAAAATGGCAATGTCTTGTAACATGGCTTTTCTGCGATCTCCAAATCCTGGAGCTTTTACCGCAGCAATTCTGAGGGCTCCACGGATTTTATTTACCACCAGTGTGGCCAATGCTTCACCGTCTACATCTTCTGCGATGATCAAAAGGGGCTTGCCGGTTTGAACGGTTTTTTCTAAAACAGGAAGCAATTCTTTCATGTTAGAAATCTTCTTGTCATAGATCAATATGTAGGCGTTTTCTAATTCCGCTTCCATGTTCTCCGTGTTGGTAACGAAATAAGGAGAAAGGTATCCGCGGTCAAACTGCATACCTTCTACGGTTTTCACTTCTGTTTCGGTTCCTTTTGCTTCTTCTACGGTGATTACCCCTTCGATACCTACTTTGGTCATGGCATCTGCAATCAAGGTGCCCACGCTCTCATCGTTGTTCGCAGAGATAGAAGCCACTTGTTTGATTTTGTTGTTGTCATTTCCCACTTCTTTAGAAATGCTCTTTAAAGAACTAACAACCGCTGCTACGGCCTTGTCCATTCCTCTTTTCAAATCCATGGGGTTGGCACCGGATGCTACGTTTTTCAATCCCGTGCTGACGATAGCTTGAGCAAGAACAGTAGCAGTGGTAGTGCCATCACCAGCAATGTCTGCGGTTTTGCTAGCCACTTCTTTCAACATTTGTGCACCCATGTTTTCGATGGCATCTTTCAATTCAATTTCTTTCGCCACAGATACACCATCTTTGGTGACATGAGGGGCGCCAAATTTTTTGTCGATGACTACATTTCTTCCTTTTGGACCTAAGGTTACTTTTACAGCATTGGCCAATGCATCTACTCCGGCTTTTAATTTTTCTCTCGCCGCTACATCAAAGGTTATTTCTTTTGCCATGATTTTTTTTAATTTTTAATTAGATAATTGCTAAAATGTCGGACTCTTTCATGATGAGATAATCTTTACCATCCAAGGATATTTCAGTTCCGGAATATTTACCATATAAAACGGAATCTCCAGCTTTGACGGTCATGGGCTCGTCCTTTTTTCCATTACCCACGGCCACAACAATTCCTCTTTGAGGTTTTTCTTTTGCGGTATCAGGAATAATAATACCGCTTGCAGTGGTAGTTTCAGCTTGAGCAGGTTCTACCAATACTCGATCTGCGATTGGTTTTACATTGATTGACATAGAATTTAATTTTTAAAATTTGTTCGTGTTTATCATTTCGTGTGCCATTGATTTTTTCGATGATGAGTTGAGAAAAAATGTCACAACTCGAAACAAAAAATGTCAGCATTTAGACATACTGACATTTTTTATTTCATATTATTTTTTTACTTATTGAGCCGGAGCTTGCGCTGGAGCGTCCTGTTGTTCGGTGGGCGCTTCTTCGTCTGCATTGAATTTACTGCTTGAACTGAAACTTGCACTCAACATACATAAAACAAACAGGCCAATGGCCAAATACCAAGTTGCTTTTTCTAAGAAATCCGCTGTTTGTTGAACCCCTCCAATTTGAGAGCCTTGAAAACCGGATGAAAGACCGCCGCCTTTTGGATTTTGAATCAAAACCACCAACGCTAATAATAGAGCTACGATAACGGTTAGGATGATAATTGTGTTTTCCATTTTATTGATTTTTCTTATTTAAATTCTTCAATTGGGTTGCAAAGTAAATACTTTTTTCTGGAAAAAGCTCAATTAACTTTTTATAAGCCTTTCTTGCTTTTTCGATTTTACCCTGTTTTACATAGAGTTTGGCCATGGTTTCAGTAACCAAATTGTAATCTTCCTCTAAACTTTCTTTGGCCATATTTCCAATTTCAAAGTCCATCAATCGCCCTCGTGCTATTTGTGGCTCGGTCTTAATGAAATGGTCGATGACGTCTATTTTCTTTTCTTCCTGGGCCGGGTGATCAGGTGCTTGTATTTCCTCTGGAACTATTTTTTCTCCGATGGATCCTGCAATAAAATTCAGGAATTCATCTCCCCAGTCATTGTTTTGATTGTCTGCTGGTTTGATTGGAGTGGGCTCGATTCCTTCACTGACTTCCAACTCAATGGAACTGCTGATGGCTTTGCTCAAGATATCATTTCCTAGTTCTCCTAGGTCGATAACATCGGGGGTTTCAACATCCTTGATAACGGGATCGTTTTCTTTGATGGATTCTTTTGGGGATGAAGGGTAATCAGACACAGAAGGGCTATCCACCAATGGAATGATGGTCCATTCTTCTTCAGTAATCACCGAAATTTGATCCTCCGATTCTAAAACTTGATCAGCTAAATGCAGTACTTTATTGTTTGACTCCTCGCTTTCATCAACGTTGTGAACCTCCTCGCTAATAGGGGTAAGGTGGGTGAGCGATATTGACTTTTGTGGTATTTCTCGAGCTGCTTGATTCATTAAATCGAACAATTCGAAATTACTGCTGCTCGTAAGCGCGGCCTGTTGATTCCATTTTTGGAATTGTGATAAATTTTCTTTTTTACCGAGATACGCGATGAATTTGTTAGCAGAAGAAAACCACGGAAACTGTAATTGAAGTTGTTGCAATTTTTCTAAATCTTGCAAAGTCAATGACGATGGATTTTCCATCCACGAAGCCCACTGATGTTTGGATATGTAGTTACCAGTTTCCAACACTTGAATTGTAAATTTCCTGGATTAATTGATCATTGATAGCACTCCACAAATCCGCTTGGACAGAAAACAAATCCTGTCCTGCTGGAAAGTCTGCATATTTAGTAAATGTTTTTTCGAAGTTAAGCTCTTTTTCCAATTGATTGGTGTATTTGATCTTAACCGTAACGGATAATCGTGATAGGGAGGCAACTTCGTTCCCTTGAGCAGCGATGGGCACTACGCTATATTCTACAATACTTCCTTCATATTGTAAGTCACCATTTTGAGTTACTAATTTTAATGGACTTTGTGCAAGTAAATAGTCCTTTAGGCCTTCTGTCAACTGCTGACAATAGGCAGGTGAGGCAAGGGCCGTTTGTGGTTTAAGGTAATTGACACTAAAATTTTGAGCACCACTGAATTGTCCACCCGTAAAGGAATAGTTGACCTGACAGCTGATCAACATGGAGATGAACGATAACGTGATGAAGACTCTCATTTTCCTAAATCGTATTCTTTTATTTTTCGGTACAGTGTTCTTTCAGATATTCCCAATTCTTTGGCAGCATTGCGCCTTCTGTTTTTATGTTTTAGCAGGGCTTTTCGTATCATTTCTTTTTCGGTATCACTCAAGGAAAGTGTTTCTTCTACGATTTCATGATTATTGGGATGATTGACAATAATGGGTGCTGAGTGATAAGCGGTGGGTCCTACTGTTATAACGGGACTTTCATTGATCTCTGTAAAAATAGCGGGTTTGTTTTCTGGGGAGAAGATGCGCTGATAAATAGCGGCATTTTCTGGATTTTCACCAATGTTGACTCCGTTTTGAATAATTCCTAAAACCAATTTTTTCAAATCGGTTAGATCATTCCGCATATCGAACAACACTTTGTATAGGATTTCTCTTTCCGAAAAATCTTGGGCTTGATTTTGTTGTTTGATCAAACCATGATTACCCAAATTTACATGAGGTAAGTACGCGGATAATGTTTCAGGATGCACCCAACGATCTTGTTCAAGCAGACTCATTTGCTCCGTAATATTTTTTAATTGTCGAATATTACCGGGCCATTGGTATTGGAGCAATAAACCTTCGCTTTCACTGGTAAGTTGTAGGGTTGGGACGCGATATTTTTCGGAGAAATCGGCTGCAAATTTTTTAAATAGCAAAATAACATCATTTCCTCGTTCTCTTAGAGGGGGCATGGCAATTGGCACTTGATTTAATCGGTAAAAAAGATCCTCTCTAAATTTACCGGATTGAATTGCTCGCTCAAAGTTTTCATTGGTTGCAGCGACTACTCGAACATTGGTTTTTTGAACTTTCGAGGAACCCACACGAATAAATTCTCCCGTTTCAAGTACCCTTAATAATCTCACTTGCGTGCTGTGCGGAAGTTCGGCCACTTCATCTAAAAAGATGGTGCCTTCGTTGGCTTCTTCAAAGTAACCTTTACGCGCGTCATGCGCTCCTGTAAAAGCCCCTTTTTCGTGTCCAAATAATTCGGAGTCAATCGTGCCTTCTGGAATAGCACCACAGTTCACCGCAATGTATGGACCATGCTTTCTGCTGCTGAGGTGGTGAATAATTTTCGGTATATTCTCTTTACCAACGCCACTTTCACCGTTAATGAGAACGGAGATGTTGGTCGGAGCCACATGTATGGCAATTTCCAAGGCTCTCGTTAATAGGGGAGAGCTTCCAATAATGCCAAATCTTTGTTTTACACTTTGGATTTCCATTTTCTAAATCACTCTTGGATAATGTTCAATAACGCTACCATTAAGGGTTATTGCGGTGCAAGCCTCCATCTTGACATCAACATAATCTCCTGGTTGGATGTTCCCCTTGGGAAAAACAACTACTACATTTTGACTGTTTCTACCGTATAAATGTTCTGACGATTTTTTGGAGGTGCCTTCTACCAAAACACGTTGCGTTTTTCCAATATGTTTTTGGGTGCATGCAGCACTGTGCGTCATTTGTTGATCGATGATTTCCTTTAATCTTCGGCCTTTGATTTCCTCAGAAATATCATCTTCGAATTTTCTTTCTGCCAGTGTTTTAGGACGCTCACTGTATTTGAACATATAGGCCATATCATAGCCTACCATGCTCATAAGCGTTAACGTATCTTGATGTTGCGCTTCGGTTTCTCCGCAGAATCCGGCAATGACATCCGTTGAAATAGCGCAATCGGGCATGTAGTTTCTGATCGATGAAATTCTCTCTAAGTACCACTCTCGGGTATATCCACGATTCATTTTTTTGAGCACCTCAGAATTTCCGCTTTGAACGGGTAAGTGAATATAATTGCAAATATTTTCGTATTTCGCCATGGTCGCTAATACTTCATCGGTCATGTCTTTTGGATGACTGGTGCTAAATCGAACCCTCAATTCGGGATGTATGAGTGCGACCTTTTCCAATAGTTGGGCAAAATTGACGGTGGGTTGCAAAGGATCCGTTACTTCACCTTTATTATTAATATTCCATTTATAGCTGTCTACATTTTGACCAAGCAAAGTAACCTCCCTATATCCTTGATGGAATAAATCACGTGCTTCATTGACGATGCTTTCTGCATCACGGCTTCTTTCTCTTCCTCTTGTAAAAGGCACGACGCAAAAGCTGCACATATTATCACACCCTCTCATGATGGAGATGAAAGCTGTCACCCCATTGGTGTTGAGGCGCATGGGAGTGATTTCTGCGTATGTTTCTTCTCGGCTTAATAAGACGTTGACTCCTTTTTGACCGCTTTCTAGGTTGTCCAGAAGATTAGGTAGGTCTCGATAGGCATCAGGACCTACTACCAGGTCTACCAATTTCTCTTCTTCCAGTAATTTCTCTCGCAACCTTTCTGCCATACATCCCAGGATGCCCACTTGCATTGTGGGCTTTTTCTTTTTCAAACCACTGAAAAATTGTAGGCGTCCCCTCACGCGCTGTTCTGCGTTATCTCGAATCGCACAAGTATTGAGCAGCACCAAATCTGCTTCCTCTGCATCTCGTGTGGTGGTGTATCCTTGTTGGGTTAATATAGAAGCGACAATTTCGCTATCGGAAAAATTCATCTGACAGCCATAGCTCTCCAATAAAAGTTTTTTTCCGTTTTTAGGCGCTAATGGAAGCGCATTTTCCTCGACCATCAGGAACTCTCCTTGGCGGGTTTCATCTAGTGTTTTTTCCTCCACAGTGTTTGGCTGTTTTGAATGTTATTATGAGATGCAAAGATATGCCTTTTTGTCATGCTGTTATGTGAATTTTTGATAAACGAATGTTTTACCTATACATTTGTCGCCGTCAAATAAAATAGGAATGAGTAAAAATCTGGTGATAGTAGAGTCCCCTGCAAAGGCAAAAACCATTGAAGGATATTTGGGTAAAGACTTTGTCGTGAAGTCAAGCATGGGGCATGTCAGAGACCTACCCAAAAAGGACCAAGCCATTGATTTGACGAAAGATTTCACGCCGGTTTATGAAGTGACGGAGGATAAGAAAGACATGGTTCGTGAATTAAAGAAATTGGCTCAAAAAGCAGAGGTGGTTTGGTTGGCGACGGATGAAGACCGCGAGGGAGAGGCCATATCTTGGCATTTGATGGAAGCATTAGAGATTCCTGAATCCAAGACCAAACGAATCGTTTTTCATGAAATCACCAAGAAAGCAATTCTCAACGCTATTGATAATCCAAGAAAGGTAGATTTGGATTTGGTGAATGCCCAACAAGCGAGAAGATTATTAGATCGATTGGTGGGCTTTGAATTATCTCCAGTGCTTTGGAAGAAGGTTAAACCATCTTTGAGTGCAGGACGTGTTCAAAGTGTGGCCGTTAGAATTATTGCGGAAAGAGAAAAGGAAATAGAATCTTTTCAGTCCACTGCATTTTATAATGTACGAGGTTTTTTTAATACCATGGACGGAGTGCAGCAGGGGCCGGTGGTGAAAGCGGATTTGGTTAAAAAGTTAAAGAATAGCGAAGAGGCAAATGCATTTATATCGTTGTGTAAGAATGCAACTTTTTTGGTAAAGGATTTGGAGACCAAACCAGCGAAAAGAACTCCGGCTGCCCCATTTACGACTTCTACTTTACAACAAGAGGCGGCCAGAAAATTAGGATTTAGTGTTTCAGCCACGATGTCGCTCGCCCAAAAATTGTACGAGGCCGGTAAGATTACTTATATGCGAACCGATAGCGTTAATTTATCCACCTTTGCCATTGACGCAGCCAAGGAGGAAATTACGCGTTCATTTGGTTCCCAATACGCCAAGACTCGTCAATTTACGTCCAAATCAAAGGGCGCTCAAGAAGCCCACGAAGCGATTCGCCCAACAGAAATGTCGGTACATTCCGCAGGAAACGATGATCGTGAAAGAAAGTTGTATGACTTAATATGGAAGAGAACATTAGCCAGTCAGATGGCGGACGCAGAATTGGAGAAAACCACTGCTACCATTTCGATTTCAACTACGCCTGAGGTATTGCAAGCCAAGGGAGAGGTGATAAAGTTTGATGGATTTTTAAAACTCTACATAGAAAGTTCTGATGATGAAAATGTGGAGGAAGGTAATGAGGATGGAATGTTACCCGCCTTGGAGATTGGACAAGTGCTTCATCGAAAAGAAATTTCCGCCACTCAAAGGTTCACTCAAAAACCAAGTCGATACTCGGAGGCAAGTTTAGTGAAGCGATTAGAGGAATTGGGTATAGGACGTCCCTCGACATATGCCCCCACCATCAGCACTATTCAACAAAGGGGATATGTCGAAAAGAAAGAATTAGAAGGAGTGCTGCGTTCATACGAAGTAATTACATTGCGAGAGAATGAAATCACTTCTGAAGTCAAGACGGAAAGAACAGGAGTGGATAAAGGAAAATTGTTTCCAACTGATATAGGAGTGGTGGTCAATGATTTTTTAGTCAATTATTTTCCTACTATTTTGGATTATCGATTTACGGCCAATGTAGAAGAGGAATTTGATATTATCGCGGAAGGGAAAATGCAATGGCAAGAAATGCTGCGTAAATTTTATGAACCTTTTCATAAATCAGTAAGCGCTACCATAGAAACTGCTTCACGTGCCTCTGGCGAAAGAGAATTGGGAGTGGATCCTGTTTCGGGTAAACAAGTAATCGCGCGTATTGGAAGATTTGGACCGATGGTTCAAATTGGTAGCGCGGATGACACAGACAAGAAATTCGCATCATTGAAGACTTCTCAAAGTATATCGAGTATATCATTGGAAGAAGCTTTGGACTTGTTTAAATTCCCTAAGCATTTGGGTGAATGGAATGGTAAATCAGTGTCTGTTGGGTTGGGTAGGTTTGGTCCTTATGTCAAGTGGGATAAGACCTACGCGTCTATTAAATCAAAAGATGGAGATGAGCCCGGAACCATTGAACTCAATCGAGCGATACAATTGATCGAAGATAAAATCAATGGTGTAAACGCCAACTTGATCAAGACTTTTGAAGAGCGACCTGAAATTCAAATTATCAAAGGTCGTTTTGGTCCATATATCAAGTCCGGAGAGGATAATTATAAAATTCCAAAAGGAGTAGAAGCGGATCAACTTTCTTTAGATGAGGTGCTAGAAATTTTCAAGAATACGCAACCTTCAGGAAAGAAGAAGGGTAAAGCTCCGTTGAAAAAAGCACCCGTAAAGAAGGCCGTTCCGAAAAAGGCGGCTCCCAAAAAAGCGGCGAAGAAGAGCGTCAAGAAAAAATAGCTCGTTCTATCACATTGGAATGTTGAAATGTATTGAAGACCATTCATGGGTAGATGGTTTTTACTGATATTTTCGTTCCATGGATTTTTCTATTTTTTTAAAACCAAGTGAATGGCACGGGCGTGAAGGTTCTGAGTTGCCTGCGTCTGCGTTATTTCATGAGATTCAATTTTTCCATGGTGAAGAAGATTTCGATTGGACCTCTGTGAAACTTGCTTTTTTCACTGTACAAGAAAGCCGAAACAGTAAATTCAATGAAGGTTGTAAAGATGCAGGACGAAATGTTAGAAACGAGTTGTATGCATTAACAAAATGGGATGTGACGCCAGGTTGGGTCGATTTAGGTGATGTTGCTTCGGGAGAAACTGTAGATGATACCTACTTCGCCGTGAAATCGATATGTGAAGAGTTGGTCAAAAAGCAAATTATTCCGATCATCATCGGAGGTTCACAAGATTTGACTTACGCCAATTATTTGGCGTATGAAAAATTGGAGCAAACCATCAATTTGGTAACGATCGATCATCGATTGGATTTTGCCACCTCGCATGAAGACCAGAGTTCACAGGGATACTTAAATAAGATCGTATTGCATCGCCCGAATTATTTATTTAATTATAGTAATCTGGGACATCAGCGTTATTTAACGGATCCCGATTTGCTGGTATTAGTAGAGAAAATGTATTTTGATGCAACTCGATTAGGGGAAGTTCAAGGAAATTTGAAAGCCATCGAACCCGTTATTAGAAATGCGGATATGATTTCAATTGACCTAAGTAGTATACGGCATAGCGAATTCCCCGCGACATCTGTTCATTCTGCCAATGGTTTTTTTGGCAATGAAATGGCTCAAATGGCACGTTATGCGGGAATGAGTGATAAGCTCACGTCGATCGGTTTTTATGAATATAATCCTGTATTAGATCATAATGGACATGCAGCCAGCATGCTTGCGCAAATCATTTGGTGTTTTGTAGAGGGTTTTTTACAACGAAAGGGCGATTTCCCTAAGGGTGACTACACCGACTATGTTCAGTATACCGTTTTGCTGGATGAGTCAGGAGATCATTTGGTTTTCTATAAGAGCCCAATGTCAGGCAGATGGTGGATGGATGTGCCTTATCCTGCCGGAAGTATGGAGAAATATGAACGTCATCACTTGGTTCCTTGTACCTATGAAGATTACGAATTGGCCATGTCTCAAGAAATGCCGGATCGGTGGTGGCGGACCTTTCAGAAATTGGTTTAAATAGCCCTTTGTGACGTCCTGATTTTGAAAAGGTTGCCTGACCTAAGTAAGTTTTTTAATTTTTTTTGGTAAAGTTGAAAAGTTTTTTTTACTTTAGCAATTCCTCAATTGGACGGATCATTCGTTTAAGAGAGAAAATGCTAGAAAAATGATTAAAAAGAATATATTTTTAATTTTGGCTGTATTCCTTGTGGGACGCGGGTTTGCTCAACAAGATCCTCAGTTCACACAATGGATGTTTGACAAGATTTCTTTCAATCCAGCCTTTGCCGGAATGGACCGTCTTCATACGATTCAGGCTTTTCACCGAGATCAATGGGATGGTTTTGGTGGTGATCCAAAGACTTATTTATTTAACTACAACGGATATGCACCTGTTGGGGAGCAATTATTGGGTTTTGGCTTAACGACCATCTCTGAAGTGTTAGGTCAGGAACAAAACAATATGTTTCGTGCAAGTTTGGCTTATCATCAGTCCATCGGATCTGTCAAATTAAGTGCAGGTTTCCAAGTGGGCGCTTTGAATAAAAGATTAGGAACGCAGTGGATTTACATCGATCAAAACGATCCTCTTTTGAGCCAAGCTGACCAAAACAGTCTTTATTATGGTCAATCCTCAACAGCATTTGACGCATCTTACGGTTTGTCTTTCTACAAGCCCAACAAATTTTACTTTGGTATTTCGGGTACACATTTACCCGCGTCCAATTTGTCTGACTTGAATTACAAGATGGCTCGTCATACCTATATAGTAGGAGGTTATGATCATCCATTAAATAGTAACATGACGTTACGTACAAACGTAATGATGAAGTCAGACTGGAATGCTAAGCCTGCATATGATATCAATGCGAATGTGTTATTTAAAAATATGCTTTGGGGAGGTTTATCCTACAGACCAGGGGATGCTGTAGCACCTATGGTGGGATTCCAAAAAGTTTTTGCGGAGAAGGTGAGTGGAAGAACTACTTTCAATCAGACTTTCCGAGTGGGATATAGTTACGATGTTACTACCTCTGATATCAGAGATTATAGTGCGGGTTCTCACGAAGTGTTTTTAAGTTATGGTTTCAGTGTTAGTAAAGAGCCGTTGAAGACATATCATGTCAATCCACGTTTCCTTTACTAAAATAAATTGAAACAAAATGTGTTATATTTACGTAGGAAGTTTTTGCTCAAGAAGAATAGAGGGGAAGAAAATTAAAAATAGGAAATCATGAAAAAATCGCTTTTGTATTTTCTAATCGTGGCATCTATATATGGATGCTACGCTCCAGCAGGCGGTGAGCTGGTAGGAGCTTATCCAAGGGAAGAATGGATTCAGGCGAATCCTTATGGAATGAATTATATTCATTTCGGATCCTTTACCATGGGACCATCTGACGAGGACGTACCTTATGCTTTGAATACCAAAGCCAAGACGGTTACGATTCCTGCATTCTACATGGATCAAACAGAAATTTCGAATAATGAGTATCGCCAATTTGTGAATTGGGTAAAAGACTCATTGATGTTAGATCAATTACATCAAGATGGAATTGAAGGATATTCAGTAAGTGAGCGCCAAGATGGTCGTGAATTCGAGCGTTTTGTAAATAAGGGATACGTATTAAATTGGGAAGAGCAAATCGATTTGTCAAGTGACGATGTATTCGATGTCATCTATGATAATTTTTATTTGCAAGGTGCGGAGAAGTTTTATGACCGTTGGGAAATTGATTCTCGTAAATTAAAATATCGTTACTGGTGGATTGATTTACAAGCCGCCTCTCAGAAGGATGTGGGAAGGAATCCCAAAGAAGAATTCAGTGAGCCCAACGTATTGAATCAATTGCATTCGTACAAGGGACATACAGATCGTAGTAAGTTCATTATCGAAGAAGTCATCAATGTCTATCCCGATACCTTGGTTTGGATTCATGATTTCACTTATGGATTTAATGAGCCCCTATCGGAAAATTATTTTTGGCACCCAGCCTTTGATGACTACCCAGTAGTGGGAGTTTCTTGGGGACAATGTCAAGCGTTTTGCGCTTGGAGAAGTCAGATCATGAATGACTTCAGACACAAGAACGGAATGTCTTACATCCAGCGCTTCCGTTTGCCATCAGAGGCGGAGTGGGAATATGCTTCTCGCGGTGGATTAGAATTATCTCCTTATCCATGGGGAGGTCCTTATACCCGAAATTATCTAGGATGCCCATTGGCGAATTTCAAGCCGATGAGGGGTGATTATGTAGAAGACAATGGATGTTATACTGTTCCTATTTTCTCTTACTCTCCGAACGATTATGGATTGTTCAATATGGCGGGTAATGTAGCAGAATGGACCAATACTGCTTATGATGAAAGTGTATATGAGTTCAGCCATGATTTGAGCCCAGAATATCAATACAGAGCAGATAAGGACGATGTACCTGCATTGAAAAGGAAGGTAATCAGAGGTGGAAGTTGGAAAGATATCGGATATTTTATACAAACAGGGACACGCTCCTATGAGTATCAGGATACAGCCAAATCGTACATCGGTTTCCGTTGTGTAATGAGTTACTTAGGACGTGGTAAATCCGCTTCTGATGGTGATTTCAATGCACCTATGGAGATGGAATAATGATATGAAAATAAAAAAAAACAACTAATCAATATTTAAAAAGGAAAAAGCTATGAAACCAGGAAGCAAGGCGTGGAAAAACTTTATGTCAAAATTGTACGGAAACGGTGCGGCAGTTGTAATTATCGGAGCGATGTTCAAAATCCAGCACTGGCCAGGTGCATCGTTCTTCCTAGTATTGGGATTGTCGGTAGAGGCGTTGATTTTCGTATTCTCTTCATTTGAACCTATTCACGAGGATCCAGATTGGACATTGGTTTATCCAGAATTAGCCGTTCCAGAAGATGGTAAAAAGCACGGCCATGGAGATGCTCATCGCGCGAAGGCTTCTGCAACAGGTGGAGCAATGTCACAACAATTAGATAAAATGTTGGAGGAGGCGAAAGTGGATCCAGAATTAATTCAAAGTCTAGGAGAAGGGATGCGCACATTCAGTCAGAATGCTCGTCAATTAGGTGAAACTTCAGATGCTGCCGCAGCTTCAACGGAGTATGCCAGTTCTTTAAGAACGGCATCAGGTCGTGTAGCGGGACTAGCGGATACCTATGCGCAAGTTTCAGAAAGTTTAACGGGTATGGCCGAGCAGGCGAAGAGCGGTGCTACTACCGGTGCTCATTTGCAAAAAATGTCAGAAAATTTGGCTGCTTTGAACAATATGTATGAGTTGCAGTTGAGTGAAATGAATCAAACAAAAGCATTGTTTGGTGACATGCACAACTTGGTAAGCAACTTAGCCGATTCTGTTGAAGATACTAAGCGTTACAAAGAGAATATCTCTGAATTAGCAACTAACTTGAAGACATTGAATAATGTGTATTCAAACATGTTGAATGCAATGGGAACTGCACGTTCTTAAAATTATATTAATAGCATATTAATCTTACAAAAAGTTTAAGAAATGGCAGGTGGTAAAGAAACCCCACGGCAGAAGATGATCGGGATGATGTACCTGGTCTTGACTGCCCTGTTAGCGATGAACATATCGAAGGATGTGTTGAACGCTTTCATTCAAATTAATAAAGGTTTAACAAAGACAAATTCGATTCTAGAAGAGAAATCGAGAAGAACCATTGATGGTATCAACACCTCTACCGAAGGAGCTAAAGCGGTTCCATTCCAACAGAAGGTGGCTGAGGTGGACAAATGGGCGAATGATTTGATGTCCTACATCGAAGAAATGAAAGCCCGTGTCATGGCTTCTTCAGACAAAGGAAACGAAACGGGAGATGGATTTGAAGAGTTCATGAAGGATTTAAATGGTAAGCGAGTTGCCATTATGCCGGATGACAAGAATGCGGATGGTAAGTTGATCATTACAAAGCCAGATGAAAACCAAAATAATACATCGTTATTGATTGGTCATGAGCCTGCGTCACCCAGATCAGAACCCTTCTCAGCTGTAGATTTTAAAAATCATTTATTGAAGTTCCGTGATGATTTGATGGCTATCGAGATTCAACGTGCGGATAGCGGCGCTGCTAATTTCACCTTACCAGAAGACTTGAAAGAGGCGATTAAAAATACCTTCACTTTTGATGGACCATACTTCGATTCAGAAGGTAAAGAGGAATCATGGGAGGTAAATAACTTCTATCATATGCCGTTGGTCGCCGTGTTGGCCAATATCACTAAATACCAGACGGACGTGATGAACGTGAAGAATAACGTTTGTATGGCGCTAGCTCAAGGTATCAATGCTACAGACATGAAGTTCTCTGATATCACGGTAGCGGTTGTGCCAAAGAATGGTGCGATCATCAAAGGTGGAGATTTCGAGGCGGATGTTTTTCTTGCTGCGTA
The DNA here is from genome assembly GCA_964544665.1 of uncultured Chryseobacterium sp. Classification (GTDB taxonomy): domain Bacteria; phylum Bacteroidota; class Bacteroidia; order Flavobacteriales_D; family Sanyastnellaceae; genus CAMCTV01. The sequence goes on along the minus strand of CAZJCQ010000031.1, from coordinate 16,967 downwards.
TAATCGTTCAAGTAAATCCAAAATTTACATTTCAGGAGAATGTGATCCAAAGTCTACACCAGCCGTTTTCCCCGCAGGAACTCCTGACGCAGAATCGGACAATGAAGGAAAATGTCATTTCGTGAGAAGCACAGGTGGCATGAGCATCGGCGAACATGCCTTTAAGGGTCAAATAGAATACATGAAGAATGGTAAACCAGAGTACATTCCGTTTATTATTCCTGCATTCTATGTTATGGAGCCGATCGCGGTAATCAGTGCCTCTAAGTGTAATGTATTATACTTTGGTTTGGATAACCCAATCGAGGTTTCTGTTCCTGGAGTTAATGGAACCATAAGTCCTTCTTGTTCAGGTTGCTCGTTGACAAAAGGCGGAAATGAGTGGATTGCGAAGCCAGATAATGGAGCAAGAGAAGCCACTATTTCGGTAAGTGCTTCTGTGAATGGTGAGAACAAGGCAATGGGAAGCAAGAAATTCAGAGTTAAAAACGTTCCTACTCCAGAGCCGATTTTCCAAGGAAAACGTCCTGCTGATGGAGCGATTTCTCGCGGTGAGTTGATCAGTGGTGCTAATGGAGGTGGTGTTGGTGCCGCGATGGATCCATCGTTCATCTTTGAAGGAATCAGCTTCAATGTAACTGGTTTTAGCTTGACCATTAATACGGGTTCAGTAACAGTAGAGAAGAAGTCTTCTAGCGGTCAGTTTACTGCTGAGATGAGACAATTGATTCAGAATGTGAAGGCAGGAGCGACCATTGCATTGACGAATATTACGGCAACGGGTCCGGGTGGTGGAAGCCGCCGTTTGGCTCCGATTGTTTTGAAAGTGAACTAATAAACAAGGATAAATATGAATAAGCGCATCATTCTTTTTCTAGCTGCTGTATTTTCAGGTATGGTGGCGATGCAGGCTCAAACAGTTTTGGATGGAGCTTATGTAGTAGAGCACAACAGAACGCGTAGGGCAATTCCCTATCCACATTTGCGTCAAGCGGATGTGTTGTGGAAGCGTCGTGTTTGGGAGCAAATCGACTTGCGTCAAAAGCAGAATTTTTCGCTTTATTATCCTGTAAAGCCCATTCAAGATAGAAAATGTTTATTTGACGTGATGGCTGAGGGAATCAACTCAGGGCAAATAACCGCTTACCTACCGGTAAACGCGATGTTATTACCCGATGATGAGTTCACCAGTGCCATGACTCCTCAGCAAGTGGATGAAGCTTTGAATTTTGTTGAAACAGTTCCAATTAAATCGAAATATGACCCACAAATGGATTCACTCGACTTAAATGGAAATACAGTGGTGGACTCAATTCGTACTCGCTTAGAGGCAGATAAAATTTTGCGATTTGAGTTGAAAGAGGATTGGATTTTTGATAAGCAGCGTTCACAGCGGTATGTCAGAATCATAGGAATTGCTCCTATTGCTGAGAAGAAAACAGCAGCGGGAACATCCATCGAAAAATTGTTCTGGTTGTACTATCCGGAATGTCGTTATTTATTCGCTAATAAGGATGTTTTCAACTTGCATAACAGCTCACAAACCATGACCTTTGATCGTTTATTTGAGGATCGGATGTTCAGTGCTTTTATTGTAAAAGAGGAGAATGTCTACGATAGAAGAATCGATGAATATTATCGCGATCAAATGAAACAGATATTGGAGAGTGAAAAAATCAAAGATGATTTGTACCTCTGGGAACATGATCTTTGGCATTACTAAGCCGATTTCATTAAAGCCACCTGTCAGGTGGCTTTTTTATTGTCTTTTACTTCAGATAAAGGCGTAAATTCGCGCCGCTATGGTAACAATAGGGAATTTAAGTGTACATTTTGGATCGAGGGATTTATTTACCAATATCACCTTATTTATTGGTCCAAGGGAAAGAATGGGATTGGTTGGAAAAAATGGTGCGGGAAAATCCACATTGTTAAAGATCTTGGCAGGACTTCAAAATCCATCTTCCGGATCTGTAGCCATGACACGAGGTACTACCGTTGGGTATTTGGCACAAGAGATGGAGCATCGGAATGGAGTGACTATCCGAGAGGAGGCGGCTTCTGCTTTTTCAGAGACTTTGGAAATGCAAAATCGAATGGATGAGCTTATGGATGCTATTGCGGTGCATGAGGATTATACCAGTGATGATTATGCGAATAAGATCGAGGAGATTGAGACCATCAGTCACCGTTTGAGTTTGGTGGATGCCACAAAAATGGATGAAAAGATCGAGCGAGTTTTGCGAGGATTGGGTTTTAAAAATGAAGATTTTGATCGTCAATTGAGCGAGTTTAGCGGTGGTTGGAAAATGCGCGTACAGCTTGGAAAACTGCTTTTAAGAAATCCTGATTTGTTGTTACTCGATGAGCCCACGAATCACTTGGACATTGAAAGTATTCAATGGTTGGAAGAATTTCTCGTTGATTATGAAGGAGCGATTGTATTGATTTCCCATGATCGAACCTTTTTGGATGCGGTAACCAAAAGGACAGTAGAGATTTCTAAGGCCAGGATATACGATTATAAATTTTCTTATAGCAAATACATAGAGCAACGTCTTGAAGAAATAGAACGCGCAGAGAGTGCAGCGGCGAATCAGGCGAAATATGTAGAGAAGACCCAGAAATTAATTGATAAGTTCAGAGCCAAAAAGGACAAAGCTGCTTTTGCCCAGACGTTAATTCGGAAACTAGATAAATTAGAGAAAATTGAAGTAGATGATATTGATTCTACTTCACTAAATATGCGGTTTCCTCCCGCGCCACATGCAGGCAAAGTGATTTTAAAAGGTCATCATATCGGAAAGGCATTTGGAGAGAAAAGGTTGTTTTCCGATGTTGAATTCATGATTAATCGAGGGGAGAAGATAGCACTCATTGGAAAAAACGGAGTTGGGAAGACCACGCTTTTGCGCGTGATTCTTAATCAATTGGAACATGAAGGTGAGATTGAATGGGGACATGCAATTCAAATGGGTTATTATGCGCAGAATCAAAGTGAGGAATTGGACGGAGAAAAGACTGTTTTTCAAACCATCGATGACGAGGCGGTAGGAGAAATTCGAACACAGATAAGGGGTTTGCTAGGCGCTTTTCTTTTTGGACGTGATGAGATAGACAAAAAGGTTAAGGTGTTAAGTGGAGGAGAAAAGGCGCGATTGGCCTTGTGTAAGTTGTTATTAAAGCCAACGAATTTCTTGATCATGGATGAGCCCACCAATCATTTGGATTTAGTATCAAAGGAAGTGTTGAAACAGGCTTTGGCGCAATATGACGGCACCTTATTGGTGGTTTCCCATGACCGTGATTTTCTGAAAGAATTGACGGATACGGTGTACGAAATTTTACCCAATCGTTTGAAAACCTGGAAAGGAGATGTCATCGACTTTTTGAAAGAAAAGAAAGCCGAAAGTATTGCCGTTTATGAGCAAGCGCAAGTGGTGAAAAAAACAGCATCATCCGAAGTAATCGAAGGCAAGATCAATACAAAGGAAGAAGAGAAAGAAAAGAAGAAACTTCAGCAGCAATTGGTTCGATTGGAAAATCAGATTCAAGCCTTGGAGGAGCAGGTAAAGGAAATGGAATTGTCCATGTCCTCTTTGGATTATGCGGATATCGAAAAGGTGAATGCACAGGTAGCGTTGTTCGATCAGAGGAAAAGAGAATTGGATGAGAAGTATCAGGAATGGGAAGTGTTGAGTGCCCGGTAATGTTAAAAAATCATCTCTAGACAACTCATTGGATTATATTTGGTCTAGTAATAAATACATCAAATGAAAAAATTAATATTCTTTTTTATCACGATGCTTTCCTTTACTTGGAGTGCATGGTCGCAAGGAGCGCCCGCTTCGGGGGTGGTCGTCAATAATAATGGTCTAGTGGTAGTAACCATAACCTATGTGGATTCCATTGCAGGCACATCTGGTACCCTGCAAGTAACCACAAATATCAATGGTGCATTCACTGCAACCATTCCGATCACTGGAAATCCTTCTGGGGGAGTTTCTTTGTTCGCCTATGCTTGCATCACCAATTGCAATGGGCAGACTGTATGTGATGTGGCCAGCTGGGTTCCAGGTACCATGATGAATTTCGAATTGAATTTCTGTGGTGGTATTTTAGCAGACGTGGATGGAGATGGTTTTGACTCGACCGTAGACTGTGATGATAATAATCCATGGACTTATCCCGGCGCATTCGAGGAGTGTAACAATGGGATTGACAACAATTGCAATGGAGTCATAGATGAAGGATGCAATGGTGATAGTACCATGATCGATAACGATAGCGATGGATTTGCTGCGTTCGTGGATTGTGATGATAATAATCCTTGGGTCAACCCAGGCGCTGTCGAAGAGTGTAACAATGGAATTGATAATGATTGTGACGGCATGATCGATGAGGATTGCGGAGGTACAGGTTGTACAGCAGATATTGTGTTAATGACCGATTCTATGTTAAATGGTGCAGGAAATGCCTATGAGGTGTGGGTTATCAATGCAACCGATCCTAGTGGTGCAACTTTCGTTTGGACGACCGGAGATGGAAACACGTTAACAGGAGCATACCCCACCTATACTTATAGCGAATTGGGAACCTACACGTTATGTGTTTACATGACGACTGCTGCAGGATGCGTGGATACTGCATGTGTAACTTTTACGGTGAATCCAGATGGCACCGTTTCGCCAGGAGGCGCTTTGCAGCAAACTTTTACTCTTAATGTATCAGCGGCAGGTCCTGTTTCTGTTGATGAAAAAGCAATGGATCAAGCACTTTATGTGTATCCCAATCCAACCCAAGATCAAACCATTTTGTCATGGTCATCAATGATCAATGAAAAAGGTCATATTTTGGTTTATGGTATGAATGGCCAATTGATGAGTCGAATGAATTATCAAGGGGTGATTGGTATGAATCAATGGGCATTAAATACCGCTCACTGGAATGCAGGTGTTTATCAATTAGTGATGATGAGTGAAGGTGGCATGAAGCGTACCATTCAAATCGCAAAATAAGACGGATGTAATATGGAAAAGGGGAGCATTTGCTCCCCTTTTTTATTTAAATGATTTGGCTTCTGTTTAGCGGAGTTGTTGAAGAAAATGTATGCTTTTTTCATTAAATGTTCCTGGCTTTTCGAGACTAACGAGGTGTCCACATTTCTCAATAATTTCCATTTGAACAGATTGAAATTTCTTAGCATATCTTTTGGTCGAAGCGAGAAAAAAATGATCTTCTTTTCCCACTAAAATAAAAATAGGAACCTCCTGTTTTTTTCCGAATAAGGATTTCAGTTTACTATCCAACTGCTTTCCGTAAAGGGCAGTCCATTTTCTATATTCTTCATCGGTTAATGCATTGGCCTCCCGAATAAAGAGTTTTCGGGCACTCGCGTGATTTTTTTTGGGTAGAATGATATTGGCCATCATTTTATAGAAATTTCTGAAGCCAATAAACTTAGCCAAGATGAGTCCTGATTTAAGGAAAATTCGGAGCTTCATGTCCAGGCTGGTAATTGGTCCGGAAAAAACCAAGGAGGATATACGGTTGGGCTGTTGATCAAACATTTGAATCGAGATGATACTTCCCAATGAAACAGACACTGCATGTATTTTACCGATTTGTAAATGATCGACTACTTCCCAACATTTTTCGGCAATGAACTCGAATGAGTATTTATTGACGTCACTGCAACTTTTTGCAGATTGTGCATGACCGGGAAGGTCGATGAGAAGAAGATGAAAGTGTTTTTTGTATTGTTCCAATTGTTTTTTCCAGGTAGCAGTGCTGCCACCGGCACCATGAATAAACAGGACCCATTCAGCATCTGGATTTTCTGAATGCGTAATCGTTTGATAGTGTAAGAGAGATTTCATTTATTCCATTCCCACCACTTAAATGTAGCGAAAATTAGCAGGGTGCAAAGAACGACATTTAGAAGGATGTATACAAGACATTGCATCCATTTTTCTTGTTGCATCCATTGAAAAATTTCTAAACTAAAAGTGGAAAAAGTGCTCAAACCACCGCAAAAACCAACGGCAGCAAAGAGCCATACGGAAGATGGGATGAGATTTTTTGTTTGATTTTGTATGGTGTACAATAACCCAATTGCGAGCGCTGCAATCAGGTTTGAAACCAAGGTAGATGTCCAAATGTTAGTAAACATCCATTTTACACCAATGAAGTAGCGCAATAGCGCTCCTAACCCGCCACCTAAAAAGACCAATGCGATATTCATTTTTCAAAGTTCGTAATTCTTATGGTTTTTCTTCGTATTTCCAAAAATTTAGATGCAAATTCGCAACGGTATTCATGTACCTTATAATTTAGCATTATGTCAAAAGTTGAAATGAAGGTTCCCTCTCCAGGAGAGAGTATCAGTGAGGTTATCATCGCCAATTGGTTGGTGAAGAACGGTGATTATGTTCAAAAGGATCAGGTAATTGCGGAGATAGACTCTGATAAAGCAACCTTAGAGTTGGCAGCTGAGCAAGCAGGTACAATTGAAATTAAAGCACAAGCGGGTGACACCATAGCTGTCGGAGGTGTTGCTTGTATCATCGATACAGCTGCACCAGCACCGGTAGGTGTTCCTGCAACTGCGGTGAATGCTACCTCACCAATTCCAGCTCCCGCCGCGACTGCGCCGAATCCAATGCCCGCGGCCGCAAGTAGTCATCCTGCTAGTGGACACCCCTCACCAAGTGCGGCAAAGATGATGGCAGAGGCCAATGTGTCGTCTCAACAGGTAAAGGGAACCGGTCCAGGCGGACGTATCACTAAAAACGATGTAGTGATGGCATTGGCAGGGGGTATAGACAGTGCTGCTGTCGTTCAAAGAGGAGGGAGCCGCGATGAGCGTAGGGAGAAAATGACCAACTTAAGAAAGAAGATTTCAGAGCGATTGGTTTCAGTAACAAATACCACTGCAATGTTGACCACGTTTAATGAGGTGAACATGAAGCCCGTGATGGATTTAAGAGCGAAGTATAAAGATATTTTTAAAGAAAAGCATGGCGTAGGTTTGGGATTCATGTCGTTTTTTACCAAAGCGGTGTGTGAAGCAGCTTTTCACTTTCCTGCGGTCAATGCGAGAATTGAAAATGGAGAAATCGTTTTCCATGATTTCTGTGATGTAGGTATTGCTGTTTCTACTCCCAAAGGTTTGATGGTTCCCATTATTCGTAATGCAGAGAGTATGAGTTTGGCTCAAATTGAAAAGAGTATTGGAGAAATGGCCAAGAAGGCGAGAGATGGAAAAATTACAGTGGACGACATGGCTGGTGGCACTTTCACCATTACCAATGGAGGTGTATTTGGATCGATGTTATCCACCCCCATCATCAACCCACCCCAAAGTGCTATTTTAGGAATGCATAACATTGTGGAGCGACCAGTGGCTGAGAATGGTCAGGTGGTGATAAGGCCTGTGATGTATCTAGCATTGAGCTATGATCACCGTATCATTGATGGTCGCGAAAGCGTCGGATTTCTTGTTAAGGTAAAGGAGATGTTGGAGAATCCAGAACGTATGATATTTGGTGGAAAAACCGCTGAAGAAGTCTTGCTCGGTCTTTAAAATTGCCCTTACCTTTACTGCATGAAAAAAGTACATAATTTTTCTGCAGGTCCAAGTATTTTACCCGCTGAAGTAATTGCTCAGACAGCAGCTGCCATTCAGGAATTTGATGGAATGGGCTTGAGCATTCTCGAAATTTCGCATCGTTCTAAGAATTTCGAACGAGTGATGCAAGAGGCCAGAGATTCCGTTAAGGAGATCCTTAACCTTCCTGCACGTTATGAGGTGTTGTATTTGCAAGGAGGAGCCACCTTAGGCTTTCACATAGCGGCCATGAATTTTATGAAAGAAAATGGTTCTGCAGTTTATGCCAATACCGGTGTTTGGGCCAGCGGTGCCATAAAAGAAGCCAAGGTGTTAGGAAAGGTCGATGTGCCATTTGATTCTTCAGCCAGTAATCATAATCATATTCCAGTAGTTGCATTTGAAGGCAACTATGATTATGCCCATTACACCTCTAATAATACGATTTATGGAACCCAGTTTCATCAAGTTCCTAAATCTGCGGTACCCTTGATCTGTGACATGAGTTCCGATATTTTTTCGCGACCCATCGATGCAACTGCGCACGCTTTGATTTATGCAGGAGCACAAAAGAACCTGGGTCCAGCAGGAACTACCTTGTACATAGTGGATATGGAGCAATTGGGCAAGACGGGAAGAAAGCTTCCCATTTATATGGATTTAAAAGCGCATGTCGAAAAAGATAGCATGTACAATACACCCCCAGTTTTGGCGATTTATACTTGTATGTTGACATTAAGATGGATCAAGGCACAAGGAGGATTACAGGGAATGGAGCAAAGGAATCATGCGAAGCAATCATTGTTTTATAAAGAGCTGGATCGGAACGGAATGTTTGAAGGTCATGCCGTTGCTGAGTCTCGATCATGGATGAACCCTACATTTCGTTTGGTGAATAATGATTTGTCAGGAGATTTTGATGCCATGTGGAAGGAAGCAGGCATAAGTGGAATCGCAGGACATCGAAGTGTTGGAGGCTATCGTGCTTCCATGTATAATGCCTTGCCCATAGAAAGCGTGCAAGTTTTAGTAGAGGTGATGAGAGAGTTCGAACGAATCAAAGGATAGAAGTATGATCATATTAGCCAATGATGGAATTGACGCATCAGGTAAGCTGGCGTTAATGGAACAGGGACACGAAGTTTTAACGGAGGCGGTTCCGCAAAATGAGTTGATTGAATTTATTAATGAAAAACGAGTAGAGGGTCTTTTGGTCCGCAGTGCGACGCAGGTTCGAAAGGATGTTTTCGACAGTTGTCCTGGATTGAGATGGGTAGGTAGAGGAGGCGTTGGTATCGACAATATTGATGCAACCTATGCTAACGAAAAAGGAGTAACTGTTTTTAATACCCCTGCTGCGAGCTCGCTGAGTGTAGCCGAATTGGTGATGTCGATGCTTTTTGCTGCGGCACGGTTTACCTACAGTGCGGGCGGAACCATGCCTATCAACGGAGTGGAAGAATTTGCCGCTCTAAAAAAGAAGTTCAGTAAGGGCATAGAATTGAAAGGCAAGACCCTTGCGATTATTGGATTTGGAAGGATAGGAAGGGCATTGGCTGGTTATGCCTTGGGTGCTGGGATGAAGGTAATGGCGGTTGATCGATCTGGAGAGGCGACCGCACATATAGAGTGGGAAATCAATGGATTGGGAATAGTAAAAATACCTGTGCCCATTGTGGATCTAGAGGAAGCGCTTTCACAAGCGGATTTCATTTCTTTACATGTGCCTAAACAACCCAATGGAGAGGCGGTTATTGGTTCCAAAGAGATGGGGTTGATGAAAAAAACAGCTTGGTTAGTCAATACGTCAAGAGGTGGGGTGATCCAGGAGTCTGATTTATTGGTTGCATTAAACGACAACCGATTGGCAGGAGCATGTTTAGATGTTTTTGTGGGTGAGCCCAAGCCCAATTTGGCTTTATTGAGTCATCCTAAAATTATTGCAACCCCCCATATCGGAGCCTCTACAGCAGAAGCGCAAGAGCGCATTGGTCTCGAAATAGCGGAAATAGTGAGTCAACTGGCTACCAAGTAGAAATGGCGACGTTCTTACCTTTTCGTGGAATTCGCGCTACTGAGGATAAAATGCACTTGGTAGCATCTCGTTCATTTTTGTCCTATAATGAGCACGAGTTACAAGATAAGTTGGTGAATAATCCATTTACCTTTTTGCATGTTATTCAGCCGACGCAGCGTCGCGATGTTTCGGATCAAGAAAAATTTGAAGAGGTACGAAAGGTATTTGATACGTTCATTGCGCAAGGTGTTTTTATTCAAGAGCGAGAATCCAGTTTTTATTTATATCGTCAGCGAAAAGAGGGTAGAGATTACTTGGGTTGGATGGGAGGAATTGCCATAGAAGATTATCGAAATGGTGTGGTGAAATTGCATGAGCATACCATTGAGCGCAGGGAGAATCTTTTTGCAGATTACCTGGCGATCACAGGAATCAACGCAGAGCCCGTTCTAATGTTTTCTCGTTTTTCAGCTTCATTTAAGAATTGGATGAAAGAGTTGACGAGTTCCCCCACATTATGCAATTTCTCCACTACCGATAGGGCGCAGCACACCATTTGGAAGGTTGATTGTCCACAAGATATCAATCGTATTCAGCAGGAATTCGAAGGGTTGAATGCCATTTATTTAGCAGATGGACATCATCGATCTGCTTCGAGTGAGAGGTTGGAGGCGATGCATCCTGAATGGCCAGGTACTCACCAGTTTTTAAGCTATGTTATGGATGAATCTAGTTTGCATATTCATCCATTTCACCGTGCATTAACGGAATTGAATATGACGCCATCAGAGCTGATCAGCCGATTGAATGAGGTTTTCGAAAAAATGGAAATATCATCGAGTGAAATACCGAAAGGATGTTTCGCGGTAGTGACGTCGACGGGAATATTTGGATATCGGTTTTTGGATAGCGAGCAAATAGACCCAGATAAATTATCCAATCAAGTATTGCTGAACATTATAGGCATTGCGGATCTCAGAAAAGACAAGCGCATTCGATTTATTGAGGGATCAAGGGGTTTTTCGCCTATTCAAGATATGGTAAAGTTGGGCAAATACACATGTGCTTTCTTGCTGTCAGCGGTTTCAACGGAAGAATTATGTGCGGTGGCAGATCGAAAGGGTGTAATGCCTCCTAAAAGCACCTACGTTGAACCGAAATTGCGAAGCGGATTGATCATTTATCCCATCAATCATGCTATTTGACTCGGAAAAATACTTGGAGCTCCGATCAGCATTAGGTCCTGATGTTACATTGGTTCCAGTTTCAAAGACCAAACCCGCACCGGCTATTTTGGAAGCCTATGAATTGGGTGTAAGGGATTTTGGAGAAAATTATGTGCAAGAATTGAGAGAGAAGCAACCGATGTTGCCTCAAGATATTCGTTGGCATTTTATTGGTCATTTACAATCCAATAAGGTTAAATATCTTGCGCCATTCATATACATGATACAAAGTGTCGATAGTTCGTCTTTGCTGGTAGAAATCAATAAACAGGCAAGAAAATGTCAACGGCAAATTAAGGTGCTGCTCCAGGTGCATGTTGCACAAGAGGAGACCAAATTTGGTTGGAATTCGCAAGAGTTAGCTGACTATTTAAAAAAGGAAGAATGGAAGGCATTATCGAACATATCCATAGAGGGCGTTATGGGCATGGCCAGTTTGGTGGATGATCCGAAACAGATAAAAGCGGAGTTTGATCAGATCTACCAATGTTTTCTGCAATTGAATGAGAAAGTTTTTCATGAACGTCCGATGACGATTGTTTCCATGGGAATGAGTGGAGATTGGGCATTGGCGATTGAAAGCGGTTCTAATTTGATCAGAGTGGGTTCTGCGTTGTTTGGCTCTCGAAATTAACCTTGACTTGTAGATACAAAATTTTCCTTGCAGTAAAAGCGAATAAAAGACTTCGTAATCTCGTGTTATGTTGAGAATAGGAGTATTGGGTGTTGGACATTTAGGAAAGATTCACTTGAAATGCTTGCAAGAGCTAAAGGGTCAATTTGAGTTGGTGTCTTTTTTCGATCATCAGATGGCAGCGGCCAAAGAGGCGATGGATCTTACTGGATTGATGCCCAGCCATAGCGTTGAGCATTTATTGGACCAGGTAGATGCGGTGGTCATTACGGTGCCTACTTTGGCCCATTACACCATGGCAATTCAAGCCGTTCGTCAATTCAAGCATGTGTTTATTGAAAAGCCCGTTTGTGCTGATATGGAAGAGGCCAGGGCACTATTGAAATTGGTAAGGGAAGCACAAGTGACCTGTCAAGTCGGGCATATCGAGCGATTTAATCCAGTGTACACAGCCGCTATTCCGATGATAGCGCATCCCAGTTTTATTGAAAGCAGAAGATTAATGCCATCTCATCATCGGGGATTAGATGTTTCTGTAGTGCTGGATTTAATGATACATGATATCGATTTGGTGCATAAAATCACTGGGGCAAATGTTCGTAGGATCACCGCCAATGGCTCTTCTGTTTTTAGTTCCTTGATCGATGTGGCGAATGTGCGATTGGAAATGGATAATGGGAGTGTGGCTCAGCTGACGGCTTCCAGGATTCATCATGAAGCGGAGCGACGCATGACCATTTATCAAAAAGATCAGTATTTAAAATTAGATTTTCTCGAACATCGATTGGAAAAGGTGGATGCCGTTCACCAAGCCAAAGGTCAATCTAAGTCGATTAAAGTCGATCCTGTCAATGCCATCCAATTAGAACTTCAATCATTTTACCATGCTATCGAACATCAAATTGAGCCCAAAGTAACCTTAGAAGATGGAATGAAGGCCTTAGATATTGCCCTTCAAGCGACGGAGCTTTCAGAGGGTTCATCAATGGTCAATGATGAGAGAGTTTTTTCAGAGGATTGAGCACAATAAATAAGGAACTTTTTTCGTTGTAGCCCGTACGCGCGTTATTTTCGCGCGAATTGTAATGGTCTAGCATGAAACGATTTTTGTGGTTTTTTGTATTCGTAACCTTCATGGTCTTGATTCATGCTTGCAGAAAGTCAGCGACACCGTCTTATTTGTATATTCCATCCTATCAATTTCAAGTATCCCAAGGACAAGGAACAGCTTCAGAAAATATAACTGAAGTTTGGGTCTATTTGGATGAGCAGCCACTGGGTGTTTTTGCTACCCCAGCTCAGATTCCGGTAATTCATGAAGGCAGGGGTGATATTAAGATTTTTGCAGGAATTAAGAACAATGGAATCAGCGATACGCGTATTCGCTACCCCTTTGTAACGGCGTATGATACAACCCTTGCATTTGCTCCAGGAATTGTGGATACATTGGTTCCAATGTTCAAGTATGAGACGGCTTGTGATATCGAAGAACAAGGATTTGAAAGTGGTAATTTTTTGGTAGAGTTATCGGGGAATGCGGGTGTATTCAGCGCCACCACGGCTCCGAATCTTGTTTTTGAAGGAAATCGTTCAGGAATAGGGGTGTTAACCGGAGGGTTAAGTAAAATTTATTTTAAGGATGATACGAATCGAGATTTTACCGGAGGACAGATGTACTTCTTGGAGATGAATTACAGTTGTAATAATAAAATGTCGGTTGGATTGTTGGTCACGGAGGCAGGTGGGGTCACCAAAGAATTGGTGTTGATCATGAATCCAACGCAAGAAACAGATGGTGTACCTATTTGGAAAAAGATTTATGTAGATTTTGGCGCGGTTCCTCAAAAACACCCGCAAGCGATGTTTTATGAGTGGTATGTAGAGTCTATTCCAGATGAGCAAAACAAGCCAGTGGAGGTGTATTTAGATAATTTGAAATGGGTGAAGTGGCAATAGCATGAACGAAAGGAAGCAAATATTTAAATACATCTTTTTTGACGTTTTAACTGCGCTTCTTTCTTGGACGTTATTTTACAGTTTTAGAAAATACTATTGGGAAGGGGTCTCTATCCATGATTTGTATGAAATTACTTTATCCGATTCCCATTATTATTCAGGGTTTTTTCTGATTCCTTTATTTTGGTGTGTGTTGTATTTTTTGTTGGGGCAATACAAACGCATTTTTAGGAGGCATCGATTAAAGGAAGTGGGCGAGGTTTTTATCGCTACCTTCTTAGGTACTTTATTTCTCTTTTTTGTCGTGTTATTGGATGATCAGTTGCCCGATTACAAGGCGTATTATAAATCCATCGTATTTTTATTTGTCACGCATTATTTGTTGGTGTTGTTTTCACGTTTGATCTTGACCACGGGAACGGTAAAGCGCATGAATAGCGGGGTTTGGGGATTTCCGACGATCATAGTAGGAGGCAATGCACGGGCATTGGCCTTGTATGAAGAAATTAAAAGTGTAGGTCAAATGAGCGGATACCAGTTTGCTGGCTTTGTTCGGATCAATGGGAAAGATGATTTATTGATACGTCATATGCCGTTTTTAGGACAGATAGAAGATTTGCCAAAATTGATTGTTGAATACAAGATAAAAGATGTGATATTGGCAGTGGAGAGTTCGGATCATCGAGATTTAGAGCGGGTGTTGAATGTGCTTTTGGATTTTGATGTGGATGTGAGTATTATCCCCGACACATTTGATTTGCTCAGTGGTTCAGTAAAAATGACCGCTTTATATGGAGTTCCTTTGGTTCGTATTCAAAGAGATTTAATGCCAACTTGGCAAGTCAGTTTAAAGCGTTTGATGGATGTGGTATTATCATTATTGGCGATGGTGATATTATCACCCGTTTATGTAATGGTGGGAATAGCGGTGAAGTCGAGTTCAGAAGGCCCGGTCTTTTTTTGGCAGGAGCGAATTGGCAAGCATGGTCTTCCTTTCAAGATGATGAAATTTAGAACCATGTTTGTGGATGCGGAAAAACATGGGCCGCAATTGTCGTCTGCGCATGATCAACGCATTACCAAGGTGGGTCGTTTTTTGAGGAAAAGTCGTTTAGATGAAATACCACAATTTTGGCATGTTGTCATTGGTGAAATGTCTTTGGTTGGACCCAGACCGGAGCGGTCATTTTATATTGATCAAATCAAGGAAAAGGCACCTCATGTCAAGAAATTATTGCGCGTTCGTCCAGGAATTACTTCCTGGGGGCAAGTCAAGTATGGATATGCAGAAAATGTAGACCAAATGCTGCAACGCCTGAAGTATGATATCTTGTATCTTGAAAACATGACATTGGCCATGGATATCAAAATACTTTTCTATACGGTTGTAACGGTGTTGCGCGGAAGGGGTAAATAAAGTGGTCTTATAGTACAAATGGAAAAACCCTCCAGGTACGCTTCTTGTATTCGTAATAGGAATCGCCAAATAAACTGATTAGCGCATTTTCTTCCAGGTTCATTCTTATGTTAAAGGAAATCAGGGCAGATAAAAATACCAGGAAAAAGCTGATCCAGTGATTAAGTGAAAGTCCAAAGCCAATAAAGGTGATAAGCGCTCCTGTATAGGACGGATGTCTCAAATGTTTATACAATCCGGATTGAATCAATTGATGATCTTTTTGCAGCACCACATCAACGGTAAAAAATTTCCCTAATTGATGAACAGCAACGAATCGAAAAATAATTCCGGAGACCATTACAATAGGAGGTAAATAAAACAACGTTTTATTAGTGGTAATGGGCCAAATGGAATAAATGCTAATAAGAGAGGCCAATGTAACGGATCCTATGGCGGCTAGCCATAGCATTGATTCACTGCCGTTGTCCTTTTTTTGTTTTTCAATTTTTCCTGAGCGAGCGAAACGGTTGAGATAAAGTTCAGAGGAGATCCAGGCCACATAGGCAACGATAAGAAAGGAATTCATTGGTGTTTTCTTATTGATTTAAAATAGCCAATATGCGTTGATGGATTTCCGTAATCTCCTTTTTGGAGGAAGTAATTTCTGATTGGCTGATAATTTCTTTGGTTATCATTTTGTCTGAATATCCATCGCAATCGTTATTCTTATTGATGTATTTAATGATATTTTCATTGGTGTCGAAATAATACCGGTCTTCTGTTAGGCAAGCTTCACCTCCTGCTGATGCGAATACAAAGAATAGTTGATTGTGGAAATAGTAGTATTGATATTCCATATACGATTCATAACCGGTGAACACACCCTTGAGCAGGGTGTAACCCCCAGAAAATTCGCATTTTTCTGCAGATTGTGGGAAGGGCCTTTTTTCAATTGTTGGATCGGTAGGGTTAAATGAGTCGTAGATATAGGTAGTGTCCATATCACAACTTAATTTTTGTGCACTGTTTACTTCTTGATACATTCTTTTTATATCGGTAATGCGTGCCTTTTGAGCGGCGGTTTGATTTTGAGCAAATAGACTGTTGTGGATATTGAACAACAGCACAATCAATAAAAGGGATTTTATCTTTTTCATATAGTTATTTTACTTCTGCAATACCCACGCGCTCACCTATTGTTGCAGTAGCGGCAAAACGAGCGTCTTGGGCTATTTTTTTCCAGCAACTCAACATGTCCGCTGAAAAGTTAATGTCATCAAAAAGGATGATTGTTCCTGATTTCGATTTGGATAAGACGATTTCCATTTGGGGTAGAACAAACTCGCTGGTATGAATGGCGTCTATGAATGCAATATCGATAGCGCTATTTTCGGGAAGAACGCGATCAATGTTTTCTTCAAATGTTCCCGTTGTGAGTTGATATCGCTGGCTTATTTTTCTGAGATTCTCATTAGCGAGTTTGGTCCAAACATCATTGGGATCAAAGGTGAGTAACTGACCGTTTTTGTTTTGCTCTATACCCGCCAAGAAATACATCCCGGAGATTCCGAAGGCGGTGCCAAATTCTATCACGAAATGGGGTTTTTTGAGTTGTACTAAATGGCAAAAAACATTACCCATATACGGTTGGGTTCTAACATTATTGGGCAATCGCTTGGCATTTCCTTTTTTACTTTCTTCATATCCTTCCCACAGGGGTTGAGCTCCGAGTGCGTTTGTAGCAATGGCCGCTTTCTCGATCAGAATATGATTTGGACAAATAGGAGGATTGATGTAATCATCTTTCCATTTTTGACAAAGCCAAGCGTTTTCATTGCGAATCTCCCAATGAAGTGAAATTTTTTTTCCTACGTAATTAATTAAATAGGGTCGAAGGATTTGTTTGATAGCGGAGAGCATGATAAAGGTCTTTGAAGTAAAAATACAAAGAACCGACGTTTTCTAAGAATTTAGAACCAGATTTTGATAGGCGTTAACTTCCAATCGATTCCAATCGATGAAACCTATTAGTATCGAAAAGAATAAATTTTACGCAAAAAGTTGCTCCATCACTTGTCGCATTCTCGCCTCATGCATTTTACTCGATCCTGCTGCAGGACTTGCTT
>CAZJCQ010000030.1:0-31979 GCA_964544665.1 uncultured Chryseobacterium sp. | reverse complement strand
TTGGCGCCATACTTTTAAGGTCAGGTTCATTCCGTTTTCCATGTTGTTATTTATAGCTACGTGATTGTACTTTAATGTTCTCATAGACCAACGCTTCTTTGTGAAGGTTGGGATTAGATGGGTTACCCGTGAATTCCCAAGCGGCTACATAGTTGAAAGTGTCGTCTTGTCTTAATGCCTCGCCATCCTCTGTTTGGAATTCCTCACGGAAGTGTCCTCCGCAAGATTCATTTCTACTCAATGCATCTTGACACATTAACTCGCCTAGGTCGATGAAATCGGCCACTCTGCATGCTTTTTCTAGTTCAGGATTCATTCCGTTGGGAGAGCCAGGCACACGAACATTGGCATAGAACTCTTGACGAATTTTTTGAATTTCGCTAATCGCAAATTTCAAACCTTCTTCATTTCGAGCCATTCCGCAATAGTCCCACATGATCTTTCCGAGACGTTTGTGATAAAAGTCAACGGGTTGGGTTCCGTTATTTGAGAAGAACGCTTTGATTTGTTGCTGAACACGCTCCTCTGCCTCGCTGAATTCGGGGCTATCCGTAGCGATTTTTCCTGTTCTGATTTCATCGGCCAAATAATTTCCGATGGTATATGGAAGAACGAAATACCCATCAGCCAATCCCTGCATCAGGGCAGAAGCACCGAGGCGATTGGCTCCGTGATCGGAGAAATTGGCCTCACCGCAAGCATATAATCCTGGGATATTGGTCATCAATTCATAATCCACCCAAAGACCTCCCATGGTATAGTGTACCGCTGGATAAATCATCATCGGTGTCTCATAAGGATTTTCAGCGACGATTTGCTCGTACATCTGAAAGAGGTTTCCGTATTTTTCTTCGACTACTTTTTTTCCTAGGGCAATGATTTCCTCGATACTCGCATTGTGCATTCCTTTTACCGTTGCACGTTGTCTACCATAACGTTCTATGGCACTCGAGAAATCTAAATACACTGCTTCTCCTGTCGCGTTCACTCCAAAGCCTGCATCACAACGTTCTTTTGCCGCACGAGAGGCCACGTCACGAGGTACCAAGTTTCCAAAAGCAGGATAACGACGTTCCAAATAATAGTCTCTACGCTCCTCAGTTAAGTCGGTTGGTTTTAATTTTTTTGCGCGAATGGCTTCCGCATCTTCTTTGTATTTGGGGACCCAAATTCTTCCATCATTTCTTAACGACTCTGACATCAGGGTCAATTTGGATTGGTGATCTCCACTAACCGGTATACAAGTAGGGTGAATTTGCGTAAAGCAAGGGTTGGCCATCAAGGCACCACGCTTGTGTGCTCGCCAAGCAGCGGTCACGTTGGATCCCATGGCATTGGTAGAAAGGAAGAATACATTACCATACCCGCCTGTGCATAATGCCACAGCATGCGCTCCATGGCGTTCGATTTCTCCGGTCACCAGGTTGCGGGCAATGATACCTCTTGCTTTTCCATCAACAATCACAACATCCAGCATTTCATGACGATTGAGCATGGTAACATTTCCCTTACCAACTTGACGGCTAAGTGCTGAATAAGCGCCCAATAGTAACTGTTGACCCGTTTGCCCTTTCGCATAAAAAGTTCTCGACACCTGTGTACCTCCGAAAGAGCGATTGTCTAATAATCCGCCATAATCACGTGCAAAAGGAACTCCTTGTGCCACACATTGGTCAATGATATTCGCGCTTACTTCAGCCAAACGATAAACATTGGCTTCGCGTGCTCGGTAGTCTCCACCTTTGATGGTGTCATAAAACAGGCGGTAGGTAGAATCGCCATCATTCATGTAATTTTTGGCTGCATTAATACCTCCCTGAGCGGCAATACTATGGGCACGGCGAGGAGAATCTTGAAAGCAAAGGGCCTTTACTTTATACCCCATTTCAGCCAATGAAGCCGCTGCTGAAGCCCCGGCTAGGCCTGTTCCTACCACAATGACTTCAATATTGCGCTTGTTGGCAGGGTTAACTAAGCGGGCTGTGTTTTTGTATTTCGTCCACTTTTGATCCAATGGACCATCTGGAATTTTTGAATTGAGTTCCATATTCAAAGTATTAATGAACCAAGTTTAAGTACATCGCAATAGGCATCGAAGCGAACAAAGCGCTGATGACCACAGAAAAAGCATCTCCGGTATTCGCAATCAATGAAGCGTATTTGCTGTAGTTCCAACCCATCGATTGAAAGGCACTGCGAAATCCGTGAAGTAAGTGCCAAAATAAAGAGAAGCATCCGAGGACATAAATGGCCACGACCCATATGTTGGAAAAAACCATTTGCATTTCTGCAAAAAGATTTTCCGCCCTGATTCCTTCATGCGGAAGGACCATGGTTTTATTGGAAATGGTTAATTCAGTTATTCTGGTTTTTAACCAAAAATCTTTTAAGTGGATAACCAAAAACAACAAAATCAAGGTACCTAGAATGGCCATGCTGCGCGAGTACCACTGACTGCTTGCACCGGCTTTTTCGTAAGCGTATTTTACCGGCCGGGCTTTTCTATTTTGGAAATAAAGCACCAATCCGTCCACGATATGCAGAATTAAACCAGCAAAGAGCCCAATTTCCATGGTGCGGACAATGAGATTGGTTCCCATGAAATGTCCCCAGCTGTTGAATGTTTTTCCGCCATCATTGAAGAAGATCATTGCATTGATGGAGGCATGTACGACTAAAAAAGAAATGAGAAACAGCCCCGTGGCAGCCATTACGTACTTTTTTGTCAACGAAGATTGAAAAATTCCTTTTGCCATATTCTATTTTTATACGGCACGAAAATAAGGACAGAAGGCTAAACAAGTGCGAAAAATGACATTTTGCTTTCTTTATTTCATTTTGGCTAAAAGGGATATAGAAATTTGGATGGAATGGCGAGTTCAGTGAAGTCAGAAAATTCCGAGGAGCACGTGAAATGCAGGGCTCGGGGCTGATCACTGTTGTTTTTAGCAACCAACCAATCGATGCGATGGGCCGTGGAATTACCCCATTGATCCATGGTGATGCCATAAGATTCTGCTCGATAGAGAAAAATGACTTTGTCGGCGATGTCAACGACGTGATGATAGGGGAAAAGATGATGGAGATGCGGCTTCTTTTCCGCGGAACCGTCGTGCTCCACCATGGCATGAACGGGAGCTGTAAAAACAAAGCTCACTTGATGTTGGAAGGCCATCTTTTTGATAAACCGCAGCAATTGATTGACTTCGTTGTAATGTCCATTGTCCCACTTATTTCCAAAACAGTCGATATCATCGATGCAAATTACTTCCATTTTATCACGAACGATGCTGGCTTCAATAAATTGAGCATATTCATTTACGTCATGAAAGTAATGGGAGTGAATATTTAGGGTTTGACAGAAAAGATTTTCCGCGGCTTGTACCACTTGATCAAACAGGTCATCATTTAAATCGCCTTGTTGTATGGCTGCGTAAGGGATTTGGGCTTGGTTGGCCAACATTCGCTGAATGATATATCGCTCATTGAGCTCGGGAGAAATCAGTAGCGTTTTATTGGATGGAGTCAAGGATCGAATCAGGAAAAGTAAAGTGGAGGATTTCCCCATCTTCGGTCTTCCCGCGAAGCAAATGACCTCTCCTTTTCGAATTCCTCCGAGGTGCGATAGCCAAGGACGTTCGTTTAAATCTAACAGGGGTTTGGATTTTAATTCGTCCGAAGCGAGGTTCCATCTCCTCCAAATTTCTTTTACATGCGGAGGGGTCTCGGCCAGATCAAGTTGTTCATGCTTCCATTTGTTCAATTGAAATTGAATCTCTTCATACAGTTCAAATTCTTGATCACCATGTTTGGCAAGAAGGTCAGTCAGTTGTTCAGCGAGTGTTGATTTCATAAAAAAGAGAATGAAAATCAAATCTAGCAGCCCTATTTGAGCGAGTTTCAAAAATAGAATGAACAGTTAATAATTATTTTTTGGACGGAATCCAGAAGACGGCAAAGCTCGAGAAAATGGCCAATCCACAAACGACGAGTAAGCTAATGTTGGGCGTGTCATTGGGCATAGTGAAAGTCAATGCGATAAAAAGTAAGGTGACGATATAGAGCACGATGCTTACTTTTCGATGGCTCCATCCGAGTGATAAAAGTTTGTGATGCACATGGTTTTTGTCGGCTAAAAACGGCGATTTTCCTGCCAATAGTCTTACAATAAAAACGCGCAAGGTATCTGCGAGTGGATAGCAAAGAATAGCCATGGCTAAAACCGGTTTTGAAACGTGACAAGCGATGCCGATCATTCTAGATGGAGGAAATTCAATCAGTTTCATCGCCAGTACGTACATGATCATCCCTAGTATCAAGGATCCTGCATCACCCATAAATATTTTAGCCGGTTGAAAATTGAAAATTAAAAACCCCATCAATGCGCCTCCTAGACTAACAGCTAAGAGGGACAGTGGCAGGTCACCAGTACTGTAAAACCAAAAACCAAAGGTCATGGAAGCAATGAGTCCAATTCCTCCTGCCAATCCATCCACTCCATCGATCAGGTTGATGGAATTAACCGTAACAATGTAGGTGAATAAACTGATAGAAATGCTTACCCAGTAGGGCAGATCATAAACATTGAATAATCCCCAAAAGCTGGTGATGCGAATATCGGCTAAGACCACTAGAATAAAGCCGACCAGTGCGTGTACATAAAGTTTTTTTAACGGAGCTACTCCAATGATGTCATCCTTTAATCCTAAAAAGAATAAAATGAACATGGAAGCAATCATGTATTTGAATTCATTCAAAGCAGATAATGGATCATAATTATTACCCATCATCCATTGATCTTTGGAGGGAAATAGCAAACTATAGGCGAAGATAGTGCCTGCGAAAATCATGATTCCGCCCAATGTTGGAATGCTCCGATTGTGCAATTTTCTTTGATCTCCTGGCTCGTCTACAAGGTGTTTGAGCTTGGCTACTTTAATCAACGAAGGCATAGCAATCATGACCAACATCAAAGAAGTGCAGAAAGCCAATATCAGATTAATGATCAAGTTAATTTCGGTTTTGGATGGGGTGAATGTACTACACGATGATTAAAAATCAAAGTATCGAGAATGAAAGGTGCTGCTCAAACTTATAGTAATAAGAGAAGCATCGACTTTCTGACTCCAATTCTGTGATTGATTACTTCGTACATCATGGCGGTGAGTATAGCCCATCCAAAGGCATAAATTGGACTTTGGATTAACGAGAATGCCAAATTGACCTTGCCATTGTATCAAGGAACGAACGCCGAAAGGTATGGAGTGAAAATCCTGCACATAAATATCCGCTCCCCCTCCAATATTTTGCGTGATTTGATTGATGTCACCGTGCAAAAGAAATTTCTTGTATCGGTAATCCATTCGAATAAGCCATTCTTTTAAATCACCTCCTGCCGGATGTCCCAAAGATTGACTTTGTTGGCTATAACTGAGAAGATCATTTTTAGTGGCATATAGATATGGATCGGTTGTATTATATTCCAATCGAACGTCTAAATTTTTTATAAGAAAATTGCTATGAAGGACACCGGCTTGCACCCCCTTGCTTTTGGCTTGATTTCGCATCGAAGCATATTGACCATAAATGGTAAATTTCTTTGCTACATTCCATTTCAGGTTAAGCCCATATAAATTAGTACTCGTTGTATCAGAAGACAATGCACTTCGTGCACCAAGGAGGGGAATGTAGATGGAATATTGCGGTGATTTTCTTCCTTGTTCATTCCAAATGGAGTAGGAAACGCTTTCCATAATTCCTAATTCTATCCCAGGAAAGGGATGAAAAATAAAATAATTCCAAGTATTTATTTTTCTTTTAAATAAAGATTCTGCAGTAGCGCCAAGGGGAATCCGCTGCTGCTCTTGCATCAGTCCAGCGGAAGAGACATAGGTCCATTTATTAAAAGAAATACGTGAGGAGACAAAGGGATAATTCATTGCTGCATCAGAGAGTAACAGCGATCGATATCCATTACCAATCATTTGCCTTCCGTATTGAAGCGTAAGATGAAAATGGGAGTTGGGCTCAATGTTTAATGCGCTGCTAGAGATGGCGTAGTCGTATCCATTTCCTTTGAATGCTTTGAATCTACCCATTCCAGGAACAACGGAAAGAGAGTCGCAAATCAAGGTCATGTAATAGGGAAAGTAACTTTGATTTTCCAGAAATCCGGTGTGAAAAGAAAAAGTAGACCCGATTTTTCCTTGAATACGAGCACCCCTGGAATTGTTGTACTGTCGACCATATTGGTTATTGAAATCTGGATTACTTCGGTCTTGGAAATAGCTTGCATCTATCCAAGGATCAACATTGATAGATACGTCTTCTTTTTTGTATTCAATCCAATGATCTCGAAATAAAATGCGATTAATGTTCCAATAATACTTAGCGGAGTCTTTGATTTGCGAAGGAAATTGATTGAAATCTGTTTCGCTTTGTAATAATGGTTTGTAGGAAGTAGCGTAAGGTGTAGCACGGGTTAATTTGATTTTCTCAATCTCTCGATTCCAAAAGTCATGGAGGGGAATATCCTGGCTATATCCGGGTGCCCAGCACAACATTATGATTATGCACACCAGGTATCTATTCATATCAAATGAAATTCCTTTTTAAATTGATCGTAAACGTCTTCAATTCCTTTTTGCAAAGCAATAGTGGGTGACCATCCCATGGCTTTCAATCTTCCATTGTCCATTAATTTTCGGGGTGTTCCATCGGGTTTGGAGGTATCCCAAATAATATCTCCCTGAAAACCCACTACAGAAGAAACACATTCTGCTAATTCCTTTATACTCACTTCTTCGCCGCTTCCGACATTGATGAACAAAGAATCGTCATATTTTTCCATGAGAAATAAGCAGGCAATGGCCAGGTCATCTACATGTAAAAATTCTCGAAGTGGAGTGCCAGTACCCCAAAGAACGACTTCTGATTCTTTGTTGATTTTCGCTTCGTGGAATTTTCGAATCATCGCAGGTAATACGTGTGAATTCGCTAAATCATAATTGTCATTGGGACCATACAAGTTTGTCGGCATGGCCGAAATGAAAGCATTTCCATATTGATGGCGATAGGTTTCACACAATTTAATTCCTGCAATTTTCGCGATGGCATATGGTTCATTGGTAGGCTCGAGAAGTCCGCTGAGCAGCGATTCTTCTTTCAAAGGTTGTTGAGCTAATTTAGGATAGATGCAAGAGGACCCCAGAAAAAGTAATTTTTTTACATTGAACAAATGCGCAGCATGAATCACATTGGCTTCGATCATCAAATTATCGTAAAGAAAAGAAGCTCGATAAGTATTATTGGCATGTATTCCACCCACTTTTGCGGCTGCAAGAAATACATATTCGGGTTGCTCTTGTTTGAAAAAGGAAAGAACGTCGGCTTGATTTGTTAAATCCAACTCATTGGAATTGCGCATGACGATGTTTTGAAATCCTTGCTTTTGTAATAGTCGAACGATAGCGGAGCCTACCATCCCTCGGTGGCCTGCAACATAAATTTTAGCATGGTGGTTCATCGCGCTAAGGTAAGATTTTCCCATTAGGATTTTACGTCTAAAGCATGGCGAAGGCCATTGCCGATATACATTAATGAAAGCACAGCCAGCATAATCAGCAAGCCGGGTGCAAGTGCGAGATACGCATGTTGGGTTGTGATCATAGCATAATTTTCGCGGATCATGTTGCCCCAACTGGGAGCTGGAATTTGAGTACCCAGCCCTAAGAAACTTAAACCGCTTTCTATGAGAATGGCACTGGCAAAGTTAGCGGAGGAAATGACGATAATTGGCGCCATGATATTGGGTAATATGTGCTTATACATCATTTGAAAAGGAGAAACTCCAATGGAAATGGCGGCTTCTACAAATTCCTTTTCTCTGATACTGAGTACCTGACCCCGAGCCACCCGGGCAACTTCCACCCACATGGTTAACCCTACTGCAAAAAAAACTTTCCAAAATCCTGTACCGAAAGCCAAGATGAAAGCCATTACGACTAACAATCCAGGGATGGACCAAAACACATTGATGATCCAAGATAAAATTTGGTCGACTCTTCCTCGGTAGTATCCCGCCGTCACTCCAATGATTAAGCCCAAAACCAGCGACATAATAACAGCAATAAAACCGACCATGAGACTGATATAGGTCCCTGCCATCAGTCTCGAAAGAATATCACGACCCAATCGGTCGGTTCCTAAAATAAATGTTCTATTTTCTTGGTACGTATTACCCTGATCATCCGTTTTTTCTATTGTGGCGGTGGAGAAGGGTTGAAGTTGGGCAAGCGCGATATTCTGTTGATTGGCATTCTCGCTGCTGTCGGGGCGGATCAGTGGTCCTAGCAACGAGATGATGACGAAAATTAAAATAACGATCAGTCCAATGACCGCTAAGGAATCTTGTTGGTATTTATGCCAAAATGTTTTCAATGTGTTATTCCTCTTCCTTTCCAATGGGTTCTGAAAATTACGAACGAAAACATTGTCGCAATCACGTAAAATGGATAAAAGAGTAAAAATAGCAATGTTGATAAGGGTTGTTCTTTGGCTTTCTTTTCGGTCCAGAGAAACTCAACGCACCCATACAATATCAAGATGAAAATCACTTCCAAATGTTGCGGAAATACAGTCCAGAAACTAAATAGATAAATAAATCCAATATTGGAAGTCAGTGTAATCCATCCGAGCATTTTCATGTCCATTAGTTGATATTTCGTAGACTTGGAAGACCACCTTCTTCGCTGTTCGAATAAAGCTCCCCAACTATTGCAAGGAGCAGTTTGCACAACAAGTTCTGATTGGTTGACAAATTTAATTTTTCGTTTTTGTAGTCGAGCACTTTCCAACAGAAATTGGTCATCCCCGCTTGATATTTGTACACTTGAGTTGGTTTCATGATAAGTTAACCAAACGCATCTCTTAAAGGCGAGATGAGCCCCATTGCATAGCAAGGGAGTGTTTCTATTTGCGCTTCCATGGGTGATTTGTTGTAAAATGGAAAATTCGAGCCATTGAAAAAAATGCAAAAATCCTTTGGGCGGAGTGATCGCAATGGGAAGAATTAATACGTCATTCATTGGTTGACATTCCGCCTGTAATATTTTCATCCATTGTGGTGGGAGTATGATGTCATCATCAAGGGTGATGATCCATTCTGCTTGACAATGCTGTATGCCTGTTTTTAAAGCATTTTTCTTACCGATTCCTTCATTGCGAATAACTTTGATTTTTTCTGTATGGGTTTCGAAAGAAGGAATTTTTTCGCTGTGGTCATCTACCACGATGATTTGAACGTTGTCAAATGAAGTAATTTGACTTTGCAAATTGGACAGTAGAATATTTAATGTATCCGAATGATTTCGGGTGGGAATAATGATGGCCATTGTCGCATCGGCTTGTTTCTCCGGTGGTTTCATGCGTTGTTTGGTTCCGAGTATTAGATAGGATATCCATATCAAATACAGGATCATTACACAACTAAAGCAAATCACCATTACATTTACCATATTCAAATCGGATGGTAAAAGAGAGAATTATTTTGGGTATTGATCCAGGGACCACCATCCTGGGTTATGGCATTATCCAAGTTCGTGGAAAGCAAATTTCCTTGTTGGCATTGGGTGTGGTTCATTTGGATAAAATATCGGATCACGCTCTAAAATTAAGTAAAATTTTTGAGCGTTGCATCGAACTGATTGACGGCTTTCATCCAGATGAATTGGCCATTGAAGCGCCTTTTTTTGGAAAGAATGTTCAATCGATGCTAAAACTAGGAAGGGCCCAAGGAGTGGCTATTGCAGCAGCGTTGAGCAGACAATTGACAGTGAACGAATATGCACCAAGAAAGATAAAGCAAAGCATAACGGGAAATGGAAAT
Organism: uncultured Chryseobacterium sp.; assembly: GCA_964544665.1. Lineage (GTDB taxonomy): Bacteria > Bacteroidota > Bacteroidia > Flavobacteriales_D > Sanyastnellaceae > CAMCTV01. Next base: position 22,093 of record CAZJCQ010000030.1, on the reverse strand, counting down.
GCTGCCAAAGAACAAGTTGCAGCCATGCTGCAGCGTCTGCTCAAAATTTCTGAAAAGGATATGCCCAAACAATTGGATGCCACAGATGGCTTAGCTGCTGCTGTGTGTCATTATTATCAAACGTCAAATCCGATCATGGGAACCAAGACCTCCTCATGGAAGTCGTTCATCTCACAAAATCCTGGAAGAATTAAAGGTTAATTATTGCTTGACAAATTTGGTTTTCGCAATTCCGTTTTTTGTCATAAAGGATAATTCATAAATACCATCACTTTCAGTTTGGATATCGATGGTTTTGTTATTTACACCCGGAAGAATCCAAATCGATTCTTGATAGCAAATTTTCCCGTTCATATCTGTGATGAATAAGGTGGTCCATTCACTTTGTTCTGCAGTAAACTGCAATTGAAGTTCGTTCGTGGCTGGATTCGGAAATGTTTTGACTGGCAAACTGGGGATGAAGGGCTTGTCTTGAATAGATAAATTCGGATCGACGACAATATTTTCATCTCCTGGTTGATAGGCCGAGTACATGAAGAAAATAATGAGCATTTCATCGGCTGTTTCTTCACCTGCCGTAACCAATAGCGGGGGGTTGTTGGGTTGATTGGGGTTGTTGAGGGTGTTGTCATAGGTAGCAACTGCTTTTATCGCAGTTCCAGGCGTTAGATGAATCAGTTGGGGGTAGTCATAACCCAGTTGCCATTGGAAATCCCAATTCGGAATGCTCACGAGTGGGACGGTATCGTTGTTATTAACGGCAAAGCTTTTAATGCTTTTGCCGATCAGATGCATGTGCGGAAATACCCCAAATAAAGTAACATGAGCATTTAAATTGTAAGTGGCGTGAAAAGTAGCTTCCGTGTTGGCAGGAATAACCAATGCGGGTTCATCAAGGGTGGTAGGGAAATGGGTGATAACGGGTTCAAAAAACACCTCTCTAGGAGAGGGCGACGTGCTATGATGCAGATTGATGGTGGTTTCGTCTGACTGACCTACTGATCCGGCGGGGTAGTGCATTTCAATGAGAAAATAGCCATTGGCTTCTGCACGTAATCCAAAACCTTGCGGCACGAATTGAGGCCCTTTACCCGGAACCCAAGCCGCAAGGAAGTGCGCAGCGGGTGGTATTCCCCCTCCAGTTCCATTGGTGGCAAAACCGGGCTCGGCGTCTGCAGCATCATAGCTTAGACAGGTATTCGTTGGATCATAGTAAATAACAACGTGATGCACAATGTTCATGTTTCCTGGAATAATCTCGATTCCATCAATGAATTGATCCACCGAATAATTGCTAGGCACAACAAAGGTCCGGTAGTCATCATGAGTCACGGCTTGACTGGTGTAAAGAGGAGTTATGCCTGTAAAATCGACTTGGGGCAAAGCACTGCTATTGTCATAAGTGGGAGGAGTAGGAGCAAGCGTTATATCACCTTGTACAGCACCACCTAATACCCAGTCATTGATAAGGTTTTTCTCATTTGGTGTAAGCACATTTTCATTTGCAAAATGTCGATAATTAGGATCGGCTGGCCAAGGGGGCATGATGCCTTCTGTGATAGCGGCTAAAATGGAACCGCTGCTATTGTAGGCATCATCATAAGTCATGAAACTGGTTGGCCCAATTCCTCCTGGATGGTGACATTTCGTGCAATGATCAAAAAGAATCGGGGCAATATGTTCACTCCAATTAGTTTGTGCTTGTGATAGTATAATCATGAGCATACCGAGTATGCAAAGTAGATTTTTTTTCATGGCGTAAAATTAAAAAATTCTTTTGTACCAAGGTAGTTTTCCAGGGTTGGCGTTGCGTTTGGCTTTCTTATAATTTTCCTTCATTCTCTTGCGCGTTGCTTTATCCTGTATTAATTCGTGCTGTTGCTTTTTTAAGGCGTATTCCTCTTGTTTTTTTCTTTTGTTTTCCGCCTCTTTATTACGCCCGTCTTCTGGAGTAATAGTATATTCTTGCTCTGGTGTTTTTTTTCGCTGCGCATACAATTCAGAATGTATTCCGACGGTGAAAAAAAGAGAAAGTACAATCAATAGTAGTTTCATTCCTTAAAAGTGTATTCGTATTTATGAATAGTAATTGCTTCGCTTTCTAAATCTTGAATCAATATAGCTTTTACCAATGCACCATTTTGATATAGTACTTCATATTCTTCTACCGCTTTTCCATTCACGATTTTTTTAGCCGTTAACACATTTCCTATCTCGTCATATTGATACACAAGTTGTTCCTCATTGCTTTCGTTGAAAACATGGGTCGTTATTTTTTCTACCCAACCTTTTTCGTTGTAGAGATAAATCTTCTTGTTGATTTTTTTACTGATATACCACTCTTCTTCTTCTGAAAGTAAAAATCCTTGTTCGTTTTTTTCTGTAGTAATCGCACTAAACGCGAGGCCGTAGTTATTGATGTTCTCTCTTCTTACCGTAAATTCTTTTGGAAAGCTGTATTCATAAGTAGTAGATTCTATCAGGATATCTCGGAATTTATCTTTACCCTCTTCAATTCGTTGTTTGATATCTGTCCTCTTAATCTTCCCAGTTTGGTCAAAAATATTTTCTTGAATATTGATTTCGTTTCCTTTTTTAGATTCCACCAGAAATAATTGTCCGATGTCATTTCGTTTGTAAAGAATTGAACTGGAATCTGGATCCATTTCTACGAGTTTTTTTGTTTCTACCTTTTCCAAGAGTCCCGTGGGTCCAAAGGTATATTGGGTGACATCATTGAGATCAACAATGGGTCTTCCTGTCATTTTGATCACTTTTTTTTCGGTGATCGTATGGATTTTATTTTCCCAAATAAAGGATCGATTAAAGGTAATGGGAGATTCAAATGCTTTTCCTTCTCGATTATTGATCATTTGCGCTTTCAATGTTGAAACGCAGAGACCTATAAAAGTCAGGATGCTAAAAAATCGTTGATATGATGAGTGATTGAAATGCATTGTTCTGTATTACAAACATAATAAAGGTTTCCCTCCATTTTCTTGTTTTTCATGATTGAGGGTGCGGAATCATGATCATTAATTTGGATGAAGCGATGAATGTGGAAAGGACGATCACGGGTTTGATGGTCATCGGAACTGAACAAAATGACAGCCGCTTTTCGTTCAAACAATTGTTGATTTTGTAGCCAATGCGAAGCGCTAATCAATGGGTTATCGATTTGCAGTCTCTGGTAGGTCATCTCTTTGGATTTCTTTAACCAATTCGAATTTCCTTCCAGAATCCCCATCCAATAAAGCGATTCGGCTATAACGGCATTTGCAGAGGGCACGACATGGTCATCGATGTCTTTGGTAGCGACAAATAATGATTTGTCCTCTCCAAAATAAAAGTAGGGTGAATGCGCATCTTGAAAATGACTTTCTAAATGCTGATATAGATTGAGCGCGTTTTCCCAATATTGCGGATTGCTGGTTTTAAAATATAAATCGATACAAGCCTTTAACATAAAGGCAAGCCCATCGCTTTGAGCTTCTCGAATGTCTCCATTTTCGTAAATTGTTCCCCTCCATCGTTTGTCTACATAGAAATGCATTTTTAATTTTTCGAACAACTCGATTGCTTTTCCCTTGTCATCTTCCAATTCACAATACGCTTGTAGTAGAAGAGCATTCCAACTAAGGAGTATTTTTTTATCGATTAATGGAGGTGTTTTCTCTCTTCTTTTTTGAATGAGCGACTGCCTTATTTCTTCCCATTGATTTGGGAGTTCTTTTGATTTTTTTCTTAATACGATTTTCCCTTCTTCCCAATAGGAATGGTGAGCGATATCGAAGTGCTGATTCAAAATTTCGAAAGCCTCACCTAAACTTTCTTTCAATTCAATTTCCGTCCAACAAAAGTATTTCCCTTCTTCTCCTTCACTATCTGCATCTGTTGCACTATAGTACAAACCCGATGGACTTTTTAAAAAGTTATCCAGCCATTCTATTATTCCGTTTATTATCATTTTCCAGTGATGATCGGGTCGATTTTTTTGAAGGATGGCATATACATGAAGGAGCTGAGCATTGTCGTAAAGCATTTTTTCGAAATGAGGAATGTGCCAGCGGTGATCCACGCTGTACCTAGAAAAACCGCCATCTACCCAATCCCAAAGTCCTCCCTCCGACATTTGAGAAAAAGTAATTTTCAGCCATTCTTCTATCCATCCTTGAGGATGTTTTGACTGATATTTCAGCAGAAATAGAAGCATTGGAGGCATTGGAAATTTGGGACTTCCTTTTAGCCCGCCAAAGTCCATATCAAGTTGGTGTTGGGCATGTTCCATTACATGGGCTAAAGGTGAAATCTGTTCATCATCACGGTCAAATCTTTTTTGCCATAGATCAAGATGTGTTTCGAGCTCGTTCGCATACCCAATCACGGTGTCATATTGGTCGAAATAAATTTGGTGGAGTTCCGTAAGTATTTGAATCCATTGTGGTTTATTGAAATATGTGCCCCCAAAAATGGGTCGCCCATCGGGCAAACAAATGCAGTTGAGTGGCCACCCTCCGTTTTTTCCCATTGCTTGAATGGCGGACATGTAGGTTTGATCAATATCGGGTCTTTCTTCTCTATCAATTTTAATGGATACAAAGTGCTCATTCATCAGTTGTCCCACTGTTTGATCTTCGAAACATTCTTTTTCCATGACGTGACACCAGTGACAGGCACTGTATCCAATGCTGACAATCACCAGCTTGTTTTGGGCAGTCGCCTCGGACCAAGCTTCAGGCGACCAAGCTTTCCAATGAACGGGATTTTCTCCGTGCTGACGTAAATAAAGATTGGGATGCTGGCTAAGTTCGTTACCCATGTTGAAACAAAGGTCGTGAGGACATCATTTCGTGTACTTTTTTTCGGATGGCAGTTTTTGTTCCATCGTCATTCTTGTTGGAAATGGCCTCGTCTATTAGATGTGCCATTGTTTTCACATCTTCTGCTGTTAGCCCCCGGGTAGTTACTGCTGGAGTTCCAAGTCTTATTCCAGAGGTGACAATTGGTGATTGGGTATCTCCGGGCACCATATTTTTATTAACGGTTATATCAACTTCACCGAGAATAAATTCAGCTTCTTTGCCCGTCACATCTTTATTTCTGAGGTCGATCAACATACAGTGATTATCGGTTCCATTACTCACAACGTGATAACCCAGAGAGATTAGTTCATTGGCCAATGTTTGCGCATTGGTCATTACTCTTTGACCATATTCTTTGAACGAGGGTTGCAACGCCTCGTTAAAGGCCACTGCTTTAGCGGCTATGACATGTTCAAGAGGACCTCCTTGCATACCAGGGAATACTCCACTATCCAATAGCCCACCCCAGGTTCTTGCTTCACCTTTGTTGTTTTTTATACCAATATGATTTTCGTTATTTTTCCCTACCATAATGACTCCTCCTCGAGGGCCACGCAGCGTTTTGTGCGTTGTTGAGGTAACTACATGACAATGGGGTAAGGGGTTGTTGAGTAAACCTGCAGCAATGAGTCCTGCGGGATGAGAAATATCAGCGAGTAGGACTGCGCCTATTTCGTCCGCGATAGATCTGAATTCGGCATAATCCCAATCTCGGCTATAGGCAGAGGCTCCGACGATGAGCATTTTTGGCTTTTCTTGTAATGCCTTTTCTCTTACCACATTCATGTCTACAAGGCCTGTGTTTACATCTACCCCATAAAATGTTGGGTGATATAATTTACCTGAGTAATTGACGGGAGAGCCATGTGTCAAATGACCTCCTTGCGATAAATCCAGACCCATGATTTTATCTCCAGGTTTCAGTAAGGCGAGCATAACCGCGCTGTTGGCATTTGCACCGCTATGCGGCTGAACATTGGCCCATTCTGCTCCAAATAGTTGTTTCAATCGATCGATGGCTAATTGTTCTACTTGATCAACAATTTGGCAACCACCATAGTAGCGTTTTTTAGGTAATCCCTCAGCATACTTATTGGTTAGCACCGAACCCATTGCCTCTAATACATCAGTTGATACAAAATTTTCTGATGCGATGAGCTCTATTCCTTCTAATTGACGGTTGTGTTCTAATTCAATTAAAGATTGTATTTGTGAATCTTTCATTTTGTTATATTTTAATGCAACTTCGATCTGGTTTCTCTTGTATTCTCCAATGAAATTGAGGGAGTTTTTTTGTCTCTCCATCCGTTTTTTTCATTGGAATAAAAAAGGAGTCAGGTTTTTTCTTTAAGTTTATTTTCCTGATTTTTCTATCTTTTATGCTAATGGTAATATCACTGCAGTCACCTTTATTCATCCCCATGCTTTTTTTATCCTTCTCGGAATTTTTTGGAAAATAGAGTAATTGACCGTTGCCAAATACATCTATTTTATTTAGTTCATTGCTGGCAAAATAACCCGTCATTTTCCGCCCTTTTATTTGATCATAATGTATGGTGTCATTTGGAATCACTTCTCCAATTACGAACGCATTTTGGAAAGCGTGAAAACGCTTCACTTGTTTGTTTTGAATACATAATTGAATAGTGTCACCGGTAAGTTGTCTGTTTTCCGTCCAAAAAATAGGTTGGTTAAACAGGGTAAGTATGCTATCACTGGCAGAAAAAAAAGCAGAGTCGCAACGGCCTTGAAAAGTGGGGTGATAGAGCACTACGTGGTGATGCGCTTTAATTTGATCCCCAATAATACTGTCTTCTTTCATCCAAATCGTATCCGATTGTACCCACAAGGTGTCTTCATCGATAATTTCCGCAATTCGAGGATGCTTCGTGATGATATTGATTCCGGTTTCTTGAAAGTGTTCAGCAAAATTTCCAAGAATTAATTCTTGTTTTGTGGTGTCTTTTATTACAATATGACTCATGGCTTTTCCATATCCGCGATTTGAGTCGAAGTAGATGGTATCGCCTGTCAATTTGGTTTTTTCGTAAGTGATAACGGGACGGTTATAGAGTTCGCCTTGTTGTGTTTTGGAATTAAAATACCCATCGTTACAAGATACCTTTTGGTCTTTACTTTTAATAATCGTTGGAGCAATGAAATGAGCGATTTCAGCATTGTATTCATAGTCTAACTTAGCAGTGGTGAGCGTATATTGCTCATGCATTATTCTCACATTTTTTTCAAAATGAAACAAGTCCTTTTGTGTATAGTAAATACCATTTTGACTGGTTAGTATGTCGCTTTTGGTTTTTGAAACTATTTTTCCACCTCCCGAATAATGCGCGGTTTTATCGCTCAAATGATATTCCAATCGAGGTGAAGTAAGCACCATGTCGTTGTCGGTTAATACAACATCACCGTTCACATAGGCGCTGTTTTCTAAATTTCGATAGTACATCTGCTTACCGGTAAGTTGAAACTCTCCGGCTCGATGAATGGATATTTTGCCGAATGCGGTGAAATCTTTTTGAGCATACCAATAAGCACTGTCACAATACAAATGAGTTCCATCACGGACGAAATGAACATTTCCTTTTAATCGTTGAGCGTCGACTAAGCTTTTGTTGTAGTAAATAGCATCAGCGTGTAAAAGTTCTACCTGACCTTGTCCCATTAAAAAATGGACTATAAAAATGAAAAAGGAGAGAAGTGCGTATCTCAACCCGAATTTCATTTTTTTAGTATTATCGTTTGTTTTCTATCTGGACCTACCGATACAAGAGTAATGGGAATACCTATTTTTTCTTCGATGAATGCGATGTAATCTATTAATGCTTTTGGAAATTCTTGCTCGTCTTGAAGATGAGTTAAGTCTTGATTCCAACCTTTTAATGGTGTATAAACTGGGGTCAACAAATCGGGATGACAATCGTAAGGTAAATAGTCGATTTCTTTTCCCTTCCAAATATACCCGGTACAAACTTTTATTTCTTCAAAAATGCTTAGGACATCCGCTTTCATCATAAAAAGTTGGGTGACTCCATTGATCATGCAGGCGTACTTCAATGCGGGGATGTCGAGCCATCCGCATCTTCGAGCCCTACCGGTAGTGGAACCAAATTCATTTCCCTCTTTGCGCATGGCTTCACCGGTTTCGTCATCTAATTCAGTAGGAAAGGGTCCAGAACCCACTCTTGTGCAATATGCTTTAAAGATCCCAAAAACGTCTCCTATGCGATTAGGCGCAATGCCAAGTCCGGTGCATGCACCTGCCGCAACAGTGTTACTAGAGGTGACAAATGGATAAGAACCAAAGTCGATATCGAGAAGGGATCCTTGCGCACCTTCGGCCAATATTTTCTTTCCAGAGCGAAGCGCTTCGTCTAAAAAATGTTCACTATCAATGATGGTGAGATTTCGGATGAAAGTGATGCTATCCATCCATTCTTTCTCCATTTCTGTGAGGTCAAATTCAAACTGATATTGACTCAACATTTTTAAATGTTTCTCCTTGAGCTCGTTGTATTTAATATCAAAATTATCTTCTAATACATCTCCTACTCTTAGTCCATTGCGTCCCGTCTTATCCATGTAGGTAGGACCGATTCCCTTCAACGTCGAACCGATTTTTGCAGCTCCTTTGGCCGCTTCGGATGCAGCGTCAAGCAGACGATGTGTGGGTAAAATCAGGTGCGCTTTTCTTGAAATAAATAAGCGGTTTTTGTAATCTATTTGTCGCTCATTTAATTTCGCTAATTCTTTTTGAAAAATGATGGGATCTATAACGACACCATTGCCAATAATATTCAGCACGTTCTGATGGAAGATACCAGATGGGATCGTGTGTAGTACATGTTTGATGCCATCAAATTCAAGGGTATGACCAGCATTTGGACCTCCTTGAAATCGAGCAATGATATCGTATTTAGGTGTTAAAACATCCACAATTTTCCCTTTTCCTTCATCTCCCCATTGTAAACCTAAAAGAACGGCAGCTTTTTGCATAAAATTGAATTAAGCGACAAAAGTAAGTTATAAAAATAAAATTCTATCCTTATTTATTCGGAGATTTTCGACCATAAAAATTCAGGGAATGGGATTGAATTTCCACACCAAATAATTCTTCCAGGGTTTTTTTTATCTGATGTATTCTTGGGTCACAGAATTCGATGACTTCACCTGAATCGGTGAGAATAATATGATCGTGTTGCTGATTTTGGAAGGCTTTCTCGAAATGAGCGATATTTTGTCCAAATTGATTTTTTCTGACTAAACCGCAGTTTAAAAGCAACTCGATGGTATTGTAGAGCGTGGCACGCGAAACTCGATATTTTTGGTCTTTCATCCTTTTGTAAAGCGCTTCAATATCAAAGTGACCGTCCAATGCGTAAATCTCAGATAATATGGCATAACGCTCCGGTGTTTTTCGATGACCTTTTTCTTCCAAGTATGCTGTGAAAATTTGTTTCACTTTATCAGAGAGATTTACTTTTTCCATTCTCAGTGCATTAAGAAAATTCTGATTCTATGCGATCAACAGTGAGCACTCCATCTACCTCTTTCAAGTTTTGCATTAGGGTGCCCAAGTGATCCGTGTCATGCACCAAAACCACGACCTTGCCTTCAAAAATACCATCTCTGGCTTCGAATGAAATGGCGCGCATATTGACGTTCATATCGGTGGAAATAATATTGGTGATTTTCTGCACCAATCCCACATCATCTATACCAGTAAATTTAAGTCCTACTTCGAATTGAACCAGGTTTTGGCTATTCCATCGGGCTTTGATGACGCGATAGGCATATTTACTCATCATCTCCTGCGCATTTACACAAGAAGTGCGATGAATTTTTATTTCTTCTCCTACCGTTGTAAAACCAAACACCTCATCTCCCGGAATTGGATTGCAACAAGTAGCCAATGTAAAGTCCACTTTTTGAGGAGTATCTCCGATGAGCACCGTATTACCGTATACTGGTGCTGCAGTCACTATTTGCTGCGTTTCGTTGTCTTTTGCATTGGTTTTTTTCTTGTAAAACTTGATTCTTCCGCCTTCTACTTTGTAGCTCTTCATGTCTTCGAGAACAATCTTTTCTTTTGCTATTCGATAGAAAAGTTCTCCAGATGTAAAGGTTTCGAAGTTTCTGACCAACTCATCAATGTTCACGGATAGCCATTCTGCCTTTATTTGACTAAAAAATTTCTGGAGCATATCCTTACCTTCATCTACAATGAACTTGCGTTCTTCTTTCAATACGGCTTTTATTTTTTGTCGAGCACTTGCCGTTACAGCGATGCTGAGCCATTCCTCTTTAGGCTTTTGTTTTTTGGAAGTAAGAATTTCAATTTGATCACCACTTCTTAATTTGTGACTGAGCGCCACCAATTTGGTGTTCACTTTGGCCCCAATGCATTGGCTTCCGATTTGACTATGGATGTGAAAGGCAAAATCGATGGTAGTTGAACCTTTGGGAAGTGTTTTTAAATCTCCATTGGGAGTAAAAACATATATTTCTTCTGAAAAAAGGGAGAGCTTAAAATTATCAATGAATTCGATCGCATTTTCGCTCGGGCTGTCCAACACTTCTTTCACTTGACTCAACCACTTGTCTAGCTTGGTTTCCGGAGATTCAATAGCGCTTTTGTATTTCCAATGAGCGGCGTATCCTTTTTCCGCGAGCTCGTCCATTCGGTTGGAGCGAATTTGAACCTCTACCCACTTTCCAGTGGGAGACATCACCGTGGTGTGTAGGGCCTCATATCCAGAAGATTTTGGAATGCTGATCCAGTCACGAAGACGTTCTGGACTAGGTTGATAAAAATCGGTCACCGCCGCATACACCCTCCAGCAATCACTCTTTTCATGCTCTTCATCGCTATCAATAATGATTCGAATGGCAAAGAGATCATAGATTTCTTCGAAAGGAACGCCCTTTTGATGAATCTTGTTGTAAATAGAGTAAATAGATTTGGGACGACTTTTAATTTCGTATTGCAATTTCATATCATCCAATGCACGTTTGATTGGAAGAATGAATTGATTGATGAATCGGGTGCGAACGGCTTGCGTCTTTTGCAGTTTCAGTGATATGGTATCAAAAGAATCCGGGTCTTTGAATTTTAGTGATAAATCTTCAAGCTCAGTTTTTATGTTGTATAATCCCAAGCGATGAGCAAGAGGAGCATACATGAATAAAGTTTCACTCGCAATTTTGAGCTGCTTTTCACGTGACATATGGTCAAGCGTTCTCATGTTGTGAAGACGATCGGCGAGTTTGATAAGAATAACACGAACGTCATCGCTTAAGGTCAGCAACATTTTTCTGAAATTTTCTGCCTGCTGACTGGTGTTTTGGTGATCAAAAACCCCGGAAATTTTCGTCAACCCGTCAATAATGGTCCTTTCTTTTTTTCCAAATAGATTTTGGATGTCATCCAATGTAATGTAGGTATCCTCTACGGTATCGTGTAAAAGCGCACAAACAATAGCGAGGGTATCTAGGCCCAATTCCTCGGCAGCAATTTTCGCGACAGCCAAGGGGTGATAGATGTATGGTTCGCCACTTTTGCGGCGCATGTCCTTGTGCGCCTCTACAGAAACTTCAAAGGCTTTTCGGATTTTAGCTCGGTCTGATCGGGATTTCGAACGATTGCAAACCCGCAAAAGAGCTCGGTATCTTCTGACAATTTCTCTTTTTTCTTCTTCTAAGTCTATTTCCACAGGCGGCTAAACTACATCGTTTTAGCATGACAAGAAAGGGCTGTGATTGATTTTTGTTAAAAATCGAATCGTAGTGCAGAAAATGTTTATAAATCAGAAAAATTGCCTATTTTTGCTATCTAACCAAAATTTGTGTTCATGAATTCAATTTTTACTTCCAACCGAATTGTTCGTGTATTGTTCGTGCTTCTCACGTTGAGTGGAGCATTGGTTTCCAACCAGTCGAATGCTCAATGTTTAGGAACAGAATCTGTGACTTTCAGTCCGATGCCAACAGGAGGAGCTTATGCACCCGGCACGGTTGTGACCATTTGCTATAACCTAAGCAGTTACACTCTTGCAACTTCAAGTTGGTTGGATGGATTTGCAGTTACGCTCGGGTCTGGTTGGACCAACCCTCAACCTTTACTGGCGCCGGTTTCTTGCAGTGGTGATGGAGGTACATGGATTTGGCAAACATCGCTTACCGCTGGGGGTTCCGGGCTTAGTTTTGGTAACGGATTTTATTACGATAGAGACAATAATGGAGACGGCGGGGATGATTGGGGAGATAATGGAACATGTGCCCAAACTTTTTGTATTACGGCAGTCGTTGTGACTAACTCCAATTTGAGTATTGGTGTAACGGTAGGGGGTGATGGAAGTATGGGTTCTTACGCAGGAACAGACTGTCCTTTGGTTGAATTTGTAGCTTCTCCTCTTTCTGACAACGACTTTGATGGTTATTTAGCGGCCAATGATTGTAATGATAATGACCCTACCATCAACCCTGGCGCTACAGAGGTTTGTGATGGTATTGATCAAGATTGCAATGGTATTAGCGATAATGGTTTTGACATGGATGGTGATGGAGTAACTACCTGCGCGGGAGATTGTAATGACAACGATGCAGCGATATTCCCCGGGGCGGTGTGCAATGATGGAAACCCCTCAACAGGTGGAGATGTTATTCAAGCTGATTGCTCTTGCTTAGGATTTGTCACCCCTGTTGGAGAAGAGCCATATTTACCCTTTGTAGCCGATCAATTGACAGGTTGTATTAGTGTGACTGTTGATCCTTCCCTTTACACCCCCACAACGCTTGTGGCACCTCCTGGTTGCGGTGCTAACACAGCTACTAACCCTAAGCCAGATGTTTGGTTTATGATCAATGTTCCCGCTTCCGGTACATTGTATTTGAATCCACAAGATGCTACTTCTACTGTGGATGCGGCAATGGCAGCCTACACTTACGATCCTGCAACGAATACATATACACTAGTTGGTTGTAATGATGACGGTTTGGTTGCTCCGAGCTTGTATATGCCAGTTTTAACGGTAACACAGCCTGCTGGAACGCCCATTTACGTCCAACTTTGGGCATATGCAGGTGGCTTAATCACTTTTGATTTTTGTTCCGCCGATTGCACCACTCCAACGGCCTACTTTGCAGACACAGATGGAGATGGTTTTGGGAATCCAAGCGCCGTGGTGTATGCCTGTGCTACTGGCCCTGGTGTAACTGCAGACAACACTGACTGTAATGATACCTGCCCATCTTGTTTTGTAGGCGGTGCTGAGACTTGTGATGCATTGGATAATGATTGTGATGGGGTTATAGATGACAATTGCGTTACCGTGGATGCAGACGGGGATGGATTTAATAGCCTAGTAGATTGCGATGATGCGAATCCATCGATAAATCCCAACGCTACAGAGATTTGTGACTATTTAGACAACAATTGTGATGGTCAAATCGATGAATTTGCGCAAACCAATTTCTATGCGGATAATGATGGAGATGGATTTGGTGATATTAATGTCGTTGTGTATGATTGCACCGCACCTTTCGGTTATGTAGCTGACTTTTCTGATTGTGATGATGCGATGATCACTTACCAGGATTTGGATGGTGACGGATTTGGAGGAAACGCCTACGATCCATGCGGTGTAATGCAGAATAGCGATTGTAATGATAATGCAGCATCGGCATATCCAGGCGGAACAGAAGTGTGTGGAGATTTAATTGATAATAACTGTGATGGAACTACGGACGAAGGTTGTGGCACTTCAGATGCAGATGGAGATGGATTTGATGTCACTGTTGATTGTAATGACAACTGCGCCACTATTTATCCTGGAGCCCCTTGTGACGATAACAATGCATCCACTACGGGTGAGACTATCCAGGCAGATTGCTCTTGCGGTGGTGGAACCACCATCACTAATTGTTTAGGTTCTGAAAGTATTGTGTTCACTCCTGCACCAACTGCCGGAACGTGGCCAGTAGGTACCACTGTTGAAGTTTGCTATACTTTGAACTATGCCCAGGCATCTGGTGATTGGTTAGATGGAATGGCGGTTACGCTAGGAACAGGTTGGGGAACGCCGACAGGTACGATTGCTCCCGCAAACTGCGGTGGTGGAGCGCCTTTATGGATTTGGCAAACTTCGAACACCCCAACAGCAACCAGTGGAGTTCCTTCAGGATATGGATGGTATTATGATACCAATGGAGATGGAAATGGGGGTAATGATTGGGGAGATGCAGGAAGTTGTACTTTTAATATGTGTTTTTCTGCCACTACCGTTGCTGCAACAGATTTGTGGGTAGCAGTGGCTTCTGGTGGAGATAGCTATTATGGTTCTTTCTCTTCTACTGCTGGATGTCCATTGATTCCTTATACAGTGGATCCCGTGAACGTGCCATCGGGTTGTCAATTGTCTTTTCCTTATTGCGCAACGCCTTCGGCGTGTGACCCTATCACGAATATTTATTCTTTGACTGCTGTCAATAGTAATTTAATTCAAATGAGTAATGCTCCAACTACGGGAACATTGGATGTTACATTGGATGGAGTTTTGGCTCAGTCCTTTACAGCTCCTTTTGCTTCTAGTGCGGCTTTGAATATCACCAACTTGGATTCTGATGGCGCTGTGCATACCTTGGTAGCTACTTTCAGTGATTCTCCAGGTTGCTCGGCTACTATAACTTATACCGCTCCTGCTTCTTGTTCAGATGGCGATGGTGATGGTTTTGGATTTACAGCTGATTGTAATGATGCAGATCCCAATATTTATCCTGGTGCACCTGAAGTTTGTGGAAATAGCATCGATGATAACTGTGATAACGTGGTAGATGAAGGCTGTGGAACTGATGTAGACGGGGACGGGTTCGATACTACGGTGGATTGTAATGATAATGACGCCACCATTAATCCAGCAGCGACAGAGACCTGCGGAGATGGTATTGATAATAACTGTTCTGGTTGTGTTGATGAAGGTTGTGGTAGTGCAGGTGATGAGCCGTGCAATGCCTTTACGGCTGATCCATTAACTGGATGTATTTCCGTAACGGTTGACCCTAGTTTGTTCACTCCTTCTAATCCTCCCGGAGCAGCAGGTTGCGCTGGAAACTTTGCGACCAATCCTCGTCCTGATGTTTGGGTATTATTGAATGCTCCAGCTTCTGGTACTCTATTCTTAAACCCACAAGGTACCGTTGATGCGGGTATGGCAGCATATACTTATGATCCAGTAACCTTGACTTATACGCAGTTAGGCTGTGATGATGATACTGGTCCTGGCTTGATGCCACAATTGACCCTGAGTGTAGCTCCTGGAACACCCGTTTATATTCAGTTATGGGCATATGCTGGAGGTTTAATAGACTTTAGTTTCTGCTCATCCGATTGTACTACTCCAACGGCCTATTATGTAGATGCAGATGGTGATGGTTATGGAAATAGTAATGCAATATATACTTGTACCCCTGATCCTACATGGATTGCTACCGGTGGGGATTGTGATGACGCAAATAACGCTATCAATCCGGCCTCTTTAGAGACTTGCGGAGATGGTTTGGATAATAACTGCGATGGCCAAGTCGATGAAGGATGTACGGTAGATACGGATGGCGATGGAACAGTGGATGCATTGGATTGTGCACCAACAAATCCTTCGATCTATCCCGGTGCTACTGAGGTCTGCAATACGATAGATGAAGATTGCGATGGAGTGGCTGATAATGGATTACCAACCACTGATTATTTCGTAGATGTTGATGCAGATGGTTATGGTGGAACGATTTCCGTTCCGTTGTGCTATGACCCTGCTAATCCACCTGTTTGTAACTACACCTTCAATTTGATCGATACATATGGTGATGGGTGGAATAATGGCTATATCGATCTTACAGACAATACCACGGGTGCGATTGTGCAATCCATTGGTGTGAACTTTACTACCGGTACAGCGGCAACCGAAACTGCGGTGTTACTGAATGGAAGTACATATAATTTTGTTTGGACGTCGGGTGGATTTTTTGCAACAGAGATAGGTATGGACGTGCTAGATCCAGCATTTACCACTGTTTATTCTCTTCCAGCAAATAGTAGTTCATTGGTGGGTACCACCTTGTATACCATGACAGTTGCATGTCCTGCAGAAACGGGATATGTAACCGTAGGGGGTGATTGTAATGATTTTGATGCGACTGCCAATCCTGGTGCCATCGAAAATTGTACTGATCTAGTGGATAACAACTGTAATGGACAAATAGACGAAGCCCTTGACGCAGATGGAGATGGAATTTCTGAATGTGCGGGTGATTGCGATGATACTAACCCGGCGATTTTCCCTGGTGCAACAGAAGTTTGTAACAATGCCGATGACAACTGTGATGGTCAGGTAGATGAGTTTGTTTTATTGACTTTCTACGCTGATTTGGATGGTGATGGATTTGGGAATATCAATGATGTTCAGTTCGCATGTACCGCTCCAGCAGGATATGTGGCTGACAATACCGATTGTGATGACGCAATGATTACTTATGCGGACTTGGATGGTGACGGATTTGGATCCAGTACGATGGACGCATGCGGAATATTAGATAATACAGATTGTAATGATGCGGATGCAACGGCTAATCCAATTTCCTCTGAGGTATGCGGAGATGGGGTCGATAACAACTGTGATGGTCAGATCGATGAAGGTTGTGGCATACCCGGTTGTATGAACATGGTCGCTTGTAACTTTAACCCAGCAGCAACCATTGATGATGGCTCATGTCAATTACCAGCGCCTGAGGTTTGCGATGGAATAGATAATGATTGTGATGGAATCGTGGATGATGGTGTATTGAATACCTTCTATGCAGACGTGGATGGAGATGGTTTAGGTAATGCGAACAATAGCCTTGATTTGTGTATCGTCATTCCTGGTTTTGTTACCAACAGCAATGACTGTGATGATAGTGATGCCACATTGTTAGGTCCGGGTTCAGCTTGTGATAATGGTAGCACTTTGGATACATTGGATACATTCCAAGCTGATTGTTCATGTCAAGGTTTATTATTTGGTTGTACGGATTTGGTGGCATGTAATTATGATGCCAATGCGACCTATGAGGATGGTTCTTGTACCTACAGCAGCTTGCAGTTAGCCTCTATTACAGGTGATACGTTGGTGTTACCATTTACGCAAGCGCATCAATATTCTTATCCCGATACCATTCCTGGATTATCTTTCCAGTGGTCGTTGAATCCGTTAGGGGTGTTTATTCCAAACAGCAGTATTGACACAACTTCTGTGATCACGGTATTCTGGTCAAATGCGACTTCTACCATTCCGGATGGGGTCATTACCTTAGTAGTTACCGATGAGAACTGCGGACCAAATGCATCTTTCACACTTACTTACATTGTACATTTCGATACAACGGATTACAGTGTAGACGAGATGGCGATCAATGGGCTTCATGTCTGGCCCAATCCTTCCAATGGTAATTTGAATATTGAAGTTCCAAAGGATTTGAGAAGTTCATATCAAGTGGTAGTGACCGATATGGTTGGACAAATCGTTCACGCCGAGCAATCGCAGAATGAGGTTATTTGGAATCGACAATTATCATTGTCAGCGGGAATGTATGTGCTGAGAATGGTCGGTGAAAATAAATCGTATTCTGTGCCGATTGTAATAGAGAAATAATAACAGAAAGGGGAGTACGCTCCCCTTTTTTTACTTTAAGTTCATTCGTTATGGTTAAAAAAAATGCCTTTTTCAGTTTAATTTTTATTCTGCTTTCTTTTTCAGTGACAACCTTTGGTCAGCAGGTCATTTGGAGTAATGCCATTACTGGAGCCTCACCAAGTACATTGAGTCCCTATTTTACAGGTGATGTAAAGGCCAATGGAGTCACCGTATCTGGAATTGGAAGAGGATCAGGTATTACGGCAAGAACGATTGTTGATGCATATTCATCTTCAAGCTGGACAACGAGTTCAACGCGTAATACCAGTGATTATTATTATTTTACTTTAAGCCCGAGTCAATGTACCAGTATCAATTTCTCTAATTTTCAGTACAGCGCTGCGACAACATCAACGGGTCCTACTCAATTTGAGTTGAGATCAAGTGTGGATGGATATTCCACTGCGATTGGGACAGCAACTGGAAATGGCACGACCATTAGTTTATCTGGTTCGAGCTTTCAAAATGTAACAACGGCTATAACCTTCCGCATCTATGGTTGGGCCTCGCAAAGTACCAGTTCAACAGCTTTGTTCTCCATTTTAGATTTTAGTTTCAATGGAACCGTAAATTCTGCTCCAATCACAATTACTCAGCAACCATCAACAACGACAAATTCGATTTGTATTGGTGGAGTATCCCCTGTGGTTTCTGTTGCCGCTACTGGAACGGGAACCGTGTCCTATCAATGGTATTATAGTACCACAGGTAATAATTATAATGGAACTTTAATCACAGGAGCTACTTCAAGTTCGTATACCATTCCCAATAACGTAACAAGTTCACGCTATTATTATTGTCGTGTTACTTATGGAGCTTGTGATATATTTTCTGCGTGCTCTGGATTGAATATCGTTGCCAATGGCCCCATCATTACCACACAACCGAGCACTGGATTTACAGCTTACGTTTGTGAGGGAGGTGTTTATATTCTCAGTGTTGTTTCTTCCTCTCCCAATGTTACTTATCAATGGTATAGTCGCGTCACCACAAATGGAGCGGGAACCCTTATTCCAGGAGCGACCTCGAGTAGTTATCAGGTACCTTCTAATGTGTCTTCGGCGCTTTATTATTATTGTGTTCTGACGAATGGTTGTGGAACTACAACTTCCTCAACCTCAAGAAGGGTTCGGGTTACCGTAATGTCTACCAAGCCCAGTGCTGCTAATCAAAATGTTTGTATCAATGGTGCGATTACACCTTTGACCGTTGCCATGACAGGAACGAATGTTAGTTATTCTTACGCGTGGTATTCAAATACAACCCCTTCTAATGTCGGTGGAACCTTGATTGCAGGAGCAACGACTACTACTTACACTCCTTCCAATACGGTGGCTTCGTCTTTGTACTATTATGCGGTGGTAGCAGTTTCCGCCAATAATACTGTCCAGTGTACAATTACTTCATCAGTGAGTGGACTGATCACGGTTAGCCCTACTTCAGTGGGTGGAAACATAACGGGTGGCGGGTTGATATTGTGTTCTGGAAATAATTCAGGTACGCTAACTTTGACAGGTAGTGTAGGAACGATTACCGGTTGGCAATCTTCAACAGACAATGGCACAACGTGGGCGACTATCGCCAATACTTCGAATAGCCTGTCTTATAGTAACCTAACAGCCAATACTTTTTATCGAGCTAATGTTCAAAGTGGTGGTTGTGCGGCAGCGAGTTCTTCGTCAGCGACTTTAACCGTAACGGCATCACCTAATTTTAGTATCAGTCCTGTAAATACGGCTATTTGCAATGGCGGTACGGTGAACTTGGCATTGACCAATAATGGTACTGCGACTTATAGTGGGGTTATTTATGGGAACGATTTGAATTCCACTGCGAATCAAAATCAATGGACACGAACAACCGCGAGTGGAACTTTGAATTGGACCTATCGTGAAAGTCCCTATGTGTACGGAGGAAATCCATATAATAGTAACGATGGTTTCTTTGCCTTTGCAAATTCTGTAGGAGTTTCGGGAGTGGCTAATCTAACTTCACCCACCTACAATTTGTCCGGATTCACGAATGTTACGATCAATTACAGAACTTACTATTCCGATAATAGCGGTAACGATTTCGCTCGTATATATTATTCAGCTAATGGCGGAACCACATGGAGCGCTGCAGTTTTTACTCAAGCCAGTGTGGGATCTCGAACCAATTTCTCGAGCCAATCGTTGTCGGTACCTCCGATTTATCTTACCAGTAATTTCAAAATTCGTTTTGAGTATACTGCTAATAATGATCGTTATTGGGCGGTTGATAATATTAATATTTCCGGTACAGGTTCGGGATTCACCTATAGTTGGACACCAACTTCTGGATTGTCAGCAGGAAATATTGCTAATCCAGTGGCTACTGTCAGCGCCTCTGTGGTATATGAGGGCACCGTGACCAATGCTTTCGGTTGCGCGAAGACTTATAGCTCAATCATTGATGTTGATGCGGGAGTTCCGAGTTTGGCGATTTCATCCTCTTCATCTTCCGTTTGTGCTGGGCAGCCATTGACCTTTACCGCTTTAGCCACCAACGCTGGTTTGACACCAAGTTTTCAATGGAAAATAAATGGAAATAATGTAGCAGGCGAGACCAATGTAAGCTTCACTTCCAGTAATTTGAGCAATGGAGATAATGTTACCTGTGCCATGAGTACGACCAATGCCTGTGGTCAAACCGCTTCGGTTACTTCCAACTCGATTGGGGTTACCATTAATGCTGCTCCAGCCCTTGTTATTAATGGTGTAACATCCGGTTGTGGGGTGGTGAATTTAATTGCTTCGGGTGCTGATACCTATTTATGGGATGGCGGTACTAGCCCGAATCAGGCGGCGAATGGTTTCACCAATTCGGGTACTTACCAAGTAACCGGCACTACAAACGCAGGTTGTAGTGAAAATCAGAGTGTGAGTGTAATAGTGAATACAGCAATCAATTATTACGCAGACAATGATGGAGATTTATACGGAGATCCAGCGGTGTTATCCAGTTTGTGTTCTCAACCAGCAGGTTATGTGACCAACAATCTAGATTGTAATGATAGTGATGCGTTGATCAGTCCAACAGGCACGGAAGAATGTAATGGAGTGGATGATGATTGTAATGGAGTGATCGATGATGGATTGGCTGTTTTGGTCTTTTATGCAGATAACGATGGAGACGGTTTTGGAGATAACGCGGTTTCGGTTACGGCGTGTGCGCAGCCTTTAAACTATGTGTTTGATAATACCGATTGTAATGACGCGAATGATTTGGTGAATCCGGGTGCGGTTGAAATTTGTAATGGAATAGATGACAATTGTGATACTCAAATTGATGAAGGGGTTTTGATTACATCCTTCGAAGACATCGATGGAGATGGATTTGGAGATCCGAGTGTATCGATAATCGGATGTTTTATCCCGACCGGTTATGTGTTGGATAATACGGATTGTGATATTTATCAATTTACCTATGATGATTTGGATAATGATGGATTTGGTGCTTTGCCTGCAGTAGGCTGCGGAGTAATGTATGATACCGATGATTGTGCCCCCACAGACCCTGCCATCAATCCAGCCGCCCAAGAAATTTGTGATGGGGTGGATAATGATTGTGATGGAGTCATTGACAATGGAGTTCAATCCTTTATTTATTTAGATGCAGATGGCGATGGGTTCGGGGATTTTTCTACCGAGCAAGTCAGTTGTATCATCCCTGCTGGCTACGTGGATATTGCAGATGATTGTGATGATAATAACGCGGCGATGTTCCCGCTTAATCCAGAAGTTTGTGATGCATTTGATAACGATTGCAATGGGTTGATTAACGATGGAATTACCAATACGTATTACGTGGACGGTGATGGTGATGGATATGGCTCTGCTAATCTGACGGCAGATGACTGTGCTGCTCCATTAGGATTTGTATCAGATAATACAGATTGTGACGATGCGTTGGCGATAGTAAATCCCGGAGAGGTTGAGATTTGTGACTTGGTGGATAATAATTGTGACGGGTTCATCGATGAAGGGTTTGATGCCGATGGAGATGGGGTAGCCGTTTGCAATGGAGATTGCGATGACAACGATCCGTTGATCAATGCCTTTGTTGCTGAAACATGTGATGGTATCGATAATAATTGTAACAACGTAATAGATGAAGGTTTCGATTTGGATTTTGATGGATTTACCACCTGTGGAGGAGATTGTGATGATACCAATGATCAGATTGGACCTGGCGCCTTGGAAATTTGCGAAAATGGAATAGACGAAGATTGTGATGGTACAGATTTGATTTGTCCTATTTATGGTTGTACCGATGCGACCGCGTTTAACTACAATCCAGCAGCGAACACCGATGATGGATCTTGTGTACCAGTCGTAAACGGTTGTACCGATGCGACCGCGTTTAACTACAATCCTGCAGCGAACACGGATGATGGATCATGTGTGCCCGTAGTAAATGGATGTACCGATGCGACCGCGTTTAACTACAATCCAGCAGCGAACACCGATGATGGAT
>CAZJCQ010000029.1:9673-32756 GCA_964544665.1 uncultured Chryseobacterium sp. | reverse complement strand
CCAACAGCTGCGTCTCCGTGATGGAAGGAAATGAGCCCGTTGTAATTGCAAACAGCGAGGGCAAAAGAACAACCCCATCCATCGTAGCCTTCGTGGAAGGCGGCGAACGCAAAGTCGGCGATCCCGCCAAACGTCAGGCCATTACCAATCCCAGAAAAACCATATACTCCATCAAACGATTTATGGGTAATACCTATGACGAATGTGGGAAAGAGGTTTCAAGGGTGCCGTATGAAATCGTTAAAGGCGATGGCAATACACCTCGAGTAAAAATTGATGACCGCAATTATACTCCTCAAGAAATTTCAGCGATGATACTTCAGAAAATGAAGAAAACCGCTGAGGATTATCTCGGTCATGAAGTCACTGAGGCCGTTATTACCGTTCCGGCATACTTCAACGATAGTCAGCGCCAAGCCACCAAAGAAGCCGGTGAAATCGCAGGTCTCAATGTGAAGAGAATCATCAATGAGCCTACTGCTGCAGCGCTTGCTTATGGACTTGACAAGAAATCGCAGGACATGAAAATCGTTGTTTTCGACTGCGGTGGAGGAACCCATGACGTTTCAGTTTTGGAGTTAGGTGACGGTGTATTTGAGGTGTTATCTACCGACGGAGATACCCATCTTGGAGGTGATGATTTTGACCAAGTGATCATTGACTGGTTGGTGCAGGAATTTAAAAATGATAATGGAAATATTGATCTTTCCAAAGATCCAATGGCGTTACAACGCTTAAAAGAAGCGGCTGAAAAAGCCAAAATAGAATTATCCTCTAGCAGCAGTACTGAAATTAACTTGCCTTACATCATGCCAGTGGATGGAATGCCCAAGCACTTGGTGAAGAGTTTGACCAAGGCTAAGTTTGAACAATTGGCTGATAGCTTGATTCAAAGAACCATCGCTCCTTGTGCTTCGGCATTGAAAAGTGCAGGTTTAAGTGTGAATGATATCAATGAAGTAATCTTGGTAGGAGGATCGACAAGAATCCCTGCCATTCAAGAAGCGGTAAAGAAATTTTTTGGAAAAGATCCTTCCAAAGGCGTAAATCCAGATGAGGTGGTGGCCATTGGTGCAGCCATTCAGGGCGGAGTGTTAACCGGTGAGGTAAAAGATGTCTTGTTGTTGGATGTTACTCCATTGTCCCTCGGTATCGAGACCATGGGTGGCGTTTTCACCAAGTTGATTGAGGCCAACACCACTATTCCCACCAAGAAGTCGGAAG
Source organism: uncultured Chryseobacterium sp. (assembly GCA_964544665.1). Lineage (GTDB taxonomy): Bacteria > Bacteroidota > Bacteroidia > Flavobacteriales_D > Sanyastnellaceae > CAMCTV01. The sequence continues at coordinate 31,532 of CAZJCQ010000029.1, read as the reverse complement.
TGTTTTCAACCGCCAGTGATAATCAGCCATCGGTAGAAATACATGTATTGCAAGGAGAAAGAGCGATGGCCAAGGATAACCGAACCATTGGTAAGTTCCACTTGTCAGATTTGCCTCCTGCGCCCAGAGGGGTGCCTCAAATCGAAGTCATTTTCGATATCGATGCGAACGGGATCATCAACGTAAGTGCACTGGATAAAGCTACCAACAAAACTCAAAGTATCCGTATCGAAGCTTCATCTGGACTAAGTAAGGAAGAAATAGAGCGAATGAAGAAAGAGGCAGAGATGAATGCAGATGCCGACAAGAAGGCCAAGGAAGAAGTGGATTTGGTGAATCAAGCGGACTCTTTGATATTCCAAGTGGAGAAGCAGTTGAAAGAGTTTGGAGATAAACTTCCAGCCGATAAGAAAGGTGAAATCGAAACGGTTTTGGCGGATCTGAAAAAGGCCCATGCAGAGAAAAACTTGACTGATATTCAGGCGAAAATGGAGCAATTAAATACCATTTTCCAAGCGGCAAGTCAGGAAATGTATAGCCAAGCAGGAGCTCAGCCAGGAGCGGAGGATTCGCAAGCATCAGGTAAAGCGGATGATGAAGTGACCGATGTGGATTTTGAAGAGGTGAAGGACGAGAAGAAATAATCGAACAAGGATAGCGACAAAAAAAAGAGGGGAGACCCTCTTTTTTTATTGCAGGAAGGGAGCTAATAAAGCATTAATTTTGCGCCCGAATGAATCGAGAACAAAAAAAATCATATGGAGCACTCATCGGGGTCGCCTTGCTGACCTTGTTGGGGGTATGGTTGGTTTCACAACTCAGATTCAATTATGATTTTGAAGAGTTTTTCCCGCAAAATGATCCGGAGACGACCTATTTCAAAGATTTTAGAAGCACTTTTGAGTCGGATTTTGATTATTTCATTGTGGTGTTAGAAAGGCCTGAAGGTATTTTTGATTCCACTTTCTTGCAACGAGTAGATTCCCTTAACAATGCCTTGAAAGGCTTACCGGATATTGAAGAGGCAGTGGGCCCTACGCAAGTGATGGATTATGCAGTCGATCCAGTTTTTGGAGGATTCTTCTCCTCACCTTGGGTGAATTTTAGATCGCCAGAAAATTTAAAGGCTGATAGCGCTCGGGTATATGAGAACAAGCAATGGATTGGAATTTTCTTCTCTCCTGATGCCAAGTCAGTTGCCATTAATATGAAGCATACGCCGCAGTTGGCGGTTCATAAATGTGATCAATTATACATGAATGTTGAGCAGATGGTCAAAGATCATGGCTTTGCGGATGCTCATTTGATTGGTCGCGCAAAAGGACAGAAAATGTACGTTGAATTGATGGTCAAAGAACTCATCATGTTCATAGGTATCAGTTTGATCTGCACGATTATCTTTTTATTTATTGCCTTCCGTTCATTCTGGGGCATCGCCATCCCATCCATCATCGTCTTGCTTTCTATCCTTTTCACGATGGCCTTCATGAAGATCATTGGGAAAGACATCGATTTGATGTTAACGGTAATGCCGACCATCATTTTTGTGGTAGGAATGAGTGATTCCATTCATGTGCTCACTAAGTACATGCAAGAAATTCGCAGTGGAAAGGACCGAGTGTCGGCTATCAAAGCAGCTTTTAAGAGCATTCGATTGGCTACTTTCTTAACAGCAGTAACAACGGCTATAGGATTTTTGACATTGGTATTCTCCAGCATCAAACCCATTTCGGATTTTGGAATTTACACCTCGATCGGTGTCTTGTTGGCGTATGGATTGACGTATACGTTGCTACCTGCCGTCATCATTGTTACGAATCCAAAGAGAATGACGGCATATGCGGAATCTGAGGATTTTTGGACCCCCATTTTGCGTCGAAGTTTGCAATGGGTGCTGCGTAATCGCAAGTGGATTTTTGTGGGAAGCGTGTTGATCATTGCGGTCAGTACTATTGGAATTCAGCAGATTCAGGTGGATAATTTGATGCTGGAAGATTTAAAGGACGATCACCCGTTAAAGCAAGATTTTGCCTTCATGGAAAAGCGATTTGGGGGGTGTCGACCTTTTGAACTCTCTATTCAATTGGATACCGCTGTGGATGTATACAGCCAAGGCGTGCTGCATCAAATTGATACATTGGGAAGTTTTTTACAACAAGAATATGGAGTGGGGGCACTCTTTTCCTTGACCGAAATGGTAAAAAGTGGCAATCGCACTTTGAATTCTGGAATGGCAGCGTATCGGGTAATTCCCCAGGATTCTATGGACATGAAAAAAATCCAACGATACCTCAATCGAAAGGACATGCAGAAGATCACCTCTCTGACCTACAATAAGGAGAGACATTTATTAAGGATAGCGGGTCGAGCGAAAGATGCAGGGCGCAAACATTACGTGGAAATGAATGCGAAGATGAAGGCTTTTATTGATCAAAATTGTCCCGATCTACAACAACATCGCGTAACAGGTACGGCATTTTTAATGGATTTGAATAATGCTTATTTGGTGGATAATATGATGCTGGACCTCTTTTTATCGGTTGCGGTAATAGGGTTGATCATGGGGGTGGTATATAAGTCGTGGTCGATGATTCCATTGACGATTATCCCGAATCTGATTCCATTGATCGTCGTGGCGGGTATCATGGGATTTGCGGGAATCCCTTTGAAACTATCGACTTCAATTATTTTTAATATAGCCTTTGGTATAGCAGTGGACGATACGATTCATTTTTTAGCAAGGGTGAAGACGTACTTGGCGGCAGGAAAGAACAAAGTGTACGCAGTGAAGCAAACTTTTCTAACTACAGGAAAGGCCATGATCGTCACCACGCTTATCTTGAGTGGAGGCTTTGCTACACTTATTTTCTCAGATTTTTTAGGCACCTTTTACATCGGGTTACTTATATCGCTCACCCTTTTCATTGCGTTGTTGTTTGAGCTGACGATTACTCCTTTAGTAGTACTCTTGTTTTTCAATTCGAAGAGTCATGAAAAAAATAGTGGAAATGTTAAATAAAGTTTATCTTTTCTCTTATATTTGCCAAACTAACAAGCATAATCAAAGTATGAAAAAGAACATTATTTTATCAGTGACGTTGGCATTTGTAGTAAGTATTGCTGTAAATGCACAAGACAAAGCAGTCTCAAAGGGCAAATCATTTTTAACATCATCACCATGGACCTTCTCATTGGGTTGGGCGGCGATTGATGATGACGGAAGAAAGTTTGATAAGTTAGTAGATATCAAGGATGGTTGGAACTACAACCTTTTTCCCGCTCAAATCGGAGCCATGAAAAAAATCAATGACAAGTGGAGTGCCGATTTAGGTTTCACTTATGCGAAGTATGATGCGAAATTCAGAAATGGAGAGAACGTATATGAAGAAGGAACTTTTTGGGCTTTAGATATGAACACTCGTTATGCGTTATATGCAAAGAAGGTAAAAAACATCAACATCGAGTTGCAATCTTATCAAGGTCTGGGCTTTACTCAGCGTAACCCAGGTTTAGACAAAAATTGTCCAACATTAAACACAGGATTAGGTGTTAATTTTTGGATCAAAGAGAACTGGGGAGTGGCTTTGAGCTCTCAAGCGAAGTGGGGATTGACCAATTTATCTGATGGTGGAAGTTACTTACACCACGGCTTGACTTTCTTCTACGTAGCGAAGTAATCAGTATTTTTGAATAGCGCGATGGAATGTTAACCGCATTTCACGCGCTATTTTAGTGTTTATACGTTTGCAAATGAATACAATGAAAAAGTGGAACTTGTTTTTATCTGGAGTCATTCTGATGATGGTGGGGTGCACTTCTTCTAAAGAAGTGTATTACATGGAAGAATTGGCTGCTGGTAAGTATCAAGATCCGCAAGACTTTCAAGATCCTGTTATCCAAGTGGGGGATCAGCTGAGCATTTTTGTCAGTAGCCCGAATGCAGAATTAGCGGCTTTTTACAATATGCCCAACTCATCTTCCGCGCAAGGTATGAACAACATGCAAATGCAAAGCGCCCATCCTGTGTTAGGTTATTTGGTAGATTTAAATGGCGAAATTGTTATGCCGAAAATTGGGACAATTAAAACGGGAGGACTGAAATATTCCCAAGCCAAGTTGATCATAGAGAAGGCCATTGAGCCCTATTTGAAAGATCCGGTCGTCAGTATTCGATTGATCAATTTTCGAATTACCGCAATTGGAGAAGTAGCCAAGCCTGGAACTTACTACGTTCCCTATCATGAAGTAAACATTTTGCAAGCTCTTGGGATGGCGGGAGATTTAACCATCAATGGTGTACGCACAGACGTATTGGTCATTCGTCAATTAGAAGGTCAAAAAGAGACTTTTCATTTGAACTTAACCGACAAGAATTTGGTGAATTCACCGGTTTACCACCTGCGTTCTGGGGATGTGATTTACGTCAAGCCCAATAAAACTAAAATAAATACCAGTAGTTCTTTTTTTCAGATTTGGCCAACAGTGACGAGTGCAGTCACTTTATTGGTATTGGTATTGACGAATATTAAAAATTAGTCATGAATACAGAAAAGGAAGAGGAAGAAATAGACATTGTTGGGGTGATAAGAAGCACCTTGATTGCCTATTGGCCCGTCTTTTTAGGTTCTGTATTGGTTTTTATTTTGATAGGTTTTTTATATCTGCGATATACCTCACCAACCTATTTGATTTCCGCAAAAATATTGGTTAAAGATGAAAAGAAAACGGGAGTAGGCGGTGGGGCAGGTTCTATTTTGAGTGAGTTGGATTTGTTTGGAGGAAAGAAAATTGTAGAAAATGAATTGGAGATTTTGAAGTCAAGACCGATTATTGAATCGGTTGTTCGAAAAACCAATTGTAATCTCAAAACATTTAAAAATGGCCGAATTCGGGATGTTTTGCAAGGTTTAGATTTTCCGGTGCAAGTTTTCCCAGTTTTTCCTGATAGCGTAGTGAGATCAGAAGAGTTGTTACGCTTTAAGATGGAGGGCGCTCAATTGATATTGAATGGAGTAGCCTACGAAATCAAGGATACTATTTTTATCAATGGCGATAGCAAGGCCCGACAATTAGGGGTAATCGTGCATCAAAATCGATTGTGGGAGATGGGAAACGAAGAGTATTATGTGACATCCGTTTCCATCAAGCAAGAAATTAAAGACATTTTAAAATCATTTGCTTTAGCGACAACCAACAAGAATACCAGTGTCATTGATCTGTCTTTAGAGTCGCTCAATATTCAAAGAGGGGAGACTATTTTAAGATATATCATCGAATCTTATTCCGACGCTGCAACAGCGGATAAGAGACAAATTGCACAGTTTACGTTGGATTTTATTGAAGGTCGATTGGGCTTGGTTACATCCCAACTAGATTCAGTAGAGCGAGACATTGAAAGATTCAAAGAGTCGAATGCTATTGTGGATTTGAGTCAGCAAGGAAAGTTATTTTTAGAATCGGTCAAGGAAGAGGATAAGGAATTAAACAAATTGGATATTCAATATTCCGTCCTTCAAGATGTAGAAGAATATTTGAGAGGAAAGGGTAACAGTCCAGGCAATGTACCTTCATTAGTCGGAATCACGGATGCGGTAGTTGTGGGTATGTTACAGCGATTATATGAGATGGAATTTTCTTATCAGAAGAGAAAATCCATTGTTGGAGTGCAAGACGAGGAGTTGCTCATTTTGGAAAATGAGATTGGTAAGATTCGTTCCAATTTATTAGAATCGATTGGACAATTGAAAGACAATACCCAGCAAACCATTCGACGTTTGCGCAGTGAGTTGAATTTGAAAGTTTCTTCATTGACCTCATTGCCTGGAAAAGAGAGAATGTTGCTGGATATTAGTCGTCAACAAGCCATCAAAAACTCGATTTACACTTTTTTATTAGAAAAGCGAGAGGAGAGTGCCATTTCATTTGCTTCGACGGTATCTGATGTGCGATTGGTAGAGCCTGCCCAAGGAGATGAAGTGGCGATTAGGCCGAAACGAATGTTGATTCTTTTGCTTTGTGTCTTTTTCGGAATCTTACTTCCTGGATTGTATGTTTATTATTTTGAAGTATTAACGGGTAAAGTTAAATTCAGAAAGGACATTGAGTCCAGAACGAAGTTGTCCATTTTAGGAGAAATATATCAAGGTTCGACGGACAGCGATTTTATCATTAGTTCAGACAATCGGAGTGCGATTGCAGAATCGGTGAGATCTGTTCGCAGTAAAATGAGCTATTATTTGAATCAAGAAGGAAGTCATGTGATATTGATCAGCTCTTGTTTACCAGGCGAAGGTAAGTCCTTTGTAACGACCAACGTTGCATTGAGCTTTGCCTTGATGGGAAAAAAGACGGTAGTCATCGCAGCGGATATGAGAAAGCCAAGAATTCACAAGGCCTTTGGTGTTTCAGGTTCCAAAGGGTTGTCGCAAGTGCTCATTCGCAAGATGGATACGGAAGAGGCCATAATACCAACGCAATATGATGATTTGTACATCATGCCTCCAGGGCCTATTCCACCAAATCCAGCTGAATTGTTGTTGAATGGTGAATTTAATGCCATGATCAGTAAATTAAGGATGCAATATGATTACATCATCATCGATTCGCCGCCTTTGGGATTGATATCAGATGCTGAGATCATGGCTCCCCAGGCAGATTTTAGTTTGTTTGTGGTGCGTCATGACCATTCTCTTAAAGAGGCGGTTAAGAATATATTAGGTCCGATTGATCAAGATTCCAAATTTTGGCCTGCGGCGGTAGTGTACAATGGTATTAAGGCAAGAGGTATGAGGCGTTATGGGAAGGGGTATGGCTATGGTTATGGTTATGGATACGGAGCGGGATATGGTGATTCGAGCAGTGATAGTGCTTCTGCATGATTGGTAAATATTTAAGGCGTCCATGAAAGGCCTAATGAGTCACCCCTTTTTTTTTGTAACCGCTCGTTATAGTGTTTATGGCATCCAATTGATCAATGCCATAGGATTGGGTGTAGCCCTGGGACCAATTGCATTTGCGTCATGGGCGTTTATACAATTACTTCTTCAGTATGCGGCTCAATTAAATATGGGAATTCCTTATTATCTCACGAATTCCTTGGCCATTCATGGATCGCAGTCATCTAAAGGAAAAGAGTTGATCACCAAAGCTTTTCGGTTGAGCAGTATTTGGGTCTTATTGTTCATCTTCTTTGTTTTTTGGAGCAGTGGTGAAAGTCAATGGAGTTTTGCGAAATACCTCAACGGCAATCAATGGTGGTGGGTATTATTCATTGCGGTATTGCAGCAGTTTAATCAATTATGGATGGGTGTGGCAAGAATTGAAAATAGGTATGGACGGATTATATGGGCGCAGCTGTTGCCACAGTTGATTCTTTCTTGCTTGTTGCTTGTTTCTTACCGTAATTGTTCGGTTGACTTAATGGTGATGGGATTGTTGGCGGGACAGGTTTCCACCATGCTGATTATTGGGAAAATTCGTTGGACGCATGCTCAAGAAAATGCCCAAATTTCCACTTCACTATTTGTCAAAGAGAGTTTCAAATTATTGGTGTATAATGCCTTTTTCTATTTGATCTTGATCACGACAAGAAGTGAATTAAGTGTTGTGTTATCAGAGGCACAATTCGGTCAATTTGCATTTTCATTTGTATTTATTAATATGATCATCCTGGGAATGGATGCACTTGGATTTATATGGTTTCCGAAATTAGTCAGAATGTACAGTCAACTGCCTCCGGAAAAGTGGCAAGAGGTATTGATGCGTTCGCAACGATTATTTCTTTCACTCGCGATGTTAGGAATTGGATTATTGGTTTTGTTCTTCCCGTGTATTCATTTTTTGACTGATAAATATTCTGAATCGAGTCGTTTTTTTTATTTAGCTGTTTTTCCCACCGCCTTGTATTTTTTAAGTTTTTCGTTGCCCGCGTTGCTTATGGCACAGAAAAAAAATCATTGGATAGCATGGGTTTCGGTAGCCGCATTTGCGCTTAATTTTTTGGTTTTGAAATTATCATTGAATTACAGCGGGGGATCTGCATATTATGCATTGCACTGCACGGGATTCGTTTATTTGATTCAATATATCGTTTTTATCAACTTGGTAAAAAAAATGATGAAGAAAATAACAGGTGGCGCGTCCATTCAATTATTTCATTGGGATATTCAAGGCGTTTTTTTATTGTGTTTGGGTTTGATGATGCTTGTGGTTGGTATCGATAAGGAGGCGGGATGGCTGACGTATCTGATGTTGATGTTGTGTGTGAGTTATCCATTGGTAAGATGGAAAATTTGGCGAAGCGATATGAATTGGATGAACACCATGAAGGAGGGTGAGATGCATGATAAATAGAGTTTTTTTATACCCCTTTATTCAATCACATTGGGCTTGTTTTGACAGCTTGGTTCCTGCATGGAAAGAGCAAGGGTGGGAGGTGTTTGTAATAGATGACGGGTTACAATCACATTGGTCCTGGAGAGATTTATTGGTAAAGAATGAAGATGTAAGACCTGTGTTTGATGAGAGGGAAATAGCGCAATTGCGGATAGATGTTCACGATATCTTATTGGTCGGGAATGATTCTGACGGGCCGGTGGTGAAGTGGATCGAATATTTCAGAAAGAGCGGCGCTACCTCCATCATGTTGCAAGATGGATGGCTGGTATCCAAGAATATTTTACGACCCATTTATCGCACACCCAATCTAGGAATGAAGTTCAGGTGGTGGCTGCATTATATTTTGGTGCGATATACGCTATTTGGCAAGAGGCGCTTTCATAATTTTCTTTGTCAAAATGCGGATTTGTTTTTTGTTTATTCGGAATACAGCAAGCGTGAATTGAAGCGAGCGGGGGTCGAAGAGGGTCGTATAAGGATCACAGGAAGTCCCAAGCACCAATTACTGAAAGAGGCTCGTAAGCCAGCAGTAGCAGAACATTGGATTTTATTTACGACGATCTCCTACACAGAACAGGATTTGCAGGATACCGTTGAGTGCATAAAATTCATTTTGTCAATGGATGAATGTCCGGGGTTGCTGGTTAAATTGCATCCGGATGAGGAGAGAAGTAAATACCAATTAACCCATCCCCAACTGGAATATGTCGATGGGACTTTTTCTGAGGTAATGCAGCGATATCGTATTTCTATTGGATTTTGCTTTGCTTCTACAGTGGTATTGGATTTACTCATGATGGACATCCCCTTTGTGCAATTGGCCATCAATGGAATGGAGAAGCGATATTCCAATTACTTTTTTGATTTATCGATGGTACGCGATCTGGAAAGTTTGAAGGAAGAAATTAAAGGATATAATTTATTGGAGATGAAAACAAGGGGTGAGAAGTATTTGTTAGATTTGAAAGATGATTTCGATAGTAGGAAAGAAGTTGTGGATGTCATAAAGCAATTAGGAAGATGATCTCAGTCGTTTTACTCAATTATAATCGAAAGGACGATTTATATCGGACTTTGACACGTATTTTCTGGCAGCAGCATGTCGATTTCGAGGTGGTGTTAGTCGATCAGGCCTCGACGGATGGGAGTGTTGAAATGGTGAAATCACAATTTCCTAGTGTTCGGCTTTTTGCCTTGGAAGAAAATTTGGGGGTTGCCGGAGGACGGAATTTTGGCGTTGAGCAAGCCATTGGCGATTATCTCGTTTTTTTGGATGATGATGCCGAGTTTGTGGGCTTTGATGAATTAAGAAAGGTAGAATTGGTATTTGAGAACAATGCTGATATTCATTTGATGGCATTTAATATCAATGGGCATCCAGAGGTGCCAGAAAAATATAAGTTGTTTTCTAAGCAAGAGGATAAATTTGTCAATCATTACATTGGGTGTGGACATGCGATCAGGAAAAGCACTTTTGTTACTTTAGGTGGATATACCAAAGATTTGTTTTTTTGGGGAGAGGAAATTGAATTTGCTATCAAGGTATTTACCTTGCCAAGGAGTAAAATCTTGTATAAAGGAGACATTGTGGTGCACCACCGAGTAAGCGGTCATTCTCGACTTAAATGGAAAGAAGGAAGGTTTTATTATAAGGTGAGAAACCGATTAGCCATTTCGAGAGATTTATTTCCATTTGGAATTAATTTCGTTTACTTTATTTATTATCTCTTGGCCTATACCATTCGGGCATTTCAATTGGGTGAATTAGGTTCATTTATGAGGGCTACAAGGGATGTTAGTCGATTTTTCTTGACGAAGAGGAGTCGTTTGACTTGGCGAGAGTGGCAACGTTATTTTAGCGCATAAGTATGGATAGGATTTTCTTTTTCCTGGCTTTATTCATCACGTTTTATATTTTACGCGATTTATTTCGGAGGGGTTATTACCTCATTACAATTTGGTTGGCTTATATTTTAATTGAGGTAGTATTTGGATTTGTTTCAAAAGAGTTTTTCTCCGAAGGTGCTGGATTTAAAATGGCTTTTTCACTGAGCTTTTTATTGATTTTTTTAATTTCATCGGTTTCCATTTATCTAGGTTTTCGTTTTTTTCTTTTAAGAAGAAAGATTAGTGACGCAGTAAAAGAATTTAAGGTGCAAAAAAATGGAGTCAATCGGATTTTGGCCCTTTTACTTGTTCCTTTTGCACTGGTCACATTAAAGTTATTAAATCTAAAGTCGGATGGCTTATTAATAGATAATCGCGCAACCATAGTGGAGAATTTTTCAGGAATGGAGTTTTTAGTGTTGAAATTTGGATTTGTAATTTTAGCATTGATTGCATACAAGAAAACGAAATGGCATCTTTTGAATTTAACATTAGCGTTATTCGTTTTATTTTCATTTAGTCTTTATGGAGGTCGATTCTTAATTTTTTCAGGTGTGATTATTTTTTTTCTTATTTATTATCATAATAAGGAGAATTTTAAGCGTATTTTGAAATGGCAATTAATGATTCCTTTACTTCTTGGATATTTCGTGATTTCAATTTTTATATCCAACACTCGATACTACATGAGTTATAATTATTCATTTCAAGAAACTTTGAATGCAGAGTTTTATGCACATACTGCTTTCCGTCAATTAGGTGGGAATTGGTTGGAATTCAGCAGGGTTTCGGATATCAAGGACGAGGTGCCTCTATCTCAGTTCTTTTTCCCAACATTACTTGAGGGATTTTTACCGGAGTCCATTCGGAATCAATTCTTCTTTGATTTTTTTAAAAATAGAATTTCATACGGGAAATATTTTGCTCAAAAGGTTTCTGAGGATGATAATGCGCTACGAATGAATTTTACGAATGAAATATACTTTTCCTTTGGGTATTTAGGAGTGGTGATTTATTCATTTCTGGTGGGTGGACTCTTCTATTATTTCGAGAAGATTATTTGGTCAGCGAAATATCCAGTTGCAATTTTCTTTTTTATACAGTTGTTGTCGGCCCATATATTAGGAATTAATACCATTTCGAGTAGTATATTATTGGTAATGACAATATCTCTACTGTTTCGATATGGAAAAATGTTTCGTTACCAACAATCGTAGGTATGAAGAATAAGGTTATATCCATAGGAATCAGTGAGGGTGATTTATCTCAGCTGGTAGAGGATATTTTACAAAAGGCGTTTGTTCGCCAGTCTTCCTATGCCTGTTTGGCCAATGCTCACATGACCATAGAAGCGCATCAGGATTCGTACTTTTCCAAAGTCGTGAATGAAGCGGATTGGGTAACGGCGGATGGTTGGCCAATTGCCAAGTTTATTCAAATGCTTTATGGTATTAAGCAAGAGCGAATCGCGGGTATGGATTTGTTGCCTTTGCTGATTAAAGAGGCAGAGGAGCGAGACTTGTCCATTTTGTTTTTTGGAGGAAATGAAAAGATGTTGAGCGCCACTCAAGATTATATCAACCAACAATATCCTGGCATCAAACGTCATCTTTATTATTCTCCGCCTTTTAAAAATAATTTTGATGCAGAGAGCGATGACATCATCGAACTGATCAACGCCGATTGGAAACCTCATCTGATCTTTGTTGTGTTGGGTTGTCCTAAGCAAGAACGGTGGATGCATGGGGTAAAGGGAAAGGTCAATGCTTGCATGATTGGTGTGGGCGGGGCATTGCCGGTGTTAATCGGTTTACAGAAAAGGGCGCCTCGGTGGATGCAGCGGCTCGGATTGGAGTGGTTTTTTCGATGGCTTCAGGAACCCAGAAGATTATTCAGGCGATATTTAATGACCAATTCGCTTTTTATTATGCTGGCAATCAAGGAATGGATGAGGTTTAGATTGCGCTCTCGCAAGCAATCGTAAGTGTCCTTCCTACACTAAAGTCTTATGGTTTTTTCAAGGGGGCGGTAGCATTGTTTACTGCTTTTTTTTCATCATCTTTGCATTGGATGAAGCTAGAGCGGTACGGATATTCCAAGTATATTCCAATAATCAATGCATTGTTGGACATTGTCTTATTGAATGGTTGTTTTGCGGTATCGCATTTCATTCGATTTCATTCGATTTTCTGGACACCCAATGAGCATGAACTAGAATTCTTATTCCTGCTCAACTTTCTTTGGATAGTTATTCTATATTACCACGAGCGCAGTGAATTTTCTCGAACTGCTTCGTTCGAAGTGATCATCAGAGGATATTCCGGGGCATTCTTTCTTTACACTGCTAACGTTTATTTGTTTTTATTCATGTTGAACCTCGATGAGGTTTCCAGGCTTTGGATCATTTACTATCTGCTAACGGCATTTGTGAGTTTGGGTTTATCTCGCGTCTGTTCATTGATTTTTTTCAAGTGGTATCGCAAACATGGTAAAAATTATCGAAAAATTGTGATCGTCGGGACGGATTCGGTCAGTATTCAACTATTAGATTTTCTCCGGAACGATTTGACATTGGGTTTCAAAATCTTGGGCGTTTTTGGTTTTGAAAATCAAAAAGGAGGTGAAAATTCCTCTATGGAAGTTCCTTATTTAGGCGACCGGTCAACATTGATTACATTTCTTAAGAACGAAGAGGTGGATGAGGTCTATTGGAAACTCGGGGGGGATAATGATCCATACTTAAAAAGTGTGGTTGAGTATTGTGAGAATCACTTGATCCGTTTCCGAATGATTCCCTTTCTGGGATTGGATGTTTTAGGTAGAAAGCCGCATATCGATATGTACAATCTAATTCCGGTTGTGACCTTACGTAAGGAGCCTTTACAAATCGCGGGTAATCGTATGATGAAGCGTGGATTTGACATTTTCTTTTCACTGATTGGATTATTCATCTTGGCGCCTACCGTGTGCTTGTTCATCGCCATTCTGATCAAGTTTACCTCCCGTGGGCCTATATTCTTTAAACAATTGCGAAGCGGAGAGAACAATAGAGAGTTTTGGTGTTATAAATTCCGCACGATGAAATTAAATGCCTTATCCGATCAATTGCAGGCTACAAAGAATGATGATCGAATTACTCCATTAGGTAGATTTTTGCGAAAGACCAGTTTAGACGAGCTTCCTCAATTTTGGAATGTCTTTTTGGGTGAAATGTCGGTGGTTGGTCCAAGACCTCATATGTTGAAACACACTGAGGAATATAGCCAAACGGTGAGTAAATTTTTGGTTCGTCATTTTGCTAAGCCTGGAATCACCGGTTGGGCTCAGATCAGAGGATTTCGTGGTGAGACCAAAGAATTAGAAGACATGGAAAAGAGGGTGGAAGCGGATATTTGGTACGTGGAAAATTGGTCCATTTTACTCGATATTCGAATCATATTAATAACCATCATCAATATGTTTCGTGGAGAAAAGAATGCTTATTGATTATTCCTTTATCCACTTTTGAACCTTCATTTCACCCTTCATGTTTTCGAGTTCTATCCAATATAATCCTTGAGTTAATGGGCTCAAGTCTGCGGTATTTTCTTTGGATTGAAAAATGATTTGTCCTGCAATATTTCGTATAGACCATTGACGAATGCCGGCATTCGAGCGGATATTGATCCATCCTTGGCTCGGATTCGGGAATATGTCAAACGAATGTGCTTGAGCAGCTTCCACCTTCATAGGTTCACAAGCTTGCTCGCATTCTTGCATCAAATCATAAAAATAGCCGGCGTAATCCACCCCATCGCTACCAATGGAACTACAGCCAGATAAAAAGACGCAACCGCTGTCTGTGGCCGCAATTCCCAAGGGCATAGCGCATTCACCAAAGGTGACACCAGTGGGTATGGATACACAAAAGGCCATGCAAGGTCCTGACATCCAGGTGCTCACTCCGTTGTAATAAAGAGCAACACACTCATTAAGGTAGGTTTGATTGTCACAGCCACACACAGGCACATAATCAGCGATACAATCTACGGCCCAATTGATCAAGCTGTCCTCAATACAAGGTAAGGTTATCAAAGTGTCTTCGCCGCATGCACTCACACATTCCCATGTGGAAGTATAAAAATACCCGGCATAATCCATTCCATCACTGCCGATGGAACTGCAACCAGAGATGAAAACACAGCCACTATCAGTATTAGCTACCCCAAGAGCCATGTCACACAATCCGAAGTCAACCCCTGAAGGGATGGTCTGACAAATAGTATCTACTGTTGTGCACTCGCCTTGTGTCCAGCTGGTAACTCCTCCGAAGTTAGTGGCTTCACATTCATTTCCATAGGTTACTTCATTGCAACCACATACAGGCATCCAAATCATCGGGCAAATAGCTGAAGGATTGATCAAGCTGGGATCTACGCAAGGGGTGTCTAGCACATTGACGCATTCTCCTTGTGTCCAGCTGGTAACACCCCCTAAATTAGTGGCTACACAATCATTGCCATAGGTTACCCCATCACATCCGCAAACGGGCATCCAAATCATCGGACAAATGGCCATTGGGTTTATCAATGACGAGTCAACGCATTGGGCGGATGTCGCAATCGAGATGAATAAGGTGATTATCGATGTCAAGATTGATTTCATTTATGGGGTATTTTAGAAGTTCGATTTTAGTATAAAAAAAATGCCTTGCGGCAATTTAATCTTCGTCATCTGTTCCACTGTCATCATTGTCAGCGCTGTCATTTTCGTCCTCGTCCTCGTCCTCGTCTTCCGAAGAATCATCATTCTTAAAGGAATCAAATTCGTTGTCTCCTATACCAACGGAATCATTTTGATCTTCATCATCCACTTGCATGTTCTTATCTATTTTAAATAGATAGATGGTGTCTTCCGTGCGAATCTCAAGTGCCTTTATAAATTCACCTTTAGGGGTGGTAAAGGAAACAAGATTGTCATTTTCAAAACCATTAGGGTAATGCTCAGCAATCAATTCAGCATGCTCAGGAGAGATGGACTTGTAATCTTTAATAATTCTTTTCATGTCACAAAAAAACTTTCTATTGATTCAATAACCATGCGAATATAAGGGGAGCAACGATAGTTGCGTCACTCTCAATTACGAACTTAGGGGTGTGAATATCCAATTTTCCCCAAGTGATTTTTTCATTGGGTACCGCACCGCTATATGATCCATAACTGGTGGTACTGTCGGAAATTTGACAGAAGTATCCCCAAAAGGGAATGTCGTGCATTTCCATATCTTGATACAGCATGGGGACCACGCAAATGGGAAAGTCTCCCGCTATACCACCGCCGATTTGGAAAAATCCAACTCCTTTGCCAGCAGAATTTTTTGTGTACCAATCTGCCAGCCACATCATGTATTCGATTCCGCTCTTCATGGTTGTGGGAATAATTTCTCCTTTGATACAGTAGCTCGCAAAAATATTTCCCATGGTGCTGTCTTCCCAACCAGGAACCACAATGGGTAAGTTTCTTTCCGCTGCCGCGATCATCCAAGAGTTTTTTGGATCGATTTGATAGTATTGTTCCAAAACTCCGCTGAGGATCATTTTGTACATGAACTCATGTGGGAAATAACGCTCTCCTTTATCATTGGCCTCTTTCCAAAGGGCATGGATGTGTTTTTGTAAACGACGAAAAGCTTCCTCTTCTGGTATGCAGGTATCTGTCACACGATTTAATCCTTCTTCCAACAAGTTCCATTCGTCTTGAGGTGTTAGATCGCGATAATTGGGCACACGACGATAATGATCATGTGCTACCAAATTCATCAAGTCCTCTTCGAGGTTGGCGCCGGTGCAAGAAATGATGTCAACTTTTCCCTGACGAATCATTTCGGCTAAACTGATGCCGAGTTCTGCAGTGGACATGGCACCAGCGAGTGTCACCATCATTTTACCACCTTCTGTCAGATGGGTTTCATAAGCCTTAGCGGCGTCAATGACAGTAGCAGAATTAAAGTGGAGATAATTGGTCTCCATAAATTCTCGAATGCTCGAATATTTTTTCATTTTTTAGGGTTAAGCGTTGATAACAAACTGCGCGCAAATATGTGCATGAACAAGGAAACTCAACAAGAAAAAAACACTTTTTTTTTCCCTAGATTATTTTCGTGCTTTTTCGTAAAGCAAATGAACCAATGTGCGTTTAATGATTTTCTTGATTTGATGGTCAAGTTCCTTATTTAACGGGTCTTTTAGGATGTAATGCACTTTTAAATCAACCGATTCAAATCCAATATTGACCGTTTTTATTGCAAAGGTATCGGTCTTGATTTCTTGATGATAAGGTTGAATACAATCCCAAATCTGTTTTTCTAATTGATCAATGTCATGCACGGTGACGGGATTGATTTGAAAATCGATACTCGATTTTTTTAAATCACGGCGGGTGTAATTGATGATTTCTTCGGAAAATATTCGATTATTGGGAATGTAAATGATATCGTCATCTTCATTGAGCAAATGAACATTGGTGAGTGTGATATCCAAAATTTTCCCTTTCGATTGTCCGATAGCCACCTGATCCCCAATGTTGATGATTTTAGTGAAAGTCATGTACATGCCATTGATGACGTTGGCAATGTAGTCTTTGGTCATTACTACTAATGCAGCTGCAATTAAAGATAGCGTCGTGATGGCTTCTTTGATTGAAATATTCAATAAGGACATGACCAATGCCGTGATGAATAAACCATAAATGATGGTTGAAATATGATTGATGCCGATAGTAAAGTTGTCTCTTTTACGCTTGGGATCATCTGGGCGATAGGTCAGAAGGACGCCTTGTTTGGCCGCTTCAACAATCATGAAACCAATAAAAACACGAAATAGAGTATGTTCAAAAGAAGAAGGAAGGTGAATGAACTCAGTAAGATGAGTGTAAAAAGGTTTGAGCAACAGCAATAATCCGATGCCGAAGACGTAAAGTAACAGTTTTATGAAATGTGCCCTGGCCATTAATCAAAGTACCCTAAAATTTCTAAGACCTCTTTAGGTTTCTGCTCATGACAGAACTCTCTATATTTCAACTTGCCTTTGGGATCTCGATCAATTAAAATGTGACGAGGAGAGGGAACCAAGCAGTGATGAATGCCTCCAAATCCGCCGAGTGTTTCTTGATAAGCACCGGTGTTAAAAAAGCCGATGTATTGATCTTGATCCGCATAGAATTTAGGCATGTAGATCGCATTCATGTGCTGCTCTGAATTGTAATAATCATCACTATCACAAGTGAGTCCTCCTAAAAAGACACGCTCGTAATTTTCTTTCCAGTTGTTGAGCGGTAGCATAATGAATCTTCTGTTGATGGCCCAAGTATCGGGCAAGGTGGTCATGAATGAAGAGTCGATCATATTCCACTTTTCTCGGTCGTTCTGGTCTTTTTGATGAAGGATTTTAAAGAGTGCACCACCAGATTCACCCACCGTGAAAGATCCGAATTCAGTGTATATGTGAGGAACAGGAACTTCTGCATATTCGCAGGCGGCCTTGATTTGTCTTAAAATTTCGGTGACCATGTAGGAGTAATCAAATTCAAAGGCCAACGACGTTTTTATAGGGAATCCACCTCCAATGTTCAAGCTATCTAGTGTGGGACAAACTTGCTTTAATTCGCAATATACTTTCAAACATTTGAGTAATTCGTTCCAGTAATAGGCGGTGTCTTTTATTCCTGAATTGATAAAAAAGTGGAGCATCTTCAATTCCAATTTTTCATCGTCCATGATGTATTTCTTGTAAAAACGAGTGACGTTTTTATATCCAATGCCAAGTCGTGAAGTATAAAATTCAAATTTCGGCTCTTCTTCAGAAGCGATGCGAATACCGACCTTGATTTTTTCTGTTGCGCGTTCTTTGATTAAATCTAATTCGTAGCTATTGTCAATGACCGGAAGTATGTTCAAATAACCATCTTCTCTCAAATCCAAAATGCGTTGAACGTACTCCTCTTTTTTAAAGCCGTTGCAAATGATCCATTGGTTTTTATCCAATTTTTTCATCGCGGCGAGTCGCTTAATCAAATCCAAATCATAAGCCGAGGAGGTCTCCAAATGAACATTGTTCTTGAGCACTTCTTCTAACACATGACGGAAGTGAGAGCTTTTGGTACAATAACAATAATGATATTCTCCAGGATAGCCAATCTCATGTCTTGCGCTTTCAAACCAGTTTTTTGCCCGCTGAATATTTTGAGAGATTTTTGGTAAATAAGTAAACTTGAGCGGCGTTCCGTATTTGCGGACCAAGTCCATCAAAGGAATATCATGAAAGGACAATTCTTCATTATCCAATTTAAACTCTTCCTGAGGCCAGTTAAAAGTCTGCTCAACGAAATCGATGTACTTGGTCTTCATTTTTTTTATTGAGGAGCGAAAATAAGGGAAAATGACGAAAACACAGAGCAGGATAGTGATAAAAACTATTTTCCAATCCAGCGGTTTTTCTTGAACCACCATAATTGCAAAATAATCAGCAAGACCATAAAGGCCCAAACGGCGCCATATCCATATTTCCAGTGTAATTCAGGAAGATGCTCGAAGTTCATTCCATAGACTCCTACGATGAAAGTGAGGGGTACGAAAATGGTGGTAATCATCGTCAGCAGTCGCATCACTTGGTTGGTTTTGTGATTGCTCAAAGCATGGTATAGTTCTAGGCTATTAGACAGTAACTCTCTGTGAAAATGGAGGTTGTCAGACACAAATAGAATGTGGTCATATAAGTCAACAAAATACTTTTTCGTCTCTAATTGATCGTCCTTCGCTAATAGGTGTATGACTTCTCGGGTAGGATCAATACTTCTCTTAAAATCGAGCAACTCTTTTCGTATTTGTAATAGGGTTTTGAAGTGAGTTTCTTTTGTGTTTTTGGTCAGCATGCTTTCAATGATCTCGATTCGCTTTCCAAAGGTTTCAGAAATTTTCAGATAATCATCAACGATGCTGTCTAACAAAGAATAAGCGAGATAATGAGTGCTGTAATTACAAATCTTGCTCTTGGGTTTCATTAATCTCTCTCGAATCGATTCAAAACAATCTCCTTCTTCTTCCTGAAAACTGATGATGAGATTTTTTTTAATGATGAGACTAAATTGTTCCATGCGAAATGGTTCCACCACGCGCACATCCATCGCCTTGATACAAATGAATTGGAACGCATCATAGTCATCCAATTTAGGCCGGCCATGAACGTTCATGATGTCCTCTTGAACGAGTGGATCGATACCGAATTGAATTCCAATTTTTTCAATAATTTCCTTTTGATGAATGCCGCTTACTTCAATCCATGTTTTCTCTCGTTGTGGACTCCAGTGGTTCCAGTCAAATCCGTGAACAGGACTTTCGTGAATGGCACCGTTCTCATCATAATGCCAAATGTCAATTCGAGCAGCATGGGTTTTGTTGGGTCCGACATACACCAAGCTCCCAGGATCTAATCCCTTTTTGCTGCTTCTTTCCATATTAAAAGACAATATTGACAATTCGTTTGGGCACGACGATCATTTTTTTAATCGGCTTTCCCTCTAAATAATGAGTGGTCTTTTCATGAGACAATACCGCAGCTTCAACATCTGCGCTTTTCATGTTGACATCTAATTCAATATTGAAACGCATTTTCCCATTGAAAGATACGGGATAGGAAAAAGTATCATCCTCTAAATATTGCGCTTGCGCTTGAGGCCATGGAGCATCTAAAACGGAAGTCTCATTGCCCAAAATTTCCCACAGCTCTTCCGCTAAATGAGGTGCATAAGGACTGAGTAAGATCGTTAGCTCACTCAAAATATCTCGGTCATGACATTTTTGCTCAGTGAATTCATTAACCGCGATCATCAATGTACTCACTACGGTATTCCAAGAATAACGATTCAAATCATCACTCACTTTTTTTATGGTTCTATGCAAGGTCTGATGCGATGCCTTTTCTGCTGTGGAGGAGGATAGGATTATTTCGCCATTTTCTGTTTTAAATAAACGAGTAAGTCTTCTTAAGAAATTGTGAACCCCATTGATGCCTTTGGTGTCCCAAGGTTTGCTTTGTTCGACAGGGCCTAAGAACATCTCGTAACAGCGCAAAGTGTCGGCTCCAAATTTTTCTACCAATTCGTCGGGAGTTTGAACATTGTATTTGGATTTAGACATTTTTTCAATTTCAAATCCACAGATGTAATCACCTTTGTCATTGAGCACAAAGGTAGCATCGGCATAATCGGGAAGCCATTGTTTAAATTGCGCTACGTCTAGTTTGTCGTTATCTACCATGCTGATATCGGCATACAAACGTTGAGTGGTATAATTTTTTCGAAGATCTGCACTCACAAATTGATTGGTGTCTTTGACGCGATAAACGAAACTCGAACGGCCAAGGATCATGCCTTGGTTGATCATTTTTTGGAAAGGTTCACCAAAGGGGACGTGGCCTAAATCATGCAAGATCATGGTCCAAAATCTGGAATACAATAAATGCCCTGTGGCGTGTTCCGCCCCACCCATATATAAATCCACTTGTCCCCAGTAAGCCATGGATTCTGGTGAGGCGATGGCATACTGATTGTTCGGATCCATGTATCGCAAAAAGTACCAAGAGGAACCAGCCCATCCGGGCATGGTGTTGTATTCCATGACAAATTGATCTTGGTACTTCCATTGGCTTCTTGCCAAAGGAGGTTCCCCTTCCTCGGTAGGTAAATATTTATCTACAGCAGGCAGTTGTATCGGCAACTCGTTCGAAGGAATCATTTTGGGTATCCCTTTTTCAAAATAAACAGGGAAGGGCTCACCCCAGTAGCGCTGCCTCGAGAAAACAGCATCCCTTAATCGATAGTTGGTTTTGATGCTGCCTTTGCCTTTCATTTCTAGGGATTCTACGGCCTTTTGGAATGCTTCTTTTCCGCAAAGGCCATTCAGAAAATCGCTGTTGACGAGGGCAACTTCTTTGGAAGTACATGCCGACTCTTTCGCGTCATGATCCTGAAAAATCAATGGGAATGTAATTTGATGTTGTTGGGCGAAATCCCAATCTCGTTGATCGCCTGCTGGGACGGCCATCACAGCTCCTGTGCCATAACCGGCTAACACGTAATCGGCGATATAGATGGGCACTTGGTTTCCGGTGACGGGGTGGATAGCAAATGCTCCGGTGGCAACACCAGTCATTTCTTTGACATTCATCTGTCGATCCCGTTCATTTTTTAGCGCGGCTTGCGCCACATAAGTATCCACGGATGCTCGTTGATCTTCGGTGGTAATGAACGGAACCAATGGATGTTCTGGTGCCAAGGTAACAAAGGCAACGCCCATTATCGTATCTGGTCGGGTCGTGAATACTTCGATTTGACCCTCATGGTTCGCAATATCAAAATACAAAGTGGCTCCCTCGGATTTCCCAATCCAATTACGTTGAATTTCTTTGATGTTTTCGGGCCAATCGATTTGCTCTAGACCTTTCAATAGACGTTCTGCGAATGCCGAGATGCGCATCGACCATTGTCTCATTTTCTTTTGCACCACGGGGTGGCCGCCACGCTCGCTTACTCCATCTTTTAC
>CAZJCQ010000029.1:0-9663 GCA_964544665.1 uncultured Chryseobacterium sp. | reverse complement strand
TTACCTCGTCATTTGCCAAAACAGTTCCAAGTGCAGGGCACCAATTAACCATGCTGTCAGCCAGATAAGTGAGTCGGAAACACATCAGCAAATGGTGTCTTTGCTCTTCATTCATGCTCTTCCAATCGGTAGCAGAAAAATCACCCGTCCAATTTTTGTCAAAAAAGAAAAGTGGTTTTCCTTGGTTGTCTTTTAGTTCAACCAAACTTTTGTACCAGTTATCATCACAGGCTGGACGAATATTATAATTGCCATTGGTTTCAAAGGCTGTAACCAACGTGGTAATGGGTTCCGTTTTTTGGTTCTCAAGATTGAACCATGATTCGTAGATCGTGCGAAATATCCACTGAGTAAATTGATAGTAGCCAGGGTCGCTAGTTCTCACTTCACGACTCCAGTCAAAACTAAATCCCAGTTTATCCAATTGTTCCCGGTATCGCGCAATGTTTTTCTCTGTTGTGATAGCGGGATGCTGACCAGTTTGGATGGCATATTGCTCGGCGGGAAGACCAAAACTATCATATCCCATGGGATGTAATACATTGTAACCTTGATGACGCTTATATCGCGCAATAATGTCGCTGGCTATATAGCCCAGTGGATGACCAACGTGCAATCCGGCACCACTGGGATAGGGAAACATGTCGAGAATGTAATATTTCTGTTTCGTAGCATCTTCCTTCACTCGGTAGCTATTGTTTTGATACCAACGCTCCTGCCACTTTTTTTCTATCGTTTGAAAATCGTATTCCATATTTTTATTTGGGTCGCGAAAATACAACCATTGAGCTAGTAGTCCTTTCGGTCGTTAAATGTGTTTTTTCTTAATTTATATCTGCCTTGGGTAAAATCTGGAATTTCTTTTCTTGTTCCCCCTTCTGCAACGCTTTGTTCGGAGAGGGGGGTGATGACACTCCATGTGGCGAGATCATACACATCTAATGGAAATTCTTCGTTGTTTTTACAACATTCTACAAAGGCATTGAGGACAAAGAAGTCCATGCCGCCATGACCCGATTCGGCAGCGCTTGTGGCGTATTTTACCCATAATGGGTGGTCGTATTCCTTGAACCAGTTATCTGCACTTTCCCATTGATGTGGCTTGGTTTTGCCTTCGATGTGCAATTGATTGAGATCATCCATCCAAAGTCCATTGGTTCCTTGCACCCTAAAATTTAGGCTATAGGGTCGAGGAGATGAGGTGTCGTGCGAGAGCATCATGGTTTCACCATTTTCGCACGTGAGGAGTGTGGTAACGACATCCCCTAACTTGAAATTCACTTTTGCATTCGGGTGATCGAGTCCTGCTTGGTCGGCGATGTACTTGTGTAAACCTCTGGCTTTGGTTGCGATAGAAGACAACGAGATTAATCGGTTTCCGCGATTGATGTCCGTCATCATGGCGATGGGCCCGAGGCCATGAGTAGGGTAGAGTTCGCCATTCCTTTTGACACTGTGCAAGGTGCGCCATTTTGACTCTGAAAATCCTTGCTCACCGAATTCGACACCTCTACCATAAGGCGATTTCCCATCGTTGAGTTTAACTGCGCGCAAATCATGCTGATATCCACCTTGTACATGAAGCAATTCTCCGAACAATCCTTTTTTTGCCATGTTCATCGCCGCCATCACATCTCTTCGGTAACAAACATTTTCCAAGAACATGAGCGGTGTCCCTGTTTTTTCTACGGTCTTCACAATGTCCCAACACTCTTGGATGTTAATGGCGCCAGACACTTCCATACCCACTTTTTTCCCTGCCTCCAATGCAGCAATTCCTTGTGGAATGTGCCATTCCCACGGGGTAGAAATGATGACTGCATCGATGTTCTTCTCTGCTAATAAGTTTAAATAATCTTGTTGGCCATTGGAAAAAACTTTGGCTTTGGGCTTTTGATATTGCGCTAAAATCTTTTGTGATTGAGTGATGGCCCATTCCGCATCGGGATCTGCAAGCGCGATGACTTCCACATCCGCTCGTTTGCAGAGTTCATCTAAATGACTCTGACCGCGAGCACCGCATCCAATGAGTCCAATGTTTAATTTTTGACTTCCGAACAAGGTATTAGGTATGGCTTTGGTGGCCATGGCAAGACTCGCCAATGAACTAGTGACTAGAAATTGTTTTCGATTCATTTTTTTCATATTTGACACGCTTGCTCCAAGACATCGAGGGTTTCTCTATCCATTGAAAATAAAAATGAGAGGCGATGGTACTCGCAGCAAATCCAATAAAAATGACCAACGGTTTTTCCCATGTAGCCGTAAATCGATGACTTAGAAAATTAATAATCGATCCTCCAATGACACTGTGCAATAGATAAAAAGAGTAGCTTAAATTACCAAAATACCGGGTGAATTTGTTCTCCCAATCTTGAAAGAAATAAACCAATCCGATGGTTCCCCACGCAATGCACAGATCCCATAAATCCCGCTGCATCAGGGTCACTGCTGAGGCGAGCAATGATACAATGATGTACTCGATAAGTGGAATGCGTTTGAAATAAAGTAAAATATAGACCAGTCCTAAAAGAAAATAGGAACCCCATCCCGTAAAACAGTGTCCGCTATTATACAGAAACGGCAGGGCAAGGAGAATGGTGTAAAAGACAAATCTCTTCCACCATTGCGCGCTCAATGCCAGAGGAAATATAATGGCTAAACTGATGTAATATTGAAATTCAATGGCCAAGGTCCAGTAACCTGCGTTGATCCAGCGAGAGTCCTCTACAAAGGGAATCAAATAACCAACATGCAAAAGCACCTCTTGCCAAGTAGGAAACAAATCGACGGGAGTGGAGCTTGGAATGAAATTTCGAACGTATAAATAAACCATCCCAATTACCATGGATACCAGGTAGGGTGGTTCTATTCGCAAAGAACGTTTCCACAAGAAAGTGAAAAAGTGTCGGTATTGGTATTGAGCAATGATCATCGAAATGGGAATGACCATGCCTGAAATGATAAAGAATATTTGAACGGTGTGGGCCAGGAGGTAAACGGAATCGAATAATAAACCAGGGGATATATAACCCGTTGTGCAACAGATATAATGATATAAGCAAATGCCCACTGCCGTCAGACCGCGTAAACTATGAATAATGGGGAAGTTCGTCTTCACCCAACAAATATAAGATAATCCCCATTTTTTTTAAGATGGAGCATTGTCCATGATGGCGGTTAGATATTAACGAAATTATTTGGTGTCAATCCCTTATACCTTGTATTTTTGCACCGTAAACACTATTTAGAAAAATTCTAAATAAGAAGAGTATGATTAAAGTATCAGATAGCGCAAAGGAGCAAGTCTCTAAGTTGTTACAAGAAGAATCACGTCCCGCCGGCTCTTTTGTCCGCGTAGGTGTAGAAGGCGGTGGATGCAGTGGATTGATGTACCAACTGAATTTTGATCACGAAATGAAAGAAGGTGATCAAGTATTTGAGGACAATGGGGTAAAAGTGGTGGTGGACAAAAGGAGCTTCCTCTACCTCGTGGGCACCGAACTAGAATATACCGGAGGTCTCAACGGAAAAGGATTTGTTTTCAAAAATCCCAATGCTTCTAGGACCTGTGGATGCGGCGAAAGCTTTTCAATATAAGCCATGGAAATACTAGATGAAATAACGGGCAAAGATTACGAGTTTGGTTTTACTACCAACATCGAATCGGATAAGATTGCCGCGGGATTGAATGAGGAGGTGATCCGTTTGATTTCTCAAAAGAAAAACGAACCCCAATGGTTGCTGGACTGGCGCCTCGATGCCTTTAAAATTTGGCAAAGCATGCAAGAACCCGAATGGGCGCATGTGCAATACACCAAGCCTGATTTTCAGGCCATCTCTTACTACGCCGCTCCTAAAAGCAAACCCAAAATCAATAGCTTGGACGACCTCGATCCTGAAATGAGAAAAACCATGGACAAATTGGGCATCTCTTTGGACGAGCAGAAAAGACTCAATGGAATTGCAGTGGACTTTGTGATGGACTCTGTTTCTGTGGCCACTTCTTTCAAAGAGAAATTGGGAGAGTTGGGCATCATCTTTTGCTCCATCAGTGAAGCGATTCAAAACCACGGAGAATTGGTGCAAAAATATTTAGGCACCGTTGTTCCCAAGAAGGACAATTTTTATGCGGCATTGAACTCCGCCGTTTTCACAGACGGCTCATTCTGCTATATTCCCAAAGGGGTCAAATGTCCGATGGAGCTTTCCACCTATTTCCGAATCAATGAAGGAGGCACCGGGCAATTTGAGCGCACGCTGGTCATTGCCGATGAAGAAAGTTATGTGAGTTATTTGGAGGGTTGTACCGCACCACAACGAGATGAGAATCAATTGCACGCCGCCGTGGTAGAACTCATTGCTTTGGAGCGAGCGGAGATCAAATACAGTACCGTGCAGAATTGGTATCCCGGTGATAAGGAAGGAAAAGGTGGTGTTTTCAATTTTGTCACCAAGCGCGGTTTGTGTGATGGATACAAGTCCAAAATTTCTTGGACGCAAGTAGAAACAGGATCTGCTGTTACTTGGAAATATCCGAGCTGTGTGTTGAAAGGAGATCATAGTGTCGGTGAATTTTATTCCGTAGCCGTAACGAATCATTTTCAACAAGCCGATACCGGAACCAAGATGATTCACATTGGTAAAAATTCTCACAGCACCATTATTTCCAAGGGCATCAGCGCGGGCAAGAGCAACAACAGTTATCGTGGATTGGTGCAAATCAATCCCTCTGCTCAACATGCACGAAATTTTTCGCAATGCGATTCTCTGCTCATGACCGATGAGTGCGGAGCGCATACCTTCCCTTACATCGAGGTAAACAACAGCACCGCCCAAGTGGAGCATGAGGCCACTACTTCGAAAATCGGAGAAGATCAAATATTTTATTGTTTACAAAGAGGATTAGATGAAGAGCAAGCCATCAGCATGATTGTGAATGGCTATGCCAAGGAGGTATTGAATAAACTGCCCATGGAATTTGCGGTTGAAGCGCAAAAGTTATTGGCGATTTCGTTAGAAGGAAGTGTTGGATAAAGCAAAGTCAAAGCAAATGATGAAGATTGAAAATTTAAAAGCCTCCATTGATGGAAAGGAAATTTTGAGAGGTTTGAATTTGGAAGTAAAGCCTGGTGAGGTGCATGCTATCATGGGGCCTAATGGCTCAGGCAAATCTACCTTGGCCAGTGTATTGGCGGGTAGAGAGGATTATGAAGTAACCGATGGAACGGTAACCTTCAACGGGCAATCACTGTTGGACATGGATCCCGAAATTCGCGCGCGAGAAGGTTTGTTCTTGGCTTTTCAATATCCAGTGGAAATTCCCGGGGTGTCAAACATGAATTTCTTGAAGGCTGCAGTGGGAGAAATGCGCAAGCATCGCGGCCAAGATCCATTGACGGCAAAAGAATTTTTGGCATTGGTAAAAGAAAAATCAGCACTGGTAGAATTGGATGGACAATTGGCCAACCGCGCCGTGAATGAAGGTTTTAGCGGTGGAGAGAAAAAGCGAAACGAAGTGTTTCAAATGGCGATGCTCGAACCCACATTGGCAATTTTGGATGAAACTGATTCCGGATTGGACATCGATGCTTTGCGCATTGTTGCGCAAGGCGTCAACGCGATGCGTTCACCAGAGCGTTCGTTTGTGGTGATTACGCACTATCAGCGATTATTGGATTATATCGTCCCTGATGTGGTGCATGTTTTATACAAAGGACAAATTGTCAAAACGGGTCCTAAAGAACTGGCGTTAGAGTTGGAAGAAAAAGGATACGATTGGATCAAAGAAACCGTGGCGTAATGGAAACTAAAACCATCAATAAGGTAAAGGACTGGATAGAGCGAGCAGAGATGGGTTTTTTCTATGAGCATCCTGTCCAACAAGAAGCTGTCCAAGCCCTTCAGCAAATGTCGTTTCCTACCACACGAGACGAATCGTGGAAATACACTCGCACCGTAAAGTTGGCTCAAACGCAATTCGCATTGGAGTTGGCTGAGGTCATGGCCGATGTAACATTTGAAGAATGGATTCCTGCATTGACTTTGCGTTCCGATTTTTTTGGTGCCATGCACACCGCCTTTTGCAATCAAGCATGGCGATGTGAAGTAAAAGGGAATGAGTCGGATCATACGCATCATTTTGTCATTAAAAACAACAAAAAAGGAATTTGGATGCAGCCCTTTTGGCGCATCGAGGTGAAGGAAAATGCAAAAGGAAAAGTGGTGATTCATTCTGAGATGGAAGTGGATTCCTTTCTCAATGGGAAGATTGAAATTTTCTTAGCAAAAGGAGCCCATTTGGATATTGATTTGATACAAGATCATGCCGAAACGCATTTCCATTTGATGCAGGTGGAAGTGATACAGGAGGAAGGGAGTCATTTGAATTTAGTGACCCACACCTTGCAAGGCGGTTGGATTCGGAATGAGGTGAAAATCGAACTGCGCGGTCAACGCGCTCATGCGGGATTGAGTGGTTTTTATTTACCCGAAAATCAACAGCTGATTGACAACCACACGGTGGTGGATCATCAAGTACCCAAATGCACTTCCAATGAATTGTACAAAGGGGTATTGTTTGACCAGTCGCGCGGGGTGTTCAATGGAAAAGTATTTGTGCGAAAAGATGCGCAAAAAACTGAGGCCTACCAAAGCAACAAGAACATCATGATGAGCGAAATAGCGGAGATGGATTCCAAACCCGAGTTAGAAATTTACGCGGACGATGTGAGATGCAGCCACGGTAGTACCACCGGTACTTTTGACCAAGAAGCGTTGTTTTATTTGCGCGCCAGAGGCCTCAGCGAAATGGGCGCCAAACAAATGATGGTCTCGGCCTACATCAATGAGGTCATCGATCGTTCCGGTCAACCATTGGTGATCGAGTACGTAAAAAAAACATTGTCAGAAAGAGGACGAGTAATTGCCGATTAAATGTCGCTGGACCAAGATATAGCCCACATCCGAAAAGAGTTTCCCATCCTTCATCAAAAGGTAAGAGGAGCCTCATTGGTCTATTTGGACAATGCGGCTACCACCCAAAAACCACAAGCAGTAATCGCCTCCATTTCCTCTTATTACGAGCAGTACAATGCCAATGTGCACCGCGGAGCGCATTATTTGGCCAACCTCGCTACGGACGCCATGGAGAAATCCAGAGACGCCATTCAGCACTTTGTCGGCGCAACGCATCGGGAAGAAATCATCTTTACGCAAGGAACCACTGATGGTATCAACCTCGTGGCGCATGCTTGGGCGATGACCCACTTAAAAATTGGAGATGAAATTCTAGTTGCCTTGTCGGAGCATCACGCCAATATCGTTCCTTGGCAACAAGTGTGTAAAAAAACAGGAGCCATATTGAAAGTGATTCCATTGAATGCTGATGGCACTTGGGTAGCAGATTGGAAAACCTATATCAATGCGCAAACCAAATTGGTATCTGTCGGTTGGGTGAGCAATGCAACAGGAGTTGTGCATCCTATTCATGAGATGGTAGCACACGCTCATGCTGCAGGGGCAAAAATTTTGGTGGATGCAGCCCAAGCCGTTTCTCATTTTCCTTTGCAAGTGGCTCAATTGAATTGTGATTGGTTGGTTTTCTCGGGGCATAAATTATTTGGGCCCACAGGTATTGGAGTGCTGTTTGGAAAATTAGACCTGCTCAATGCCATGGAAGTCTATCGAACCGGAGGAGAGATGATCAAGAATGTGAGTTTTGAAGGAACCACTTTTCAAGAAGCTCCATTGAAGTTTGAGGCAGGTACGCCGCATATACAGGGAATCATTGGTTTAGGAGAAGCGATTCGATGGTTTTCCAATGTGGGTTGGGAGTGGATACACAAAATTGAAAGACAACAAATCGAGTGGATGAAGAGAGTCACTGCTGAAGTGAAAGCGCTGCATTGGATAGGAGAAAGCGAAAGAAAAACCGCGTTGTATTCTTTCTGGTCGCCTCAATTCCATCATGCCGATTTAGGAGAGTTGCTGGATCAGCAAGGAGTGGCGATTCGCACGGGACATCATTGTACGCAACCCTTGTGGGATGCATGGAACATGAGCGGAACGGCAAGAGCTTCTTTTGCATTATATAACAACGAGGAAGATACAGTGCAGTTGCAAAAAAGTTTAATCAAATCCATTCAATTGTTAATCGGATGAGCCATATCGCAGCCAGACAAGAAGAAGTAATCGCTGAGTTTCAGATGTTCCCCACTTGGATGGAGAAATATGAATACATCATCGAACTGGGAAAAGAGTTGGAAGGTTTTCCTGAACAAGAGAGAAAGGAAGAGAACATCATCAGCGGATGTCAATCCAAAGTGTGGTTGACTGCAGAGAAGCGAGAGAATGGACTTATTCATTTTCATGCTGACAGCGATGCAATCATTACAAAAGGCATGGTGAGTTTGATGCTAAGAATTTTTAATGATCAACCGGGAAGTGAGATTGTGGCGGCGGACATGAACTTTTTAACTACCATTGGGTTGTTAGAGAACTTGAGTCAGACGCGCAGCAATGGATTAGCAGCGATGATCAAGCAAATCAAGACATACGGATTTTTGTTACAATAAAAATGGAGAAAGAAACCCTCACCCAAGAAGTCATCAATGTCCTCAAGACCATTTATGATCCGGAGATCCCGGTGGATATTTATGAATTGGGATTGATCTATCAAATTGATGTCAAAGAGGATTTTGCGGTCACCATTTCCATGACACTTACCTCTCCCAGTTGTCCAGTAGCCGAAACCCTTCCCCCTGAGGTGGAGGAAAAAATCAAAGGCATTGAGCACGTGACCGATTGCAAGGTAGTCATCACTTGGGATCCGCCGTGGGACAAAACCATGATGTCAGAAGCCGCACAATTGGAATTGGGCTTCTTGTAGAACTATTTCATCATCATTTTCGTAATGGCCACTACCATGTCTCGAGGGAAAAACCGAGAGGTATTGGCGAGAAGGTAATTTTTTAATCCATGAATCGCAACCGATTTTTGCTGGTTCAATGCTCGGTAACCGTATTCCGCAACCTCCTTTGCGGAAGGTAATTTTTTGGAAGCATCAAAAATTCCGTTATCCTGGAATCCGGCCACTTTGGCAAATTGGGTATGGGTAGCGCCTGGACATAATGCAGTAACACTGACTCCCGTTCCCTTTAATTCGCCGTTGATGGCTTCTGAAAAATGCAGGACATACGATTTGGTGGCAAAGTATACCGCCATGCTGGGGCCGGGTTGAAAAGCCGCGGTGGAGGCCACATTCATGATTCTTCCAAATCCTGCAGCTTTCATCTTAGGAACAAAGTGATGACATAGATGCGTCAAGGCATCGATATTCAAATCCATCATTTGTTGGTTTTTATGCCAATCCGTATTTTCAAATAAACCAGTATCTCCAAATCCCGCGTTGTTGATGAGGTGAGTCAATGCAGTGGTTTCTTTATCTACCCAATGCATCAAAGCCAAACGCTCAGCGGGGACGCTCAAATCCGCATTGAAAATGGAAACCATGGCACCAAATTGATTTTCTAGTTGATTTTTTATTTCCATTAAAGCTCCCTCACTGCGTGCGGTAAGCAACAAATGAAATTGGTCTTTGGCGAAGCAAGTGGCGAGTTCTTTTCCAATGCCGGAAGAGGCACCGGTGATCAATACAGTTTT
>CAZJCQ010000028.1:0-33986 GCA_964544665.1 uncultured Chryseobacterium sp. | reverse complement strand
GGTTGTACCGATGCGACCGCGTTTAACTACAATCCAGCAGCGAATACCGATGATGGATCTTGTATTGCATCGGTATTGGGATGTCTAGATATCTTGGCTTGTAACTTTAATGTGGATGCAAATACCGATGATGGTTCTTGTGTGTATCCAGTGGCTGAAATATGCAATGGTATTGACGACAACTGCGATGGTGAAGTAGACGAATTCGTTACGAATTCCTATTATTTAGATGCTGATGGAGATGGTTTCGGGGATCTCAATAACAATACTTATACATGCACGGTTCCCCCAGGGTACGTGGATAATAGTGATGATTGCGATGATGCGCAGCTGACCTATGATGATGCCGACGGCGATGGGTACGGAGCTGGAATTCCCTCCGCTTGTGGAACTTCTTTTACCAACGGGGATTGCAATGATGCGGATGCAATGATCAATGAAGCAGCCATAGACTCTTGCGGAAATGGAATTGATGAGGATTGTTCTGGATTGGATTCCATTTGTCCAGTTCCTGGTTGTACCGATCCGAGTGCATTTAATTACAATGCAATGGCTACGGTCGATGATGGAACTTGTATTCCAACTGTTTTGGGTTGTACAGACGCAACGGCCTTTAATTACAATGTAGCAGCCAATACCGATGATGGTTCTTGTGTACCAGTGGTAAGTGGTTGTACGGATGCAACGGCCTTCAACTATGATCCTGCAGCGAATACAGATAATGGGTCGTGTATTCCGGTAGTAAATGGATGTACGGATCCTACCGCTTTCAATTACAATTCATCAGCCAATACTGATGATGGTTCCTGTATCGCAACCGTATTAGGTTGTACCGATCCAGCGGCCTTTAATTATAATGTCGCTGCCAATAGCGATGATGGAAGCTGTATCCCAGTAGTCTTTGGTTGTTTGGATGTAATAGCTTGTAATTACGATGTGAATGCAAATACAGATGATTTATCTTGTATTTACGCACCTTTCGCATTGGATTGTAACGGTAATTGTTTACAAGACGCAGATGGTGACGGTATTTGTGACCAATTCGAGGTAGCAGGTTGTACCGATCTTACGGCATGTAACTACAATGACCTTGCAACGGATGATGATGGTAGCTGTATTTTACCCGTTGTGGAAACTTGCAATGGATTAGATGATAATTGTGATGGAAACATCGATGAAGATTTTGATCTAGATGGTGATGGATTTACTTCTTGCGCAGGGGATTGTGATGATTCGAATGCGTCGATCAATCCAAATGCAGCTGAATCTTGTAATCAATTAGATGACAATTGCGATGGAGTTATCGATGAAGGATTCGATGTGGATGCGGATGGATTTACCAGCTGCGCAGGGGATTGTGATGATAATAACGCGGCCATTAATCCATCAACCATTGAGGTGTGTAATCAAATAGATGATAATTGCGATGGAGCCATCGATGAAGGTTTTGATGCGGATGGTGATGGCTTTAATGTATGTAGCGGTGATTGTGATGATAATAACGCAGCTGTCAATCCTTCAGCGGTGGAGCTTTGTAATGGTGTAGATGACAATTGCAGTGGAGCGGTTGATGAGGGTGTAACCACCACCTATTATGCGGATGTCGATCAAGATGGTTATGGTAATGCTGCTTCAACTGTTCAAGATTGCTCCACTCCTGTTGGATATGTGATGGATAATACGGATTGTGTTGATAATGATTCATTGATCAATCCTGCGGGTGTTGAGGTGTGCAACTTGTTGGATGATAACTGCGATGGTGTTGTTGATGAAGGCGTCACTACAGTGTTTTATCTAGATGTTGATGGTGACGGTTATGGTAATCAAACGGATTCAGCCTCTACTTGTACACCTGGTGCGGCTTATGTGGATAACAATGATGA
Organism: uncultured Chryseobacterium sp.; assembly: GCA_964544665.1. Taxonomy (GTDB): domain Bacteria; phylum Bacteroidota; class Bacteroidia; order Flavobacteriales_D; family Sanyastnellaceae; genus CAMCTV01. Next base: position 32,103 of record CAZJCQ010000028.1, on the reverse strand, counting down.
TTGTAATGATGCAAATCCACAAATTTATCCGGGTGCAGAGGAGATCGAGGATCATTTAGATAATGATTGCGATGGTGATATTGATGAAGGATTTGTTTTTGTGCCTGATGCATTTTCTCCTAACCAAGATGGATCTTTCGATCAATGGGAAATCAGTCAACTCCTTCCTAATGAAGTGGTCAATGTAAAGGTTTTCAATCGATGGGGTGGTTTGGTTTATGAAATGGATGCGTACCAAAATAACTGGAACGGTATCGGAAACGTCGGTGCAAGTGAAGGTAACGAATTGGCGGTAGGTACCTATTTCTATATGATTGAACTAGTAGTTTCGAATAAACAACTTTCTGGATTTGTAACCATCTGGAGATAATAATGATGCACATGAAAAAAATCATTTCAATACTAATGGTCCTTGTTGTTTTCAAGGCCACAGCACAACAAGATGCGCAATATTCATTGTACATGTACAACGCGTTGAACGTGAATCCCGCCTATGCAGGTAGCACTCCTGGTGCTACTGCTGGTTTGTTGTATCGCTACCAATGGTTGGGAATTGAGGGCGCTCCTAAAACTTTAGCAGCCAATCTCAATATGCGATATGCACAAGAGAAATTAGGAACCGGTATTTCGGTAATCAATGATCGAATAGGATTGTTCAATCGTAATCAGGTTCAAGTGGCTCAATCTTATCAATTACGAATGGAGAAATGGATTTTATCTTTTGGATTACAAGCCTATTTGGATCAATCTTCTGGAGCGTTCAGCAATGCAAATTTCTCAGCCATGGGTATACAAGATGCCATGTTCAGTAATAATATCACGATAACCAAAATTAATTTTGGTGCTGGTCTATATGCTTACAATAATAATTTTTGGTTTGGTTACTCAATGCCTCATATTCTAAAGCAGCAGTTATCAAAAGAAACCGTGAATAATTTTAGTTCGACTCAGAGCATTCATCAATATGTTACGGCGGGATATTTGTGGAACATCAATGATACTTGGCAGTTGAAACCTTCGGCTTTGGTGAAGATGCATCAAAATACGGGCATTCAAACCGAGATGGGGGCGATTGCGTATTACAATAAATTTTTGGGTGTAGGAGTATCGTATCGTAACAAGGATTCTTTCATTGGCATTGTCGAGTTCCAGATGGGAAATTATGCTCGCTTATTATATGCTTATGACCGAACCACCTCGGCATTGAGTGGTTTCACAACAGGTTCTCATGAAATTATGCTAAAGTTTTTCCTTTCTAATAGCTATCGTGGTCAAGTTTCACCCAGATTATTCTAGTTCCATGAAAAAAATACAACTACTTTTCTTCAGTTCTTTTTTATTTACGTTCATTTTTCAGAACTCCTTGTATGCGCAAAAGGCGATGAAGCAAGGCGATGAATTCCTAGCGGAAAAGGCCTATGCTGTGGCTGCAGAATATTTTAAGAAAGATGCGGACAAATGGGTGATTTCCAAATTAAAATGGGGTAGATGCGCCTATATGATGAAAGAGGCAAAGAAGTGTACAGAGATTTATGCCAGTGCACCTTTGGACTCATTGAAAGACGTAGATCGTTACTATTACGCGGATGCGCTTTGGCAGATGGGGAATGCGGAGAAATCGAAATCGGTCGGAAGTAAGATTAGCAATCCTATTTTGAAGGATGTAATCATGAACCTAAAAAACGGAGAAGATTCTTTAGAAATTTTCTCTGCACAAAACGTTAAAGTGGATCGATTGAATTTAGAGCCGGAAGGGAATTCTTTTGGTGCATATTGGGCTAAAGGACAATTGTATTATGTTGCCAGTGCTAAAAAGAAGTCGATGATTGATGAAGTTTCAGCAAACGATTCCTCTACTTTTTTAGACATTAAGATGAGTGGTACTGGGATCAATGAGTTGCCATTCAATAAAATCAATACTTCCAAGCATGAAGGATCCCTTACTATGAGTCCAGCTAATGATCGAATCATCATTACGCGGACCATCAATAAGGGTTTGTTTAAATCTATGGAGCGTCCCCAATTGTTCGAATTAACCATGAAGAAGAATGGTAAGTGGTCACGAGCCAAGCATTTGCCGTTTTGCGAGTATAAATATTCTTATGCTCATGCCTCTTTTTCAAGTGATGGGAAGAGCGTTTATTTTGTTTCAGATCAGCCAGGAGGAAAGGGCGGATTTGATATTTATAGCGTTGCTTTAAATGACAAAGTATGGGGAAAGGCCACTTTGTTAGCGGGACCCATAAACTCCTCTCAAGATGAATTGTTTCCAACAGTAGCTTATGGGAACATTTTCTTCTCTTCCAATCGCAGTGGTGGTTTAGGAGCATTTGACATCTATTCTTTAGAAAAGGAAACGAAATCGGTCGTTCATTTACCCGCCCCTATCAACTCATTGAGAGATGATTTCTCATTGGTAAACAATGGAAATGATAGTGTTTGGTTTGTGTCTTCCAATCGGAATTATCAAGTGGGAAAAGATGAAATTTTCAAGATGGAGTTTCCTCAAGTGAATGCGTCACTCTATGTCATCGATAAGGAGACAGGAAAGACAATAAAGTCGCGAGAGGCTTACGTAATCAAGCAAAATAAGCAATGGGAATATGCAGGGGTAGATAAAAAGGGGGCCATCCCTCCTTATATGAGTGACGGAGATACGCTCTTCGTGCATGGTTATTTCCCTCATGCGGTGAAGTATCAACAACCGAAGGGGATTTTGCGCATTTTGAAAAAACATTCAAAAAATGAGTTAACCCCGATTCATAATGTCAACATGAATTTGGATATTCCAAGCGAGTTGGCAGATCGTGATGGAAAATTAAAGTATCAAATTCGTAATTTAAATTCAGCATTAAAAAAAGTTGACCAGTTGGGGGCACTTTCCGCAACCTCTACCGAACTACCATTTGATCTCATTCAAGAAGGTGATTCCATTGAAGTCTCCGTATTTTCCGGGGACACCTTGTTGGCCACTGCTTACAAAGTGATATCAAAAAACAACATCTTTAGAGCGACGAGTGTAAAGGTAAATAACAAGGATTGGTCAGGGGATGGATTAAAAAACAAAGGCAATCCATCTAAGCGTGATACCAAACTCATGAAGTCTTTAAGAACCATTTATTTTGCTACGAACAAATGGTTTATCTCTCCCGCCGCAAGAAAAGATTTAAACGAGGTTGTAGCCTATATGAAAGAAAATCCAACAGTCATCATCGAATGTGCGGCACATGCAGATTGTCGAAATACACGTGAATATAATTTACGACTTTCGGAGAGCAGGGCAAAGACATCTGCCGATTATTTAATACGTCATGGGGTGGAACGCGCGAGAGTGAAATACAAGGGCTATGGCGAGGATTTTCCAGTCCATGGATGTATTTGTGAGGGAGAACAAAAAACCACTTGCGATGATCAGAACTTGGCAATGGATCGCAGAACAGAGTTTATCATTGTAGGACACATCGGTGGCGCCACTGCGGCGAAGAAATAAAAAAAGCCCGTAAGGGCTTTTTTGTTATTTGAACAATCCGTTTAATTGTCCATCAATTCCGGAGATGATCTTTCCGAGATCTTCCGCCTTTTCGTGAAAACGATTGTTATCGACATCAATGATCAATAATTTTCCTTTATTATAAGTAGTGATCCACGCTTCATAGCGTTCATTCAATCGGGTCAAATAATCCAAACGAATGGCCTCTTCATACTCACGTCCTCTTTTCTGAATATTCTCTACCAATGCAGGAACACTGGCGCGCAAATAAATTAGCAAATCAGGCGGAGTAATGAACTCGTCCATTACCGAAAACAGATCCGCGTAATTTTCAAAATCTCGCGTGGTCATCAATCCCATCGCGTGTAAATTCGGAGCGAAGATATAGGCATCTTCATAGATGGTTCTGTCTTGCACTACATTCTTCCCTTTTTTGTTCAACTCAATTAATTGAGATAATCGGCTTTTTAAAAAGAACACCTGCAAGTTGAAGGACCATCTTTGCATGTCTTTGTAAAAGTCAATCAAATAAGGATTGTCATCTACTTCTTCGAAATGAGGGGTGTACTTATAGTGTTTGGCTAACAAGGTAGTTAACGTCGTTTTACCGGAGCCAATATTTCCAGCGATTGCGAGATGCATAATTTGTTTAGGTTAAATAACGACGTGAAAATAATGGATTTGGTCCATTCTTGGAAATTGAAAAGCCTATTTGTTGACAAATTCTTCGATGTCTTTTCCTCCGGGGAGGTGATTCAAAGAATAACACTTTCCGTTTTGTATACAAAAGGGTAATGAAATCGGACCCACTGACTTGATTTTTATTTCACTGGGGTAACAACACCACAGCTCGTCTTCTCTGCATTCAAAGAGGAATTTACCATGAGCGCTAGTGGGATGATAATGGGCTATACGGGAGTCTATAAAAGCTCCTGTGAAGTCGAAAACATGGATGAATTTCTCATCACGCAGAAATAAGGTATTTTGAGATTCCTGCATCCAAAGAATATTCCAGCTAGCCAATGGAGAAAAGGAGGATAAATTAGGAATGTCGAAAATAATTCCTCCCCATTTATCTAATCGGTATATTTTTTTTTGTGCATTGTCGAAGCACCAAATACCGCCATTTCGTGCACCACAACTTTGGGTGATAAAAGCACTGCCCATTTCTTCTGCGAGATGATATAGATCTACCACACTCGATTGTACACTGAGGGTATTGTCGAGATATATGATTTTATTGGAAGATTTGAAATAGACAAACGGTTGAAGTGGATTGGTGATGTCAAATACATCCATATTTCCATGCTGATTGTAACTATTACTGAATAATAATTGCCCTTGCGCGTCTCTTTTTTCTAATTTGTCTGGAAATAAATAATATTGATTTCCTAGCGCATCAACCTCAATTTGGATCAGATTTGTTTGCCCAAAGCAAAAGGAGGAAATAAGAAAAAGGAGAAGGGCACCTTTAAATATTTTCATTTTTCCAATGTTGTATCAGCTGGTAATATTTATCGTTGGGATGAAGTCTGGGTACTTTGTTTTGACCTCCCAATTTGCCTCGGCTTTTCATCCATTCATAAAAAGATTGAGAGGGTAAAGTTTCGATTCGTAAATTTTTCAAATTTAAGTCTCCCGCACGCTTTGCATCATAGTCGGAATTAAGGGTTCTGATTTTCGCGTCGAGGCTCAATGTGAAAGAGTCTAGATGATCCGGCGCTTGAGAAAATTCTATCATCCATACATGATAAAATCCCCCTTCTTGCTGATCAGGAAGCGGACAAACGGTGAAATCAGTTACGATGGCTTGGTGCTGTTGGCATGTCCATGCCAATGCATTTTCAGCCGTTTCTACCATGAGTTCTTCACCTACTATATTGATATATTGCTTGGTTCTTCCAGTAATTTTAAATCGAAAAGGGTAGAGCGAGGTGAATCGAATGGTATCGCCTATGCTATATCTCCACAATCCGCCATTGGTGGAAATAACCACTGCATATGGTTCGTCAAGTGATACCTGTTCCAGTGTCAACGTTTTGGGATTTTCAGACTCCCATTCGTTCATGGGAATGAACTCATAAAAAATACCATAATCAAGCATCAGCAGCATGTCATCTAGATTGAGGTTGTCTTGAATGCCAAAAAATCCTTCGCTGGCATTGTAGGTTTCCATAAAATCAAGCGGCTTTGAGCATAATAATTCAAACGATTTTTTATAAGGAATGAAACTGATACCTCCATGCATGTAGAGCTCTAGATTGGGCCAAACCTCATGAATGGAGTGCACTTTTTTTAATTCACAAATACGCTGAAGAAGCAGCAATGTCCAACTGGGAACTCCGGCAATATTAGTTACATCTTCATTCATAGTGGCCATCGCCATCGCCTCTAATTTCTCTTCCCAATTTTCCATCAACGCAATGTCCTTAGAAGGCGTTCTTTTGAGCTCCACCCATGCAGGAAGATTCTGAATAATAATCGCGGAAAGATCACCCGTTTGGCTGCCCTCATTAAAAGAGGAAAGGGTAGAAGATCCTCCGACTACCAGCGATTTTCCATTAAAAAGTGATGCGTTTGGTTTTTGATGGTAGTACAGTGCGAGCATGTCCTTGCCTCCCTTGTAATGACAGTCCTCTAATGATTCTACGGTTACGGGTATGAATTTACTTTTATCATCCGTCGTTCCACTGCTCTTGGCAAACCATTTGACTTTAGAAGGCCATGATACTTGTTGTTCTCCATCTTTCAATAAATCAATATATGATCGGAAAGACTCATAATTTCGGATGGGAACCATTTGTTGAAAATCGCTGAAACTTCTGATTTTTTGGAAGTGATGATCAAATCCAAATCGAGTGCTACCCGCTTCTTCTATCAAATATTGAAATAATTCGTCTTGCACCTCCAAAGGGTGTTTGATAAATAATTCAATTTGATGCATCCGCTTGGTGATGAACCAAGAAAAGAGCGAATTAAATGGCATGAGGTAAAGCTACAAATTAAAGCCGCATCACTTTCGCAAACTTGGAACTTTTTTCAGGATTCCAGGGATCTTTGTAGGAAGATTTAAAGAAAATTTCTTGTAAGTATGCGACCGTTCGCGTGAATCGAAGGAAATATCCAAAGTAAATCACCATACCGGGTAGATAGGGAAGGAAATAGGCAATGGGCTCTTTGTGGTTCAAACGAAAGGCAGAGAATAATATGAATTTTACGAGATAATTGACGGTATACAAGACCAGATTGGTGAGGACGATAAAGGGAAGAAGGGAGGTGAAATTAAAAATGATATCGATGATGTAAAAATACCATTTAAAGTTAAGTACTAGATTGTAGACAATGTTCTCTACAAAGGAAATAAAATTAAGCCAAGAGAAATTCTTGGAAGGTAAAAGCACATCAATATGTTTTCTTAATCGAAATCGAATCAATGATTTGTCCCAACGTAGTCTTTGATTGGCCAATTTTTTAAAGCTATCAGGTGCATTGGTTTTACACACGGCATCGGGCTCATATTTTACTTTATAGCCAATCTTTCTCAGCTTCACGGTAATGTCTCCATCCAATCCAGGACCAATGTCCCATCCTCCTATTTTATTGAGCGCTTCTTTTCTGAAGGCTCCAAATGCACCACTGATGACCCGATAGATTCCCAATTCACTGCTCGAGATTCTCCCTATGGAGATGCTGTCAAAATATTCAATCGCTTGAAAAGTAGCGGCCAAGGATTCTTTGTAATTGCGCACTTGCACATTGCCCCCTACACCACCAACTTTTGGATCAAAATAAAAGACCTGAACTATTTTTTCGATGGCATCTGGCCAATAAGAACAATCGGCATCCAGGTGAACGATGAATTCTCCTTTTGACATTCTTAATCCAAGATTGGCTGCTGATGCTTTTCCTCCTCGAACTTCATTTCTTAAGAATAAATCGATAAAACCATTCTGCTCCAAATTGCGACAAATTCGCTCCGTGTCGTCGTCGCTTCCATCGTCTACTACAATGAGCTCAATGTTTTGATAAGTTTGTTCCTTGAGGGATTGAACCAGCTTGTATATATGCTTTCCTTCATTTTTACCAGGAACAATGATTGACACCAATGGCATTCTTGTCCATAACTCATGATGTGCTTTCTCCCATCTCTGCTTTCGAAAGCGATGTGTGAATTGCCACAATAGCAAGACAAATAATTCCAATACAAAAAATCGGAGGAATTCAAATACCACAAAGAAATAGAAGTAACGGACAAATTTTTGCCATCCAATAGAGGATACGAAAAGGAAAAATTCGTCTATAAAATTCATCCCAAGGATAGTTTGCGATTCAAATTGGAATAGGCATCTTTTCCGCTCTCGTGTTCTTGTAACCTTGTATGTGTCCAATGCAGATCAGCTTTGAAACCATCGTAATTGTGCTGAATTAATTGCAAAGCGCGTTGATCAAAAGAAGCAATCCACTCGATTATATCGAATGTGGGAGAAGAATATTTGATCAACCAGAATTTACGTCCTTGATCAACATACAAATATTCAACATCATTCAAATCTCCTTGAAGGATGAGATAAAACTCTTCGATGAATTTTTTAAATCGATAGGCACCCACCAATCGTTCGAATTCTTTGGCGTTGGCAAATTCAATTCCTATTAATTGAATGCTGATGTTTTCTTTAATACTTCTTCGTGCATCGATATTCAATAGAGATAAAAATGCGTCTTCACTGATCCAATGAATGTTGTCTTTTGCAGCGCTTCCATTATTTTCAAATCCCTGTGTAATGGCATGTCTTCCCTTATTGGTCAATTTATAAGTATTGATTGTGCGAGCGTTGAGATATTGTACTTCTACATCATTTTTACAACTCAGACATTTGGCTTTGACATAGAGATCCTGAAATTTAGTATCGCAGTTGTTGCAATGATAAAGGACAGAAGGTTTGTCATAGTCTACTCCAATGTGATGCAGTCCTTTATCACATTTTGGACATACCATTTTATCATCCTGTTGACGGGTAAAGTCGGAGATAGGTCCTATGTATGCACAAGGAAAGTGGTGAATTAAATCTTCACCTTTGGTGTTGGATGATTGGCAATGGGGGCATACTTCTCGGTAGCTTAGGAATCCCCCTGAGCATTGATTACAAACGTAAATTCTTTCTTGAAAATCAGGCCAAATGAGGTCTTGTTTTTCTGCCCACTCGAGCGCATCTAAAATTTGCGCTTCCTCGTGGGTTTCAAATGATACGGACATTTCTGGATAGCTATATCCAATAATCGAGAAAGGATCTAGATGAGGTTGTAGGGTTCGGTTTTCTCGGCAATAGAGATAGTCTAATGCTTTTTTTAAAGCAGCGCCATGGGCATTCGGTGGGTAAGAGGGGTGTAAATCCAACGATTTTTGAAAAATTTTCTTCGTTTTTGTGACGGCATTTTGTCCATCTTGGTCACTCATATAAACACCATCTGACAATGCGTGAAGATGAATGAAGCCGTTCGGGTGAAGATGCGTAACGAAGATAGGTTTTAAATATACCTCCGGAAGATGATGTCTGCGGATGGCGAGAATAGTAGTTTGACAAAAATTGCTGTCTTTGGTATCCAGTATTACCCCATCGAATGCCATTACTTGGTGGGGGGTATAACCGGTGCTCTCATTTATTTTGATAAAAGTGAGGTGATCGATTTTAATAATTGATTCGTTCATAATCAAAATTTGAATTTTTTGACAACGACATTCATCTTGTAAAAGTTTTTCCAAAGCGCGGCTTGGGTGCTATCTTTTGGATAGATGTCTCCTCCAATAGTGCGAGTGATGGGTTCGTATCTTTTTTGAAATTCAACAGGCAATGGAACAGTTGAATAATAAAATCTCTTTAGCACTCCAATGGATTTTGTGCCATCAGGAAATTCTAAAAGAAATTCATCACCAGGTTGCAATACATCGATATCGGATTGATCAAAAAATGCACGAACAAAAATGGGAGAATTTCGGTGCAAGGATAAAATGGTTTCTGATTTTAAACTGGTTTCAAATTGTCGGATGAAAATTCGATTGACAGTCCCTTCAAATGGAGAAAGGAAAAATTTCTCATTTTGCACATCCCCCATGTTGGCGCTTAAGCTTGCGGAATCTGCTCCATGTATGGAGGGTATTTTCGTTTTCAATTCATCCAAGGCACTGTATAACTGCGCTATTTCTGATTCCAATCGTTGCACTTGAGATTTGAGTTTTAAGATGTCGTTTTCGCGAACATCCAAACGACTTTGAGGCAGTACGCCAAGACTTACAGAGGTCTTGATTTTTTCTACTTCTTGCTTGTAGCTTTTGATGAGGGCTAAGCATTGTTCTTTTTCAGATTTTTTGGAATTGATTTTTTCCTCGGTGGTAAATATTTCTCGAATTACCCAATTATATGCGGGGTTATCACTGCTGGATCGGTGTGCGCTCAATTGAATATTGGATTGATCGTCTGTGCGATCCTCGCTATATCGGAAAAGAGTATCTCCAAATTCGATGGTGTCATCTTCATGAGTAAAATACTCCATGATACGCGCATCTTTTAATAATCGTATTTCTACGTTCTCGTATAAAACTTGGGCTTGCGCGTTGACATAAAAAAGTCTTGTAAAGGCATAATAACCGAGTCCGATCAGTAAGGCAAAAAATACGATGAAATAGATGATTCTATCCCATTGTCTTTTCTTTTTCTTTGGTTTGTTTTCTTCTGCTACTCTGATATCTGAACCTGCCCTTTTAAAATTAATGCTTTTCATTCGATGATATTTGCTTATACGTGTTGTAGTCGTGAATAATACCTTGATGACTGGGTATCCAATTTTTTAGGTAGTTTAAGTCCTTGTCCAAAGAAAGTGAATTCTCGTAATCTTTCGCTCGCAGTGCGACAAGGGTTTTGGACATGAAAGTGTTTACTTCTTCTTGGCTCCTTCGCTGTATCGCTTCCATCGATGGATTTTCGTAGGCCATCAGCGTAATCTGTTGAACATACGGTTCGATACTCGATAATAATTCTTGGGGATAGCTCAATGGAATGGAAAGATTCAGTTGATATCCATTTCTCTTGCAATATTGAGAGGCTTCTTTTACTCGAGCAATGTACAGGTTGTGATAATACTCCTTTCTTTTTTTATAATCCTCCAACGTATGTGGCTCGATGTCCAAGTGAATGGTTTGTATTTTCCATTGGTGCATCTGTTGACCAATGCTATCTAATTTTCCTTCTATAGATGCATTTAACCATTTATTATTTCCAATCATCCATTCAACACCAATCTGCTTGCGCTGTAGTTCGAGGATCAGACTATTAACTCGGTTCCAGTTTTTGCGATCGGTGGTAGGGGAGAGGACGACATGATCCACTTTCCATTTTTCTAGATCGCTGATGATTTCTTCATTGGAATAATTCAAATAAGATTTAGACCACAAATACATTCCATTATTCCATTGGGTAGTTTGTTGCTGGTAATCTTGGAATTTGGCTAATTGTGTAGTGTCATTTTTGGAAGCGCCATCTAGGATTTCCCTGATCGGTAATCTTTCTCCATTGTTGTATAGTACAATATAGGAATCTTTATAGCCTAGCTCTTTTAGTTTTTTCTTTGATTCTTCGGCTTCAGCGCTGCTTCCGCACTTTCCAATCATCACACGCGTTAATCCGTTTTCTGTTTTTTCTCCCATAATGGTTTCCCATTCTTCCCATTGTTCAATATAGTAGGTGTTTTTAAAGGCGCCTATTTGAACGGTGTAGAAGAAATCTTTTTCAACGGGTTTTTCTTTCGGAGAAACATTTGATTTGATATAATATGTTTCACCAACACTTGCACTGGTAGTAGCTAAGTAGGTTCGGCTATTTTTGAAATCTCTTCGAATGCGGTCATCGTCAGCGGTGCGCAGAAATTCAACTTGGTCTGGACTGTATAATGAGAAAATGGCTTTGGAGTCGAAAGTCATGACTAAATGCTGCATGGCCTTATTGGCATTCATTTCGTAGTCAAAAGCTTTTTTAAGGTGGTTGTTTTTTGTTACGATGGAGGAGCTATTGTCTTGCGCTTTTGTTCTTTCAAAATTGCTTTCAACGATGAGGGAATCTGTTAAGCTTTTTAAGAATTGAATTTGTGATTTCCATACATCATTACCGTCTGTGGAATTGCGATTGAAATCTTCTAAGCGTTTTTTGATGTCCAGTTTTAAATTTTTGTTGACTTCCGTTGACACCGATTGTATGGAGATTCGATTATCGAATTCGAACCTCGCTAATTCTTCCTCAAGTTTGGAATGATCGGCATTGGAGCGGTCGATGAGTCGGTATAATGAATCAATTTCATAAGCATGATTATAGTTTTTACTCAATGCTGGATACTGCTTCAACAATACATCGAGTTTCCATTTTCGATAACTATTGAATTGATCAGTGGTATCTATTTTCAATCCATCCATCACCCATTGAATCACATGCGCTGCTCGCAGATCCAATGAATAAGTGCCGTTCATTTCAATGTTTTCTGTTTTGTTGTTGTTGGTCTCTATTCCATTAAGGTCTTTGGCCAGATCAAGGTCTAGCAACTCTTGATTTTGTATCGTGGAATCCGCTGGTTCCGTTTTCCCTCGCTGCTCTTCCTTCTTCTCTAGCGCACGCTCTTCCTTCTTCTCTAGCGCACGCTCTTCCTTCTTCTCTAGCGCACGCTCTTTCTCTTTCTCGCTCTGCTTCTCGCTCTCGCTCTCACTCTGGCTCTGTTTCTGTTTCTCACTCTGGCTCTCTTTCTGTTTCTCGCTCTCGCTCTCACTCTTTTTCTCACTCTCGCTCTGTTTCTCGCTCTGTTTCTCGCTCTGTTTCTCACTCTGTTTCTCACTCTCGCTCTGTTTCCCCCTCTCCTTTTCCTTTCCCTTCTGATCCTTCAATTCCGCGAAATCGTTTTCTCGGGGAATCTGATTTTGCGTTTTATTAAGCGCGTCTTGTGCCGTTTCAATACCTTTTTGAATGCTGTCGAGTCCGCTATTTTGAATACTCAGAACAAATTTTCCATTATTGTTTCTCTGGATAATAATGTGTTGGTCCATGAAAGCAGGTCCTGAAATAGAATCTGGAATCACAAAATCTCCTTCCAATACAAGTCCGTCAGCAATCCGAACTTTATAGGTGTAAGGCCCTGGTTTAGGAAAATATACTTCGTACTTTCCATTGGGAGTATTGGTAAAAATATCTCCAATAATTTGATCATTCGTGGCGTCTTCAACCACAATTTGAATTTTCTCGTTTCCAGTCTCTTTGGATAATAATTGCCCTCTGGTGTAAATGAATTTTTCATCATGAATCGGAGGTAACCATACGGAACTTTCAGTCGTTTTTTGATAAGGTAAAATGTAGCGATTTACATTTTCATTGGGTAGTAAAACTTGAATTTCCTCAAGTTTTAAATAAAGTTGTTGCAACAAATCATGTTTTTCAAGTTCCAAAGCGTAATAGGCATCTAGGGCATCTAATGCTTGAATAGGCTGAAAAGCAGGATCTTGTATTTGATGTAAACCTTGATGAATACGTAAAGTTTCTTTCTGAATTCGTTGCTTTTCTTCCCAAGCACTAAATTGTTTGAGTTTGTATTTAAACTCGTAAATTAAATTGGAGATCTCCAACCATTTCAAATCCGCATTGGATTGCTGTTGGCTGAGGAGCATGGCGGATTTGTTGTGATGATAGGCTTGGTAGGATTTGCTAAAAATTCGAAGCGGAATGCTCGTGTTAAGTCCAATTGATATGAAGTTTCGATTTGCCGTATTGCTAACCAGATCGTAGTAATTATACCTTAGGTGAGTGCTCAATTTTACTTCTTTGGTAAACAAGGATATGGGTTTCTTTGGATTTTTGATGAGGGTAGTAGTGGTAATAGAGCAAAGATTTTTCAGAGCTTGAATATTGATGTCAAAAGGAGGAAGCAATTCAGGAAATTGAAGTTGGGTGGTATCTAAAAGTCCGCGTACACTTTTATTAAAGGATCCGTAAAGATTGTATTGTCCTGCAATATCAATCATTTGTTTGTAATTGTCTAGTAAAAGGGTAGAAGGAATTTCTCTACTCTCTGCAAGCGGCGAGAGCACATTGATTTTAGTTTCCGCGAGTTTTTTACGCTTCGCTAATACTTTCAATTTTTGTTGATTGAAATAAAAGATGATTTTGTTTCTATTGGCATACGCTACTTGTTGCACCCCTTTATCTCCGATGCCGTTGAGTCGAATCTGAAGCTCTTGTTCCAATAGACGCGCTTCTGCTTGGTTTTCCAAAAGACCTCCAGAAAGTAAATTCCATTCCAAGCCACCTGATGCACGGGAGCGATAGATTAAATTATCTTCATTCATCTGAGGATTGAAATTTTGTTGTCCAATCCCTTCAATCGATAGACCTTTGTCTGCCTTGAGCGCGGCTCTTTTTAATTCAAACTCTTGCGCTAAAGATTTTCGATAAGGGTCTTGATTGATCAAATCAATTTTTGGAAAGGCCCGTTCAATTTTCCCGAATTCAGCCCATGGAGTTTTAACTTTAGAGGATACATATCCCTCCTCCCAAGCGGCGTTCAGTATCGATACAGAATGATCAGTGGAAATCGATTGGCAAAAAACAAGGGCAGGTCCAATGAGGACGAAAGCAACAACCACGAGCTTTTTTACCATAAGGGTTGCGAATTTACACCATTTTGTTGATAAAACGAATAATTTTATCTAAAAAATATTTGATTTAACTTATTGAATATAAATGAATTGAGAATATCTAGTTGATGAGAAGGTGAAATAATTTGTTAATAACTCAGCGTGAGGTGGTGCAGGGTTGAATTTATACTTTTTGGATTCAGAAAATCGGGCGTAATTTGTCAGCCATCAAATGAATATTCGGTATTGGATTTTTTTAGGGTTGCTAATGTTCGCATGCGCATGTGGAAGAAAAACGCAGCATTTAGCAAAGACGGTAGTCCCCTTACCCGAAATGGATTGGTCCACGGTTCCAACTAAAAGCATCATTTCTTTGCCGGTATCCATTTCCTTGACCAAGGTGGAGGATATGGTTAATCGTCAATTACCTTGGATTTTTCATAATCCGCAGTGGCCTGAATTTACCTATTCTCCCTGTGGTCAACCCGATTTTCGTTTCGAGGTAAAACGCGATAGTATTCATCTAAAATGTGAAGGAACAACGCTTTATTTCGAACTGGACCTGGAGTATGCCATCAGTGGTCAAATATGTGCAACGTGTTGGGGGGAGAAATGTGTTACCCCAAAAGTTCCGTTTTCATGCGGAAGCGGAAAGGAAGGAATGAGAAAAATGAACTGGAAGGGTAAAATGATCTGGGGGATTGATGCTAATTGGAAACTCAAAACCATTTCCAGCAATGTGTCCCTTACTCCATACAATCCCTGTGAATTGACCTTTTTGAAATTGGATTTTACCCAGGAGGTGACCAATGAAATGAATAAAGCCCTGAAACAATCATTGGAGGATGGAGACAAATATTTTTCATCCTTGGACTTTTCCTCGAAATTGAAACCTTGGTTAGCGGCATCCATGAACGGATATCCGGTGGGTGAGTATGGTTTTTTGAGCGCGCAAATTTTACAGTTGTACATAGGCAATCTTCGAAGTGATCCAGATTCAATTTATGCGGATGTAGGATTAGAAGCATTATTTCAATTCAAAAAAAGTAAAACCAGTAATGGAATGTGTCCCCTGCCAAAGGTGGTCATGGCCGCTCCACCAAGTAAAAATTCAGAAGTGAACTTACAAGGTGTTTGGAATTGGACAGAATGGAATGAGCTGGTGAATCCTCAATTGCTTGAACATGCATGGATTCTAGATGCGGAGGGAGGACAAGTGGTGGTAAGAAAAAGTGAATTTAAATCAACAGAAAGTGGAAAGATGCGTGGTGATTGGGTATTGGATATACAAAAAGGAAAATGGAAGGTGAAAAACGTGCACTTGAGTGCAGATATGACCGTTAATTGGGATAAAGAAAAACAGATTTTATCATTACAAAATATTGAATGGGATTTGGATTCCCGTCATCAACTGCTCAAGTGGGGCATTCAATTGGAGACTTGGAATGAGGAGTGGGCCAAGAGCAAAATGCTCGAATTCAAGTTTATTTCCTATTATCCCACGATGATTAATAAAGTGAATGACATGATCCATGCGCTCGAGAAGAATGGCGTACGTGTGCATGGTGAAGTAATGTCCATTTCGGTGGAAAAGTGTGAAATGAGTGCTCAGGGCATCGTATTAGAATTAAAGGCCATTGGAAAATTGCAAGGCAGAGTGAAAGAGCTTTTAATAAAGTAAAACTTTATTCGGTGATGCATAATTGCAACTTCTGGCCTATCGTGCATGAAGAAAGGGTGTCTGAGGCAGGAGCTACAGCGGAGAGCGAATGCGGATGAGAATGTAAATCATCAAATGACCAATGATAAAATCGATATCCGTAAGCGTAAAGCGACCATTGTTCGGATAGCGCATGCGAAATGGCGATGGTACTTCCTGAAGGTATCCTATCAGAGAATAATTGCAAGTCATGCAGGAGTGAATGGTCTCGAGCGAAATTGCCATAGGAGTTGATCCCTTGATAGAACGTCCAAATCGAGAGTAATACAATGGATGCAGTAATCCAAGTGTTGGTAAATTTCTTTTTTATTAAGTCATCAAGTCGATCCAAGGTGGGTTGAAATAAAATACAAATTCCTATATAGAAGAAGGGCAGCGCAGGAAATAGATAATATTCTCTTTGTTTCATGGATATCATGATCGGGATGACTCCGGATAGGCCAAATAAAATCCAAATGATTCCTTTTTTGAAATCGCGTTTTGAATTCAACACAAATTGTTTTTTGAAAATCCATGTGAGTAATGAAAGTAACAATAATGCCGGAGCTAATTGAAGTAACAGTGCTTGAAGGATGTATCCGCGATATGAGACAGTTTGAAGGCTCGATAGGCTGTATACGATTTGTCGATCCCAATACAGTTGCCATTGATGCAAACCAGCGGGAAATAATAAGAGCGGGGCAAAAAAGCTAAGGGATAATGCCAGTAATTGAAAGATCCATAATCTGAAATAGACCATTCGAGAAATTCCGATGGGGTTCACAAGTGCTTGTATGGGTAATAAAGCGAGAGGAAAAAGTCCAACTGGGCCTTTACAATAGAGAGCAGCGGTGATGCTTATTCCAGAAAAAATCATTCGCCAAGAGGAAGACTTCTTTAGCGCTTGAATAGCCCATAATACGGATAACGAGGTAAATATACCCATGGTGTTCTCCAACAAGTTATTTGGAATCATCCAAAGAGTGAGCGGTGTTAGAATAAAGAAGAAAAGCGGAAAGGGGAAGCTGTGGCCGTTCGGATAGAAGAGGTCGTCGATGATTTTTTTTAATATCATTAATTGTATGTAAATACAACAGACGCTGAACCATTTATCCGACCAGGATGATGTCCCGAAAAGATCCATCCACAAAGATTGAATCCATATTCCAAGGGAGGGGTGTTCGTTAAAATCGCGATAGAGCGTAGCCGTATAGTGCAGATTCCAGAAATCTCCCCAACCCTCATGTATATTCATTGCAACTGCCGAATAAACAATGCCATCGACGAACATGCCTGTTGCGAAGAGTAAATGACTGACCGTGGCTAACCCAAGAAGAAGCACAAGAATCAATAGGGCAGTTCGACGAGACATGCCACGAATATACACTTTCTTACTTGAGAATTTCCCTAGAGATAACCAGCTTCTGAATTTCCGAGGTGCCTTCTCCTATGGTGCAAAGTTTGGAATCACGATAAAATTTTTCTACCGGAAAATCTTTTGTATAACCGTATCCTCCAAAGATTTGAACGGCTTCGGTGGAAACACGCACACTCACTTCGGATGCATAGTATTTAGCCATGGCGGATACTGTGGTGACCTTTTGCTTATTGTTTTTTAAATGACACGATTCCAATAACAACATATCGGCAGCTTCGATTTCAGTCGCCATATCGGCTAGCTTAAATGCAATGGCTTGAAATTGCGAAATGGGTTTGCCAAATTGCTCTCTTTCTTTTGAGTATTGAACAGCCGCCTCCATTGCGCCACGCGCGATTCCCAATGCCAAAGATCCAATGGAAATTCGACCTCCATCCAATATCTTCATGGCTTGCACAAATCCATCTCCAACTTTTCCACAAACTTGACTTTCGTGAACGCGACAATTATCAAATATTAATTCAGCGGTCTCTGAAGCGCGCATTCCCAATTTGTTTTCCTTTTTTCCACCGCTAAATCCTGGCGTTCCACGCTCAATAATAAAAGCGGTAATGCCATGAGAATCGAGCAAATCTCCTGTTCTCACCAGTACCAACGCAACATCGCCACTGATGCCATGTGTGATCCAATTTTTGGTACCATTGATTACCCAATATTCTCCATCTTTCACCGCGGTGCACTTCATTCGCATTGCATCACTTCCTGTATTGGCCTCAGTTAATCCCCAAGCACCGATCCATTCCCCGCTGGCTAATTTGGGTAGGTACTTTTGTTTTTGTTCCTCATTGGCAAATTCTAAAATGTGATTCGTGCATAATGAATTGTGAGCCGCCATGCTTAATCCAATGGATCCACATACTTTGGCAATCTCTTCAATGGCTGTTTTGTACTCAAAATAGCCGAGCCCAGCACCACCGTATTGTTCGGGAACCAACATTCCCATTAGCCCTAATTCTCCCATCTTGGAAAATACTTCTCGCGGGAAGTATTGACTTTCGTCCCATTCCATTACGTGAGGTTTTATCTCTTTTTCTGCAAAGTCGCGCACCATTTGCGCAATCATTATTTCACTTTCTGATCTTGTAAAATCCATGTTTGAAAATTTATCATTGAAATTCTCGCTACTATTGAACGCGCGCAAAGGTATGAACAGGAACGCCAAACGAGTTTAATTTTTCTTTACCTGTTAGAAAATCAAGGGTAACAATAAAACCAAATCCTGCAACGATCCCTCCGGCCTCTTGAATCAATGCCGCTGCTGCCGCTGCAGTGCCTCCCGTGGCCAATAGGTCATCATGTATGAATACCCTTTGACCGGCTTTAATATCTTCTTTCTGAATCTCGACGGTAGCCTGACCATATTCCAAATCATAGTGATATTGCAAGGTGGGACGGGGCAATTTGCCTTTTTTTCTGATCATGACAAATGGTAGATTCATTTCCATTGCCAATGCGCAGCCCAAGGGAAAACCGCGGCTCTCTAATCCAACCACAACATCCACCTGAAGGGGCAATAATTGGGCTTTCGCAGTTGCGACCATTTCACGAACCAACGAAGGGTTTTGGAACAATGGAGTGATGTCTTTAAAGAGGATTCCAGGTCGAGGAAAGTCGGGGACATCAATTAAGGTTTGGTGGATTTTTTCTTCTAAATTCATGGCGCAACAGAATCGAGCGCAAGATAAGGCAAGATCCGCTGCCACATTGAATCAGGGATGGCTTTTGATTGTCGAATGGATTCCAAGTTTTGATAATTCCCATGTTGGATGCGATAGTTCACCAAGCGTCTTGCCTGAGAATAATCCAAATATGGATGGAGTGCTAGGGTCTCAATGTTGGCGCTATTGAGATACAAAGGAGTTGTTTTCCCATTGCATTTCCATTTGGATTTCAAACCTTCCCATGTAGATTCTTTCAAATATTTTATTTCTAAAAGTTGATCCAAGCTATGGTAACCGCCCAGTGCAGTTCGATAATCGATGATCCGTTGGGCAAGAAAGCCGCCGATCATGGGTAGCTTCTCCAAGCTAGCACTGTCTGCGGTATTGATTTCCAATACTTGAAAAAAGGATGCAGGTTTAGGATGTGTAACGGTGGTATCATAAACATAGGCAGTAAGGAGAGCTGGATGAGTACTATCGGATTTATCGACCAATTCAAATTCTTTCCACTGGGGAGTGGGTAAGGTTTTACATTGGGGAATGATCCAATAACGGGTAATCAGATTCAAAACCAATAGCGTTAATAAGAAGTAAAGGGCTTTGCGCTCTTGTCGGGAAAAGTAAATCCAGGAAGGATAGGGTTGATTCATGCTGCAAATCAAAGCAGTTGATGAAATTTTAGCAAAGATTGCATAAGGTATGCGAGGTTAACATCGCATGATGGGTTGAAAATGTGGATTTGAGTAGAATAAATTATGGGGATGGGTGAAGGAAGACCCATCGGGCTAGGAAGTAGCCTGTCTGCTCATTTGTCTCAAATAACGATGGGTTTCTTTTGCCAACAATGGTAGGCAACTTCTGATTTTTTCTAAATCAGACCCCGCAGTCATAATGGTAATCAAATAAGGCCTTGATCCCAAATAGACAATTCCGGTTTCATGTAATTCATGTCGCCCGGCGCCATCTGACCATTCGCCAAATTTATGGGCGATTTTGGTTCCCGCCGGTAAGCCTTCTACCAGGCCTTTTTGAAATCACATTTCAACATGATTTTCATGGCTTTCTCTGATATTTCAGGGGATAAAAAAGTGCCATTATACAATACTTTTAGAAAGGCAGAGAAATCTTTTGTCGTTACGCTGTAATTCGGATTTGATCCATCCGGTTCGGGCAACGATAAAGTAGAGAAAACTTTCAGATATTGCTTATAGTTGAGCACTTGTTGCAATGCAGAGGTAGCTTGGTTGTCTGAACTCGCAATCATATAATCCAATAACTCGTCTACGGAATACGAAGAATGCGGTTGAATGCTCCTGGAACAAAAGGTTTGCGAGGGTATTTTTTCGTTAGTGGGAAGGTAAGTTATTCTTCTTGCGAGTAAGCTCGTGTCTTTCTCAGCTTGTTGCAGAATATTGAACAATGCCCCCAACTTTAACAATGAGCCGGGATGGTATTTTTTTTCGGGATTTATTTCCATCCAACCTGAAAATTCAAAATCTCGGATGTAAATCGAAATGTCTTTCACATTGCCATTTGAGATGAGTGAATCCACTTTTTTTTGCAATTGCGCTTTCAGTTGTTGGTAAACGACGCTTTCACAATTGGCTTCAACAAATTGAATGGGTTTAATGAATTCATACCCCTCTCTTCTTTTGAATTCATATCGGCATTCTTCCAGCCAATTGTTCGAAGATTGAACTGCAAAAATCTTTTAAAAGCCCCATGTGCCAATAATACCCAGCGACAAGGAGATGAGCGATGCGATGAGCCAATTCTTACTTACCATGATTTTCCTGATAGCGGCGAACTTAATGAACGCAAAAAAACGCGAAAAAATATCATGTTAAATTGACTTTTATCGGAAAAAAAAGGTTGCTTTCTAATGCAACCTTTTTTGTTAATTTTTAAATAAAAATATTTCCATTACCTCGCAACGCCAACTGCGCGCTTTTCGCGGATAACGGTAACTCTTACTTGTCCTGGATATGTCATTTCTGTTTCGATGCGGCTGGCCAATGATATTGCCAATGCATCGCTTTGATCGTCGGACACTTTATCGGCTTCCACCATGACACGTAATTCTCTTCCAGCCTGAATCGCAAATGATTTGCTAACACCGGGATATTCCATCGCCATGTTTTCTAAATCTCGAAGGCGTTGGATATAGGCTTCCACCACCTCTCTGCGAGCACCCGGACGTGCACCACTGATGGCATCGCAAATTTGAATAATAGGGGAAAGCATAAATTTCATCTCAACTTCATCATGGTGAGCGCCAATGGCATTGCAAACGTCGGGTTTCTCGCCATATTTCTCCGCAAGTTTCATCCCCAAGATAGCGTGTGGCAATTCACTTTCGTCATCCGGAACCTTTCCAATATCATGCAACAGTCCTGCTCTCTTCGCTGCTTTGGGATTAAGTCCCAATTCACTGGCCATGGTGGCACAAAGGTTGGCTACCTCTCTCGAGTGTTGGAGCAAATTTTGTCCGTATGAAGACCGGTATTTCATTCGGCCAACCATTCGGATCAGCTCACTGTGCAGTCCGTGAATTCCCATGTCAATGCAGGTGCGTTTTCCGACCTCCATGATTTCTTCCTCAATGTTCTTTTTCACTTTCGCCACTACTTCCTCAACACGCGCAGGGTGAATACGTCCATCAGTCACCAGTTGGTGCAACGACAGACGAGCAATTTCTCTTCGAACGGGATCAAAACAAGAAAGAACAATCGCTTCCGGCGTATCATCTACAATAATCTCTACACCGGTAGCCGCTTCTAATGCACGAATATTTCTACCTTCTCTTCCAATAATTCGACCCTTCACCTCGTCATTTTCGATATTGAAAACGGAAACGCTATTTTCCACGGCATGCTCTACAGCGGTGCGTTGGATGGTTTGAATGACAATTTTCTTCGCCTCTTGATTCGCTTTTAATTTGGCCTCATCTACAATGGCTTGTATTTGTCCTGCTGCAGCATTTCTTGCATCCTCTTTGAGTTGAGTCATCAGGGTGTCCTTTGCTTGTTCGGCGGACATCTTACTGATGTCCTCTAACAGGCTGACCGATTTCTGATGGTTCTTTTCTAAATCTTGTTGCTTCTTTTGATTCAGCTCTTGAAGTTTGGATAGCTGATCTTTTTGCGCCTCTACATCCTTCTCTTTTTTCTTGAGTTGTTCCGTTTGCTGTGATAATTCTTTTTCTCGATTACGGATGCGATCTTCTCCCTGTTTTACTTTGTTGTTACGCTCATGCACCTCTTTTTCGTGTTGCGATTTTAATTCTAAAAATCGCTCTTTGGCTTGGAGAATTTTTTTCTCTTTAATCGTTTCTCCTTCTTTCATTGCTTCGGAAAGAATCCCTTCTTTCCTTCCTTTTAGGACATTATTGGAAACGATCCAAGCGCCAGCAAAGCCGACCACCAATCCTCCCAACACGCCTACTAAAATCATGACATCCATGTTCTTATTATTTAGTGAGTAAAAATGTTTATCATTCCTTGCATTCAAGGAATGTGGGCAGAGAAAAAAGAGAGGTAGTTATTTCAAATAGCTTTCGATCACCTCGTTCAAACTTTCCAGCTCGGAAAGAGAGGTGCCTTGAGCTTCTTGGTGTGGCTGATCCTGCACTTTATTCAACTGATTGGCCATTTGCAACAAGGTCATTGCCAATAAGTCTTGGGGATCTTTAACACCATATTTATCTTGAAATGCTTTGATGTTTGCATCAATCTTTGACTCAGCCAGTCTGATTTGCGCCTCTTCTTCAGCCGGAATGCTCAGGGGGTAATTTCTCCCGGCAATCTGAACTTTAATGGAAATGGTACTCATACTACTGTTTCAATAAGGCAATACATTCGTCTATCTCTTTTACCAATTCGTGAATTCTCTGCTGTGTCCCTTCTGTTTGCGAAACAGTTGGGTTCACATTCACGGCTGGTGTTGTTGATGGATGTTGAAGCTGATCAGTCAAATCATCTATTTGCTTCTGCATCTCTTTGTTGATGGTATACAAAGAGCTTAATTCACTTTTTTGTCGCTCGATAGTGGCTTCCAATTCTCTTTTGGACTCACCGAGACGATGAATATTAGCAGTTATTTGGGCAATTAGTGTTTCTTGGCTCATGCGTTAACATCAATGAACGCTCAAAGGTAATAGGGAAAGGGTAAATTTTAATATTATGATACTACTTTTTATTCTTTTCTAGGTTTTATATGTATTTTAGAGCGTTCTAAAATGGGCGAAATGAAAGTAAAAGGAATTGGATTGTGGTTGTGGAGCTGGTGGTTGGGTTTGTCCTTAGTAGCGATGGATTTGCCTCAGTTCCCGAAGGATCTCGTGGCTCCTTTGGACATTCCCTTAAACTTGGCGGGATCTTTTGGAGAATTACGTTCTCAACATTATCATGCGGGATGGGATCTTACCACGCAGGGAAAAGTGGGTCTTCCCGTTTATGCCATTGCGGATGGTGAAGTTGTAAGGGCCAAGATAGCGCCGGGCGGATACGGCTGGGTGTTGTACATTTCTCATCCAGTATGGGGGCTCACTTCTGTTTATGCTCATTTGAGCGATTTTCGTTCTGACATCGCCGATTGGATGCGGAAACAACAATACGAGCAAAAGCAGTATGCAGTGGATCTTAATCCTCCCAAAGGTACATTCATGGTGAAGAAAGGAGAAGTAATAGGAAAATCTGGAAATTCTGGATCGAGCAGTGGTCCGCACGTGCATTTTGAAATCAGAAACACGCGCACAGAACATCCTTGTGATCTGCGATTGTTTGGATTCAAGCTTGCCGACATTACACGCCCAATGATCGAACGATTATGGATGGTGCCGGCTAAAGTAGAGGGTAAACCCGTCTCCATAGATTTTAATTTCGGGGGCGAATCTTTTGGTAAAGAGGATTCTATTTTCGAAGTGCAGAGTCAGTTTGGTGTTGGAGTGGAAACTTTCGATTATGTGCTTTCTGCTGAGAATAAATGTGGAGTCCAGCACATCATCACCTTGCTCGATGGAAATGTGATCTCTGAATGGCAAATGGATTCGATTGATTTTGATAAAACCAGACACATCAATAGTCATATTTTTAAATACCCCAAAGTCAACAGTAATCATTTTCACCGCTGCTATCGATTGCCAGGAACACCTGCAGATGCCGATCATTTTTTATTTACTGAAAAGGATGGCTGGGTGACCATCAAAGATACCTTGGTACATGCCGTTACGGTGATGGTGGCAGATTTTACCGGAAATGCCACTTGTGTCTATGCCTATGTGCAAAACAGGGAGAATGATCCAGTCAAAAAAATCAATCAACCCATCATTTCATGGGACAAAGGCGGAACTTGGGAAGGGAATAAAACGCAATTGGAAATTCCCAAAAATGCCTTGTACCAAGACTTGGTTGTGCAGTTTTCAGATGGTGAGGAGAAACGCAATGGCACAATCACCACTTTTTTTGAAGTTCCGGATGATTTCGCTTGTGCTGAAAAATGCCTACTGAGATCTAAAGCGAAATTGGAAGATACAGAAAAAATGGGGTGGTGGAATGAAAGCAAAAAGGAGTGGCATTCGCTCGAGGCCGGTCAGGAGACGAAAATTGCATTGCCTGGAAAGTACTGGTTGATGTCAGACACCAAAGGTCCAACATTGGAAATCGATAAAGAGCAAAAAATCCCGTTTGAATTCGCTTCTGTTACTTCGCAATTCTTCGCCTGGGTAAAAGATGATATCAGTGGAGTCAAGTCAATGGAAGGCTACATCAATAATGAATGGGTATTGTTGTGTTATGATGCAAAAAACAAACTCATTTATTTAGATCCTAAACGTGCATCAAGTGCCCCAGGAAAAATAAAAATAAAAATAGAGGACAAGGCCGGAAATATCACGCAAGTCGAAAGTAACTTGCTGCCAAAAAAGTCCTTGATGAAGAATTAAGTCTTTTGTTTCTTGCGCTTGGCTGCAGGAAACAAAATATTATTCAATATCAATCGATAACCCGGAGAATTCGGATGCAACGCTAAGTCGGTCGGAGGATCTCCCACCAAATGTCGATAATCTTCAGGATCGTGCCCTCCATAATAGGTCCATTGTCCTTGTCCCAGTTCACCGTGAATGTATCGCGCGGATTCCAATGATTTCGTTTGTCCCATAACCGTGACATTGGATTTGATGTAATCGTTTTTAAATGCCGTGGTTTGTCCCATAAATCCTTTAATTACTTGGGTATGATTTTGCGTAAGGATAGTGGGTACGATATCCCATTTGGCAGAGAAATCGAACAGCGTAAAAAAGTCGTTGATTTCACCCAAACGATTATGTTCTTCTGTTGCGTCGATGGAACTGAATTCGTAGGTCATGGGATCTTTGATGATGCGATAATTTTGAAAAGCAAATCCGTTTTCATATTCCAACTTTTGCTGTGCCTGGGGATCGCTGGGGTCCCCGTCAAATACAGACTCACAGATATCAACATGCTCGGCGGCTAATGCGATGTCATAAGAATCTGTGCCACTGCACATGGTAAATAAAAAGCCACCTCCTAAAACAAAATTCCGAATGTTCACCGCAACTTGTCTTTTCATTTCACTCACTTTAGAAAAACCCAATGCGGAGGCCGTACTTTGTTGATTGCTCACCTCTTCTTGATACCAGGCGGCGTTGCGGTATTGTCCATAAAATTTTCCATACTGCCCCGTAAAATCCTCATGATGCAAATGAAGCCAGTCATATTTCACTAATTCTCCTTTGATGATTTCTGTATCGTAAATTTCGGTGTAAGGAATTTCTGCATACGTCAAAACCATGGTTACGGCATCGTCCCAAGGTTGCTTTCCTTGCGGAGTATAAACGGCTATCTTGGGCGCTACTTCCAGTTTCACACGTTCCATATTGACTTCAGGATCCGCAATCTGAGCATAAATTTGTTGTGCTTGGGCATCTGCGATTACTTCAAAAATAACTCCGCGAATGGTGCACTCTTTCGATAGAGAAGGAACATTGGGACATAGAAAACTGCCTCCCCGATAATTCAACAACCATTCAATGGGGACTCCGTTTTGCAAACTCCAATAAGCAATGCCATAAGCCTTCAAATGTTCAGCCTGCTTTTCATCCATAGGAATCAGTAAGGAACTAGCGCGAGTGGACTTAAAAGACAACGCGGTAAAAAATAGGAGTAATACTATGCGATTCATTCGTAGGGCGAAAATAGTGATTTTCTCACGCGCATGGTATTCGAATCGGGTCGCGTGCTTTTAATTCACGAAGTTTAACCAATTTCACCGTTGAACAATGTGACCATACAAGCTTGGCTAATAAGGGCGCCTGCCACCTCATCGCTTCGCGCTGCTGGTGGCATCGCGCTATCCGCTCTATCTTGGGCGTCGTCCGTGGACACTGCGTGCCACTCCCTCCGCCCAAGGATGCCGCTCCTATCGCTGGCGCGATTCCTGAATGTTCGTTGGTCCTCCATTGAAAAAAAAATAATGTAAGTCAAAGCAAAATAATCCGATAATAATCGCGTTGCCTGTAGCGAATTCAAAATTTACCTTATGAAGATCTCACGCTCTAAAATCGATTTATTTATTTCTTGTCCGCGCTGTTTTTATTTAGATATGAAAAACATCGCTAAAAGACCACCGGGCTTTCCTTTTTCATTGAATAATGCGGTGGATGGCTTATTAAAGAAAGAGTTCGACTTCCATCGGGAACGGGGGACAGCGCATCCTTTGCAAGCGCATCTGAATTTGATTCCAGCCAATCATCCATCCATCAATAAATGGCGGGATTCACTTCGAGGTGGTGTTGCGTATGAACACCCCACTCATGACTGCACGTATTATGGCGGAATTGATGATCTTTGGATAGATGCAAACAATACCTACTACGTGGTCGATTACAAAGCGACCGCAAAGGCAGAACCCGTAACAGAGATGCCGGATTGGGCCGATGGCTATCGTCGTCAGGCTGAGATTTACCAGTGGTTGCTGCGCAAGAACGGTTTACCAGTGTCCGATACCGCATACTTTGTGTATTGCACGGGTAAAAAGAATCAAGATCGTTTTGATCAGCAATTGCTCTTTGACATTCATGTTATTCCATACATTGGAAGTGATACTTGGGTAGAGCAAACACTGGAGCAACTTCAGCTCTGCTTGAACAGCGAGCAAACTCCGCCTTTAGATCCCAATTGTCCGTATTGCAAATTCGTAGCGCAAAACAAGTAAGCACTTTCCTTAATTGTTTCATCAAATTTCCAATCGCACCAATTTCCCTTTTCGCTTGACAATGTTTTTATAATCCCATTGGATCTCCCTTGATTTTTTTAAACAGCGTCGGAGCAGGTCAATATCCATGTTCGTGGGGGTGTCGAAAAATACGGAAGCATCTTTAAATTTTCCTCCGCGCACATCCAACCCTTCTTCCTCAAAATCAGCTCCGCTCCAGAACATGCAACGAATGCCTTTTTTTTGCTTGCTGTACCCCACGATCGGATTGCCTTGCAAAAACCAAACGGGATGTTGGTGCCATACTTTGCTGTCGGCATCGGGTAAAATTTCCTGAATTACAAGGTGCAATCTCTCGCAAATGTTGCGATCCGATTCGGTTAGAATGGCATGATAATGCGCAATATCGCCAGGTATGGGTTTCACTTAGGTGCGAAGATTAAAACGGTACAGGATCGTTCGACGATCCTCCGGAGTAATCAAAGGGCTCATCATCATCGTCCATGTTATTGATTTTTGAACTCATGGTGATCGTAGTAGTACCTCCTTGTTCAAAGGCAGTATTGGCGCCCAATGTATCACGTCCATATTGTGCCGGGAAGCTGTGATCTCGATTGGTGAATTTGGCTAAATGGCCTTTGAACTCTAGGTCAACATCGGTTACCGCTCCGTTCCGGTGTTTGGCAATTAATATTTGAGCCAATCCATGGGTGGAGTTTCCTTGAGCATCCGTTAAGATTCCGTAGTATTCCGGACGATAAATAAATCCAACAATGTCCGCATCTTGCTCAATCGCTCCCGATTCCCTCAAGTCGGATAACACGGGTCGTTTATCTCCTGAGCGTGTTTCCACTTGTCGAGAAAGCTGCGAAAGGGCAATGACAGGTACATCGAGTTCTTTCGCGATTTGTTTGATGGATCTCGAAATAGTAGAAATCTCTTGCTCACGATTCCCTCCTTTCGAATCCGATCCACCCACGGACATCAATTGCAAATAATCAATGATGATCATTTGAATACCGTGTTGCGCCTTCAAACGGCGACACTTGGCGCGCAACTCAAATACAGATAAAGCTGGAGTGTCATCAATAAACAAAGGGGCATCGGTAATTCTGGAAATGCGTTGGTGCAGCTGGTGCAGTTCATGTTCCGCTAGTTGACCTCTTCTTAATTTATCGGCTTCTATTTCGGTTTCGCTTGAGATTAATCGTTGTACCAATTGCAAACTCGACATTTCTAATGAAAAAATCGCCACCGGTTGCTTAAAATCTACCGCCATGTTGCGGGCCATTGACAATACGAAGGCGGTTTTTCCCATCGCAGGTCTTGCTGCAATGACGATCATATCAGAGCGCTGCCAACCATTGGTGACCTTATCCAATGCCGTAAACCCAGAGGGCACTCCCGTGACACCTGTTTTGTTCTCTCTGGCTTTGTCAATTTCATCCAACGCGAGTTTGATCAATTGACTCATCTTGTCATAATTCTTTCGAATGTTCCCTTCCGCTACCCCAAACAAACTCGCTTCTGCCTCGTCCAACAAGTCGAATACGTCCGTGGTTTCTTCGTAGGCGTCTTGTATGATTTTACCTGATATGCGAATCAATTCTCGCTGGATGTATTTCTGCGAAATCACACGTGCATGCGCTTCGATATTCGCAGCGGAGGCTACCTGATTCGTTAACATGGAAATGTAGGTGGGTCCTCCTGCGGCTTCAAGCGTTCCCTCTTTTCTCATGCCTTGAGCTACCGTCAGTATATCGATGGGTTCGCCTTTCGAAAACAAATCCAAAATGGCAGCAAAGATCAAGTTGTGACGAGGGTCATAAAAACTGTTGGGTTTTAAAATATCGATCACCGCATTGACAGCGGATTGCTCTAACATAATGGCGCCAAGCACCGCGATTTCTAAATCGCGCGCATTCGGAGCCATTTTGCCGGCTTCTGTTCCTAATAACTTCGAAGTTATCTCTTGCGCACTGGCAATTTTCTTTCTGGCTTTGTTCAATTTGTCATTCATCGGCTCCGAATTTTGAAGGAGGACAAAAATATCTTTTGACCCTTTCAAATTTCCCTAAATTCTATTGACAATTTGTAAGGGGGGTGTATGGAAAACTTTTTAATTCGCTCAATGCGTTGATATCATTGAGTTAGAGTGGTGAGTTTTGTGAATAATTCAGAAGTTTTCAACTTATATTTGGACAATGAGAAAATTCATTTTTGTGCTGGTGGTAGGGGTGATTTTTTCATGTAAAAAACACGATGATACGCCGCCGGAGGTGAATGTCGTATCGCTCAATACATCTCAAGTCTTATCGTTTGGCGATACTTTGTGGGTCGAGGTAAAGGGAAGTGCCAACGACGATTTTGGATTGCAATCTGTTACGGTAAGGGTCCTCGATATGCAACAAAAAACTTGGCTGCGCAGTGATGCTCAAGCGCTCCATGGTGCCAGTTCGGCGCATACCTCTTTTGCGATTGTCATTGACGATCGCTATTTGCCTTCTGGTTCTTACTATGTAAAGGCATATCTTAATGATGGAACGAATGAGTCAACTGATTTTGTGAACTACACCATCAACGGGTTGGTAAAACAATACACGGGAGTGCTGGCCATTCAGAATAACGGAATCGAGGGCGCTATCGTCGATACGATTGGAAACAATGGTGCAGCCGGCCCTTGGATGTCTTTTTCGGGTAGCCGAGATCACCTGATTTGGGAGGCGTACTCACAGCAATGTTGGACCTCTGGCGAAGGGGTGTCGCAATATCAATGGTTAGATTCCAATGGACTATTGGTCGCGGATGAGTCGATTCCATATCCTTTCACGAATTCTTTTTTTAATGATGTGGCAATCGATCCCTTGCACCAAGGAGTTTGGGCAGCTTGTGCCGATGGTCGAATTCGTCGTATCCATCAGCAAGGAAATATCACGGCAGATGTCTCAGCCGCAAATCCCAAACATCTTGCAGTGAATGAAGATTATGTGATGGTGGAGAGCGAAGCGCCAGTGACCGCTGAAAAGGTTTTGTTTTTTCATCCCTCCACTGGTCAGCTCTTGCATACATGGGTGCATGGTGAGTCGGTGTTGGATATGGCAGTGCTCGATGAACAATTGGTGTTGTTAGTACAGCGTGCTGCGGGTGTTCAACTGCAGTTGTTTGATTTAAATACTTTGCTCAATATAAACTGGTCCAATTTTTATTCCTTCACAGCAATATCCTTCAGCGCTGTCGCCAGTATGCCTAATCGATTGGCGTTGTCTCATGAGAATGGCGTCACGATATGGGATGGCCAAGGGAATCTCATTCAGCAATTTCCCAATGCGCATCCCACGCAATTGGAGTGGAATCTCGTCAATGGAAATTTGGTGGGACTGGAGAATGGCCAGCTTTATTTTTATTCCATTCCCGCAGGTACTGTCAATGGCGGCGCGGGCGCTGGTTACACTCGTTTTGCATTGCGATACAACAAGTGAACAATCCTTGAGTTGATTGGTTAATGGGATATGCAGACGATTTGGATTACGGGTGGATCGGGTAATGTGGGCACTAAGCTCATAGCTCAATTAGAAGAATTGGGTTACACTTGCATAAATTTCACTCGCAAGGCTCAACACACGAGGGATCGATTTTGGAATCCTGCGCTGGGGCAAATGGATATCGACGGCTTGGCTCAACCTGACGTCATCATCAATTTAGCCGGCTATTCAGTATCTAATAAATGGACACAGGAAAATAAGAGAGAAATGCGCAGTTCTCGATTGTCGGCTGCTACAACCTTGTTGTACCATCTCCAAAAAATAGAGGCTCGTCCCGAAGTATGGATCAATGCGAGCGCTATCGGAATTTATCAGTCCTCTTTGGAATGGCAAAACGAAACCGCTCCTCATGGCGATGGATTTTTGGCGGAGCTTACCCAAGATTGGGAAGAGGCCATTGCGGGAGCCGTTGATATTGCAAAGCGTGTTGTGATTTTGCGAATAGGAGTGGTCATGCATGCGCAATCGGGAGCGTTGCAAAAAATGATTCCGCTGTTCAAGTGGGGATTGGGTTCGGCATTGGGAAAGGGAAACCAATGGATGAGCTGGATCGATTTGGAAGATCTCTGCAACATGATTATCTGGGCTATACAAAACCCCACAGTAAACGGTATTTTTAATGCGGTAGCACCCAATCCTATTACCAATAAAACCTTTTCACAAATCCTTTGCAAAGCATTGCATCGCCCCATGATTTTGCCAAACGCACCCACCTGGGTATTGAAAATCATCTTCGGAGAAATGGCATCGATGGTATTGAATTCACAGCGCATCAGTGCAAAAAAAATAATGGAAACTGGATTTAATTTTCAATATCCAAATTTAGAAAGTTGTCTTAAAAACCAATTGTCAGCATGAGTAAGAAGGCCGTATCTGTACATTGGTTTCGCCGCGATTTGCGCCTGCACGATAATACGGCTTTTGCTCACGCTACCCAATCCGAGTGGCCCGTGTTGCCGATTTTTATTTTTGATCTCAATATCCTCCAACGTTTAGAGGATAGATCGGATGGAAGGGTCACTTTCATCCATGATACCCTCAACGCGATCCACCAGGCATTGCAAGCGCAGGGAAGTGGGATTCGTTTTTTTTATAATACTCCAGTAGAGGCATGGGAAGAGTTAATGGAAGAGTATGAGGTGAAAGAGGTGTTTTTCAATCGGGATTACGAGCCCTATGCTCGGGAGCGAGATGGGCAGTTGTATGAGATGTGGAAAGAAAAGGGCGTTGTATTAAAAACCTACAAGGATCATGTCGTCTTTGAGAAATCAGAGGTGGTAAAAGACGATGGCAAGCCCTATACGGTGTACACGCCCTACAGCCGCAAGTGGAAATTGCGATTGAAGGAAGTAGGATTGCCAGAGCCATTGGCCTATCGCGC
>CAZJCQ010000027.1:3867-34358 GCA_964544665.1 uncultured Chryseobacterium sp. | reverse complement strand
GCAGGAAGAAAGTCGGAGCAAGCATGCAGAGCATTTGATGGTGTCGCTCTTTAATATGAAATCATCAGTCAGAAATGACAACAATTCTTACGCGCTTGCAGCCTAATCACTGTATGTGATTACGCCTAATCTTGTCAAGGATTGACAAGACAAGCTAGTCTCGTTTATAGCCTCGTTCCCGGCTATAGGCAATGAGGCTTCATTAAAGGGAAATCGCTAAAGTTGATACGAATAGACCGAGGCTAAAAAATATTCGATAAGGAAGTGTCAAGGCTGTCTTTTGCCGTGTACTTCTCGAAAACCAATAAAAGAATAAGCATGTAGAAACCTCAGTCATTCCCTGTTTGGACGCGGGTTCGACCCCCGCCGGGTCCACCACTTTTTTTTCGCACGAATTACCTTGTTCGGCTGCCTCTTTCATTCTTTATTGTGCTGGTGCAACATACAATTGATTAAAAAAAAACGACCACTGTACCAGCGGCCGTTCTTGTTTTTTATTTCATCCTTGCTGAATTACAAATCCACCACCATCTTTTTCGGATATTTTACCGTAAACCGCACTTGTTTTTTGATTTGTTGGTTCGCAGGAATATCCATCATCCAACGAAGTTCTCCGTTTTCTTTGTTCGCCACTGCGCCACTAATTTCTTCACTGATCACTTCTAAATCCCCATTATTGGTGAGTGGTAATTGATCAATTACTTCTATTTTAATGGGAACTCCCTTTTGATTTTTAATGGTAATGTCATAGGCCTTTGTCACCCATTTCTTTCCGGCCCAAGCCCCTGACTTACAAAAATCCTTTACCATCATTCTATTGACGACCACGGATAAATCTCTTCCCATGTTGACTTGTAAGGTATCATTGGCGAGTGCTGGGTCGATATAACCTTGACCTACAAATGTTCCCTTGAAATAAATATTGCTCTCTCCCGCCAACAAACCATATTGCGACCAATTGGTCATAAATGCCATCAAGTAAGCACTGGGATCTAATTTTGGAACGGCCATATAGCGATAATCTGCCTTTATTGTCTCGTGTTGCATCACTACTTCTACTCCTTGATTATCGGAAGGAATGTCATAAGCAACCGCAATTACAAATTCGGTATTTACTACGTTCTTGTTCATCGTGGTATAACTAGCACTCGTTAAACCACCATTAAAACTTGCATTTACATCCTTATCATCATACATCTCCATTCTGACATTGCCTCTATCGGCTGCGGCAGCTGGTGCGTTATCCGCGCGATATTTCAATTTTCGTCCCCGTTCATTGACTACCGTAGGATCATACATGTAAAGCCACCAAGGATTAACAACCGGCAATTGTCCTGCTACACTTGGATTGCCCGTACTAATGGTAAGTTTAACTCCTTCCCAATCGAGACCCGTACTTTGAAAAACTCGCGCCTTGTAGGAAAAATCAATAGGTGAATTGATATCCTCCGAACGAAGGTCATAACTTGGAACCCAGCCTGCGTTGGATACAAAATAAGAAAACTGAATATCTGCTTTACCATCACTTTTGGCCATTAATACCAAATCCACCACACTTGGATTCGATGCATTATTCGCTTGAATATTGGATAAACGTTGTTGAATTTGTTGCGACTGCAACTGGAATTTTTTTTCTTTCGCACCAAGATCCAATAATTTATATCCATTGTTTTTTATTCGCTCTTTCAGCATTTCGGCGACTTCCGTGATATCATCGGCAGTTAGAACCGTGTTATCACCTTTCAAAGAATAATTAGCCATCAATAGTGCTTTTTCTTGTTGAATAACCTCCTTCTGAACGGCAATCTCAGCCATTTTATATTGCACTTCCTCTAAACTATCTTGTAATTCTTTCACCTTGGGATTCATGCTACCATCTCCATAAATGAGCTGATGCTTGGTCGACATGATGGTGTAGCCGGCATTTCCCTTAACTTGAATCGAATTGGGATCTAGTCCCGCAGGCAAACTCTTTATGCGTATTACATTCTCGCCGGCCTTTAAACTGACAGCAGATTGATGAAACACCTGCGCACCTGCGGTGAAGACGACGACCTCGGTGACTTTACTACTCGTTATCTTTTCTTTACCCTGTGATTGAGCATTTAAAAAGAATACAACGGTTATACCAAACAAAAAATATTTTTTCATGTTTTAAAAATACGTAACCTTTAATGGTTACCGGGTGAATTATCATTTTTTTTGAACTTCGCGCTAAATTCCATCGGACTCAATATTGAGAGTTGTTGTTCCTCTATCCACCATATTTCATCTGCCTCTGTCATGATCCAATCCACATCATGAGTAGCGCAACAAACCGATATCCCTAATTTATTCCATTCCCTTACCCAAGACTTCCATTCCTCTTTATAAATAAAATCGAGGTGAGCCGTGGGTTCATCTAAAAGTGCCAGTTGCGGCTTGTGCAAAGCGATTCGAGCCATCATTAATCGCACCCATTCTCCATCACTCAACCATTGTGCTGACTGCTGCATGAGGGAAGATAACTCGTAAGTACGCAATACCGATTGAACGTGAAGATGATCTTTTTTGGCAAGCCCCATCCATAACACATCCTCGACTAATAAATCCATGTAAGGATTTCGCTGATGCGTAAACCAGGCAATCTTTCCTGGTCGATTCCAAAGTGACGAGAACAAATGACCTTCAATGGGTTGACTCCAACCCATTAAATGCCTCAGGAAAACTGACTTACCAGCGCCATTTTTTCCTGCGATCGCAATTTTCTGACCTGATAAAATTTTAAATTCAGGGAAATCCAGCCATCGATGTCCAATCTTCATTCGACCTCCACTGGAAGAAATGAGCTCCTCAGATTGCATATCTCTTATTTTTTATCATCCACATCATCACAAATGGCGCTCCTATCAAAGATGTCATTGCATTTAATGGAAAATGCATCCATCGAGCCAAGATATCACAGACCACGGCCACAATCGCTCCTGTCAGCAATACAGCCCAAACCAAGGATCGATGGTTTCGTTGCGGTAGCCAAAATTTAGCAAGATGTGGAGCTGCCAATCCGATGAATGCCACCGGACCACAAAATGCAGTCACCACGGCTGTCAATATTCCGGTAATCAATACAAGAATATTACCCAAACGATTCACCGGTATTCCCATGGCTCGCGCAAAATCCTCACCCATCATCCATGCGTCCAACGAACTCGATTTAATGACCACCCAAAACAAGCTTAAACACAACAAAATAAAAAGATAGAACGATTGCGTAGTGTTCACTTTTTCAAATGACCCCATTGACCAATACACCCAATTGATCACATCTCGTTGCTCATTGAATTGCTGGAACATGGTTTCCAATGCCCCTGCCAAATGACCTAGCATCACACCAAAAATGAGTAAACCAGCAACAGAGTAAATCCACTGTTTAAAAAACACCAATATCACCAGGGACATCATTGCACCCATCCCCCCAGCTAGCATCACACTCCATGGAGAATAATTCCATCCAAAAGGCAATGCAACCAATGAAAACATTGCGACACCCAAAGAAGCGCCATTGGTCACTCCCAAAATGGAGGGGCTCGCCAACGGGTTTCTAAAATACAATTGCATCAACCAACCTGCCATTGCTAAACTTCCGCCCCCTAGCACGGACATTAACGTGCGCGGCAGTCTCAACTCCCAAAAAACAGGGCTTTCCCACATGTTCATTCCTGAGTAACCCCATCCAGAAGAGCCCATATTCAAGGATACCCCAAACCCAATCATCAACATTAAAATGCCGATTGTCCATCTCCATATGATTCCCTGCTGTGCCAAGAAATGCGAAATTAGTCTATAAAGTTGAATAAAAAAGTTGTTCCATCCATAGAAGATTACGACTTTTGCGCACTATTGTTTGAAATCAAAAAGATGGAATTTAATAAAAACACAATTATTGGGTTACTTTTAATGCTCGGACTTGCATTTGGCGTGTCATGGTATAACGCCCGGGAAGCACAACTGGCAGCAGAGCAAGCTCCCGCAACAACGGTGCAAGAAAACAGCCCGCCAGCAGCTACTACTACTAACCCGTCCACCATCACAACTCCCGCTGCACCTACCCTACAAGATCCCACAGCATTGATCGCAGAACATGGGATATTCGGTTCTCAAACCATTGGCACACCGCAAACCATTGTTTTAGAGAATAAAAACATCAAAGTCCAAATCAATACGCAAGGTGCTACCCTTCGATCCGCAGAGCTCAAGGACGATGCTTATCTCAGCTATTGGAACAAAAAGCATATTCAATTTTGGGATAGTCTTTCTCAAAAAATGAATTGGACCTGGACCGACCTTCAAAAAGGGCAACAATTTTCTTGGCAATATTATTTTCAAGCTTCTCCTATCATTCGAGATGAAAAAGGCAATCAAACTTTGATGCTTGCCTTGGATAACGGGGCTGGAAAAAAATTCAGTGTGCAATATACCTTGCCCGCAGATGGATACGAACTACAATGTCGCATAGGCATCGACCAACTGCAGAATGATTGGAATCTTACTGCTGGCGCATTTCAATTAGATTGGAATACCAGCGGATTGAACAACGAAAAAGGCATCCAATCAGAGAGAAGCAGAAGCAGTGTATACTTCCGGGAAATGGATAAAGACCGCGATTACTTGAATGAAAACGGCGGAGATGAAAAGCGAATCGAAAATCGATTACACTGGGTTGCGTTCAAACAAAATTATTTTAGTACGGCTGTTATTTCAGAATCTGGATTCCAAAGCAATTCGCATCTTGCCGTTCTTACTCCGGAAGATTCGACTCACACCAAGATGTTCTGGGCGCAGCTGCCCATAGATCTTTCGGCGGGGCAACAGCAATTGCGTTTCTTCTTCGGTCCCAATGAACAGGGAATATTAGATGCTACTGGTGTGGATAAATTGGATCGCATCATCGATTATGGATGGGGAATCATTGGTTGGGTAAACACTTATGCCGTGCGTCCTTTATTTTGGTTGCTATCCTCCTGGATTACCAGCATTGGATTGATCATTTTAATCGTGACGTTGGTGATTAAAACAGTTCTATTTCCCATCACATGGAAAAACCTATTAAATGGAGCCAAGATGCGCGCCATCAAACCTGAGTTGGATGAACTGAATAAAAAATACGAAGGAAAAGACGCCATGGAAAAGCAAAGTGCCACCATGGCATTGTACAAACAAACTGGCGTCAATCCCTTTGCAGGCTGCATTCCTGTTTTAATTCAAATGCCTGTTTTATATGCGATGTTCCGGTTCTTTCCAGCTGAGATCGTTTTAAGAGGAAAATCATTTTTATGGGCTGAAGATTTAGCCGCCTACGATTCCATTTGGAACTTACCATTCAACATTCCTTTTTACGGAGATCACGTCAGCCTATTTACGCTATTAATGTGTGCGAGCACTTTCGTTTATACTAAAATGAGCATGAGCTCGCAGCCCACCATGTCTCAACCAGGAATGCCCAACATGAATGTGATGATGAATATTTTCACTTTCATGATGCTCTTCTTCTTTAATAGTATGCCATCCGGATTGACCATGTATTACTTTGTGGCCAACGTGATGAGCATTGGTCAAATGTGGGCCATCAGAAAATACTTTATCAATGAAGCAGATATTAGAGCCAAGATTGACAACAACAAACAAAAACCGGTCAAAAAAAGCAGCTTTCAGCAACGATTAGAAGAAATGCAAAATGCGCAGAAAAAGAAATTAGAAGCGCAGAAAAAGAAATTGAAATGACCATGGCGAGACATTTTCTATTATTGCTAATGACAGGCATCCTTTTGTTTTCTTTCGCTTGCAAGAAAAAAAAGGATTCGGCCGAAACCAAATTAAATGCTACCCCTACCGGCTATCTTATTCCTTCCTCTTTAGCAGATGATACGTTATTACTCTACGCAAAAACGCCATGTTTCGGCGCTTGTCCCACCTTCCGATTGATGATTAAAATGAATGGAGAGATTCGATATGAGGGGCAAAAAAATGTAAACTTATTAGGAACCTATAAAGGAAATTGGTCGAAAGAACAAATGATTGCTTTAGATCAAGAAATGAAAAAAATAAACTTTTATCATTTTCAAAAAATCTATGACAACCCTGTCGTGACTGATCTACCCTCGATGTATATCGGATACACCAAAGGAAACGATTTGTACAAGATAAAGTGTCGTGTCCAATATCCCAATGAGCTGAAGTCACTTTCTCAATGGTTAGACACTCAAATTAACACCACGGAATTTCAACAAACCGAAAAACTACAAAACAATGAATAAATTAAAACTATGGATGACAGCGATTGGATTCTCGTTGTCATTAATCGCAACCGCCACCGAGGGAATGTGGATGGTTGCTTTTTTGAATCGAGTTCAATACGCGGAAATGAATAATTTGGGATTAAAGCTAACTCCAGAGGAAATTTACAACATCAATCAGGCTTGCTTGAAGGATGCTATTGTTAGGTTAAA
This sequence comes from uncultured Chryseobacterium sp., assembly GCA_964544665.1. GTDB lineage: Bacteria > Bacteroidota > Bacteroidia > Flavobacteriales_D > Sanyastnellaceae > CAMCTV01. Next base: position 27,873 of record CAZJCQ010000027.1, on the reverse strand, counting down.
TTATGGAGGATGTACGGGAGAAGTAGTGAGTTCTAAAGGACTTATTTTCACCAATCACCACTGCGCTTATGATGGCATTCAAACATTATCAACGGTCGATAAAAATTATTTGCAAAATGGGTTTTGCGCAAAGAATTTCGATGAAGAATTACCCATCCCGAACTTTGCCATTTCTTTTTTAGTAAGGGTGGAAAATGTTACAGAAGAAGTGCTCTCTGTTGCTACGGCCGGAATGCCAGAGGCCGATCGAGACAAGGCGATTGCCGCCAAGATGAAAGAAATCGTTGGTAAAAACAAAGAGAACGGAAAATACGAGCCCGAGGTCAAGTCTTTTTTCTACGGAAATGAATTTTACTTATTCGTTTATCAAACATTTACCGACATCCGATTGGTTGGAAATCCTCCCGAGAGTGTTGGGAAATTTGGCGGTGACACCGACAACTGGATGTGGCCAAGACACACCGGAGATTTCAGTATGATTCGAATTTATGCCAACGAGAAAAACGAACCTGCTGCATATTCCATCAACAACCGACCCTATGAGCCGAAGTACCACTTAAAAACCAATATTCAAGGGGTTGAAGAAGGCGACTACGCGATGATCATGGGATACCCGGGTAGAACCAGCCGATATTTGACTTCATTTGGAATCGATCAGGCTATCAACGGAAGAAATCCTGCTTTGATCGAGAGCTTCGGATTGAAATTAGAAACATGGAAGAGTTTTATGGATAAAGACCCTGCCATTCGATTGATGTATGCCGCCAAATATGCAAGCATCGCCAATACTTGGAAATATTACATCGGACAAACGCAAGGACTTAAGAAATTAGACGTTCGAGGCAAGAAAGCGGCTATCGAATCAAAATTTAATGAATGGGTGAAAATAGATCCACGACGTCAAGAAAGTTTTGGACAAGCCCTCAACTTAATCAAAGAATACCACAGCGAGTGGGATAGTCAAGTAGTGATGGCCACTTATGCAGGTCTTTGTCTTTCTGGAGGGGCTGAATTTATGGGTTATGCTGCTGGACTTAACAAACAATTATCCGCATACATTGCAGAAACTGATGCTAAGAAAAAACAAGACTTAAAAGAAAGCATTCTTCACGACCGCGAAGAGTTTCAAAAAGAATACAATGCGATGGTAGATAAAAGTGTGTTTGTAAACCTGATTAAATTATTCAGAAAACAAGTTACTTTGGATAAACAACCTGCTTGGATGCGCGACATTTTAGATAAAAAGTACAAGGGAAATATTGAAAAAATGGCAGACGACATTTTCAATAAATCACTTGCCATCAACAACAGTCTTTTGACCGATTTTTTTGTTGAGGCTTCTGAAAAAACATTAGCCAAAGATTTAGGATTTTCTATTGCTACTGCATCTGCTAGCTACACTGATGAGATTCGTTCTAAAAATCCAATTGGAAAATTCAATAAAGGATACCGTGAATTCGTGGCTGGTTATCGTCAAATGGAAAATCGTCCGATGGCGCCAGATGCGAATAGTACGATGCGTTTAACTTATGGTCAGATCAAAAACTACAAGGCAGCAGATGCGTTGATTTATGATTACTACACTACCTCTACCGGCATTTTAGAAAAATGGGATGATACCAATCCGGAATTTACCGTACCCGCGGAATTAATCAAATTGATCAAGGAAAAAGATTTTGGACAATACGGTAACAAAAAGGGAGAATTGGTCACTTGTTTTATTGGTGATCTGGATATCACCGGTGGAAATTCAGGAAGTCCTGTAATGGATGGAAATGGAAATTTAATCGGAATTGCATTTGACGGCAACTGGGAAGCCATGAGTGGAGATATCGCGTATGAGAAGGACTTGCAAAGAACGATTTGCGTGGATATCCGTTACGTTCTTTTCATCGTGGATAAATTAATGGGAGGAAAGAATATTGTAGATGAGTTAACTTATTATGTACCGGCTCCCCCACCCATGAAACCGGTTGAGCAAAATCCCGTCGAAGTGGCTCCAGAGTTGAAGAAAAACGAAAAAGACAACCCAAAAGAAAAAACAAAAGGTGCTGTAAAAAAACCTTAATCATAAACGCATAAAAAGGCCGACTTCGGCCTTTTTTTTATTTTGTAACATCCCAAAAAAAATTGAATATCACTGAACAAAGATTTTACGCATTTGACTCGCTACGTGCCGTTATGATGTTGCTCGGAGTAGTGATTCACGCCGCCGTCAATTATGCCAGCGGACCAGATACTATTTGGCCATATCAAACTGCCGATGCTCATTACTTCTATTACATTCTCGTCGACTTCATCCACACATTTCGAATGCCTACATTTTTTATAATGTCTGGATTTTTCGCAGCGTTACTATTTTATAAAAAGGGCGCAAAAGAAATGATTCGAAATAGATTTCAACGAATTTTCTTACCTTTTATCGTCTTCCTACTCTTGCTAACCCCTCTGACTAATTTCACCTTTGAGTATTGCAAGGAGAATTTTGCTAATGGTCAAACAGTAGACGCTGTCACCTATTTCAGCAATATATGGAAATACATCCCATTTCAATTAGGACATCTTTGGTTCCTTCATTACCTTTTTATACTTTCTCTTTGCGTGATGATTCTTCATCGATATTTAAAATTTACGGTAACCCCTATTATGCATTTCTTATCAAAATCCATTATCAAAACCAATGTAAACTCATTTTTATTTCTAAGTCTCACATCATGGATTATTTTAATTCCTGGAAATGCAGCATCGTTTGAAACCTCTATAAATTGGTTACCCAAAATGGGGATACTATTGTACTATCTCAATTTCTATTTAGTCGGGTGGGTCATGTATTTAAACCGAGCAAATCTTGAACATTTTGCTAATCGATCAGGACTGATTTTGTTCGTCTGTTTGGCGCTCTATATTTTTAAAATCAATTTCCCATTGCAACTTCCCCTCATTGTGAAACAACTAACAAACTCCATAATCACCGCTGGATTTAGCACCGGAATCGTTGGTGTTTTTATCAAGAAAGGAAATTTCTCAAATTCCATTTCGAAATACGGAGTGAACACTGCCTATTGGGTGTATATAATACACTTCATCCCTACACTTCTGATTCCCGTTTTCCTAAAAGATATGGGTGTGTCAGTCCATATTAAGTTCTTAATCTCACTGACACTGGCAGCACTATTTTGCTTCATAACATTTGAGCTTTTCGTTCGAAATTCCTTTATAGGGACATTTTTAAATGGCAAAAAAAATGCTTCCAACAAAGTGGGGCCAGAGTAAGCCATCCTAGAACCAACAAACAAGTTAATGGGATCTATCAGTCTTGCATCAATCGAAGCACATTTTGCGCTTTTACCCTCCCCAAAAAAGGAGGAACTCTGTGCGCTATATGAAATCATTTCCGAGGAAATGAAAAGCGAACCGATTTCATTTTTTGATGGAAAAAACGAGAACGGCAAGACAATCGCTAATCCGACAATCGGATTTGGAGAAACCATGCTCCAGTATGCTAATGGAAAAAAAAGGGAAATATTCCGAATTGGAATTTGTGCAACTGCATCAGGACTTTCCATCCATATTTTAGGAATAACAGATAAAACGTTTCTGAAAAACTTTCTGGGTGATCGCCTCGGCAAAGTAAAGATTACCGGCTACTGCATTCAATTTAAGAAGATGAAAGACATCGATCGGGAGGTGCTAAAATCGTTGCTTCGTTTGATCAGGGATCCTGAAAAATCATGATCAAAGCACGGTAGAAAAGAGGTAAATTATAGTATCTTTCCCAACTATTCCAAAATGCTTTAAACATGCACAAAAAAATATCACTTGCCTCCATTCTATGGTTGGTTCTATTTTCAAATTCAATGTTTGGACAAAATACAAAATCGATTTATTTCGAACCCAAACTAATAAAGGAAGAAGCAGATATGGATGAGCGATATGGAAAAAATGATGAATATGTTCTATTGATAAAGGACAATCAGCATACCATCGAAACGATTTCAGAGTACGGCATATTGGAATTGGGTGAAAATAAAACCCTCTTATATTTCATTTCCAACATGAGCGAAAAAACTTACGAGATCATTGCCCTTCAACCCAATGAATTTGTTTTGAGCTTTTCATTCTTTTGCATGGATTGTCCGCAACAAGAAAGGAGCTATGAGAAAAAATATCAACTGAATAAAGAAGGCGTCTGGAAAATGGTGGGTTGTCAAGGTGACTGTGACCAATAATGATTTCGAAAACTCAAATATCACGATCAAAAAGTGCGGAACAGGAATACTAAGCTTTCTTAATAAAAAAGAAATCATACCTTAGTTTTACAGAACAAAAGAAGACCATGAAAAAATTAGCCCTGATAGTAGTTTTGATCGCCCTGAGCACTTTTTTTATCAACTGGATTGAAGAAGAAACCATCGAAGGGAATGTGGTTTATCTAGATGGATGCTATGCCACATCCACCTCACTTCCCTTCTCTACGTTCAGCGTATATCATCTTTTTGATGATAATGCTTCGACGAAGTGGAAAACAATGAAAGGAGCTGGACCGGCAGAAGGAATCATGTTATACTTCGAAAATCCCGTGAAAGCAGGGAAATTTGAAATGGATCTGATCCAAGATGATCAATGCACCATCACGGGTGAAGCTGATATTTTCATCAACGGTTCGATTGCTGGATCTGTAACATTCGAAAATGCAACCGCCCGCTTTTCTTTTGATGACATCGCACCAAATGGAATCAAATCCATGTACATAAAATTTCAACGTTTACAACCTTACCAAGAAATAACCAAGGAGTTTACAAAGAATAATGCAGGCCAATTAGAAAATGTCAAATCCGTTCTCAATGTATTTGATCAAAACTTCTCCATCGGGATCTCCGAAATTCGATTCTTTGACAAATCAGAAAGGAGAATTAATATCAAGGCGCCACAAAAAATATCCGGTTCCGTTACATCCAGCTCAACATTGCTTCCAACTAATTCTTATACTCCTGAAAACCTATTTGATCACCAAAGAGCGAGTGGATGGGCAGAAGGTGCCTCTGGCAATGGTGTAAATGAATGGATTCAATTTAATTTCGATCAACCCGTAAATATAAATGGTATTAAAATTTGGAATGGATATCAGCGCTCAGATAAACATTATAACGACAATGCACGAGCTAAACAATTTACTTTTGGAAACGAAAATTCTGACAAATCCATTTATGAGCTTAAAGATCAAAAAACAGCTCAGAAAATAACCTTCAATCACACCCTAAGCGGAGCGGCCTTTAAGTTGAATATTAAATCTGTTTTTCCAGGAAATAAATACCAAGATTTAGTGCTTAGCGAATTATTATTTTATAACGGAAATGAACCATTTGTTCTCCTCAATCCGTTCAGCGAGGCCGCTATTACCAAGACCATTTCGAATCTGAAAAATACAGTGATGGAAAAGTACTGTGATCGCAATATTAGTATTTACGAAAGTGTAGATGATGGGCAGGGAAGATTCCTATCTTTTGTTCTTAGATCAAATCAAACGTTTGTCATTTATGACTCCCAAGATGACTCCCAATGGCTTGCTTCCTCGGAATCTCCGATCATTTATGAGGGGAACTGGGAGGTATTAAAGCAAGATGCTGCTCAAACAGAAATTCGAATTTTCGGAAAATACTACTATACTGATAGTGCCGAAATCCTGTATAAAAGAAAGACAGAGGAACAAGTAGCTCGAGTATTTCAAGAAAAATTAACCTTCACCAAGAACCAAATAAAAGGACAAAAAATCATAGGTGATATAGACGTCCCCAACTTTTAAACATGCGCATTCTACATCTCACCCTCCTGGCAATTTGCTCACTGTTTGTGACACCACTATATTGGTCACAATCAACCTTGACAGATACTTCGTTTATTGCTTTGAAAACATTGTCTCCTGATTTCGTCTATGATTTACGATATGCTACAGAAAATAATTTTACAAAGCAAAAAATTTATGACTGCGCTGAATGTTACGTACGAAGTGAGGTTGCCAAAGCCTTGATACTCGCCAATCAAGCATTTCAGCAAAAAGGACTCAAAATAAAATTTTATGATTGTTATCGTCCATTAGACATTCAAAAAAAAATGTGGGCCATTTATCCTGATGCACGATATGTCGCCAATCCAAACAAGGGCGGGTCTATGCACAATAAAGGCGGAGCGGTAGATATTACCTTGGTGGATAGTTTAGGCAATGAACTACCGATGGGCACAGCATTCGATCACTTTGGAATTGAAGCGCATCACGGATATAACAAACTTCCGAAGACTGTTATTGAGAACAGAAAACTCCTAAAAACGACAATGGAGCAGCATGGATTTAGAAGCATCACAACAGAATGGTGGCACTATGACTTTCAATCGGTCAAAAAATATCCGAACTCCAATTTCCCGGTTAAATGTCAGTAAAAGAAAATAAGTTTACACTGTTCATCTCGGTTATTCTTGTTTTCCTCACCTCTGTGGCCATACACTTTATGGCTTATGACCAAACACCTTATGCCAATGGTTGGGACAACTATTTTTATCTCATTCAAATCAAATCATATGTGGAGAAGGGAGTCATGCATTCCTCGCGAATTTCCCTATTCTATCCTTTTTTACTGAGCATTTACTATATCATGCATGACTACGTACTTAGTATTAAAATTGCGGCGTCTTTGTTGGTGGCATTTTTTACGGTAATGATGTTTTTACTCGCCTATCAATTGAATTCAAGGCAACTATTACCCGCGTTGTTGGTTGGAAGTTATTGCTTATTCAGTCCTCAACTCACCTACTATGGCGCTCAATTTACCCACAATCTATTAGGCGCATGTCTTTTTTTGATACTCCTTTACTGGATATTTGAGAATAAAAGATGGATGGCTACTCTGTCATTGATGGCCACGCTTCTCGCCCATAAACTTACCGCCGGAATTTCCTTGCTATTTATTTGGGTAGAAATCGCTCAGGTGCGAATGCCTAAATGGAACATTAACAAGAAACCGAGATTAATCATTTTGATTTTGGCCATCATCGCGTGCGGTGGATTTTCATTTGATTCGATCGTATTACGTGACCAACATTTACTTTCGTTTATCCCCTCTTTACCCACATTATCTTTCTTTCAATCGCACGGCGAAATCTTGAACGCCTGGTGGGTGGGTGATATCGTATGTTGCACCTTACTTTTTCTGGCATGTGTTTTTTATGTTATCTTCAACAAGACTGCTCGCAATACCCATATTGTAGCTTATTTAATTTGTTTGAGTCTGCTCTGTTTTCCCTTCTTAAGATGGTCAATCAACGGATTTGCCTATCGATTTTTCATGCTTTTTGTGATACTAACACCTTTGTTGATGGTCTTATTTATAAAATTCCTGAATCGCTCCGTCATCTTTTCACTGATCGTGTTTTTAACCGCCTCTTCTTTTTGGTCTTATCATTCTTATTCCCCATCCATCCAGGATCCATCGTATGATATCTATCAACGCGTATCGTTGGCCGTGGAAAAGAATAAATCATCCATTCCCTGTGACCTCATTATTGGCCATAAGTGTCTTGCAGAATATGTCTGTTTTGCAACAGGATTGGATGTCATGCCTTGGCTTCCTGACTACCCTGTAGATCAAGAAAAACTTTGGAGAATTGCCTATGGGATAAACGAAAAAACGGCTCATTACTACGCCGGAGAAAAGAATACCTCGTTAATACGCCCATTAATACCACACTACCTGATGATCCGCGAAGATGTTTGGCAAATAATCCTGGTCAAAATGCGAGAAGATGATTTTGCGCTTTATGAGGAGCTCATGAGTGATTGGCGGAATCCGAATGAAATTCGACCATCTTTTTTATCTCAACACTAATCGCTTTCATTGTGAATTAAAGGTAAAATCCTAAACCAACAATAAATCCAATAAAAAAGCCCCGCATCCGCAGGGCTTTTTTATTGGTTGTCTTTTAAGTCTACGCGTCAATCTTGGCATACTTGGCGTTGGCCTCAATGAATGCTCTTCTTGGTGGCACATCATCACCCATCAACATGGAGAATACATGGTCACATGCTGCGGCATTTTCAATGGTCACTTTGCGTAGGGTGCGTTTCTCCGGATTCATGGTGGTCTCCCACAATTGCTCCGCATTCATTTCTCCCAAACCTTTGTATCGTTGTACGTTTACACTGCTCTCTTGTCCCGCTCCTTTCATCTCTGCAATCAAGGCATCTCGCATTTCTTCATTCCATGCATACTCCGCCTTGTTTCCTTTTTTCACCAAATACAAGGGAGGTGTTGCAATGTAAATATGTCCGCCCTCGATCAACTCTTTCATGTGACGGAAGAAGAAGGTCAAAATCAAAGTTTCAATGTGCGAACCATCGACATCGGCATCACACATAATCACAATTTTATGATACCGAAGTTTGGTCAGGTTCAACGCCTTGCTATCGTCCTCTGTACCAATGTAGACCCCTAATGCAGTGTAAATATTCTTGATCTCCTCATTCTCTAAAATCTTGTGCTGCATGGCTTTTTCTACATTCAAGATTTTTCCACGCAATGGCAAAATAGCTTGGAAAACGCGATCACGACCTTGCTTGGCGGTGCCACCAGCCGAATCTCCCTCGACCAAGAACAACTCTGATTTCACTGGATCTTTTTCTGAACAGTCTGCCAATTTACCTGGCAATCCACCTCCGCTGCCTACTCCTTTTCTCTGCACCATCTCACGGGCTTTGCGCGCTGCCACACGAGCCTGAGCAGCCAATACCACTTTACCCACAATAGCCTTGGCATCATTGGGATGCTCTTCCAAATAGGCCTCCAACATTTCAGAAACCACTTGACTCACGGGAGACACGGCTTCCTTATTTCCCAACTTGGTTTTGGTTTGACCTTCAAATTGTGGCTCGGCTACTTTCACCGAAACGATAGCCGTCAATCCCTCACGAAAATCATCGCCCGAAATTTCGATCTTCAATTTATCCAACAATCCGCTTTTTTCTGCGTAGTTCTTTAACGTGGTGGTCAAACCTCTTCTGAAACCTTGCAAATGCGTTCCTCCTTCGTGGGTATTGATGTTATTCACATAGCTATAAATATTCTCGTTAAAAGAATCGTTATACACCATCGCCACCTCAACTGGAATAGGTCCATCCGTGCGCTCCATGTGAACGATTTTCTGAATGATCGACGGACGACTTTGATCGATAAAGCGAACAAATTCAGAAAGACCTTCTGTGCTATGGAACATCTCTGACTTGACTGAGCCATCTTCATTGATAACTCGCTTGTCGGTCAATTGAATTTTAATTCCTTTATTCAAAAAAGCCAACTCTCTCATTCGATTCGCTAGCGTATCATAACTATATTCGGAGGTATCAAAAATGGTAGCGTCGGGAAGGAAAGTTTGGCGGGTTCCCTTTTTATCGGTAGCACCTTCCTCTTTAACTGCAAAAAGTGGTTTTCCGATGCTGTATTCCTGGACGTAAATTTTACCATCACGAAAAACCTCTGTTCTCATGTGGGATGACAACGCATTTACGCAGCTTACCCCAACTCCATGTAAACCACCTGAAACTTTGTAAGAACCTTTGTCAAATTTCCCACCCGCTCCAATTTTGGTCATCACCACTTGCAAAGCAGATACCCCTTCTTTGGCGTGCATATCAACAGGAATCCCACGTCCATTATCCTCTACTGTTATGCTATTATTCTCATTGATGGTAACATACACGGTGTCGCAATAGCCGGCCAATGCTTCGTCTATCGAGTTGTCTACTACTTCATAAACCAAGTGGTGTAACCCACGGGTGCTAATGTCACCAATGTACATGGCAGGACGCATTCTGACGTGCTCCATCCCTTCCAAACTCTGAATATTCGCAGCCGTATAATTGGCTGCATTTGGATTGCTTTCGCTCATAATAAAATTTTGTTTAGTCGTTGCTTTTTTACCTCGTGAAAATTCGCTGAAAAGGCTAATTTTTCAAGGCACTCAAAGGTACAAAACAAGCCCACTTTTAACATCAAAAAAAGGGGCTTAAAGCCCCTAATCTTGTTCACATTTCATCAACAAATTTATCGCTTAAAAAGACAAGGTTGCCCCCATCATAAAAAGCGCACGTTGCTGTGGGTATGCATTCCAAATTTGATAACGCTGAGCCAAGGTATTATAGACTCCTGCCCAAGCCGAAACTTGTTTGTTATATTGATAATTCACTTGAATACTGGCGTCAACAAAATCCTTCAACGATATGACATATCCTGGACGATTTTCCCAAACATCGGTTTGTAATTTTGAATCCCCCATGGGTTGATAAGAAAATGCCTTCCTGGCTCCCACGTAATAAACCGTGGCGCCAATTTGCCACTGTTTGTGTATGCGGTACATCGCCTTTAAGCTTCCTTTCCACGTGGGCATATTCCAAGCATATTTTGCTCCCTCCACCTGATAATAGAAATAATGCACCGTTCCATCCACTTCCCAATGTTCTGTATCCCGATAATAAAATCGACCATGGGCATTCAATTGATTCATGTTATTGTACAAAACAATGAAACGGTTCCCATTGGACGCAGAGGAGTCGTTCACAAAAAAGGCTTGCTGCTCATACATGTTCCAATTCGCTCCCAGCTCGTAACCCATTTTGGAGGAAATCACTCCATTCAAGCCGCCATACGCTTCTAATTTGTTATTTCGATTGAGCAATAGTGGATTAGAGAGTACAAATGGATTTTGCTCGTATAGGGCATGAAAACTATTCAGTTCTACTCCTCCTTTTACACCTGCATAAGGCAAAAACAACCCATCCAGAATCGACCACTTTAATTCTAACATAGGATAAAAATGAGCGGGTTTCTCCCCTTTCACGTCAAAATAAACTCCCATTCCCACTTTCGCTCTAATGTCTCTCCATAAGGTATAGGCAGAGGGTTGAAAACGAAAAATGGTGTTTGATTGACTATGCGCCCTCCAATTCATATCGGAGCTATCCTTGGGAGTACCTGCCTGATTGTAGGAAAATCCAGTCGATCGTAGTTGGGCCGTTTGAAATCCCAAGTCAACGGCGAAAACCTCTGAGTTTACCAACTTATCACCACTCAAATCTGCCTCGATGATATTTTCCTTTTCTCCAAATTGACCAAATCCGTATTGATGTTTCAACCGAGCATGATAATTCATGTCGGAGGAGTCTCGTGAAAAACTTTTATACTCCAACTCCGAGGCAATATTTTGCCAAAGCTGTTTCGTACCGCCTCTTTGTTGATTGACCAATTGAAGACTATCCAACTCGCCTGTTATTCCAGGTTGATTTCCATATAAACCAACCTGATTACGGCTATATCTACTCAACAATTGCAAACTCGCATTTTTAAAAAAGTATCGACCAAACACCCCTGCGGACGTTTCACTGTAAGCGCTTTTGATTTGAGCTGAATCTCCAACCACTCCTCCATTACTGCTTAAATGATGGACCTCAACTCCATAATCGCCTTTTTTATTCCTACCCGATGAAAAATAAGCATCTACCGAAGGTGTCAGATAATTACCCATTCCTGCTCTTAAATAAAAGTTTTGAAGATTTGGTAATTTATCTACTACATTGATTTTGGTTGCGGCAATCTTTTCCGGATCTTTAGTCAGCACTGGTGGAGAAGGCAAGAAAGAAAACTTCAATTTTTCCATGCTCGACCTTTGCTCTATTACCTCAGGATGAGTAGGTATTTTTCCAGCATCCCTCAGATGTATTTTCAACTCTCCGTCGAATTCTGCTTCTTGCACCAAAGTCGTATCACGCTGCGACCATAGCATCTGACCATGGATCAAAATCAGCATCATTAAGATTGTTCTCAGCTTATTCATTGGGACCTCCTCCGTTGTTTTGTTCATTTGAATTCGAACCATTATTTAATTCAATCTCGTTGTTCTCAAAAACCCTTTTACTCATTTCTGCTTCTGCGGCCTCTCTTTCAGCAATGATGGTCAAGCGTTGATTGGCCTGGTTGCGAACTTCCTCATTGGTTACATTTACATTAATGGCTTCGATGGTGGTCCTGGCTTGGAAATAATCTCCCATTCCCATGTAATTATCCACCAATAGGATAAAAGCCTTGTTTTTCCATTCTTCAAAACCGCCAAACTGATCCACCAACTCGTAAATCTGACTTTCACATTCCACAAAATCGGAGTCCATATAGAACGTCTCACATTTTAGGAATTTCGCCTCTGCCCCTGACTTCCCTTTGAGTTTGATTACTTGATCAAAATCCTTTCTGGCCGCCTCGAAATCTTTTTCAGACATGGCCATTTTTCCTCTCCACAAGTAAGCCAAGTTTCTAATATCATCTGGAATAGCGGCATTGCCTATCACCTTATCGGAATACTCCTTAGCTAAGACAAAATCTGTTTTAAAGAAATAGCACTTCATCAATCCCACCTGTGCTTCCAGCACGTTGTTTTTTGAAACGGCAACTTGTTCCAATTCCAAATAATGCTGAGCGGCAATATCCCAATTCTTTTTATTAAATTGAATGGTAGCGGCGGATAATAGAGCGTCCTCTGTATATTCTCCATTGGGCTGAGCAATCACAAAATTATATCCATCCAAAGCGCCGTCAACATCATTGGATTTCATCAAGCACTCAGCCAATAAATAATTGGCCTCTATCCCATGTAAGGCGGGCTGAAACTGTTGAATGTACTGCTTAAGCTTCGGAATAGCAGCGTCACAATTCTGTGAAAATCCCAACTCTGCCGCCCGACTGTAAACTTCTTCCTCAATCTCATTATCCGAAATATTCAAAACCTTGATCCCTTTAATTTGATTTTGAAATTCAACATCCTCAATCAAGATCGGGCGGACAATGGCAATAGCATCCAATAAAATAGGGTCATTCGGATATTGCGTAACCAGATCGGTCCAGCTATTCTTCATATTTTCCTTTTGATTCAACTTAGCATATAACAAGCACATATCCGCTAAAGCGCGTTTTGAATAAGCGCTGTTCTCATGCCTATTGAATAATACTTGATAATACTCTTGTGCCTCTCTCAAACGATCTTCCATCAAATAGGACTTGGCCAACTCATAAATGGCATCCACTTCAAATTTGGAACCAGGCAAGTCCGTCAACAGGTTTTTTAAAACCCATGATTTCTTCTCAGGTTGTCTTAAATAACCATAAGCCATTGCCTTTTGGAACATGGCATAGTCTTTATTTCCCTGACTATCATCTGCGACTTTATCATAATAAATGATGGCATCATCATATTCTTTTTGAACAAACAACACATCGGCTACACGTAAGTAGGTGTCATATTTTTTTCTGGTTTCTATTTCCCAATTTCCTTCTAAGAATTTCTTGAAATAAGGAATGGCGGACCGATACAATTTGAGGGCGGCCTCATCATCTTTCTCTGCAGCCGCAAGCTTAAATTGACAATACGCCTGTCCATAATAAGCCAATCCGTATATCTCCGTATTAAAAGCACCGGTCGCTCCCAAAAAGCTTTCATACCGATTTGCCGCTTGCTTATACTCAGCTCTTGCATAGGCTGCTTCTGCTAACCAAAACAGAGACATTGCTGTGGTGCGATCATCGATCGGATAAGTAGCGACCTGCGTGAAGAATTTTTCGCATTTCACAAATTCTCTCGACTGAAATAACTCTACACCGCGATTATAAGATAGATTTTGATAAGCCGCTTTCACCACATTATCCTTCTTTTTAATTTTATCCAACGCGTTCAATGCCTTTTCATAGTTCTTGGTTTTCATATAAACATTCAGTAAGAACTGATAGGATTCATCGTGCCTTGGACTCTCGGGATATTTGGATAAATACTCTTCAAAAGAAGTGATGGCATCATCAAAAGGATCTGAAGATATTTCAAAAGCTATTTTAGCGTAATTGAACATAGCGTCCTCTTGGATCTCCAAATTATAACTCATCTCACGGGCCGCCCCAAAGGCCTTCCATGCTTCTCTTTTCTGATTTAATTTCAAACTACAAATCCCTTGATTATAGGCCGCTAATTGTCCCATCTCATTCTCATCATTCTTCGCTGCTTTGAACAGCTCTATCGCTTCTGCATATTTTTCCATTCGATACCATGCATATCCTAAACGGTATAAATCATCCTTTGACATCTTTTGCATTCCCCAAGTGTCCATATACTTTTGTAAATAGGGAACGGCCTCGGCGTATCGTTCTTTATTGTAATAGGCGTCTCCTACCATTTTGGAAATTTCCGCCTTTCGCTGTTTATCCAAACCTTCAGCCGCGTCCAATACCTTTTCACTGTATTGGATCAACTCGTCATACTTCTTTTGCAAATAATAAATTTGCGCGATGTAGAGTGGCACCTTGTCTTCAAACGATTCTTTATTTTCTAATAAAAGAAAACCCTCCAAAGCTGCAGTAAGATCGCCCGTTTCATAAGTCAAATGGCTGTACATGTACAATGCCGTCCATCGGTAAGGACTGTCTTGATCTTTGATGGCATAATATTCTGAACGTGCTGACTTTTTATCATCCTTATCCATAAAACTTTGCGCTCGATAAAAATGATAGGATATTAAATCTGCACTCGAGAGCGACTTTACATCCACCTTTTGCATCCATTCCAAACATTTCGAGGCCATCTTTTTCTTCCCATAAAACAATCCCATTTCGAAATATCCCCGCTCTTTGTTCGGGGAGTCTGGATGATTTCGGATAAATTCCTCCATCAAATATTCCGCATCTTTATGGTACAATTCCAATGCGCAACGGGCAATGAAAAAATGTGCATTAGCGCATTCTGCAGAGGTATTGATTTGACAATTTTTCAAAACATAATCCTCCAACATCCTGCGTGCAGGTGCATATTTCGCCTGCTCAAAAAGTGAAACCGCTTTTTGATATTCGAGCTGAGAGTTTTGAAAACTAAATGGTTTTTGCGCTACCAGAACGGTGCTACTGAACAAAACCAATAAAACAATTCGCCATCCACTTTTCATAATAGAAAATATTAATCCAACGTAAAGAAAACACAGAAGTACAAAGCTCTAGGCGGAGACTTCTATACTTTCAAACGATGAATTGTGAATGGATATTGCCCTATTCTATTTGAACTCAGCTGCTTTTTTGTGATCCGCAAGGAACTGAGCCAGCCCACTATCGGTCAATGGATGCTTTAAAAGCGCCATGATCGCACTCAAAGGACCGGTCATCACATCCGCTCCAATTTCCGCGCATTTCATGATATGCATAGGGTGTCGCACGCTCGCTGCTAGTATCTCAGTTTCAAAACCGTAATTATCATAGATCAATCGAATCTGCTCTATCAATTGAATACCATCCGTTGAAATATCATCCAATCTTCCTACAAAAGGAGACACATAAGAAGCGCCTGCCTTGGCAGCCAATAGCGCTTGTCCTGCAGAAAAAACCAAGGTGCAATTGGTCCTGATCCCTTTGTCCGTAAAATAACGAATCGCTTTTACTCCATCCTTGATCATGGGGACCTTTACTACAATATTGGGATGCAATGCTGCCAAGTTCTCCCCTTCACGAATGATTCCTTCGTAGTCAGTAGCAATAACCTCTGCAGAAACATCGCCATCTTGCACGATTTCACAAATATCCACGTAATGTTTTAAAACACGGTCCACGCCAGCAATACCTTCCTTGGCCATTAAGCTTGGATTGGTGGTAACACCATCTAATACTCCTAAATCTTTGGCTTCTCTGATTTGATCTAAGTTCGCTGTGTCTATAAAAAATTTCATGGTTTATATTTTTCACAAAAATAACTCGGATCACCAGTTACTTTTGTAGAATGTCAGCAACTTTTTGGAAAATTAGTTTTCAATACATGCTATTGAGCGCCGCACTCATCGCGGGTGATTGGTTTTTCGATGATGTCGAAATAACCTCCAATTGGGCAGTGCTCATCACCGCCGCCGTTATCATGCTGTTGAATCAATTTATAAAGCCGCTCATTGTGCTACTCACCCTTCCGGCTACCATCTTCACATTCGGATTGTTTTTACTGATCGTTAATGCGATGGTACTTCTCATAGCCAGTCAAATTGTACCCGAATTTCAATTACAAGGTTTTGGAGCCGCATTTTGGTTATCCATCTTCATTGGGTTCATTCAACTTTTGTTCGGACAAAATGCCAAAGTAAAAGTTCAAGTTCACAAAGAGGATCAATTCGACGACTACGAAGAGGTTCAATAAACCTTGACTTTCATTCCGCGCAATCCCATATCCACGACATTCTCACCTAAATTCGGATCAAACTTACCATCGGGATTTATTTCTTGCCACTCAAAGCTCTTATTGGTTGAGAAGGTAATTTCCATTGTAATGTCATCGGTTTCCGTTCCTGTAATGACCAATGGATCGTCAAAAGCGCCCGTTATCACGCATGAACCTTGGGGAATCGGCGAAGTAGCAAACAGAGGATTAGGAACGGTCGTAGCTCCTGCAGGTGCTTGTCCCGTAAATGAAGTAACAAAGCCCATATAATTCACCTCGAAGCCCCAATAACCTTGGAGTTTATCGTCATTAACGTTGATGATATCTTGGTTGATTTTATATTGATTAATAAAAGTGTTGTAACCGACGAAGCTGGCTACCGTGCCCGTTAAATCCGCACCATTGTATACAAAGGGGATTTCATAGTTCTGATAAAGTACTGAAACTCGTGGGAATCGATAAGTACCCGGGGTAATGTCTTTGATGGGGATACTGATAAAAACATCACCTGGTTCCACCACCTTGGCTTTATTAAAATCGATCGCTAAAGCGCCTCCTGCCTCGGTTTCCTCTCCCTTGTACAATATTTCTCCCTGTCCAATGATGGTATACAAATCCGGAGCTAACTCAATATAATGAGCAGAAATTTTATGGAAAAGGGGGTCGACAGCGGCGTGTCCATTGGGAATTGTACTGGGATTACCAATGTTATCAAGGCGCTCCTGATCGGGGTCTACCTTCAGTTTAATTAATAGTTTCGGTCCCGTTACACTTACTGGTTTCCCTTCATCTGGACAAGCGCCAAACAAAAAAGCGGAAAGCACCCAGAGCATCAAATTCCATTTCTTCATTTGGTAAAATTACAAATATTCCCAAGCACTACAATACCCTCCTTGACTTTCAATGGTATCAATGAGCGCATTAAAAAAGGTATCACCCGCCAAAGTGGCGGAATCACCGATAATAAATAAACCGCGTCTTGCGCGGGTTAGCGCCACGTTCATTCTCCGATAATCTCGTAAAAAACCAAGCTCTTGTCTTTCGTTAGATCTAACCAAAGAAATGTAAACAACATCTGCCTCCTGCCCTTGAAAAGAATCAATCGTATCTACTCGAATCTGCGGATTAGAACCTACCATCTCTTGCATATATTCCACCTGCGCACGGTAGGGACTGATCACCGCATATTTCCAATCCACCTGCACACCCCATCTTTCCATATGCGTCGAGATGATATTCCATTCGTCCGGATTCATTTTTGATTCCCCATCCTCACCTGACTTCTCTTCGAAGCCGCAACCAGCCGTATCGATCCATTGCACTACAGGTTGTTCTATATGCCAACTACGACTCTTCACCTCATCCGCCGCGATTAATTGTCCTTTGTAAAATTGTTCGTTCGAAAACCGCATGATCTTTTCATGCATTCTGTACTGAACTTCCAACATCACCACTCCTCTCGCTTCCTTTACCAAACGCTCCAATAAAGTAATACCCAATCCTGCCTTTTCAGCCTCTCTGGACTTTACTGTTGGAGGAAGTTGAAACGGATCTCCCGCGACGATGAACTGTTGAGCCTTTTGAATGGCCACCCAACAAGCTGGCTCCAATGCTTGCCCACATTCATCTATCACTAAAACATCAAACCGATGATCTCGTAACACCGGATGGGCTGTACCAATAAGGGTAGCAGCAACCACCTGTGATTCCTGTATTATTTTCTCAGTTAAGTAATCCTCCAACTCCCTTGCCTCTCGCATTAAATTCTTAGATTCTTGAAATAATAATTTTCGTTGTTCCGCCTCCTCCTTGCCAAATGATCGCTTATACTTAGCCCCCATCTTACGCATTTCCACAGCCCTCTTTTTTAATTCTTTAATCTGCTTCACCTCTCGCTCTCGCGATAATAGGGCATCCAAAGTGAAAGCTTCATTATCATCTTCTACTTGGGCCAAGTTTCCAATTCGAACTCCCTTTAATCCTGTTTTAATACATTGAGCAAGCAAATGATCCGTAGCTGCATTGCTAGGAGCACTCAATAACACCTTTTTTCCGCGTTTCACCCACTCCTGCACGGCCGCAACCAATGTGGTGGTTTTGCCCGTTCCAGGCGGACCGTGCACAACGGCAATATCTTCAGACTGTATCAGATGTTGAACGGCCTTGTTTTGAATGGCATTTAATTCCTCGTGAAATATCACTGATTCATCATGATACTGAGGGGGGTTAATGCCCAAAACAATGTCTCTCAACTTACCCAATCGATCCTTTTCACTTGCTTGAAAAACTTTATTCAAACCATTCACCATTTCACGATAACTACGTTCATCGAACAAGATGTCCACCCCTATTTTTCCATTGTGCATCCAGTCGGGAAGTTCATCCACATGAAAAACAATTTTCATCCGCTGGTCATCCATAAAGCCAATGATTCCGTTCAATCTTTCATTGAAACTCGCATCCGCCTGACTGAATAACGAAACTGGATTTCCACTCTGAAAACGATTTCCCCGACTGGGTCTGGGATTTTCCACCACTAAAAATGGATAGGATCCCAATCCATATCCGTCTTCGACAATTTTTACGGGGTACCAACAAAACCCTTTTTCACGACGAAGGGCAGGAGAGGATTTTTCTATCAACTCCTGAATGCCTTTTCGCTCATCCTCTTGCTCCAACTGTAAGGCATGCAGCAATTGCAAAAAATAATCTTTATCCATTTTTTCGAATAAAAAAAATCCCCCTATGAGGGGGATTCTGTCAATACTATCATTTATCTCACCAAGGTAATGTATCCCTCAAAAAACTTCGGGTCTTGATTCTCGAAATTTTGCATGAACACATAGTAATAAGTACCTTCTGATTGATCCGCACCCGTCCAATCATTGCGATGACTATCGCTCTCATAAACCAAAGTGCCCCAACGATTAAAAATCTTTAAGGTTGAACCCGGAAAACGTTCTGTATAGGTGCCAGGGTAAAATAAACCTTCGATATAAAAAGTATTATTCTCAAAGGTTATATCACCTGCATTGATGGCACCATTCGGTGTGAAAATATTAGGTATTAATACCTCACAAGGATCGGCTCCTACAATAAAGTCATAATAATCTTGAAAATTACAAGCAGCATCCGTTACTTGCACATGATACACCGTCGGAAAGAGACTCGGAATGGTGTAATCCCAAGGAGTTGGTGATGGATTGATGATAGGCGTTTGAACATACAACTCCGAATCCGGCACTGGATTGAAATACCATTCAAAAGTGTAACCATTGTTAACGAAAATATCCGGAAGCTGAAGAGTAAACTCATCATTCTGACAAAAAACAGAATCCAAATAGGTGGCATGAGGAGGAAGCTGTGGAGCTACATTGACCAACACAGAATCCACCGCTGTACAAGCAGCGTCTGAAACCGAAGTGACGCTCACCGTAAAGTAGCTACTCTCCTGCAGATTCGTTATGGTTGGCCCCTGAACAGTAGTAGAACTCAGGACCGTATCCGCAGCACTATTCCAATTGTACAAATACGCTATACCGGGAGCGGGATTCTGCAAAGGATTATGCACCCCTGGTGTAGGGATAATAAGTGGTGTACCACAATACGTTGCTACTGGACCTGCATCTACAACGGGGGCCGCATAAATATTAACGGTCAGATCTTGGCTGTATTCGCAGCCGTGATTGTCCATCAGGTGAAAGGTATAAGTAAAGTTGCCTGTGGTGTTATTGATCACCGATACAGAATCACAAAGATTGTTGATATCGTTCACCAACGAACCTCCGGGAGCGGTCCAATAAGATGAATCGCATGCCATTCCGATCGTTGGCGTAAATGTCAAATTATCTGGATACATGTACGGAGCGAATGTTACCGCCCAGTCAAAAATGAATCCATCATCAACCGCCCAACCATCACAAACCTCTATGATCCATTCTCCATTCAAGGGACAACCCACTAAGTTGTCAAATGGCTGAACCGATTGATAGGTACCTGCTGCCAATGTACCTCCCGCATTGGAAGCCGCGTTGGCTGCCCAAGTTCCGTTGGTTGCGGTTGGTGTCCAATAGTAATCATAACCAACACCGGGCTGGGTAGGATCTTCCACATCAATGGGTTCCCCCAAAAATTCCCCTCCACCACCATTCTGGTGCACCACGATCATGGAGCCATCTGGACAGGTGTAGGAAATTGATATATCATTCATGAAACTGTGCTCAAAATTGATGAACAAACTTGCAATGTCGTTTGGACTTTGAATAGTAGCACCTGCAGCAAAACCAGAGAATGTTAATGTATCAGAGAAACACTGGGACTGATCATCTGGGATATACAAGGCACCTCCCAAATTGGCAGTAGGAACATCGGTCCAAGTGTGTGTTTGGAAACTTGCATTCAAATCCAACGGAACGCCTGTACAAATTTGATTATCCGCCTCTGAAGATGCCACTTGAATGGTGGGAGTGGTGGCAGAGAATATCAAGATATCGGGCAAAACAGAATTCGTACAGCCATTGCTATCGGTTACCAAAAGTTGTACTAAATAACCACCGGCATCGGTGAAAGTGTGGGAAACAATGGGCCATGTCGTACTGCTGGTATCCGTGCTTCCATCATCCCATTGCCATTCGTGAGAAACATATATGCCACCATTAAAGAATTCGGTAGTGGAAGCGTCAAAAGTGACCGTTTCACCTGGACAAATTAATGCAGGTTGAAAATCTGGTTGATCCAAAGTAATATGAACCACCGGATTCATACAAGGAATACCGCATGAAATTTCAGCACTGATATTCCCTACACTGGCGTCTGAGTTGGATTCAAATACAACAGTCAAACAACCAGAAGCATCAGTCGAATAAATATTCTGACCGGACAAATCGATACCAGAATATTGACCAATCAATGGAGCGTTGGTACTGTTTCCGTTATAAATAAAGAACTGATCTCCCAATCCTAAGTCAAACACATTGAAAAATAAATTGGTGATCTGATCCACATTCAAAGTTGGATCAGGACAAATGACACTGGTGTCATTTAAGTTGGCACTGTAATCACTTGCAGTCATCCCATTGTCCACCAAGAATCCACCACATGCTACAATAGAAGGAGTTCCGATGGCCTGCTCTACACCAGTGATACACAACTGGTCTTGTAAAACGCTAATTTGAATAGAAGCCGATCCTCCGCAAGCACCACCCACGGTGTACGTAATATTCCAAGTTCCGCTGCCCGCTAATCCTGGATCAAAAGTACTTCCCACTACACCAGTACCTGACCATGTTCCACCAGCTGGTGTGGCGAACAAAGGAGTCGCTGATGAGCTTTCACATTGTGAAGCCACAGGATTGATAACAGGCGTTTGAGTTCCCACAAAAGGACCTCCTGAAGCCTGAGCAGTGCAGCCACTAGGATCCGTTATCGTAAAAGAATAATTGTTTCCATCCATCAAATTATTAACCAGGGCAACCCCACCATTCGGAACACTAGCATTATCAAATGTGGCTGTTGCAGGAGATAAATTACTCAAGGTAAAATTGATTGGATTAGCTGCATTGGTTCCTTCAGATAAGCTAAAGGGCGCATTACTGAATGCGCAAGAAGTTGGTAAGGCCGTTACATTGATAGGAGGAACCATGGTAATCTGAACTGCCTGACCTGCTGCACCACAATAACCATCGACTGTCTGAACGGCCAATACGCCATTTTGATAATCATACATCGTCACCGGGGCAATGTAAAAAGTGATAGGTGCATTGAAACCAGCAGGCAATCCGAGTGCGGTCGTCAATAATGTCACTGTTGCTGCATCGTTTGTGAGGGTAATGTTTCCTCCTGCTCCATTCGGTTGAGCCGTTCCCACAATCACATTAACAAATGCAGGATCTGTGGTGATGTCACCAGATGAAATGGTCGGCATGGTTGAGAATAATGCCCAGGCAACACCTGGTTGATAAGCTACAATAGGATCAACCACTTCCAATGGTGCAGTACCATCATTATTCAAAGACAATTGTAAAGACTCGCCACTGCAGAGCACTTCACTGGTGGTTGGATCAGTAAGCGTTCCGGTAGCAGCAGCACATTGACAACTCACCGGAGCATTCACCTGAATCTCCGCATTACAACCACTATTTACAAAGTAGCTAACCGAAATGAAATGAATCCCCCCATCCGATGGAATATTGTTTACATCAAAAAATGCATCCCCTGTAGCCAAGACCACAGTATCGATGACCATACCATCCAGTGAAACAAAAGCTGAATCATTTCCTAAAGTTTGAGTAGCTGAATAATCAATTTGAGCAGAAAAGGTGTTGGTGGAAGGTACACAAGGATTTGCCAAAACACTGGTCAAGCTTATGTTACAAGTGGGTAAAATCCCACCTACGCAACTCACTTCACCCGCAAAACCAGCACCACCACCTTGACACAATCCAGAAGAAATAAAACCCAGTGTTAGACAACCGGAAACATTGGTAGCCGAAGCGCCAATTAATGCGGGAGCCAAAATAGAGGGAGAATTCAACGAAGAAAAAAGGATACTGGTGGGGTTAGAGGCCAAAAAAGCGGATGCCGCTGCACTTCCAGAGCCAATAATTGAATTCAACGAATCCGCCGTTCCATCGAAAATAAAAAATGCATCTCCAACAGATGAAAGCGGAGGTGATGCCTGACAGATGTCCCAACTGGTTAAATTAATCATCAACTGAGCACCCACAGCGTCTGGACACAAGCCTAAAACACTCACTGTGCCCGGAGCATAATTGTAATTGCCTCCAATGCCACCATTATCGTAAATCATGGCCGCTGTCATTCCTTCTCCGGCACAAGTAATTACCATGCTATTATTGCCTTCCGCCATGACAAGATCCGTCTGGCCAGTGGACCATAAGGCTAAGACAACGAATGCAGTAGCAAGAATGAATTTAATTTTTTGAACGATCATGGTATTATTTTTTAGACTTAATCAAACTACGATTGTACAACTGTTGAACCCTGGCAGCTGGAATGATCGTAATCACATAGCCCGAATTGGCGATTTTAAAATGCTGAAATTGCGCATTGGGTGAATGCGCGGTATAGAACGCTGTAAGATCAAGATCTTCTGCATTCCCATCGGCCAAGGCCGACTCCCAATTGGGAATCAAACTAGCGGCATCCAATAGGCTACTTGATTTTTCATCATTAGAAAATGCAACACTATAGGCGTGCGCTTGAGTAAAAGCAGCAGTGGGAACATTTTGCTGCGCCTTAGCGCACAACGAAAATCCCAAAGCGATAAACAGTACAATTGTTCTCATGAATAGATGTTTGGTTTCAGTTTCAAATATAATAAGACATCGGGCAGAAACTCAAAGTTGCCTGTTTTTAGGCAAAAGATCATTTTTTCAAAAAAAAATGGAAAATGAAAAGAAAAGTGTTATCTTTGCACCCGCAAATTGCGAAGGACGATCTCGTAGCTCAGCTGGTAGAGCAATACACTTTTAATGTATGGGTCCTGGGTTCGAGTCCCAGCGGGATCACTCTGATAAAAGCCTCACGGAAGTGAGGTTTTTTTGTTTCCGACACGATCAAAAGCTTGCTTTTGAGAGTGGAGGAAGCAAAAAAACCACGAGCATCGCGAGTGAGGTTTTGATCCACTGCACGTCGAGCACCTGGTGTCCAACGAAGTTAGTCCCGTTCCCACACGATCAAAAGCTTGCTTTTGAGAGTGGAGGAAGCAAAAAAACCACGAGCATC
>CAZJCQ010000027.1:0-3767 GCA_964544665.1 uncultured Chryseobacterium sp. | reverse complement strand
GCGAGTGAGGTTTTGATCCACTGCACTTCGGTTAATGTCTGAAATTTAGTCTCTGGCCCCATAAAATGGTAATTACATAGTAAACAGAACCTTCAACATGTAATATTGCAAAATGAATTTACTTCTCTTCATTGTCGCGCTTGCAATTGCAATGATCGTCATCGCAATCGCTGTTGGCTCATTTAGAAATCCACATATTGAAAAAAGTGAAATGCCAGGTTACCAAATAATGGGTATCCCCTATCAAGGACCTTATCAAAAAATTGGACCTTCTATCAAACGCATCGCAAATTTGGCAAAGTCGAAAGGAATCGATCCCGAAATTATCGCCGTGTACTTTGACAATCCCCGTGAAGTAAAAGAATCAGAATGTCGTGCGCTGGCCGCTATCAGAGTTACCCCGCAGCAAGCAGAGGAGTTAAAGGAAGAACCATTGGAAGCACTTACTATTCCGAAAGGAAGTGCCATCGTATGCCATTGGAAAGGAAAAACACTTCCCACCAGAATCATGGGCGCGATAAGGGTATATCCGAAATTGAGTCAACATGTAATGAATCATCAACTTTACCAGAAGGTAAATTTTGTGTACGAAGTGTACGAACCGCAAGAAACCATTTTTGTCATGCAATACAACAACTAAATGAAAGATGCCGAATACTACCTCCAACATTTGCAGATGACCCCTCATCCCGAGGGAGGTTATTTCTGTGAAACTTTTCGCTCGGATCATCAACTCATTTTTCCTGGTTTTACCGAACCCCGCTCTTATACTACAAGCATTTTTTTCCTTTTAAAAAAGGGAGAAGTTTCTGCCATGCACCGAATCAAAAGTGATGAAATTTGGTACCATCATGATGGAGGTACTTTGATTATTAATGAAATAGATGAAAACGGTCAAACGCTCACAACCCAATTAGGCAAGGATATTCATCTGGGACAAAAGCTACAACATGTCGTTAAAGCAGGAAGATGGTTCGGTGCTCAACCTGCTGACGGGAGTGAATTTTGCCTAGTCGGATGTCAGGTAAGTCCTGGTTTTGATTTTCGAGATTTCGAACTTAAAAAATAAAGACGCGGCTAATTTAAATTATTTGTTTACGCTTAATTTACGTTTCAAGCTTCGCGATGATGATCCAATGGCCCATTGATAATTTCCATCCGGTAAATGTTCATCGGAAAGGTTAAGAAATTTTTCTACATCAGTAACCGTGAACAACAATTCTTTTTCTTCGTTGGGTTGCAGCAAATGCTTTTGAACCCCCACTAAGCGCAAAACAGGCTGCAAGGTTGCGCTCCAACTGGGTTGCAAATACAATTGCGGAACAACATAACCCGCTCGCGGGGAAATATTTTTTACCCGACAAGACAATACTTTTTGCTGGGGATCTTTCCAGACCAATTCGCCCCAACTAAAATCTGCGTATGACAAACCGTATCCAAACGGATATAAAGGCAATCCAGAACCATCGATATAATCATCTCCTCTGCCAGTGGGTTCGTGCCAATAACTCAAAGGCAACTGACCTTCCCTCATCGGAAAAGTAATGGGTAATCTACCACTGGGATCGGCCTTTCCAGAAAGCAAATGCGCAAAAGCATTTCCTTGTTGCTCCCCTCCATACCAATTCATCCAGATGGCATCCGCCTCATCTTGCCATTCTTCCATGGTAATGGCGCTACCACCTACCAATGCCACGATGACAGGCGTTTCTTGCTGACCCAACATTCGAATCATTTCAACGGCTGCTGGTTTCAATCCCAATTTACTTCGATCTTGAAATTCACCTTCCTCAATTCCGGCAAAAACCAATACGTAGTCACACTCCTTTGCTAGTTTTAAGAGTCCCTGCTGATGGATTTGCTTTTCCGGTGTGGGAATCCATTGACGAATATGCAACTCGGGATTAGAACAACCTTCATAATACGCTACTTTCAATTGAACGGGCTGACCTCCCTTCACCTCAATGGCAACTTGATCTTGATGATAACTGGTTTTATCAAAATGATCCACTAACAATCGCCCATCCTGCCAAAATCGATATCCATCATTTCCCTCGATTTGCAAGATCAACTTTTGCGTTTTTTCGGGAATCCAAGAAGCCGTTGCGATCAATGAAAAATAATCACGACTAACATTGGGAAAAGGGTCCATAAAGGTGTAGTGGAAATCGATGGTCTTTCTGTTTTCTTGGATCTGACTTTTCCCTTCGAATTGGGTATTACTCCACCATTGCACATTCCAATCTTGTTCAAGTGGGATATAGTTGGATTCAGCGGTCCATCCGGGATGATAAATCAATTCGACTTCATCTCCCCACTGTTTTTTCATTCCATCCCAATAATTCACAACCTCCACACCAGTGCCACTGTATCCACCTTGTCGACCCTTGATCGCTTCGTCACCAATGACGAGAATCTTTTTGTGGTTCACCTCGATAGGACATACATGGTTATGATTCTTCAACAAGACCATCGATTGCTCTGCTGCCTGTAATGACAATTGGATCAAGGAATCTTGATTCACTTCAAAATATACTGCATACGGATGCTCAAACAAGCCCAACTCAAATTTTACTCTTAGCACTCTCATGACAGCCGAATCAATGGCCGATGTCCTTACTTTTCCGTTTTTAAATAAAGGACTAAAGAGCACATCATGCTGAATGGACGTTTGAAAAATAACATCCATTCCATTCTCGATGGCCAATTTTCCAGAAGTTGGATAATCGGGCGAGGTGTTATGTAAAACATTGGCTCCCCCCACTGCACCAGCATCGGAAATAACAAAACCTTGAAATTTCCATTGGTCTTTTAATACAACATTCAACAACTCATGATTCATACTATTGGGAACCCCATTCAAGGAATTATAGCTGGTCATTACACTTCTCGAACCCGCATCAAAGCATGCCCTAAAGGGTGGGTAATGAACTCTCTTCAAGTACTCTTCATCCGCATGGATGGGATAACTATCACGTCCTCCATCGCCAACATTGGCCACAAAATGTTTTGGGGTTGTGACAATTCCCCTTTGCTCAAAAGGCCTGACAAAAGCAGCACCCATGATGGAAGCTAGAAAAGGATCTTCCCCATAAGTTTCCTCTACTCTTCCCCATCTCACATCGGTGGCGATATTGACTACCGGAGATAAAACTTGCCTCCAACCTCTTTGCTGTGATTCCAGCGCAATCGCATGCGCCACTTGACTCATTAACAGGGTGTCAAAAGAAGCCGCTAAGGCGATTGACTGTGGATAGGAAACCGCACCCTTTCCCACAACACCATGCAAGGCTTCACCAAAAAAAATAGCCGGTATTCCCAATCGGGTTCCATTGACTAAATGATCCTGGATCTTGTTTATCTCCTCAATCTGCTTTCTTGCTGTCCAAGTTGCATTATAATTCAACATTTGCTGTCCAGGCTCCTGATCCATTCCTTGAATGCTGATTTCAATTCCAAAAATCCCTTGCTGATAGCGGTCTGGCTGAAAGGCTCTATCATGAGCAATCATGAACAGTTGATAAAACTTTTCTTCCCAGGTCATTCGGGAAAGAAGATCCTTGACTCGAACTTCAGTAGTCAACTCGGGGTTTTTATAAGGAGCTAGCTGAGACCAAGTAGTCCCTCCCCAGAATAAAAAGACCATGAATATCCACCGTTTCATTTTGGAAAGATAATGGGAAATACCAAAATTCTTTTCTACTTTTGCCCTGCATTGCCCAGGTGGTGAAATTGGTATACACGTGCGCTTGAGGTGCGTATGGAGC
>CAZJCQ010000026.1:33038-35636 GCA_964544665.1 uncultured Chryseobacterium sp. | reverse complement strand
TACCAAGACTCACCGCTAGTACGAGATCTTATTCAAAAAGGCAGTAGCTGGTAACATTATTGTATGCGCGTCTTGTATAACGCAAGTATAATCTAAAACCGCTGAAAATCAAATAAAAGGAGTTGCGATATAAAAATAGCGCATTGCGTTTAATTGTCCCCTTCGTTTAGCCGGCGTCAAAGGATTTGATTCTTTTTTTTCAAAAAATGTTGAAGGCTAATTGGTCAAGATAGTTCTGTTGGTTTATGAAAACTAGATGATTTGATAGCATATTTTCATGCTTGGCCTCAATAGTGAGTGTTGCCAAGTGCGTATTTTCAGCCTAAGCCTTCAGACTTTAATATGGATGTGCACACTACCTCCCAATCCAATCTCCACAATTTCATACAAAGTTTTCAGGGTCATGTTACTTCCGTCGTTTTCTATGCGTGAAATAAATGACCTTTTCTTATTGACCTTATTGGCCAATGTTTCTTGTGTTAATTGTTTTTCCTCTCTGGCTTTACGTAGCATCAATCCCATTTTAGAGGAGGCTGATGCTCGCTCCAATTCGTCACGGCGAACGGTACCTTTCATCCCATACACCTCGTCTTTAATTTTTTTCCAAGTTCTTGTTTTCATTTCTTTGTTTTTTCTGAATGATATTTTTTCATGAGCCTCTCTGCTTTTTCTATTTCTCTCTGTGGTGTTCGTTGACTCTTCTTCGCGAATCCACTGAGCAGAATGACCAGGTACTCGTTGTCGAAAAAGCAGAATACTCTCCATATATTGCGGCCCAATCTTATTCTTACTTCATATAAACCTTTTGTTCCTTTTATTGATTTCAGATATTGTTCGGGAATGAATTCCAAAATCTCTATTATTTCAATGATTTTGAAAATTTTATTCTGTACCTTATCGGATTGTAGTTTCAAAAAGTCACTAAAATGATTTTCATATTCAATGACGGTTCTAAGTTTTTTTTCGTTCATACAAAAGTAACTAAAAAGTGACGTGTAATTCAGTGTTCAAATTGATTTTAACAGGGATATAATCTTTTTAATGCGCTAGTTATGCACTGCTATTGGGCAATTATATTTGTCCGTAAAGGGAATGTTTTAATGGGTTGAATCAAGATCGCAGGGTGGTTTTCTAGTTCAAATTGTATTTACTCCTCCATATTATCCAGCGGACTTCTTAGATGCTGATTCCGCTTTTCGGTGACATGTGTATAGAGCTGCGTAGTCCTCACACTGTTGTGACCCAATTGCTGCTGTACCAATCGTATATCCGCCCCTTGCTCCAACAAATGGGTCGCAAAGCTGTGCCGTAACAAATGAATGCCTCCCTTGATGTTTACGTTGGCCATTTGCTTAAACCGCTTGAAAATCATCTGCGCACTGCGTATGCTATACGGTCCGCCATATTGCCCTTCAAACAAATACTCCTTGGGTCGATAACGTCGATAATAATCTTCCATGAGCGAAAGGACCTTCTTGCTCAGTACCACCATGCGATCCTTGCGACCCTTGCTTTGTTCAATCCTGATTTGCATGCTCTTTCGGTGGATGTCCGTGAGTCGAATGTTCACAACCTCACTCACGCGAAGTCCACTGCTGTAAGCCACATACAATATCAGCCGATGCTTCGGATTTTTTACTTGTGCAAAAATCTTTTTGATGTCTTCCTCATCCAATACTTTCGGTAACGTGTGCGTCTTTCGAGGACGGGGTAGGTAGTAGGTAGTTTTTGGTAAATTCCAAACTTTTTCAAACAGAAACTTGATGGCATTCACCATCAAATTCAATCCGGAGAAACTGTAATTCTTTTGTTCCGCTAAATACAGCAGGTAGTGCTCGATGTCAAGGGGTTGGAGCTGCCGGGGATCGCGTTCAGTGAAGTGCCTACCAAATAATTGCAGTGCACCGAGATAAGCTTTTTGGGTGTTGGCACTGTACTGCCGTATGATGAGTTGTCTACGAACGTCTTCTATCCATTCCATCTTTTTTACGCAAACCTATTCCTAGGTTAGCTCAGAGTCTTATGCCATAACTCCTATAAATTATGCGGTGATGATTGAGAATTGTTCTATATGGCTGACCTTCTCAAGTGCAGTCATTGACACGCTATCGTTTCATTCAAACAAATACACTTCTTCTCTCGCGCACATTCCTTTCACATTCGAAAGCACCTGCTGCATGTAGCGTTTCCAAAATATTTTGGCGAACATCCAAGCCAGTGGATATAACAATAGGCTTCGGGAAAATAATTCGTAAGTGTAAATAACCTTCGTTTGGTTTTCCGAGATAACCTCCGTTTCCCAAGTGCCCTCAAACTGATAAAAACCCAACATCCACGCCTGGAAATCATCCACTCGGATCTTCCAACGCACATTCTCTTCGCGCTCCAATACATGATCACGGCTGACATAGCCTCCTTTGTTCAATGCACTGGCAGCGGCATACACTTTTTTACTGGATCCTACTTTTCCCCAATCTGCATCATCAGAGGTGCCGACGATCTTGGGCATGACGCCCATTCCAGTGTGTACTTGGGTGACATCACACAGCATCGGCGTTTTGAACGCTCGTTCTAAGTCGCACTCAAAAATATCTTGTA
>CAZJCQ010000026.1:0-32938 GCA_964544665.1 uncultured Chryseobacterium sp. | reverse complement strand
CATCGGCGTTTTGAACGCTCGTTCTAAGTCGCACTCAAAAATATCTTGTACCGTAATCTGGAATTTCATCGAACTCAACTCACTTTTTTCAATTTCAAAAGTATATAGCGCTCCCAAAATTGTTTGCTTTGCGCATTCTGTTGTTCATCCCATTTGGGATGAGGAAAGGGCTCTCCAGCAGGACCCGGATAAGCGGTGATCAATTGCCATCGCCCTTTTTCCCAAGAGCAAACCAAGGTAAATTCACACGTGTCCGTCAAACTCTCCACTTCTAAAAAATCAATCCGAATGCCATCTCGCATTTCCGTCTGTATCGCTGTTGTATCATGATCCAATCGCCGGCCAATGCCCACCTGACCAATGGCCTGTGGATGGCGAAAGACCATGCAGCTGCGCATACGACCTTGGTTCTTTTTTTCGATGCATTCACTTGCATTGACCAAGTCCAAAAGTTGGGCAACGGTTTGTATGTGAGGGGCAAAAGTGCCTCCTGCTTTTATGCTTCCCCAAAAGTGTCTTTGGATGTGTTTCTCTATTTCTCCGTTGTAATAAAAATCAACAGATTGAAATGAGCGTGTCATTAAAACTCAGCATTCAATGGTGTTCTGGGGAAGGGTACCACATCTCGGATATTGCCCATGCCCGTTGCATACATCACCATGCGCTCAAATCCCAATCCAAAACCGGCGTGGGGACATGTACCGAATTTCCGTGTTTCCAAATACCACCATACATGCTCCTCCGGAATGTTGAATTGTGCGCATTTTTCTTTCAAGACATCGTAACGCTCTTCACGCTGTGAACCTCCAATGATTTCTCCAATGCCGGGTACCAACATGTCCATCGCCGCTACGGTTTTTCCATCTTCATTCAAACGCATGTAAAACGCCTTGATGGCGGCGGGATAGCCGGTGATGATAACGGGTTTTTGGAAATGTTTTTCTACCAAATATCTCTCGTGCTCGCTCTGTAAATCAATGCCCCAAGAAACGTCATACTTAAATTTCTTTTTCTTGTAATGATTAGAGTTCAATAAAATGTCAATCGCCTCGGTGTAAGTGATGCGCTCAAAGGGATTGTCCACCACAAATTTCAATCGATCGATCAACGGCATCGTTTGACGTTCTTCCGTGGGTTTGGTTTTGTCTTCTTGTTGCTCGCGGTCTTGTAGGAACGACAAATCTTCTTGCGCATGATCTAATACATATTTTAAGCAATGCTTCAAAAAGGCCTCGGCCAAATCCATGTTGTCAAAGATGTCATTGAAAGCAACTTCTGGCTCAATCATCCAAAACTCCGCCAAGTGACGTGAGGTGTTGGAATTCTCTGCCCTGAAAGTAGGTCCAAAAGTGTACACTTTTCCTAGCGCCAACGCAGCTAACTCTGCCTCGAGCTGGCCGCTCACGGTGAGGTTAGTGGCTTTGCCAAAAAAATCTTGACCATGATCAATGTGCCCTTCTTCATTCTTGGGCACTTGATTCAAATCCAAAGTAGTGACTTGAAACATCTCTCCCGCACCTTCGGCATCGCTGCCGGTGATGATGGGAGTGTGCAAATAATAAAATCCACGCTCATTGAAAAATTGATGCACCGCAAAAGCCAAATGATGTCGGATGCGAAACACCGCACTGAATGTGGAGGTGCGAAATCTTAAATGGGCTTTCTCTCTTAAAAATTCCAAGCTGTGCTTTTTCATTTGAATGGGGAACTCATTGGGGTCGCATTCGCCCAAAATCTCCAACGAATGTCCAATCACCTCTACACTCTGTCCTTTGCCCAAACTTTCTTGTACTATTCCGTTTACACTGATACAAGCTCCGGTGTGTAATCGTTTGCGATCTTCCTCTTGCGTATTTTCTGCGCTGATGACAATCTGTAAATTTCGGATCGTCGATCCGTCATTGACGGAAATGAATTGGTCATTTCTAAAAGTTCTGACCCATCCTTTGACATTGACTTCTTGTCCAATGGTGGGATGATCTAAAATGTGATTGATTTCAGTGCGCTTCATAATCTTGTTGTGAAGCACAAAAATAAGCGCTAAATCCGATTGGGTTGATGAGATTTTTCACTTTCCACCACGCCATCGCGCATTCGGATGATACGATGCGCATAGCTAGCGATGTCTTCTTCGTGCGTAACGAGTATGACGGTATTGCCGGCATCATGGATCTCTTGAAATAGATGCATGATCTCGTAACTGGTTTTGGTATCCAAATTTCCGGTGGGTTCGTCCGCTAAAATGATGGAGGGCTTATTTACCAGCGCGCGTGCCACCGCTACCCGTTGTCGTTGTCCTCCAGAAAGCTCATTGGGCTTGTGTTTCATTCGGTCTTTTAATCCTACTTGGTCGAGCACCTCTTGCGCTCTGGCTATTCTTTTATCTTCCGACCAGCCGGCATAGACAAGGGGAAGGGCCACATTTTCCAATGCCGTGTATTTGGGAAGGAGATTAAAGGTCTGAAAAACAAATCCAATTTCTTTGTTTCGGATGACCGCGAGTTGATTGTCATCCAGGGTAGCCACATTGGGTCCATTGAGAAAATAATCTCCGCTGGAAGGGCGATCTAGGCATCCCAAAATGTTCATGAGGGTAGATTTGCCGGAACCAGACGGCCCCATCAAAGCAACATATTGATTTTGCTCAATCTCCAAATTCACCCCATTGAGCGCGTGAATCACTTCCTCACCAATCTGGTAGGTTCGTGTGAGTTTTTCTATTTTTATCAAGCTGCTCATGGGTCAAATTTAGGGGTAAAGAAGGGGGTATGGTTTTCGAAATTACTTTTTTTAACAGCGCATGCAACTTTCGTTGTATTTTTACCCTCATAGGTATAATGATAACGAATATGAAAATGAAATTACTTTCCTTGTTAGGATTGTTTTTATCGACGTTAGGTTTTTCACAGATTACGTTAACCGGGGGCGTCACGGCGGACCAGGCGGTGCAGTATCTGTTAGGGCCTAGTGTTGTATACAGCAACGCGACTTTTACAGGAAGTGGCTTGCAGTTAGGTCAATTGGATGGCTTGGCTGGAGCTGCTAATTTCGGTATTGGTTCAGGTGTGGTTTTGTGCACAGATGATATTCAAACACTTTCGCCTACGGGTGTAGAGGGTGTGGTGACTCCCAATATTAATACAGAGCCGGATTTATTGAGTGTAGCACAATCGGTGCCCCCAATGATTGGTCAGTCCTTCACTATTACCGGGGTAAACAATGTCGCCATTTTGGAATTTGATTTCGTGGCCACGGGAAACAATCTTTCGTTTAATTATATTTTCGGTTCAGATGAGTATTTAACTTGGGTGAACTCGCAGTTCAACGATGTATTCGCTTTCTTTTTGTCGGGTCCGGGCATCACAGGTCCCTATGCATCTCCAGCTGCTTTTCCCGGGGGTGCCATCAATATCGCTGCCGTACCCGGCTCCAATCCAACCCTTCCCATTACCATCAGCAGTGTGAACAATGTACTGAATAATCAATACTACATAGACAATCAAACGCAGGTGGATATCGCTTCTAATGGATACACCACGGTTTTGGAAGCGCAAAGCGCCATTCAGTGTGGGCAAACCTATCACATCAAATTGGCCATTGCGGATTGTGGCGACCAAAGTTTACAGTCTTTTGTTTGTTTAGAAGCAGGTAGTTTCAACGTCGGTACCAATTTGATACAACCCATTGCGGTAACTACCCCAGGACAAAGTCCCATTCCTGGTTTTCCGGCAAATGCCATTCTAGAAGGGGAGAGTTGTTATGATGGAATTTTTGTATTGTCTCCTCCTCCTTGTGCATTGGATCCGGATACCATTCAAATTATTTATGGTGGGACCGCTACCCTCGGATCAGATTACTCAACAGGGGGAGTGACAGAAATCATCCTATATCCCAATCAACCAGATACTTTATTTTTAAGTGCCTTGGTCGATAATATTCCGGAGGGCGATGATTCTTTGACTTTTGCCAACGTGACTTCTGGTTACGAAACAATTACCTTGAGTTTTATTTTTGAAGATCTCATCAACGGGGATATGGATACGGCATCCGCCACTTTGTTGTTGGTCGACTATAGTCCCATAACGATCGGTGATGTGGATGACGCTGTGCTATGTGCAGGAAGTCCAGTTGTTTTAGATGAGGTTCAAGCTTCTATAGAGAATGGTGTCCCCGCCTATACTTATCGCTGGGAAGGTCCAGCTGGAAATCAAATTTCCACCAATGCGATTTTGACTTTATCCGATACAGCCTCTGTTGAAGAAGGTGCTTACTGGGTGACCGTTACCGACTTTTGTGGTAATAAGGACTCATCGGACTTCAATATTACGGTGCCAAACCAGCCTGATATTGATTCCGTTCGTTTTGTTCAAGCAGTAGCGAATACTTTGCTGTGTCCTGGTTCTAATTTACAATTGGTTGTTGTACCTCCCAACAGTAGTAATGAATTTAATTGGTATTTTGTAGAAAACGGGAATCATGTTCCATTTGGAACGGAGAACGATACATTAGCGTTAGCAGCTTTTGATCAAACATTTTGGGTGGTGGAGACCGAGCCAGGTTGTAATTATCGTGATACCGCAAACTATGATGTGACACCGGATATTTGTGAAATAACGATTCCAAATGTATTTACACCAAATGAAAATGGTACTTTAGACACTACAGATATTTCATTAGGTAACAATAGTTTTTATATAGATAACTTGACCAGTGCTTCTGGAGTCTCTGCATTTCCTAATTCATCATTAACAGTCTTTAATCGTTGGGGGACGATAGTTTTTGAGAGCAATGACTACCAGAATAATTGGACTGCGAAGGGCCTTGCGGAAGGAACCTATTTTTATGTTTTTAAATGGAACAAAACACCCGATCCCGAATTTTTCGAAGGCTACATTCAAGTAGTTAGGGAAAAATAAATGATTTGATCATATAAGCGAAAGGCCGGACATGATGTTCGGCTTTTCTATTTTCATTAAATCCAACACGGTAGGAGCAACATCCGCTAGTTTGCCATCTCTTACCTTTTTCACAGCGGGATCTAAAATCCAAACCGGTACAGGATGAGTGGTATGGGCAGTGTTGGGACTTCCGTCTTCATTAACCGCCATATCGGCATTGCCATGATCGGCAATGATGATGAATGAATATCCGTGCTTTTGCCCGGCTGCTACTACCGCTTGCAAACATTCATCTACCGTTTGCACCGCTTGAACGATAGCACTCATTACTCCAGTATGTCCCACCATATCAGGATTGGCAAAATTCAGGCAAATAAAATCCGGCGCGGTTTTTTCCATTTCTGAAATCACCGTAGCTTGTATTTCTTTGGCGCTCATTTCGGGCTGCAAATCATAGGTCGCTACTTTTGGTGAGGCCAACATGGCGCGCATTTCTCCTGCAAAAGGTTCTTCACGTCCCCCATTGAAAAAGAAGGTGACATGCGGATATTTCTCCGTCTCAGCAATACGCAGTTGCGTTTTGTGATGCAGTGATAACACTTCTCCCAATGTCATGCTCAAGTTGTCTTTTTCAAAGATGACATGGACATTCTTGAAATTTTCGTCATATTGAGTCATGGTCACATAATACAACGAATCGAGAGGCTTCATTTCAAATTCCTCGAATGCCTTTTGACTAAGGGCTTGCGTAATTTCCCGGCAACGGTCTGTTCTAAAATTGAAACATAACACCACATCTCCTGCTGCAATAGTTCCTTCGGGATCAATGCAACAGGGTTCGATGAATTCGTCAGTTATATTTTGTGCATAATGCTTTTCGATAGCGACTCGTGCAGATTCGAAAGCTTCACCTTTTCCTCCTACATATAAATCGTATGCTTTTTTTATTCTTTCCCATCGCTTATCGCGGTCCATGGCATAGTATCGTCCAATTACCGATGCAATGGTGACATTTGAACCATCAATGGATTTTTGAAGTGATTCAAAGTATCCCAATCCGCTTTTTGGATCGGTATCTCGACCATCCGTGATTCCGTGAATGTACGTGGAAACCTCATTGTATTCTTTCGCAATCTCGGCGAGCGCTGCAACATGGAGCCAATGGGAATGGACTCCTCCGTCGCTGATAAGACCCAAGAGATGTACTTTCTTTTGTTGCTGATGTGCATATTCAAAGGCTTTTCTTATCTCCACGTTTTGGTGAAAAGTCTTTTCCTTGATTTCTTTATTGATTCGAACTAGTTCTTGATAGACCACACGACCGGCGCCGATGTTCATATGACCGACTTCGCTATTGCCCATTTGTCCATCTGGCAATCCCACAAATTCGCCGTCGGTTCTTAGGGTGGCATGGGGATATTGTAAATAGAGGGAATCGGTAAAAGGAGTATGAGCTAAGTGAATGGCATTCGAGGAATCTTTTTTGCCAATTCCCCAGCCATCGAGGATCATGAGAGCAACTTTTTTATTCATATCGGTATAATAACGGTAGCTAATGTGCCTTTGGGGGTGTTTTGGGAAAATGAAATTTCTCCCTGATAGCGTTGAATAATATTATCTACCAAATAAAGTCCCAGTCCAGTTCCTTTGACTTTAGAATCGCGGACCTTGTTAAAATGATAGTTTTTCTTTTGCAGGGCCAATAATATTTCATCTGGAATTCCCTCACCCGAATCTTTGATGAGGATGTGCAATTTGCCCATCTTGTTGTGTATTTCAATTTGAATTGGGCTTTGTCTATCTCCATGAAAAATAGCATTTTCAATGAGGTTGACCATTACACAAGAAAAGAGCTCTCGATCAAATAGGATGCGCAAATCAGGAATTTCTTTTACTTCGATAGGGGTGGAAGGAAACCATTTTTGAATCTTTCCTAATGGCTCTTTCAACAGTTCTTCAACGGCGATCTCCTCATCTCTTTTCTCAATAGCAGAACTCAATGCTCGCGTGGTGAGAAGGATATTTTCAATTTGATTTTGTAAGCGGAGCAGTTCTTTTTTCGCATCCTCGAGCAACTGCTGTTGGGTGGCTTCATCCGTCTTTCTCTTCAGCATGGTGTCGAGCATTAATCGAATGCTTGTCAATGGTGTTTTTAATTCGTGCGTAACGGAAAGTAAAAAAGTAGATTCAATTTGTGCTCGTGTGATATCCTTTTTCATGGAGCGGTCGATTAATCGAAAACCAAGAAAAAGTAAAAAGGCAAATACACTTCCTTCGCCAATGACCATCCAAATTTTATATTCTTGGTTGTCAGCAGACCCTGGGTTCTTTTGATAAATTCGAATCAGTTGAAATCCCCACCAGCAGAGCTGCGCAAGCACATAAAAGAAAAGCGCATAAAATAAAATGTAGCGGGTTCGGTAGTGGTTCACTCAGTAAAAGTAAGTAAGTTCGGACTTTAACAATTTGATGCAAAGGTATGCTTATTTTTGTCCAATGCGTTATCAATGGGGATGCCTATTCGTCTTTCTTCTTTTCGTTTCGTCAAGCTTGGCACAAGCGCCACCTACCCATGATAAAAAAGTTGGATTAGTGCTTAGCGGAGGTGGGGTAAGGGGTATTGCCCATATTGGTGTGCTCAAGGCGTTGGAGGAAAATCATATCAAAGTAGATTATGTGGTTGGCACGAGTATGGGCGGAGTAGTTGGTGCCATGTATGCTGCAGGTTACACAGTGGATGAAATGATAGCTTATGTTACCCATAAGGATTATGTCAGCAAATCTTCGGGTCAGCTGGATGATCGATTTAAATTTTTATATCATCGACCCCAAGATGATGCGGGCATAGTTAGTTTTCGTTTTGGAAATGGGGAATTTGTTCGTTCAGCATTGCCCACTTACCTGGTAAGTGCAGAATGGATGGATTGGGACATGATGAAAGGTTTTGCAGAAGCCAACGCTCGATGTAACGGGAATTTTGACAGTTTGATGATCCCCTTTCGCTGCGTAGCATCCGATATCGAGGCGAAGCAACCGGTAGTTTTCCAAAAAGGAAATCTGAGTGAATGCGTTCGCGCTTCCATGACTTATCCCTTTTATATTGCTCCCATTAGCGTAAACCAGCATTTGATGTTCGATGGCGGTATTTATGACAATTACCCTGTCGATGTGATGTATCATACATTTATTCCAGATGTGATTATTGGTTCAGATGTTTCAGGTCAAATAGAAATACCAAAAGAAGGGGATTTCTTTTCGCAGCTAGAAGGGTTGATTTTAGTACGAAACCCCATTCAAGTGAATTGTGATGATTGGATTACGATACGTCCAGATGTGCAGCAAATAGAAACTTTCGCTTTCGAAGATGCTGCCAAGGCAATTGATGCGGGATATCAATACGCGATGCTTCAAATGTCTTCGATTCGCGAAAAATGCGGAGAGGGAGAGCGCATAGATACGGTTTATTTAAAGCGGAGAAGAGAGCAGTTTATAAAGAAGAAAGTGCCGCAATACGTGCAAGAAATTGAGATCACGGGTTTGGGTAATAAGCTCAGTGACAATATGGAGCGTTTTATGATGAAGGGGCTCAAACAGCCGAATTGGAAAAATTTAGAAAGTCGCTATTTTTCATTATTGGAGGATGATAGGGTAAAATCAGTCTATCCCGTGGCTTATCCATCGCAGGAACCATCGGGTTATCGTTTGCAGTTGCGTGTGAGAAAGGAGCATAATGTAAAAATTACCTTGGGAGGAAATTTTGCTTCGCGCTCAATCAGTTCAGGTTATGTTGGAATGAATTATCATGTGCTCAAGAATTACAATTTGACGGCCTTTGGAAATGTATATCTGGGTAGATTTTATAATTCAGCGTGGGTGGGTTTGCGGTATCAAACCAATTCCTTCCGACGCCCATTATTTTTCGAAATCAGTCATACCCAAAATAGATGGGATTATTATCGAAGTGTTTCAGCTTTCTTTGAAGATGTAAAACCATCCTTTGTTTTGATGAATGAGCGATTTTTTAAAGGGCAAGTGGGTTGGTCAACTTCCCAACACAGTTTGCTGACCGCTGATTTTTGCCAAACGGTACAAAGAGATCGATACTATCAGACCAAGAATTTTTTAAGCACAGATACAGCAGATGTGACCAATTTCAGTGCTTCAGTAATTAGAGTGAAATGGAATTACTCCACCTTGAATCGAAAACAGTTTGCAAGCAAAGGGGCCTCCTTCTTTTTACAAGTCAAGAATGTAAATGGAAGCGAAGTAACCATTCCAGGCACGACCACGGCTATCCGCGATACTTCCCGTCGTCATCAGCATTGGAATACTTTGGAAATGGAATATCTGCATTATTGGCCCATCGTCAAACGGATGACATTGGGATATCGTTTTAACTACTATTCGAGTAACCAGGGCGTCTTTGATAACTATATGATCAGTAGTATTCAGACGAGTGCTTATCAGCCTACCATGGAGAGCACTACTTATTTTCTCCGAAATTATCGAGCGTTGACCTATCAAGCCATTGGGGTAATGGCTATTTTTCATTTGGCAGAAAATATCGATTGGCGTTGGGAATATTATAAAATGTTCACGAGCAGACAATACATCTCCCCTGAAGAGGCAGGCGTCATCACTATCAATAAACCGGTTCTAAGCATCGATCCTTTGTCTGCCAGCATCTTGAGTTCATCATTGATTTATCACTCCCCAATCGGTCCATTTTCTGTTCAGTTAAATTACTATGATAAAAAGGAATCGGAGCCCTTTAGTTTCTTGTTTCAATATGGCTACGTGATTTTTAATGATACGCCGAGGCGCTAGAATGGTTAAATTTGTCCCTGATTAGAATTAAAAAATGAGTATAATAAAATTTGCGGTAATCGGTGCCGGCCATATTGGAAAGCGCCATGCGGAGATGGTAAAGCGTAACCCGGATACGGAGTTGGTTGCTTTTTGTGATGTTCGCAGCCAAGAGGAATGCGCAATTGGCGATTTTAATGTTCCTTTGTATCATCAAATAGCGGATATGTTCAGTGCACATCCCGAAATCGAGGTGGTCTCGGTATGCACCCCTAACGGACTGCATGCTGAACACAGTATGCAGGTGCTCAATGCTAAAAAGCATTTGGTAGTGGAGAAGCCCATGGCTCTTACCAAGGCGGCTTGTGAGGAGATTATTTACAAGTCACTGCAAGTACAACGTCAGGTCTTTTGTGTAATGCAAAATCGATATAGCCCGCCTAGTGTTTGGATCAAGGAATTGTTAGAATCCGGAAAATTGGGTAAGATTTTCATGGTCAATATCAATTGCTTTTGGAATAGAGATGATCGATACTACAAGGCAAATCACTGGAAAGGATCCTTGGCCTTGGATGGAGGTACATTGTTCACGCAATTTTCTCACTTTCTGGACATCATGTATTGGTTGTTTGGAGATATACAACATATTCAAGCCCGCATGTTGGATTTTACACATGGTCATTCAACGGATTTTGAAGATTCGGGTATGGTTTCTTTTGAATTTGTAAATGGGGGAGTAGGTTCCTTTAATTTTTCGACGTCAGTACATGATGTGAATTATGAAAGTAGCATGACCATCATCGCGGAGAAAGGGACAGTTAAAATCGGTGGTCAGTACATGAATGAAGTGGAATATTGTAAGATTCAAGACTATGAGATGCCCGTCCTTCCCGAAGGTAACCCCGCCAACGATTATGGTGCATACAAGGGCTCAGCAGCAAACCATGTTTACATTATTCAAAATGTAGTCGATACTTTGCGCGGAAACTCTAATATTACAACCAACGCATTGGAGGGCATGAAGGTGGTAGACATCATCGAGCGAATGTATGCGGCGGCTCCGTTGATTAGAAAAGAAAGATAGACTGACCATTGTCAAACTGAATAATAAAAAAGGCCGCGATAGCGGCCTTTTTTATATCGGGGTTGCATCAAAATTATTCACTAACTGATTTATATTGTATTTGCCATTCGGGATCATCTTCAAATAATTCATTGGCATATCCCATCCACTCGGCCGCTTTCTTTTTATCACTCGCCTCACCCAGTTCATCAGCATATAAAATGAGCGAACTTTTGAGTAATTTTTTTATTTCATCATTGCGAGTAGAATAAGATTTGGAGGAAAGTAATTCCTTGGCCTTGGCGAATTCGATTTCAGATTCTTTATTCTTTTTGTCATGTGAATAGGTCAAAGCTAACATCAAATGAGCACCTGCATCATTGGGGTCAATATCAGCGAGACAATCATAAAACGCTTTGGCTTTGGAATATTTCTGATTTTCATACATCAATACGCCTTCTACTGCAACGTCTTTGTGGAAATTGATAAAGAAGTCAGGAAATTCATCTAAATATTTCTTCTCTTTATCCTTAGCGGCGTATTTCGAGGCATATTTCATCGCATCCTTGAATGCGTTTTTATATTCTTCTCTTTTGGTATACTTTTCTATTTTCGACATTTCATACAAGGACATAGAAATGTATAAGTAGGGAATGGCGTCCTTTTTTGTATTCTCTCCCGTAGTGTAATTCTCAGCTTTATTCAATACATTTTCGTATTTTTTGTCTACGAAAAGTGAAAGTAAATCTTTGTAATCTCGGCTCGGCTTTTCTTCTTTGCTCGGCTTATTTTCCTTGTTCGGTTGAGAGAAGCCTTTTAACGAAAAGGCTATAAACAATAAACTCCAAATAATTTTCATAATGTTGTTTTTGGTCATCGTTCTTAAAAACAATGCCAAAATATAACTTTTATTTGAATTGAGGAATTTTTTTTCGGTTTGACTCATGATATCAGCGTATTCATAATGTTGTATATTCGCGCGAAACCAATTGGAACCCTATGTTCAAAAAAATATTTTCTCTTGTATCGTTTCTTGTTACATCCACTCTTTTATTAGGTCAAGGTGCAGTTCGCGGCTTTATCAAGGATAAAGATTCAGGTCAACCTGTTTATCCCATCACCGTTGGATTATTGGGGACTGGTTATGGTGCGCAAACGGACAACTCTGGATATTATAGCATTACCAAAGTTCCCGCAGGTAAGTACACTTTGTTGATTTATTCAGTGGAGTTTGAAGAAATAAAGCAGGAAATAGAGATTCAAGACGGCAAAGTATTAAGCAAGAACTTCCTTTTATCGAAAGGTTCGGTGGAGATGGGCGTGCTGGATATTTCTTCGCAAAAATCCGATCGATTAAATAATGTA
Organism: uncultured Chryseobacterium sp.; assembly: GCA_964544665.1. Classification (GTDB taxonomy): domain Bacteria; phylum Bacteroidota; class Bacteroidia; order Flavobacteriales_D; family Sanyastnellaceae; genus CAMCTV01. The sequence goes on along the minus strand of CAZJCQ010000026.1, from coordinate 20,806 downwards.
AATATTTCAGCAGAGACCATACGATCGCAGGATATCAAAAAAATACCATCGATCGGCGGTCAGGCAGATTTGGTTCAGTACTTAACAGTACTCCCTGGTTTTGTAAGCACAGGAGACCAAGGAGGGCAGATATTCGTTCGGGGAGGAAGTCCTGTTCAGAATAAGGTGTTGTTAGATGGGATGATTGTATACAATCCTTTTCACAGCATTGGCCTTTTCTCTGTATTCGATACCGATGTTATTGGATCGGCAGAGGTATATACCGGTGGATTCAATGCGCAATATGGTGGGAGAATCAGTTCCGTTATGGACATTACCACAAGAGATGGAAATAAAAGAAAATCGAGTGGTCGAGCAGGTATTAATCCTTTTGGTGCTAAAATTTTGTTGGAAGGACCTTTGAAGAAATTGAATGAGCGCGGTGGAGGAATTTCGTACATCGTTTCATACAAAAATTCTTATTTGGATAAATCTTCCCGATCGATTTATCCAGACGTGAACAACGGCGCTGGATTACCTTTCCGTTATCGAGATATCTATGGTAAGATTTCTATTGGTGGCGCAACGGGATCTAAATTGAACTTATTTGGTTTTTCATTTAATGATGCAGTAACAAAATATCAAGCCCTTTCCAATTTAAGCTGGAATAACAATGGAATGGGTGGAAATTTTGTTGTGGCACCTTCGGGCTCTACCATGCTGATCAATGGAAATTTTGCCTACAGTAAATATAATTGCTTGCTAAAGGAAGAAACCAATCCGGATCGTAGCACGGGTATTTCCAGTTTTAATTTTGGCTTGGATTTCAAATATGGAATCCAGGATAATGTATTGAATTACGGAATTGATGTCGTAGGATTTGCGACTAGTTACAATACTTTTAATCCGTTAGGTGTAAAAATAGAAGAGGAGAATAACATGACCGAGTTGAATGGTTTTGTGACCTACAAGATCAAAAAGAACAAATGGATTGTAGAACCAGGATTGCGATTACAATACTACAGTTCGATTTCTATTTTTTCTCCCGAACCAAGAATCGGGATTAAGTACAAGCAATCAGAGCGTTTGCGTTGGAAATTAGCGGCTGGACGTTATTCCCAGAACTTGATTGCGACCAACAGTGATCGTGATGTAGTCAATTTGTTTTATGGGTTTTTAGCGGCTCCAGAAGAAACACAGAATCAATTTACAATGCCAGACTATACGGTGAAAGAAGTTCGAAATTCTTTGCAGCGTGCCTTGCATTATGTGGTGGGAACAGAATGGGATATAACGGATGAATGGAATTTGAATGTGGAAAGCTATTATCGCGACTTCCGTCAAATTACCAATATCAATCGTAACAAGATTTTCCCTGATGATGGTGATAATCAAGATAAGCCAGAAATCTTGAGAAAGGATTTCATTATTGAAACGGGTCGTGCATATGGTGCTGATTTTGTATTGAAATATGAGAACAAGCGACAGTATGTTTACATGGTGTATTCGTTAATGAAGGTGGATCGTTGGGATGGATTTCGTTGGTACGCGCCGGTGTTCGATCGTAGACATAACATCAATTTGGTGGCCACCCAAAAGTTAGGAAAGGATAGAGAGTGGGAATTATCAGCACGCTGGAATCTCGGAAGTGGCTTGCCATTTACACAAACTCAGGGTTATTATCAACCCAATACTTTCAACGGAACAGGTATTAGTGCTGATTATATCAGTACCAATAGCAATGAAATGGGTATTCAATTTGCTGGATTGAACGGTGGTCGTTTACCATACTATCATCGCTTAGATGTTAACCTGAAGCGCACCTGGAAAGGAAAGCGATTTGATTGGGAATGGAATTACGGTATGACCAACATGTACAATCGTCAGAATGTATTTTATATTGATCGTATCACGGCAAGGAGGACCAATCAATTGCCTTTGATGTTCAATATGGGATTGGAATTACACTTTTAATAAATCCTTTGCGTTCGCTATGGCCGATTCTGTCGGCGTTTTTCCGCTCAGCATCTCGGCTATTTCTTGTATGCGATCTTTCGCTTGAAGCGCTTTCACCAATGTGATCGTGCGATCTCCGCTGTGGTCTTTCAATACTTTAAAATGGTGATTGGCCTTGGAAGCCACTTGTGGTAAATGCGTAATGGATAAGATTTGCATCTGATGGCTGACCGATTGTAACAAGGCCCCAATTTTATTGGCTACTTCACCGCTCACTCCTTGATCAATCTCGTCTAAAATAAGAACGGGCATGGCTTTCTTAACCGATAAAGCGGCTTTGATCGCAAGCATAAATCGCGAAATCTCACCACCGGATGCCACGGTTTCAATCGGTTGGGGATTGCTGCCTTTATTGGCAGTAAACATAAACTGCACGTCGGAAATTCCATCTTTACTTGGAGACTGAAGGTTGAGTTGAACTTGCAACTGAGCGTGCTCCATCGAAAGTAGACTCAGTTTTTCAAGTAAATTTTGTGAAAGATCGGCCGCAGATTCCATTCTTCTTTGATGAAGGAGTTGGCCCGTAATCATGAGCTGATCATGCGCGTCCTTTATGGCAGTTTGTAGTTGCTCAATTTCGTCGTCTACATTTTGAAATTGATGCAATTGTTTTTCCCATTGAGCCAATAAAGATTTTAAATCATCAATGTGCTGAACACGATGTTTATGCTGAAGGCGATAAATCTCTTCCAATTGTTCTTGGATGATGCTCAATCTTTGGGGGTCATGTTGCACGCTTGATGCGAGTTCATCCGCCTCGAGCGCGATGTCTTTTAATTCAATTTGACAGGATTTTAACCTCTCTAATAATTGATTCAAGCCAGGATGATAATCAGCGGCCTTGTTGATGGAGGCAATCAAGACTTGAAATTGTTGAATAATTCCATTGTCTTGTAAGACAAAATGATTCAGTTGCGAACTAGCCAATTGAATTTCTTCTGCATGGCTTAAGTGGGTTACCTCCGCTTCCAATTGCGGGACATCCATTTTGTCCAAAGGAATTTTGCTCAGCTCATCTAATTGAAATTGAATAAAGTCTACTGACGCAAGCCATTCACTGCGTCGATCCTCTATCTTTTTTAATTGTGATTGTAAGGATTGCCATTCTTGAAATTGCGCTTGATATTTTTCCAAAATAGGTCCATTTACCGCGGCAATATCCAGCACCTCCATTTGAAAAGATTTTTTTCCTATCAAGGATTGGCCATGTTGTGAATGGATATCCACTAATCGCTCTCCCGCCTGCTTCAGTGTTTGAACACTGACAGGGGTGTCATTGATAAATGATCTGCTTTTTCCGGTAGGAAGTATTTCTCTTCTGATATGCAAGACTTCTTCGAGATCGAGATCTGCCTCCTCAAAAAAAGTCATCCAATCTTTTTTTTGAATTTCAAAGGATGCTTCAATGATGCATTTTTGCTCATTGTTTCGAAATATTTTGCTATCCGCCCGCTGTCCCAATAACAAGCCAATGGCTCCTAGCAAGATCGATTTGCCGCTTCCGGTTTCTCCGGTTATAGCAGTAAAGCCTTCTCCAAAGGAGATGTCCGCTTGGTCGATGAGCGCGAAGTTTTGGACTTTGATGTTTTTTAGCACAACATTTTTTTTGCGAAGGTAATGGCGAATTTAAACATATGAAATAGCGATATACATATGGTTTATGCTATTGCATAATTTTTTCGTATTTCGAAATATTTCCGGCATCAATTAATTTACACAACTCGTAAATTGGTTTCTTTTCTTCTTCCGGAGCAGGTTGGTACAGAGAAACGATCTCGCTGGCTTTGGCATAGAAGAAGGTTTGTAAATTGTACGAAGCTGGGCGAATCTTATGTATGTTTTTTAAATTATTCAACACCGATGAGATGTTATCTCTTCCTTTTTGAATGTCATAGTACATCAAATCTAATCCTTGTCGATGATAGTTGTATAGGCCCTCGCGAAGGGGTTTGAATGATTGCGAAAGGATATTTTCGATCAGCCAATATCGATTTTGTTGTCCTCTTTCATTGGCCTTCCACCCCGATTCCGGTGCATTTTGTGCGTTGGTGACAATGGTTTGGCACATCAGATAATAATCGGTGCCGCCTTCATTTGAAAAGGTGTCATAATCCATTGCTAAAATCAGATGGCAATAATATGCGATAACAGAGGTGAGGTTGTCGCGATGTTGATCTTGGGACCATTGCAAGTTCGCATTGTCTTGATAGGAATATTCAAAATTCTTATCGTTGATGCTCAAAACAGGAGTTTTATAGTTCGAGTTAAAAACAGGTCGACTGCTGCTTACTTGAATACTTCCTTTGAATTGTCGAGTGCTCACCTGTTGCTCAATGGTAATCTGAATGGAACAATCTATTTTTTCCTTTGTATCCCAATTGTCCTTTGACCATTTTCGATTATTGATAAATTCTTCTACCACATTTTCCATCGTTTTAAAAATTTCTGCATCGGAAATAATTACACGTGGGGGAATAATGGTGACATTACAGTTTAATTCTTGGCTAAAACCATTGAAAGCACTCAAGAAGTATAGCAGCAGGGCCAGCAGTGGACTTACATTTTTTGACATAAATGATTTAAGATAAGTTGGGCTAATTTGGTTTTGCTCATGGTTTCGTGAGAGAAAGAACGAAGATCCGCATCGATTAGTGTGACCGTATTCAAATCTCCTCCAAATCCTGAATTTTCTTCATTGGCGCTATTGGCGACAATGAAATCTAAATTTTTCTTTTTTAGTTTATGGGCGGCGTTCTCCATTAAATGGTCAGTCTCTAAAGCAAAACCTACCAATTTTTGATGACTTTTTTTTCTGGTTCCCAGGGTATGTAAAATATCGATGGTTGGAATCAGGGAAATGGTCAACGCTTGATCGGATTTTTTTATTTTCCCTTCTTGCGTAATCTCGGGTTTATAGTCGGCGACAGCCGCGGCTAAGATGGCGACATCCATTTCTTCGAATACCTGGAAGCAGGCATGGGCCATTTGCGCTGCATTCACCACAGGAATATACGTTATCAAAGGATGTTGAACATGCAGATGATTCGGGCCTGCTACGAGGGTCACTTTTGCTCCTCGAGCGGCAGCAGCCTCGGCTAGCGCAAATCCCATCTTGCCAGAAGAGTGATTTCCGATAAAGCGAACGGCATCGATTGATTCGTAAGTGGGACCGGCAGTGATGAGTATTTTTTTATCTTTTAAAATGGGGTCAGGCTCAAAGTAAGCTTGAAGAAGGCGCGCCATGTCTTCCGGTTCCATCATCCTTCCTTTTCCCTCGAGTCCGCTGGCCAAACTCCCTTCAGTAGGGTCAAATAGAATATGTCCGCGTTGCTGTAACAGCTTTAAATTGTGTTGCGTTCCTTCATGAAGAAACATATCGTGGTCCATAGCAGGAGCAATGAAAAGGGGACACCGGGCACTCATCACTACCGCCATCAAAAAGTGGTCGCATTGACCACTCGCGAGCTTTGCGAGCGTGTTGGCGGTGCAGGGTGCGATGATGATCGCATCTGCCCATAAACCGAGATGAACGTGATTGGTCCACTCGCCCGTTTCCTTGTTTTCTGTGAAGTCCGAATAAACGGGATGGCCGGAAAGACTGGCAAAGGTGATAGGAGAGATAAACGCTGTGGCTGATGGTGTCATGATGACCTTTACCTCACAGCCCATCTTCGTCAACAAGCGAATCAATTGCGTGCTTTTAATGCAAGCAATGCTGCCCGTTATACCCACTATAACCTTCTTCCCTTTCATTGTGCTAAAAATAAAAAAAGATGGCTTTGCCATCTTTCTTTTTTCAATATTTCACTGAATTAAATTTGATCTGTATTGTTCTCTGGATATCTCCAATAAACCTCGCCATCTACTAACTCTTGAACCGCGATTGAATGGGGTTTAGGCATTCTTTCATAATGCTTTGAAATTTCAATCTGCTCGCGATTCTCAAACACTTCTTCTAAGTTGTCGGTTGAGGAGGAGAACTCTTCAAGCTTTTGACTAAGCTCTTCTTTCATTTCCTTTCCCAATTGATTGGAACGTTTTGAAAGCAAAACAATGGCTTCAAAAAGGTTTCCGTCTACTTGGTTGAATAATTTGTCAGCATCACGTGTGATGGTTGACTTTTCTGCTGTGCTGTTTTTGAACTTGCTCATAACGATGCTTGTGTCAATTTTTCAATTTGTTTGGCGCTCTTATCAAAATAAGTTTGGGCCTCTTTGAGCCATGGACTTTCCGGATAAGAGCTTGCAAAGGTAATATAAGATTCGATAGTTCCGCGAAAACGTTCCAATTTCTTTGTTTCGATGGATCCAATGGCCAATAAATAGTTGCTTTTTACGATCAAATACTGACATTCCTCACGATATTGAGAAGATGGGTACTTGGCAATAAACTGTTTCAAGGCCAGGCTCGCCGCTTTGTATTTCTCCGTTTTAACGTAAATGCGGGCGTTTTCAAAATCCTTTTTCTCCAGTTTGCTGTTCAATTTGGATATTAGGAGATTGGTGGTGTCTTTGAGCGGCGAATTAGGAAAGCGATCCAAAAAGTATTGAAAGTCATCAATCGCTTGATGCGTGTCGGTCTGATCCAAGGTGTAATCTGGGCTCAGCTGATAACTGCAGTATGCAGCATTGAATAAACATTCCTCGGCCTTTGGGTTTCGGCTGTAGTTTTTAGCAAATGCTTTTAAAAAGTACCCTGCCATGTAATAATCTTCGACGCAAAGTTGGGTCATGGCAAAATAATATTGCACATCTTCGGAGATTGAACTGCCTCGTGTCGGTCCCTGCAATTCCTCTAATAAGGGCAGCGCCTTATGACACTCTCCTTCGTTATAGTATTTGACGGCAGCCTCATACTTCTTGTTGAGGTCTTTTTCTTTCAAAATTTTATTGTACTCCGTGCAAGAAGTTGCCAACAGAACCAAAATCCATATGAAATGCCTTTTTTTCACGCGAGGCAAAGATAGTGAAGGACTTTGATGAATGAAAGGTTAATTTAACCTAAGAATTGTTGTAAAATCAAAGAAGCACTGATGGCGTCGATCAACGCTTTATCAGCTCTTTTTTTCTTTGATACGCCCATTGCGCGAATGGCTTGGGAGGCTATGGCACTCGTATACATCTCATCCACACGGTGCAGCGGAATGTGAGGGAATTTCTTTTGCAATTGAATGGCAAATTGGGCTTGACGTTCGGTAGTGGCAGAGGAGTCTCCATTTAAGTATTTGGCTTCGCCCAAAACAATTCCTTCTACGTTGTGTCGCGAACAATATTTCTCTAAAAAAGACCAGATTTCGTCTGTGGACACTGTGGTCAATGGAGAGGCGATTATTTTCAAATCATCGGTTTCAGCGATGCCACACCTTTTTTCTCCATGATCAATCGCAATCAGTCTGCCCATCCTTTGCTTATTTTTGACCAAAATACAACAGATGAATTTAGCAATAGCGAAAAATTGGATCGAAGAAACTTGGAATGATCGTTCTAAGTTGCAGAATGATCAAGCCATTCAAAGCATTGAATGGGTAATAGAGGAGTTAGATAAAGGTAAATTGCGCGTTGCAGAGCCGCTTGCGGATGGAAATTGGCAAGTGAATGAATGGGTGAAAAAGGCAGTTGTCATGTATTTCCCCATTCGGAAAATGGAAACGATGGAGGCAGGGCCAATGGAATTTCATGATAAAATGGCGCTCAAGCGTGATTATGCAAGTTTGGGAGTGAGGGTGGTTCCGCATGCGGTAGCCAGATATGGGGCCTATTTATCCAAAGGCGTCATTATGATGCCCTCTTATGTAAATATTGGTGCATATGTCGACAGTGGAACCATGGTAGATACCTGGGCGACCGTAGGTTCTTGCGCTCAAATCGGTAAAGATGTCCATCTGAGTGGAGGAGTGGGTATAGGCGGAGTATTGGAACCCTTGCAGGCCTCTCCCGTTATTATTGAAGATGGCTGCTTCATTGGTTCTCGTTGCATTGTGGTAGAGGGGGTAAGAGTGAAAAAAGAAGCGGTTTTGGGGGCAAATGTGGTCCTTACTAAGAGTACAAAAATCATTGATGTAACGGGTTCAGAACCGGTGATATTCATGGGAGAGGTGCCAGAACGTTCCGTAGTCATTCCAGGAAGTTATAACAAGACTTTCCCCGCCGGTGATTATCACGTGCCATGTGCCTTGATTATTGGGAAAAGAAAAGAAAGTACGGATTTAAAGACTTCGCTCAATGATGCGTTACGGGAACATGATGTCGCAGTGTAAATGAAAAAAGTCCTCTTCATACAAACGGCATTTATTGGTGATGCAGTTCTTGGAACTGCGGTCCCAGAAGCCTTGTGCGATGCCAACACAGAGGTGCAGGTTTTGGTAAGAAAAGGAAACGAAATTTTTTACCAAGGAAATCCCAAGGTCAGCAAAGTTTGGATTTGGGATAAAAAGGAAAAATGGAAGTCATGGTGGCTCCTCCTTCGAGCCATCCGAAAAGAGCAGTTGGATGAGGTATTCGTAGCACAGCGTTTTTTTTCCATGGGTCTGTTTACAATCCTTTCAGGAGCTGTTCGTAAAACAGGATATCGCAAAGGATGGTGGTCGATCGGTTTTGATGAACGTATCCCACATCGCTGGGGAAATGGCGTGCATGAGGTGGATCGATTGATGGATCTAGTGGGAGTTGATCATCGAGTATCACCGAAGGTATATCCTAGTGAGCATGATTTTCAGCGTGTTCTGGATTGGCAAGCTCAACCTTACGTTACCCTCAGCCCCAGTTCTGTTTGGGCCACAAAGCAAGCGCCTTCTGCGGTTTGGGAAAAAGTGGTCCTTCGCCATCAACGGGAGGTAATTTATCTTCTAGGAGGGCCGGCAGATCGACCACAATTGGAGACCATGTCAGCGCATTGGAAACATGATCATATCATTATTTTGGCAGGACAATTATCATTGCTGGAGTCTGCGGCATTAATGAAAGGGGCTAAGATGAATTATGTAAATGATAGCGGGCCCTTGCACCTTTGTTCAGCAATGAATGCTCCAGTAACTTCTTTTTTCTGTAGCACTGTTCCTGCTTTTGGTTTTGGTCCATTATCAGATGGTGCATTGGTATTAGAGAGCACGGAGGTGCTTCCTTGTCGTCCGTGCGGAATGCATGGTCATCGTCGTTGTCCGAAGGGTCATTTCGCTTGTGGAAACATTTCCTTGCCTCATGAGTGATTCATTATCTAAATCTTGGGCAAAGATGCATTGGGGTCCTTTACCTTCCCAACCGAAGGCGGTTTTTTTAGGTTCCTGCTTCTCTACTGAAATCGCAGAAAGGTCAAATCAAATAGGTTGGCAAGTTTTCGCCAATCCGATGGGCACATTGTTTCATCCCTTAGCGATAGCGGATTGGTTGAAGGAGGCGCTGGGTTATTCTACCATAAACTGGGATCAAATGATTCTTCAGCATGAGGAGCAATCAAAATGTTTGATGGCAGGTCGAATATTAAATGGATCCAATCTTTCGGAAGTTTTGGACAAGGTTGTAAAGGTTAAATTGGAGTTGAAACGAAAGTTGCAGGATGCCGATATTTTAGCAGTGACTTTCGGAACAGCTTATGCATGGCGATATTTACCAAGCGATGCGTACGTGGGCAATTGTCAAAAATTACCACAGCATGATTTTCAAAGAGAATTATTAGATCTTGATGGATTGTTAGAGGAATGGAAAAGTACGGTGAATTTGATTCGTGAACACTGCCCAAAAATAAAAATAATTTTTACTGTCAGTCCTGTTCGACATGAGCGTTTGGGAGTCCAAGAAAATTCAAGGTCTAAAGCGATTTTGTTGGAGTTGTGTCATCGACTTCAGGAACAGTTGCAGGGTCGATATTTTCCCTCATATGAATGGATAACAGATGAGTTAAGGGATTACCGGTATTATAAAGAGGATGGTTGTCACCCCAATGATTTAGCCATTGATTTTGTTTTTAAAAAATGGATTCAAACTTTTCAATATGAGGAAATGTAGTTTTATTTTTTTCTTGATGATCGCTTACAGCGTGCTGAATGCCCAGGTCAGTTTACATCGATGTGGACATCCATCACAACTCAAGAATAGTCATTTCAGTCGCCTAGACACGATGGACATTGTGTCTCAAAATATTTATTTGGATTTCACTGGGTTTGCTCAGTCGCTGATCGTAGCTCGCTGTACTTCTCAGATTTCTGTCTTACAGGATGTAGATAGTTTGCATTTCGATTTTCAAGGGCTTACATTGGACAGTGTATGGTATAATGGTGTGAATCTGTCCTTCAGTCAAGGCGCCACGGATGCATGGATTCTCTCAGCAGCGGGTAACTTTTCTGGTGGCGATACCCTCGAGTTGGTGTTTTATTATCATGGAGTTCCACAGTCCGATGCGAGTTGGGGTGGTTTTTATTACAACAGTCAATATGCCTATAACATGGGTGTAGGATTTGACGCGGATCCGCACTGTTTTGGTAGGGTATGGCACCCTTGTATAGATGATTTTAATGATCGTGTACAATATGATATGAGCATAGAAACATTGTCGAACATGTCCGGATATTCAGGGGGGATTTTGGTGGAGGAAAGTATATTGCCCAATGGGCACCGCCTCAATGTTTGGCATTTGAGTCAACCTGTGCCATCCTACCTGGCGTCTGTTGCGGTTTCTCAATATGTTCGACATGAATCTAGTTTTGTGTCGGAGAATGGAACGGTCAAACCAGTTTGGTTGGTTTCAAGAGCAACGGATACCACTCATTTCAAAAGTAGTTTAGTCCATTTGCCAGAGGTGCTCTCTTCGTATGAAAGTGCGTTTGGACCATATCCTTTTGATCGTGTGGGTTATGTAGCGGTCCCATTCAGTGGTGGAGCCATGGAGCATGCAACCAATATTGCGTATCCACTTTTTGCCATTAATGGAAATTTGACTTACGAGACTTTATATGCCCATGAATTAAGTCACATGTGGTGGGGAGACGCCATTACTTGTGCCACGCAAGAGGATATGTGGCTGAATGAGGGTTGGGCCTCCTATTGTGAATCTTTGGCATTGGAATATTTATACGGAACGTCGGCTTATTGGGAGGAACAGAAATCCCTGCATAAGGAGGTCATGACACAAGCTCATGTTCAAGACGGTGGATATTGGCCCGTTAGTGGTATTCCTCATTCGTTGACTTATGGGACAACCGTTTATCGGAAAGGAGCTTGGGTGGTTCATAACCTAAGAAGAGCCATGGGTGATAGTAGTTTTTTTGCTGCATGTCGCGATTATCAGGATATTTACCATGGACAAAGTCACAACAGCATGCAACTTCGTGATTTTTTTCAAAACTATACTTCCGTTGATTTGACTTCCTTTTTTCTTACTCATGTATTTGAGCCGGGATTTTTAGGTTTTCATGTTTCCTCTTGGAATGCCTTTCCTGAATTTGCGGGAGGATTTTTGGTTCATTGTGTGACGGAACAGCACCTGCGAAAGGCGCCTCAACTAGCGGCGAGTATGCCGTTGAAGTTATCTGTATGGTGCGATGACGCTCAATGGTATGATTTCGATATTTCACAATCTGGAGAATCGACGGAACACGATGTTCATATTCCTGCAGGTCCAATTCAGGTGGTGTTAAACAGGGGTGATGCGCTTCATCATGCCACTTGGTCAGATGAAAAATACTTATTGTCCACAGGAATACAAACCATGGGTTATCCTGAAATCACTTGGGTGGTAAATGAATTAAATGCGGATAGCGCATGGGTGCGTGCTGAAAATCATTTAGTAGGGGAGGAAACAAGTCCGTATTTGCCGGGTACAGATTGGTTCATCAGTCCGGAGCGCTTTGTTCAATTGTATTTAGATACCACTCAAATCAATGCAGGTGCGAGATGGAATTTTAGTTCCACAAGCAGTATTGATTTGGACAGTGCTTTCTTTGCGATGCTGTGGGCGATGAATGGGATAGAGGATAGTTTGCATCTATTGTATAAAGATTTTCATGGAGGTGAATGGGAAGAATATCCTTTTTCTTCAGTCAATAACATGGGTTCTCCTACGAGTGGGACGGGTCGGTTCGAATTATCAAAGGTGCTTCCAGGTACCTATACCTGGGCTTTTCATACGGGACAAATTCAAGTGGATGAGAAGTCCAATGCTGCATTGGTGTATTCCGGTAATGAATGGTTTAGTCGAATTTATTTAGAAGAGGTTATTTTAATGGATGCATCCGGTAGGATGATCAAAAAGTATCATCATGTGCAGCCATTGGAGCGCATGGATTTTAATTGGCCAACGGGTGCATACTTATTTACTTATAAAGTAGATGGGGTACAGCATTCTCAAAAGGTCTTGAGGCGCTGAAGAATGAAAAAAAAAGGCATCACGAAGATGCCTTTTTAATTTGGAGAGAAGTTATCCCGCGTCATCCACCCTTCCAGCGGCTTGATTTTCAAACGCCTTGATGAAAGCCACATTTTTATTTTCAATATTCGAAAGTTTGGAGCTTACGTCGGGGTACATGGGAGTATACCATTCTTGTTGATTAAAATATTGAATCATTTCTTTGGTTTTGAATATATAACCATGGCGCGCGAAAATCTCATTACGCATTACTTTCAAATCAAAAAGTTCAAGGCCTTCAAGATCGGCGGCGGTAAGTAAGCGAGTAGATCCTTCAGGATAAAGACCAGGAACTCCGTCACTCGCTTCTGGGCGCTTGGCATGTTTGGGTTCTCGCTTTTCTTCTTGAGCCTCTTCCTTGGGCTCTTCTTTGGTATTTTCTGAACTTTCAGTTTTTTCAGATGGAGCCGGTGCAGGTGGATTGTTGTTGCCACATCCAGTCGCTAAAATGGATGCTACAATGCAGGCGGAAAGAAATTTAATTTTCATGGGTGCTTTTTTTCTATTCGTTATACTTTTTTATTTTATAAAACCATACTTGCGACTGTACATGAGCATCTGCTCACTGAAGCTGTTCATGTAGGTTACTTTTACATCTGTGATTTCTCCTTTGTCATTAGTAACGGGTTCTAATACAGGGTTCATGAATCCGTTATAGGCGGGGATATTTAATTTATCTGAGCGCTCTAATACTTCTTTGTGTATCGCAGCATTTACTTTCTTTCCATATCCGTCAGCTAACATTTTTGCGGCTTTGTAATCTCCTTCAGAAGTAATGCGCTGAACTTCTTTCAATAATTCCCCTACCAACTTTCTGCATTTATCATAGTCTTTGATGTCATAAAAAGTTTTCCCATCTCTTTTGATTTCTTCAATCACGTTCTCTGATTTTCCTTTTTCAAAAATCCAATTGCAAATCCATGCACGATTTCGCATGTGCGCCTCCTCAATCTCTTCACCCAATTTGAGTCGACGAAGTTGAACAAGCATTCCATTGCGGAAATAACCATCGTATTCCGCTTTACCCACCTCTAAACTCGGCATCAAACCGAGATCAACTAGTTTTTGATCCATCACGAAATAGAGGGCAACCAAATCTGCACGCCCTTCTTCAATCGTTGAGGCAAATTCTTGTAAGGTTTGAGACGAGGGAGCGACTCCGTTTTCCAATTGGCCACTGGCGTGTCCAATTACTTCATGCATGGCAGTATGCAATTTCCCTGCGATTTCTCCATATTTTTTTGCTCGTTCAATCTCTTCTTGATCATTGGCATATTCCTGTAAAATGCCAGAGCCAGCTGCTTTGTTATTCGCGTCTTCTATGTTACCCAAACTAACACTTTTAGATCCGTGCATTGTCCTAATCCATTGCGCATTCGGAAGGTTGACTCCGATGGGGGTAGATGGATTTGCGTCACCAGCTTCACCAGCCACGTTGACTACTTTATAAGTAATTCCTTTTACTTCTTTCTTTTTATGTTCAGCCATCGTTGGACTGTTATCTTCGAACCATTGCGCATTTTGCATCATCACTTTCATGCGGTCGCTGGCTTCGAAATCGTTGATTTCTACAATGGCCTCGAACGATCCGCGATTACCCAACGGGTCATTGTACACCTCTACAAAGCCATGAATGAAATCAATATCGCCCTCTGTTGCGCGAGCCCATTGAATATTAAAGTCGTCCCATGCTTTCAAGTCTCCCGTATTATAAAATTCAATTAATTTTCTTAACGCAACAGCTTGCTTGTCATTCTCTGCATAAGGAATGGCTTTGGTTAAATTTGCTACTACTTTTTCCAACGCGCTTCCATACTTACCACCTACTTTGTACACTTCTTCTTGCAATACGCCGTTGACTTTTATTAAATCCGCATTGATACCAAAAGAGAGAGGTGTTCGATCGTCTGGTTTGATTTTAGAAGCGTAAAAGGCTTGTGCCTCGGCAGTGCTGACACCGGCCCCATAAAAATTAACAGCCGAATTTTCTACCAAACCTCGCGATGCATCTTTCTCCACTTTTCTTGGTGTTACTTTGGGATCGAAAATAACTTTCTTGAGCTCTTCTGTGCAGCTCACTTTGGTAGACGCTAACAATTCGTCAAAATAGGAGGCAGTAAACAATGGTTGATGTTTGAGATTGCTATAGTGGTGATGAATTCCATTGCTCATCCAAATTTGCTTTAAATAGATTTCAAAATTTTTCCAGTCCGTAGCGTTTTTGTCTCCCTTGTATTGGGTGTAGATGGACTCTAGCGTATTTCGAATGGCTAGATTGTACATGCCATTTTGTGACCACATAATGTCTCTTCCTGCAAGTCCTGCCTCGGTTAGATAGTAGACATAAATCCGTTGTTTAGGAGTCAACCGTTCGAAACATGGAATTCGATAACGAAGTATTCTTATATCCGCAAAACGATCGGCTTCATACACAAAACCGGAGTCAGAGTCGATACAAGCAGCGGTGCTTGTATTGGAAGACTGCGGTGCGGGCCGGTTGCAGGCCGCAAGAGCCAAGGCCAAGCCAATTAGAAAGTAAACTTGTTTTTTCATGGCTCCAATGTAGCGACATCCTGAGTTGCTGTGGAGTCTAGCGTTTTTAAGTTTTGAATAAATCAATAGAGTTATTAACAATCAATTGTTTTCTTTCTTATCTTCGCTTCATGTTGACACTTACTACAGCTGGTGTATCGGTTTCTGTGGAGACGAAGTATATCCCCAGAATCAGCAGTCCTTTGTTGGATAGTTATGTGTTTTCCTATGAAATTACCATCGTGAACCGGAATGATTTTCCAATTCAATTGATGCGCCGATTTTGGGATGTTTTCGACTCTTCTGGTTATTGCCGTGAAATTGAAGGCGCAGGAGTAGTTGGAGAGCAGCCGATCATAGCCCCTCAAGCTACTTTTACCTATAGTTCTGCTTGTGATTTAAGAAGTCCTCGTGGAAAGATGTCGGGTTATTTTACCATGCGTCAGTTGGATAATCATCAATTATTCATTGCGCGTGTTCCAGATTTTCAAATGGAGGTTCCTTTTATTCTCAATTAATCAGACTTATTGTAAGCTGCTGAAAAATTGAGGTATATCCTCAATATTGTAGTAGAGTGTGCTATCCACCAGCACAACGGGCATGGTTACTGATTTTCCTGGGACATGTCCGTTTTTCTTCAATGCTTGCCACATCTCGCCAGCCCATTCTCTTTGACCGATAGACTTCTCTTCAAATAACAAGTGCTGCTGTTGAAGCATGAGGGTTGCTTTTGCACAACGCGGACATCCTACTTTGGTATATATAACAATTTTGGGAGGGGGAGCCGCCGAGTGGCAACCCCAGGTAATGAGCAATATCCAAGGTGCCAAATATTTGAATAAGGAGAATGAATTTCCTGAAATTGAAATAACGGTCATTATGGATTGATCTTGTTGATTTGTTGAGTTCCTTTTTGATCCGCCTCTTGTATTAACTGATCTCCTTTTTTAGCGGCATCTTGAACCAATTTGTCTGCCTTTGCATCAGATTCTTTGATACTCTTTTCATAAGCTTGGTCGGCTTTTTTTCTTGCCTCTTCGGCCAACTTTTTATTGGCCATTTTTTCGAGTGGATTTCCGCCTTTATTGGCCAAAGCATCGGCTTGTTTATAGGCCTCTTGCTTGGCTTTTCCTGCTGCAGCTCTTGCTTCCGACTTCATTTTTTCTGCTTGTGCTTGCGTTTCTTTTACCAATCGTTCTTTTTCTGCTTTCGCTTTTTCGAGTGCGTCATCTTTTAATTCAGTTACTTTTTCCTTCACCTCTTCTTTGACCATGCTGATCACTTCTTCTTTTAAATCCTGAACGGCTTGATCACCCAGTGCTTTACTGGTTACTTTTACTTCCGGGTTGGTCACATCACCTGAAATTCGAGCAATTAAATTAATCTTATTTCCTGTGCTCAATTTAGTGCCCAACTTGGCATTGATTTGTCCCAAGAAACTATTCGCTTGATTGACGATGCCGGCCGGAAATTTATCAAAAGGAATGTCTGTATCTATCGTGTAATTGATTTTTTGATCCAGCGTTGCTTCACCTTCCATTTTTACGGGTATACCATCTAACTGAAAGGTAAATGGTTGTATAGTAATGATCCCGTTTTTGATGGTAAAACTAACATTAATATCTCTTAATGAAAGCGGTTGTTTCCATTTATCCATGTTGGTTTTTTCGGCAACTTTTATCAGCGGTGCGTAATCTTTGATCATCACAGATTGAGTGCTTAATTTTCCGCTGGCATCAACGGAAGCATTAATGGGCATCATTTGTTGATCAAGAAGCGTGTTGATCGCAAGCAGCATGGAAATTTTACCATCGCAGGATTGCGCGATTGTAGCCCATTTATTGAGGGTGACAAAAGTTTTGGTGGTTGTTTGAATATCGACTTCTTGCAATTGGATACTCATGTCCATTGCGGGTTTCACTCCTTCATTTCCGTCATACCAACCATCTAGCATTACGGAACCTCCCAAACCTTTCAAGGAGAGTTGGTTCATGATGGCCTTTCCATTTTGCAATTGAATATTACCGTTGATATCCGCGAATTGTGCTTTGTCATAAAGTAATTGATCAATTTTTGCACTTAAGGTGAAGTCGATATTTCTAGGTAAAACAACTACTGAGGAACCTGTATTGTCAGCTCCTTCTGCCGTGGTAGTGGGCTCACTGCTGGTATTCGATGGCGTTGCCTCCATAAAGTCATTGACATTGACGGATGGTGAATAGAAGTTAAGATTGCCCACCAGTGGGTCATCGTTGATAGCGTATTCTAAATAATGGGTCACTTTTCCATCCATGGTCATTTGGGTATTGCCTACTTTCAAATCAAGTTTTGATAAAGCAGCGAATTGAGGATTAAAATCCAAATGCATTTTGTTTACGAAAATATCGTAGGGTAGAGAATCACTTTCATAATCGAATTGTGAAATGTCGAGCATCCCCTCCGCTTGAAGTGATCCAATATTACCGCTTTCCGCCGCTTTGATATATCCTTTGAACATCATGTCTGCTTGGATAATTCCGGTTATTTTTTCCTCCTTCCCAATAGGGATGACATCCTTAAGGGTATTCAAATCGATATTCAGATTGCCATCGAAGTCAACATATGGATTGCTTTCAGGTGTTTTTAGATGCAAAACCATGTCGACAGGATTGCCTGCGATGCTTAAATGACATAAATCTAAATCAATGGTGCTGTTGTCTTCGTTATTCATGTCGGCTACCACGGCAAGCTTTAGTTGAACATCATCGACACTTTTAGGAAGATCAGGATATTTAAAATGTCCGTTTTCAATATTCACTTGGAGTCCAATCCCTGGCATGCTGGTTTCATTATATGTACCTTTGATATATCCGTTCAATCCAATATTTCCGCTGGCTTCGACTCCGTTCAAATCCTTGGCAAATTCCATGGGGACCATCGAAAGTAAATTTTTAAAAGCAGTTTGGGTAGCTCCAAAGGTGATGTCCATGTCTATATTTTCCGCTGGCATAGATACCCAGCCGTTCGCTTGAAGAAATAATTGGTTGAGTTGAATTTCATTTTCTTTGAATTCAAATTTCATGTTTTTTAGGTCCATAGCAAGATCCGCTTTAATGATGGTCTTGGCCTTATTCGTATAGGTCACGCCATCGAACCAAAATGTAGTTTCGTCGGCATCGGTTTGGGTAGACAAAGTGAAAATTTCATCAGCGAAATCTCCAGAACCTTCATGCGTGAGGTTTTTGAATTCCATCACCATTGGCATGGACTTATCATCATAGCGGATATTCCCTTTTTCAATGGCATAACGAGATAAAGCGAGATGGATGGGTTTACCTTTATCGGCCTCTGGTTGCGGGGTTTGCGCGCTATCTGGAATGGCGATGTCATAATTAGCTGTTCCATCCGGTAAAACGCGCACATCTAGTTGAGGTTGATCCAAAATGATTTGCCCGATTTCAATTTGATCGCTGAATAAACTTTTGACATTTATGACAATGGAGAAGTTCTCGATTTTTGCAAGTTGAACGGAGTCAAACGGGGCTTTGTTGATCACCTTCAATCCTTCTACGGATACACGAAGATGAGGGAAGTTTCGAATTAAACTCAAATCCACATCTGTGAAGCTGACGGTAGCATTTAAATTTTCATTCGCTTTCTTTTGAACCAGTTCATAAATTTTACTCTCAAATGCAAATGGAATAATCAGGAGTATTGCGAATAAACTGGCAATAATGATAGCGACGATTTTAAAAGCTTTTTTCATAATTTTTCTAATTTACTTTCTAAAAATGCATTGAATAATACAAGTGCGGTGCTTGCTTCGATGATGGGAACAGCCCTGATCAGAACGCAAGGGTCATGTCTTCCTTCTAAAGATAGTTGGACCGTCTCGCCGTCTTGATTAATGGTAGTCTGTTTTTGTCCAATGCTACTCGTGGGCTTAAATGCGACTTTGAACCAAACATCCTTGCCATTGCTAATCCCAGCGGTAATTCCGCCGTCGTGATTGGTACCGCCTTGGACTGGGTCGTTGTTTTGACTTCCCGTTCTAAGAGTTGAGGAAAAACCATCACCCATTTCAAAACCTTTAACAGCATTGATGCTAAATATGGCATGTGCTAATTGGGCATTGAGCTTTTCATAAATGGGTGAGCCCCATCCCACCGGAATTCCTTCGCTCACGCAGACAATGGTGCCGCCAAGACTGTCCTGGTTTGTTTTGGCTTGCGCAATTAATTTCTCCATTCGTTCAGAGGTACTGCTTTCTGGACATCGTACCGGACTTTGATCTATCTCATGCAATGGCAAGAAGGGATAAGATTTTGATACATGAATATCCTTGATGGAATTGACATAAGCGCGAATCGTAATGCCAAAAGAAGATAATATCTGGGAAGCAATGGCGCCAGCGACTACACGGCAAGCGGTCTCTCTTGCTGAGCTTCTTCCACCTCCTCGATGGTCTCGATGGCCGTATTTTTTTTCATAAACATAATCGGCATGACCAGGACGAAATATGGTTTTTAAATCTTCGTAATCTTGGGACTTTTGATCATGGTTTTTTATCACAAAGCCAATGGGGCCACCGGTTGTTTTTCCTTCGAAAATTCCAGATAACCACTCGACCTCGTCTGCTTCTTTTCTTGGAGTAACCCAATTGCTTTGTCCGGGTTTTCTTCTGTTTAATTGATGCTGAATGTGAGAAAAATCGATGGTTATTCCGGCAGGGCATCCATCGATGATCCCGCCGATGGCCGGTCCATGCGACTCTCCAAAAGTAGTGATGGAGAAGTGTTTACCTAATCGATTACTGGCCATGTGAAATTTCTTGCTCTATCTGATATTCATTTCGGTTCGCGGCATTGCGAACAATCATCTCTCCTAAAAAGCCAGCAAGAAATAGTTGAGTGCCTATAATCATGGCAGAGAGCGCAATAAAAAAGACGGACTCTTGCGCAATGTTTTTTTCTGGAATATGTTGGGCAATACAATATATTTTGTTTCCTCCGATCCACAAAAATGCCAGGAATCCAATAAAGAATACAATGCTTCCCAATGTCCCAAAAAAGTGCATGGGTTTCTTTCCAAAGCGAGACATGAAAACAATCGATTGTAAATCCAAGAAACCATTGATGAATCGCTCCCAACCGAATTTGGTAACGCCGTGTTTTCGAGGATAGTGCTGAACTATTTTTTCGCCGATGTTCTTAAAACCAGCCCGATGCGCCAAAATGGGAATGTATCGATGCATTTCACCGTATACCTCAATTCGTTTTACCACCTTGTTTTTGTACGCTTTGAGTCCACAATTAAAATCATGGAGTTCGATGCCACTCATTTTTCGGGTGGCCCAATTGTATAATTTTGTGGGGATGGTTTTAGAAAGGGGATCATGTCTTTTTTTCTTGTATCCGCTTACCAAGTCCCAACCATCTTTCATGATCATATCATACAACGTGGGGATTTCGTCAGGAGAGTCTTGTAAATCGGCATCCATTGTAATCACCACTTGTCCTTGCGCTTTTTGAAAACCAACGTGCAGAGCCGCACTCTTGCCGTAATTGCGAGAAAATTGAATGGCATGAATCGGATAATGGCTCGATAGTGACTGAATATTTTCCCACGAACCATCGGTGGATCCGTCATCCACCATAATCAATTCGTATTTTTTGTTCATGGACTGAACGACACGTTGAATCCATTCACACAATTCCGTTAATGATTCGGCTTCGTTGTATAATGGAATAACGATTGAAATGTCCATGTAAATTGAGTTTGCACAAAGGTAATTGTGAATTTCCAATTTTTCTATTGTTTTGAGAGGCAATCTATGATTACTTTTGCCGCCGAAGGCAAGTCTCATACGATCAGCTCCTGTCAAATCCTCCAGGGTCGGAAGGCA
>CAZJCQ010000025.1:25670-35919 GCA_964544665.1 uncultured Chryseobacterium sp. | reverse complement strand
CGAAGGCAAGTCTCATACGATCAGCTCCTGTCAAATCCTCCAGGGTCGGAAGGCAGCAAAGGTAGATGGTTGTAGCGGTGCGATATGAGGGGCTTGCCTTTACTTTTTTATCATGACCCAAGTAAAAATCAATTCCTATCGTCAAAAGGCATATCGCGACAAAAAGCGACTCTCGGCATTTCTAAAAAAGATTACGAAAAAAGCGGACAAGGGTTTGTATCCATTAGTGCGCGCCGCTGAGAAACATGCTTGGAAAAAAATCGATTGTACTCAATGTGGAAATTGTTGCAAGACGATGACGCCGACTTGGAAAAAGGCAGAAGTGAAAAAATTAGCAACGCATTTAGGAATGACTTACGATGCATTCTTTGATAAGTGGTTGCACATTGAAGAGTCTACGGGAGATATTTGCAACCGCACCACGCCTTGTCAATTTTTTGATGGAAAGAGAGGTTTATGCAGTGTGTATGAATTTCGTCCTCATGATTGCGCTAAGTTCCCTCATCTGCATCGAAAAGATTTTTACGATCAAACAGAGTTGTTTGCAGCGAATCTGCATCGCTGCCCTGCGACCTACGAGGCGATGAAGCACTTGTTTGAGTTAAGCCAAATCAAGAAGGGCTGATTATCATAGTGCTGTTAGTGAGGATCATTCCTTTGCCGGTTGAGGATGTCTACCTCAGGTAAAGCGCGTTGTCAATTCATGAAGAAATCTACTCGTAAAAAGTAGCTGGAACATAGGGTCGAATTTCTTCCCAAGTCAGTTGTATGGTGATATCACAATACCGATCAGTGTAATACCAATCTGAGTAACCCAACGAAATTCCTTCACTGTTTGGAATAGCATCTTCTATATTTTCAAAGGGGGATAATGGTATTTCTCCTGAGATGGAATTATCCATGCACATTCCGGTTTGCGAACGCTCTTCTATTTCTTGATTGAATTTTTGGTTGAAAAGTTCAACTATTTTTAATTGATTGGAAGGGGAAATTAAATCTGAAAAATTTATCATCTCCCCATCTGTCAATCGGAAGAGATAGTATTCCGCAATTTCCTCTGGGTGAGCTCCTCCATAATATATGCTGCCGCCTATAAAGCAAGACATGTATTGTGAGTTGTAAAATTTTATAAATACACTGGCTTCTTCACCGGTAGGAGAGGCTAAAGCGTCTTTCCTTTCAGCAATGAAATTCTGTATTTTTAATGTGATTTCGTTGCTCGGAGAATTTATTTTTAGTAATTCCAAATCATCTTCGCCGCCGGACTCATCATAAATCATCTCATTTTCATTAGGTTTTGAAAGGTTGGTAATGCGTACTTCTAAACTTGTAATTTCATTTTTTAAGGAATCATTTTCTTTATCCAGGCGGTTGTTTAGGTTTTCCCTAATGGCAAGAGTTTGCTGAAGATTATTGATGGTCTTCTGGTAGTTTTTATTCTGCTCATCCAAATCAGTTATAGCAGTCTTTAGCTTTTGTTGATAATCCGAAACGCTTTTTTGGTTTTGATCATTTTCCAAAGTGGTCTTTTTTAAATTGAAATCTAAATCACTGATTTGGCTTTTTTGTGTGGATATTACAGTTTCTAAACTGTCAATTTGTTTTTGCAGTTCTTCGATTTGTTTTTTTTTACTTTGAGCGGATAAATCGTGAATCAAAGAAAAAAATAGCAACACCAAAAGAGCGATTCGGAAATGAGTTAATCCAGCGTGGTTTTTATTCATCTTTTCGAAATGTATAGCAGCGGTCATGATAATTTAGATTAAGATAAAAAAAGAAAGCAAAGATAGGGTGCTTTGATATGGTTGTCAAAATTGCATGAATAGGGAGGAGCTTCAGGCGTAATAAAAACAATTGACTCATCGGTCATTTTATTTTGACATTTGAATGATTTATGTACCTTTGGTTTCGCAAGGAAAGAAATGGTATGAATGATCAAGAAAGGGTGGTGCTTACCCCTACGCAAAAGGCGCTAAAGATTAACCTTCGTCCCGAGATGTACGGAACCTTTGCCGAAATTGGTGCAGGTCAAGAAGTGGTGCGTCACTTTTTTCGTGCTGGTGGTGCGAGTGGCACCATCGCCAAAGCCATGAGTGCTTATGACAAGGATTTTAGCGATGCGATTTATGGAAAAGAGGCCAAAGGTCGTTACGTGTGTAAGCCGCGCTTAATCAATATGATCAATCATGAATATCGTTTGATAGAGGAACGATTGAATCGTGATGATCATCCTACAAAAACGTTTTTCTCTTTCGCCAATACCGTGGCGACCATCAATTTTTCTAAGACCATTCAAGGTCATGGTTGGATGGGAGTAAAGTTTCAAACCCATCCTGATCAAAAACCCAATGAAATCATTCTGCATGCTCGTCTGCATGAGCCAGATGCGCTTTTGCAACAAGCAACCGTAGGGACATTGGGAGTGAATTTAATCTATGGCTGTTTCTTTTTGCATCAATCCCCCAGAGAGTTACTACTGTCCTTGTATGATAATATCAGTCGAGACCAAGTGGAGATTGATATGATCGAAATGATTGGACCGGATTTCGAGGAGGTCGACAATCGATTACTCTCCTTACAATTGGTCAAACACGGAATGACGCAAGCCGTCATCTTCTCACCAGACGGAGCGAATTTACAAGCCGCCGACGTATTGTATAAGAAAAATATCTTGGCAATTCGCGGCTCTTTTCGACCCGTAACCAAGGTAAATATTGACATGATTCTGAAGGGAATCAAGCACTTTCAAGAGGATCCAAAAGTGGAAACGGATCAGATTCAGGTATTGTTTGAGATTACCCTCAATAACCTCACGGCAGCAGGTGATGTAGACGAGCAGGATTTTTTAGATCGTGCAGATATTTTATGCTCATTGGGTCAAACAGTACTGGTTTCTAACTTCTCTCAATACTATAAATTGGTAGAGTATTTCTCCACCCATTCAGCCAAGAGGATGGGAATTATCCTTGGTGCCAACATGTTGATGGAGTTGTTTAATGAGAAGTATTACCGTGAATTGAATGGCGGAATTCTAGAGGTCTTTGGTATTATGTTCAGTCGTGATTTGAAAATTTACGTTTATCCCTGGCGCACCCAGGATAGCGGCGAAATGCAAACTACAGCGAACGCAGAAATACATCCGAGGATTAGGCCGCTCTATGATTATTTAGTTTTCAATGGTCGATTGAAAGACATCGAGGATTTCAATGCGGAAATTCTGGATATTTTTTCTAGGGATGTATTGGCCATGATTCAGCATGGATACCCTGGTTGGGAGAAAATGGTGCCTTCTTATGTGGACAGCATCATCAAGGATTATCGATTATTTGGTTACGACCCGCTTACAGAGGCCGATCCAAGTTATTTGCCTCCCGAGCGCGTGATTAAGTTTTTGGCCTCACATTAATTGCCATTCTCCTTTTTTGAATGCCTGATCAAGTCGAATGCCCTTTTCGGTCATTTGCAAATTACAGCATTCATTGATGGGGTCGTGTTCTAGAAAAAGCATCCACTGTTCTTGTTGCGCAGTAGTGAGAAATTTTCTTTTTTCTTCCAATGTAATCAACGGACGCGTATCATACCCCATCACATAGGCCAATGGAATGTGTCCAACAGAAGGAAGCAAATCAGCCATGTAAGCCAATGTCTTTCCTTGATAAGGAATCAAAGGAATCATCATGCTATCTGTGTGTCCGTCCACAAACCAAATGTCAAATCCCAGTGGACTGGTCATTCGTTCGTTTTCTCCTCTATCAATAAATTGTAATTGTCCGCTTTCTTGTATCGGCAGAATGTTTTCTGAGAGGAAACTGGCTTTTTCTCGGGCATTCGGTTTGGTCGCCCATTCCCAATGTCTGGCATTACTCCAGTAATTGGCGTTCTTAAATGAAGGGATTAATCTTTCGGATTGGGGGTCCCGCAAGATGGCACCACCACAATGATCAAAATGCAAATGGGTCAGCAACACATCGGTAATCTCATCTGGCGAGTATCCTGCCTGTTGAATCGCTAGATGCAATTCCGTGGTTCCTTGCAAATGGTAATGTCCAAAAAATTGGTCGCTTTGTTTTTGTCCAATGCCGGTGTCAATCAAAATAAGGCGTGCGCCATTTTTTATAAGCAAACATCGCATCGCCCAGGTGCAAAGATTTAACTCGTCTGCTGGATTCGTTTTACTCCATATCTGTTTCGGCACAACACCGAACATGGCTCCTCCATCCAATTTAAAATAGCCGGTATCAATGACCTTTAATTCCATAACCTTCCTGTTTCCGCAAAGGTAAACGGGAACTTGATTACCTTTGCGTTTTAATAGAATATGATGAATTCTTCTTTAATGGCCATATCCCCAATTGATGGGAGATATACTTCTGCCACCCATGAGTTAAATGCTTATTTTAGTGAATACGCCTTAATGAAATATCGTGTTTGGGTAGAAGTGGAATATTTAATTGCCCTGGCCAATTTTCAAATTCCGAATCTGAAAGGTTTCGGAGAAAAGGAGTCCGCTATTATGAGGGAATGGGTAGACCGTTTTTCAGCAGAGGATGCCATAGCAATCAAAGAAATTGAAAAGACAACCAATCATGATGTGAAGGCGGTAGAGTATTTTATAAAAACAAAAATGACCGAGCAAGGCTGGAATGATTGGAAAGAATTTGTTCATTTCGGTTTAACTTCTCAAGACATTAATAATACCGCAATTCCCGCTAGTCTAAGAGATGCTTTAGATAAGGTTTATTTACCCACATTGGAAAAGTTGATTGATCAATTGCTGAATAGCGCGCAACAATGGCAGCAAATTCCGCTTTTGGCCAGAACCCATGGACAAGCGGCATCTCCAACAAGAATGGGAAAAGAAATTTGTGTTTTTATTGAGCGCCTCGAAGCGCAGTTAGATCAATTAGAGGAAATCCCTGCCTCTGCCAAATTTGGAGGAGCTACCGGAAACTTTAACGCTCACCTTGCGGCTTTTCCAAAATTGGATTGGGTGACTTTTGCGAATGATTTCCTGGAAAATCAATTAGAACTGCATCGATCGCAGTACACCACGCAAATTGAACATTACGACAATCTCGCAGCAACTTTTGATGTGCTCAAAAGGATGAATGTGATATTGATCGATTTATGTCGAGACATGTGGACCTATGTGAGCATGGATTATTTCAAGCAAAAAACCAAGGTAGGTGAGGTAGGTTCCTCTGCAATGCCGCATAAAGTGAACCCGATCGATTTCGAAAATGCGGAAGGAAATTTAGGCATCGCCAACGCGTTATTCGAGCACCTATCAGCCAAATTGCCCATTTCGCGATTGCAGCGTGATTTGACGGACAGCACAGTTTTGCGGAACATTGGAGTTCCAATCGCGCACACCTTATTGGCGCTAAAAAGCATTGAAAAAGGATGGGATAAATTGGTGATTAATCAAAAGAAAATCGCGCAAGACTTAGAGGATAATTGGGCAGTTGTTGCAGAAGGAATTCAAACGATATTGAGGCGAGAGAATTTTCCAGCACCCTACGAGGCATTGAAGGCCTTGACAAGAGGGAATGTCATTGACAAGTCTTCTATTCATTCTTTCATTGATCAATTGGAAATCAGTGAGAAGGTGAAAATCGAATTGAAACAATTGTCACCAGAAAATTATACGGGTATTGATCTAATGGATGAGGTAGAATGAGGAGCAAAGCGTTCAAAGATATTTTAGGCTTGTGCTTGCCGTACAAAGGTGAGCTGATTTCTAATTTTCTTTTGAATATTGTGAATGCGGTATTGTCCCTATTTACATTCCTCAGTGTTGTTCCATTTTTATATATATTATTTAAAGTAGAGGGTCAAAAGGCTTCTCCATCACAATATTCTTTTTGGAATAAAATGGAAGGAGCGCTCAATCAATATATTTTGGAGAATGGGCAAGTGAATGCATTACTCTTGATGTGCGGTGTAATCGTCACATTGGCTTTTTTGAAAAATGCGTCCAATTATCTGGCGTTGCTGCGCATTGCTAAAGTACGAACGGCTATTTCTCGGGACTTGCGAGGGTCCTTATATGAAAAAGTACTGCGATTGTCAGTTGCGTTTTATAGCAACGAGAAAAAAGGTGATTTGATTTCACGTATGACCAACGATTTGATGGAAATTGAATTTTCTGTCATCGGAGCATTGGAGGCCTTACTGAAAGCCCCCATCATGCTGGTATTCTCCCTTATTACTCTTTTTGTGATCTCGTGGCAATTGACTTTGTTTGCGCTCATTTTTCTTCCGCTGAGTGGATGGCTGATTTCTAAGATTGCCAAAAGCTTAAAGAATGCAGCAAAGCGGGGAAAGGGAAGTTTGGGTGAATTGATTGCGGTAATTGAAGAAACCCTTACGGGGATGAAAGTGATTAAGGTTTTCAATGCAGAACAGCATTTCGCCTCTAAGTTTAAAGCGGAGAATCAAGGATATTTCAAATTAATGCACCGATTGTATAAAAGGGAATATTTAAGTTCACCCATGAGTGAATTTATCTCCCTTTGTGTAATTGCTATTTTGCTTTATGTGGGTGGAGAGATTGTATTAAATGGCAATATGTCGGGCGCCTTGCTCATTGGTTATTTGGTTGTTTTCTCGCAAGTTATTCAGCCCGCTAGAGCGTTATCAGAAGCGATTTTTAAAATCAGTAAAGGAGCGGCTTCATTGGAACGAGTGAACGAAATCATGCATGCGCCTGAGTCGGTTAGTGACGCTCCAAATGCGATTGATTTGCCTGCATTCCAGCATTGCATCGAATTCAAGGGAGTAAGTTTTGCCTATCAGGAGCATACGGTTTTACATCAAATTGATTTTGCGATTCATAAAGGTGAGACCATCGCGCTGGTGGGTCCCAGCGGCAGTGGCAAGTCTACAATCGCTTCATTGCTAGTTCGATTAATGGACCCTACCGAAGGAGAAATTTTAATCGATGGACAACCCTTACAAGGAGTTGCATTGAAGTCCTGGAGAGATCAGGTAGGCGTGGTAACGCAGGATTCTATCTTGTTTAATGAAACCATTGCCAATAATATTGCATTGGGACACGAAGAGGTAAATTTGGATCGCTTGCAATCAGCAGCAAAAAGTGCCAATGCGATGGAGTTTATTGAACAATCTCCGGATACTTGGGAATTTAATGTGGGAGATGGCGGTAGTAAATTATCCGGTGGCCAAAAGCAGCGTTTATGTATTGCCCGAGCGATTTATCGCAATCCACCAATACTTATATTGGATGAAGCGACTTCTGCGCTTGATACTCAAAGTGAGCAAGTGGTGCAAAATGCGATTGAGAATATGATGCAAAATCGAACTTCCCTTGTCATTGCGCACCGACTAAGCACCGTTCAAAGGGCAACCAGAATAATAGTATTGGACCAAGGAAAAATGGTTCAAATGGGCAATCATGAGTCGCTCATGAAAGAAGAGGGTTTATATAAAACGCTAGTAGAATTGCAGGAATTACCTTAAAGAATCTGGGTGATGGGTGTCCTCTGATTCATTAAAAGCGATGAACCAATGCGACCAAATGCTGCGAGATAATCGGAACATGTAAGGAAAAATAACAAGACTGGTGATGATTCCGCTCATTAAAAAGGTAATAGGATGGGTGAGAAATGCAAATTCAATCCAACCCAATGCGGCAAAAGTTTTCAATGCAACCAAATCAGCCACCCAAGTTGCAACCGTTAGTGCCCAACTGACATAAGCGGCTCCAAAATAAAATCCGGGTTCCGGCTGAAGATCTGCTTGACAGTGAGAGCAATTTTTTTTAGTTTTTCCAATGTTGCTCCATGTATACAGTGCGGGATTTTCATAGATACTCGCTTGGCGACAAGCTGGACATTGAAAGGTAAGGGTAGCTTTGAGAGGTCCCATGGTTTTATTCATGGCGCAAAGTTAAGGGTGAAAGAGGAGGATGATAGTGACTGCAATCACATATTATCGGTAGACCACAGTGTCAATATAATTGCCATACGCGATAAATGCCCCAAGGCCTCCTTCAGCATTTCCCCTTAGATTAAAGGGGATGGCAAAAGGACCACCTCCTTGGTTTTCTAAGTCGTAAATGAACTGTGCACTCGGATAGTCCATTGATTGTCCTTTGACAACTACCGTGTCTCCTTTTTTATAAAATCCTCCCTCCGGACCTTCATCGTCAAATTTATTAGCTGATCCAGGCCCACGATAATAATTAAAACTAAAGGTTAGGCCATTAAAGAACTCATCTGAACTCACTGAGTTAAAGGGTCGGGTGAAATCCAAATCTTTAGGTTGTCCTATTAATGAGCCGTCTGGAATACCCGGTAAATAATGATTGATTCTCTTCGTAGCCCATCGATAGCAATTTCCGAGCGTATCAGGGTCGGTTAGTGTTGCCCAAATGTATCCCAATGTATCATCGGGATTTCCGCTGGGAGATTGGAACCAAATACTGTCCAGTGGAATCGGATAGTTCATCTTTGTTTTACAGGTGACGTAGTGTTCATCTTTTTGAATGATTAACTCATAAGTAGACCCGTAATGCCCCCAAAATGAAGTGTCCGGGGTGGTATAAATCGTGATTGGATTCATGGCAAGTTCTTCCGGTGTGACGCCCAGGAATTGCGCAGCCAGCGCTAGTTCTTGCGGACTAAGATCGGCGGGGGTGATCGGAAGGAGTGAGGTGGAAATTCCGTTTTGTTTTAAGGTAACTTGAGCATCTTTTACATAATAGCTAGCGAGTGATTGCAAATTGAGCTCACTAAAATATCCTTGAGAATAAGTGAGTGTGACAATGGGAGGTTGGCCAGGTTCTATACTCCCCTCAACCACAATTTTAGTCGTAGTTTCTGGCAGTTCAACGGTAATGTCCTTTTCGCAAGACCAAAATCCACAAAGAAGTCCGGTCAGTAAAAGGAGGTATCTGTATTTCATGGTGCGAAGGTAAGCGTTGTTTAAACTTCACACCCTCAAGGATTAACATTTCTTTGAATTTCATACGCAATTATTTGAGGTGATTTCGTTTGTAATTTTGCTGAACAAAAAATAGCGCGTTTATGAAAACAAATGTTTTGATGTTAGCAGGAGCTTCTTTACTCGGAGGTGGAATGGCATTATTGGGAAGTTATTTCATTCAATTGAATCAAGCAGGGACAGCAGGGACAGCCGGTTCATCCGTTCCAGTATGGACCACCAATTACTCCTCATTTGCAGGTGAGTCGAATATCGATTTTGTGAATGCTGCAGAACGAACGGTGAATTCAGTTGTCCATGTCAAAACGGAAAGTACCGTCAATCCATCGTACAATCCGTGGTTTGATTTTTTCGGATACCAACAGTCCCCGCAGGTTCAATCAGGATCGGGTTCTGGCGTCATTATTTCTGGAGATGGGTACATCATTACCAACAATCACGTAGTCGAGGGGGCTCAGAAATTGGTCGTTACATTGAATAACAACAAGAATTACAATGCTACTTTGGTCGGAAGAGATCCAAGCACCGACATTGCCGTAATAAAAATAGACGAGAATAATTTACCAGCCATTAATTGGGGAAATAGTGAAGAGATTCATGTCGGTCAATGGGTATTAGCCGTTGGAAATCCATTTGAGTTGACCTCCACGGTAACAGCCGGAATTGTCAGCGCCAAAGCAAGAAACATCAATTTGATAGGGAATCGAAACACCAACGAAGAAGTATATCCAATTGAATCCTTTATTCAAACAGATGCTGCCGTAAATCCAGGAAATAGTGGAGGAGCATTGGTGAATACCAAAGGAGAATTAATCGGCATCAATACGGCCATTGCATCGCGTACTGGTGTTTTTACAGGATACTCCTTTGCTGTGCCTACTACCATTGCCAAAAAAGTATCTACCGATATCATTGAGTTTGGTAAAGTACAGCGCGCATTTATTGGTGTAAAGATCTCGGAAGTGACAGAGCAAATGGCCAAAGACGCGGGATTAAATGAGGTGGCTGGTATTTATGTGAGTGAGTTAACCAACAATGATTCGGAAATGAAAGAGGGTGATGTCATTTTGAAAATTGGAGGAAAAGAAGTAAAGAATGTTCCTCAATTGCAGGAACAGGTTGCGAAATACCGCCCTGGTGACAAAGTAAAAGTGGATGTTTGGAGAGATAAGAAATGGGTAAGCATCGATGTGACTTTGAAAAATCGATCCGGTAAGGCAGAGTTGAACAATTTTACGGCAGATGCAGAGGCCAACTTCAATTCATTAGGTGCAGAATTTGT
>CAZJCQ010000025.1:13445-25660 GCA_964544665.1 uncultured Chryseobacterium sp. | reverse complement strand
CGCGGAAGAAAGTCAACGTTTAAGAATTCGTGGGGGAGCAAAAATTAAGACCTTGTCTCAAGGAAAATTGAAATCAGCCGGAATTCAACAAGGGTTCATAGTGACTAAGGTAGATGAGTCAGCAATTGATAGCCCTCAGGCCTTGAGAGACGCCTTATCCTCAAAGTCAAAGGGAGAAGGCATTTTGATTGAAGGGGTATATCCCAATGGCACCCGAGCTTATTACGGATTCGGTTTATAATTTAATGGGTTCGATTGCTTATTTTTCACGGGGCTTTCGTAAATTCGAGCCCCGTGAGAAATAAGATAAATATCGCCATTGATGGCTTTTCTTCCTGTGGGAAGAGTACCATAGCAAAAGCTGTTGCAAAAGGTCTCAATTATTTTTACGTGGATAGTGGAGCCATGTACAGAGCTATCGCCTTGTTTGCATTGCAAAACAATTGTTTCAAACGAGATGCTGAATTGGAAGAAGATTCCTTGGTTAAATTGTTAGATCATGTGATTGTTTCTTTTAAATACAACACGGAAAATGGAGAACAAGAAATCTACCTCAACGGCATCAATGTGGAAAAGGAAATTCGTTCTATACAAGTTTCCAATCATGTTTCTCAAGTGAGTAAAATAAAGGAAGTTCGACAGAAATTAGTTCGATTGCAAAAGCGCTTGGCGGAATCTAAAGGTGTTGTGATGGATGGTAGAGATATTGGCACTGTGGTTATCCCAGATGCAGAACTTAAAATTTTCATGATTGCGGATGTGACGGTACGCGCCAAAAGAAGGTTCGATGAATTAAAGAGCGCAGGGTTAGATGTTTCATTGTCTGAAATAACGGCCAATATTCAATCGAGGGATGATATAGATACGAGCAGAGAGATTGATCCTTTAAGGCAAGCCGAAGATGCGGTGGTGGTAGATAATTCTCAGCTTACAATTGAAGAGCAGTACCAATTTGTCATGAGTCAGGCTGTGAAAAAGCTCGAGACCGCTCATCAACATTGATTGGTTATCATTTCCTATAATCTAAATTATAGCTAAGCATATTTGTGCTTTTCTTGCAAAAGTGAAGTACAAAGATTTTTTTATTAAAATAGGAGTTTGCATAGCTGGCTTTATTTGGGCGGGTTATGGTGTAGCGCAGCCAATATTTCAAAATAGGCCGACTCCTTGGGCCGACTCGTTGATTGAGAAAATGAGTTTGGACGAACAGATTGGACAACTTTTTATGATTCCCGCATGGAGTGATACCAAGCACAAGAGTTTTGATGACGGTGTTGTCATGAATCTTATTCAGAAATATCATGTAGGTGGAATTATTTTTTTTCAAGGAGGACCAGTAAATCAAATTCGATTTACCAATCGCTATCAATCGGTGTCATC
The DNA here is from genome assembly GCA_964544665.1 of uncultured Chryseobacterium sp. GTDB lineage: Bacteria > Bacteroidota > Bacteroidia > Flavobacteriales_D > Sanyastnellaceae > CAMCTV01. The sequence continues at coordinate 24,280 of CAZJCQ010000025.1, read as the reverse complement.
GGTTCCATTATTAATTGGAATGGATGCAGAATGGAGTTTAAGTATGCGATTGGATAGCACCATTTTGTATCCAAGGCAAATGACCTTAGGGGCAATCCAGAATAGTGAAATTATAACGGAATTTGCCAAGGAAAGTGCGAAGCAATTGAAACGCTTGGGGGTGCATTTTAGTTTTTCCCCAGTGGTAGACATTAACAATAATCCCGAAAATCCTGTAATTAGCAATCGATCCTTTGGAGAGAACAGAGATCAGGTCGTGGAATCCTCGATGGCTTTTATGAGAGGCTTACAAGAAAATGGTGTATTGGCTTGTGCCAAGCACTTCCCAGGCCATGGTGATACGGATGTCGATAGCCATGTTGATATGCCGGTGATTCCCTATTCGAGGTCGAGATTGGACAGTGTTGAATTGTTTCCATATCCTTATTTGATGAAAGGCGGATTAGCTGCAGTAATGGTGGGGCATTTGTCCGTTCCGGTTCTAGAAAAACGTCCTCACGTTCCTGCTACTTTATCCAAATCTATAGTCGATGGTGTATTGAAGAGGGATTTAGGGTTTCAAGGTTTGATTTTTACCGATGCACTCAACATGGAAGGGGTTGCTAAATATTTTGGTTCTGGTGAGATGGAAGCATTGGCGATAGAAGCGGGCAACGATGTACTACTTTTCCCTACCAACATTCCTCTGGCGATAGAGCAAATTAAGAAAAAAATAAAGGCCGGCTCAATCACAGAAAATCAAATTAGAAGCAGTTGTCATAAAATACTACAAACCAAAGAGTGGTGTGGTCTGTCAAAATTTAAACCAATTCCTATCGATAATATATGGGACGATATCAACGGTAAAGAAGCAGTGGATATTAATGAAAAGATCATTGAACAATCCTTGGTGTTGTTGAAAAATGAGGGAGAGGCATTGGAGAAAATGAGAGATTCTGGTCGGAAAAAAGCGCTTGTTTTGGTCGGTACGCAAGATGATGAGGAGATGGAAGAGGCTTTAGCTGAATTTGGTTCATTTGATTTTTTTCATTGGTCGACGAACGCGGATTCTGTCCAGAAAAGGTTGTTGGATAAGAAATTGGCTAGATTAGAGCAATATGATGATGTCATTTTTGCTTGGGTGAATACTTCGAATAAGGCTGATCGAGATTTCGGGGTTTCTAAATCTTTACTATCCACGATCACGCAATATCCAACCAAGTCGAACAAATGGTTGGTGATGTTGGCCAACCCATATGCATACTCATCTGTAAAAGATTGGAGTAAGGTTAATGGAGTCGTCATGGGATTTCAAGATGACCCCATTACACAACGGATAGTTTCAGAAGCAATCATGGGGGCAAGAGGTTTCAATGGAATTCTTCCGGTAAGCATCAATAATGAATGGAAATCCGGCTATGGAATCACTACCGAGGGAGGATTTCGAATGGCAAGAGCCATTTCGTCCTCTCCTAAAATGCTTTCGCTGGTGCGTTCTAAAAATTACACCGTTGGTAATGGTAAACAATACGCAGAAAATTTTAATGAATCGATGTCAGCGGGAAATGCAGTACATCCATTGGCCAATTGGCATGAGGTGGACTCATTAGCACTTCTTGGATTGAAAGAGGGTGCATATCCAGGTTGCAGGGTATTAGTGGCACATCGGGGTAAGATCTTATATGATCGTTGTTATGGTTATTTGGATGAAAATCATCAACACAGAGTAACGGATTCATCCGTTTATGATCTTGCGTCCATTACCAAATTAGCAGCATCATCTTTGGCAATGATGTGGCTGGTCGATCATCAGTTATTGGATGTGCATCAAACACTTGGGCATTATCTCGATTTTCCAAAGAAATCACCCTATGCCAAAATAAAGATTTCGGATATGATGCTGCATCAAGCGGGGTTAAAGGAATTCATTCCATTCCATAAGGTGTTGAGTCCAGGATTGGTGAGTGGAAGACAGGAAGGGGCCTTTCAATGGACAGTAGCCCATAATATGTTTTCCGACACATTGATTTACCAGTCCATTCGAAGTAAAATTTTAGATACTCCTTTAGGGGATGGAACCAAAGGAGGTTATCATTATAAATACAGTGATTTGGGCTATTATTTTCTGCGGGAAATTGCAGAAAAGCAGACCAAAAGAAAATGGAAGGATTTATTGAATAAAGAGTTTTATCAGCCAATGGGTTTAAGAGGATTTGGCTATAATCCGCTCGAATGGACTTCCTTACAGAACATTGCACCCACTGAGAAAGATGAAACTTTTCGTTATCAATTGATTCATGGATATGTACATGATCAGGGAGCGGCGCTTATGGGAGGAGTCGCTGGACATGCAGGTCTCTTTGGAAATGCCTACGACTTAGCTAATATCATGTATATGTTGCTTGAAAAGGGGAAATTCGGCAGTCAGCAATTCATCCAACCCAACACGGTCGACATGTTTAACAAGCGGTACAAAAAGGGAAACAGAAGAGGGTTGATTTTTGATAAGCCCACATTGGATCATGTAGGTGGTTCTTGCTCGCCTTTGGCAAGTGATTTAAGTTTTGGTCACACAGGATTTACCGGCACTATTTGTTGGGCAGATCCTGCAAATGATATCATCTTTATTTTTCTGAGTAACCGAATACATCCCTCTGCAGAAAATAAAAAAATTCAACAGATGAACATTCGGACCAATATGCAAACCGCTATTTATCGGCAAATATTAAAGAGTCATTAGTTGACGTCGGTGTTGTAACTTTGCCTCCAATATGAGAGGAGGACTTTTAAAGATTGGTATTGTGGGTTATCCTACTTTCGGCGGAAGTGGCGTGGTGGCTACGGAGTTGGGAATGGCTTTGGCTGAAATGGGACATGAAGTTCATTTTATTACCTACAGTCTTCCTGTTCGTTTGAACAAGGTGAATAAGAACATTCGATTTCACGAGGTGAACGTCAGTGATTATCCATTGTTTCTTTATCCACCCTACGAATTAGTATTGGCAAGTAAAATGGTGGATGTGGTGAAATATGAGCAATTGGATATTTTGCATGTTCACTACGCGATTCCACATGCTTCGGCTGCCTATATGGCTAAAAAGATTTTACAAGACGAGGGCATTCAAATTCCCGTTGTGACGACCTTACATGGCACCGACATTACATTGTTGGGTAGAGATGATTCGTTTAAGCCAGTCATTACTTTTGCCATTAATCATTCCGATGCGGTTACAGCTGTATCCAACAGTTTAAGGATCGATACAGAGAAATATTTTGAGGTAAAGAAGACGATTGAAGTGATCCCCAATTTCATCAAATTTCGTTCACAATGTGAGATTTGGCGGGAGCAGTGTAGGAATGAATTCGTGACCGGTGAGGAGCGTTTGATTGTGCATGTTTCCAATTTTAGGCCTGTAAAGAGAATCATGGATGTGTTGGAAATTTTTAAAAGGATTCAATGCCAGTTGCCTGCTCGATTGGTCATGGTCGGGGATGGTCCCGATCGTTTTAAAGCGGAGCAATGGACCCGAGAAAACGAGCTTTCACACCTGATTTATTTTGTGGGAAATGTCAAGGAACCTGAGGAAATTTTAGCAGGTGCTGATTTATTTATTTTGCCTTCAGAATCTGAAAGTTTCGGATTGTCTGCATTGGAAGCCATGTCTATGGGTATTCCAGTTCTTTCGAGCAACACAGGAGGATTGCCCGAAGTGAATATTGAAGGGGTGTCGGGCGGCCTTTGTGATGTCGGTGATTTGGAAGGAATGTGCCAAAAGGCACTTTATATCTTTCAGCATCATGATCATTTCCGAAGGGGCGCTGTGGAGATTGCGAAGAACTTTGAATTGGATAAAGTGCTAGATCAGTATTTGAATTTGTATTATACAACCATAGAACGAATATGAGTGCATACAGCAAGCGGATTTCCGAGCGGATAGAGGTCACCAAAACAGGTAGTGACAAAGTCGTTGTTCAAATATCTCAAAAGATTCCTCGCTGGCAGGAGTCTTTATTATTAACGTGGTTATTAGCCTGGACTTATTGTGGCGGTGTTTTTATCTATTATGCCATTGTTGCTCAAGCTTTTTCTGACCGAATATTTTTTGTCATTTGTTCTTCGCTTTTTTTATTCTTTTTCATTAGAATTCTAAAAGTGTTTTTTTGGCGAATTATAGGAACGGAAAAATTGACTATTGAGAAAGGAACATTGAGCATTCAGAATGCTTTTGGGCGATGGGGAAGGGTAGAAGTATTAAAACTTTCTGCGATACAAAAATTAGGTGTAATCAAATTTGAGGCTTCTAATTTTTTGGCTTTTCTCGATGATAGTTTTTGGGTCATGGGTGGTGAACGGGTTGGATTCGTTCATGGCTCGACAAAATATCGAATTGGAAAGCAGCTGTCGGTAAGGGAAACGGAACTTTTGGTGCAAGTTTTAGATAGCGCCATCCGTGCCTTTAGAAAGTAGTTTTTCGATGGCTGAAACGGCCAACAGATAACCCAGAAAATGTAGTCCGGAAATAATCCCATCACAGGCAGCGGCTGTTATGGTTTGATGCCGAAAAGATTCTCTCTGGTAAATGTGTGATAGATGGACTTCTATTTTAGGCGTTTTAATACTTTTTAAAGCATCATGAATAGCAACACTGGTATGGGCATAACCGCCAGGGTTGATAACAATTGGATTTTTATTGGTAAGGGATTGTTGTATCACGTCAATAATTTCACCTTCATGATTGCTTTGAAAAAAAAGAAAGTCATGCTCAGGGTACTTTTTTTCTAAGAGATTTTTTAGATCCGATAGACCGAGGTTTCCATAAATATCAGTCTCACGAGTGCCCAGTAAATTAAGATTGGGACCATGAATAATGGAAATTTGCATTACTGTTCCATCAATTTAGTGGTTTCATCTCTCCACGTTTGTTCTGTGATGCTAATTCCATTTTTAAAATAATAGACGCCCGTCGTGGAAACAATTTTTTTGTAGGTGAAGGTTTTTCCATCCACTATAACTGTTCTCTCTAATACTTTTTTATTGCCAAGATCGTAAGATCGTTCTGTGATGGCAGATTCATTTTGTAAAATGGAACGAGTTATCTCTGGTCTTGTTTGAGGCTTTTTTATTTCGTCTTGCTTTTTTAAGAGCTCTTGCCTTTCCTCATAAGATCTTTCGCTCGCTTCATTTCTTTTCTCATTCAATGATAATTGCGTGGAATATTTTTGGTCATTGATTTCGGTGTAATCTCTATTTCTTTCCTCCGAACGTTGATCTCTACTTTGAAGGAAATTAGTTTTTTCATCTTGAATTTCTATATTCTCAACATCTGCTCTTGATTTTGCTGCATCTCTGTAATTAAGGTCTGTAGCGGTATAGTCTTGGAGGTTTTCTCGGTAATCATTTACATTTTCTGAATGGAGCTCATCCCCGTTTTTCTGGATATTTTTAGATAATTGATCTTGTAACTCAAAGGTTCTCTTGTCACCTGCTCTTCTCGCTTCAGATTGAGTTTCTGCGGTGTTATGGAATGCTTTATCTTCCTCGATGGCTCTGTCCATTTTGACTTTTTCCGCCTTACGAAAATCATCGTTAATTTGGAGATTGGCTTGTGCTTTCTTTAAATCTTCCATTTCTTTCAATCGGATATTTCGCTTCTCATTCGCATGAATGACGAGATCCTTGTTGGTCATTTCGATCTCCTCTTCTTCTGCACGTTGATCGGCTACCCGTCGCTCTCTCCAAGCAGCTCCTTCGCTTGAAATATTGGTAGTTTCTGTTTTCTGGTTGGCCATTTGCTCTTTGTCTTTCGCTATTCGGCCTTCATTTCTTTTTTGGTATCGAGCGTCATTATCAAGGAAATCATGGGTCTCTGTTAAGTGCTCGTTTACTCTTTTGTCTCGCCAATTCGAACCTTGATTGTTGATGTCATTGGATGATTTAATCAGGGTGTCTATAATTTCTCTATCACGATCAATACGTTCTTTGTTCTGTTGCGAAAATGCATTACCAGATTCGTCAAATGATTTCTTGACTTTGGCTACTGAATCGGCTATCAGTTGCGCCCGCTGAATCCTGGCTTCACGATAGAATTTATCGAGTGCATCTTCAGCAGAAGTTCCAGATTTAGAATTACGATCCTTCGGTCTATTATTGTTAGCGAGATTGTCATTTTTTTGTTTCTTCCTGGCTTCTTCTTCTTCCTCTCTTCTTCTTTTTTCAGCCAATGCTTTTTCCTCTTGCTCTCTTTGTGCTTGTTTCCATTCCGCTTCTTTTCTTAATCGCTCTTCCTCGGCTTGTTGTTTTGCTAATTGATCAGCACTCATTTTATCTTTTAGTTGACTTATCAAAGCGTCTATTTCTGCATTTTTGGCTTTTGGATAAGACTCACCCGGTAAAACGACTAGCGCTTGGTCATACAAGGCTTTGGATTGATTGAGTTTTCCTAAATCAGTATTCTTGGAGTCCGCTAAGGTTTTATCGGCTTCCTTGATGATACGGTCGTATTCCTTTCTTTTTACTGCATCTGCTTCGGCTTGCTTTGCACGGTCTTTTTCAGCGGTTAATGCGTCTTCCTGTTCCTTCATTAACCGATTGATTTCATCGATTTTTTCCTTGGGTAAAGTTTCCTCAGGTTTAATTTCACTGGCTTCTTGATAATTATTTAAGGCAAGGTTGTAATCTTTTTTATCGATGTTTTTTTGACCCGCTGTGATTAACTCTTGGTATTTCTTATTCTTCTTCTCGATGGCCGCGGCATCTAGTTTTGATTTCTCCAATAGTTCTTTGGCTTTTGCCATTTGCTCTTTGGGATAATTTTCCTTTGAAAGTAAATTGGAAGCTTCCTTGTATTTATTAATGCAGGCCTCATATTTTTGTTCCGCCATCAATCGATCGGCTTCTTTGATCAAGTTGTCATAGGCAGTGAATTGGGCGTTTTCTTTCTTTCTTCTTTCTAATTCCGCAAGTTTTTCGATCGGTGCTTTTTCCTTTGGGCGCATTTTTTTTGCCTCATTGAATTTTTCTTGTGCGATGTCCCAGGAGCGATTGGACATGGCTTCATCTCCCTCAACTAACAATAAGGCATATTTAGCATCTTCTTTTTTTGCCGCTTCATCTCCTGCCATAAAGCCCATGACTTGCTCAATTTTATTCTTAACCATTTGGTTGTCGGGATACATCTTTTGAGCTTCTTCATACTTAGCTAGGGCCTCCTCGTAGCTTTTTTTAATTACTTTCTCATCACCCTGCTGCACGATTTTATCAAACTCCTTTTTTCGATTCGAATCTGCCTTGTTCAGGTCGGCTAGTCTTTTGAACTCCGCGTCGATTTTTTCTCTTTGTTTAATGATATAGGCTTCATCCCATCCAATTTCATCTCGATCACTCATGTAAATGGCCTTTGCAGCAGGTTCTTTCATGATGTCAAGATTGAAGTTTTCAGGAGTTTTAAAAAGACTTACCTGCATTTCAAACTCATAACCACCCGGTTGCTCTTCTTTGGGGACATTCCTCGTTTCTAACCTCGCGATTTTTGGGGCATAGGCATCGGAAGAAAATTTAATGTCGTACGTATTTCCGAGTTGTAGCTCTACTTTAAATTTCCCATTTTCGGCTACCGTGATGGTTTGGAACTGGGATCCATTTTTATAGATAATTACGCTGGATCCGCCTAGTTTGGCATTGCTTTCCTCATCTTTAACTGTACCATTGATTTTAATGATGTTGTTCTGCGACATTCCTAAAAACGGAAATAGCAAAAGGACGCAGAGGGGGATAATGAGGTACGAGCTTTTCATGAGGTCAAATTTATTAGTTACTTACCTTCGCATGATTCTAACGTAAATATATGAATTTTAGTCATTGGGAATTTGATTTTAAGTTAAAAAATGTAGATTTTCTTGTGATAGGTGGTGGAATCGTGGGAATGAGCAGTGCCTATCATTTAAAAATAAAGCACCCAAATAAGGAGGTGGTGATAGTAGAAAGAGATTTCATTTCGGCGGGTGCGAGTAGTCGCAATGCCGGATTCGCGTGCTTTGGAAGTCCTTCAGAAATCATTGATGATGCTGCCAAATGGGGTTGGGATTCAGCGATGCAAACCATGGCCTTCAGAAAGGAGGGGCTTCAGTTGCTCAAGTCGTATATTCCGTTTGAAAAAATGGAGGGGCATCAAAATGGAGGTACGGAGATCTTTCAAGCGTCTGATTCGGAATTATTGGAAAAGGTACGAACCCATTGGAATGATCTCAATGCGGCTTGCCTTGAATTTTTGGGTGAAATGCCTTTTCAATGGTCGGATCAAGATTGGGGATTGAAAGGAATCATTAGTAGTATTTCAATCAATGGGGAGGGCATTCTTCATCCTGTCATGCTGTTGAATCAGTGGGAACGGCTATGCAGGGATTGTGGTGTTCACTTTTTATATGGGTTGAATATCGAATCCATCGATAAAGAAAGGGGTTCAGTGATCATCAGAGGCAAGGAGATTTGTCCAGAAAAATTGATCCTTTGTACCAATGGGTTAACCCCTCGATTATTGGAAGGTCTCGATGTTTTTCCTGCTCGAAATCAAGTGTTGGTAACCAACGAGATTTTAGATTTTCCTTGGGATCGTTCTTTTCATCAACGAGAAGGCTATATTTATTTTAGAAGCATTGGTCGTCGAATTTTAATTGGTGGGGCTCGCGATCAATTTCGAGATCAGGAATGGACCGATTCCATGGAAGTCAATGCGGATGTTATTCATTACTTGAAGGAGCATTTGGCCCACTTACTCGGACATCAGCGATTCGAGATTGAGTCCCAATGGAGCGGTGTGATGGGGCTTGGGAATGGAAAAGGTCCTATCATTGAAAAAATATCCAATCGAGTTTTTGTTGCGGTAAGGATGGGAGGGATGGGGATAGCTATCGGAACAGCGGTTGGAAAAAGATTGTCTGAATTGTTCGATTAAAAAAAAAGAGGTTGCCTGAAAAGACAACCTCTTTAATTACGATAATGAATTAGGCAGAGGCGTTCATCTTATCTAATACTTCCATTACTTCCTTCACCGCTTTTGCAGAGTCCTGAAGGAGAGCCATTTCGGCATCATTGAGTTTTAATTCAATCACTTTCTCCACCCCGTTTTTACCCAATACCACAGGTACTCCCAAATAGATATCCTTTAATCCATATTCGCCTTGTAGCCATACGCAGCATGGGAAAATCCTCTTTTGATCTCGAACGATGGCTTCTACCATTTGCGCAGCCGCCGCACCGGGTGCATACCAAGCAGAAGTGCCCAAAAGATTCACAATCTCTCCGCCGCCTACTTTCGTACGTTGAACAATGGCATTCAAACTTTCTTCATCTATCAATTCGGTAACCGGAATTCCTCCGACGGTGGTGTAACGTGGAAGAGGAACCATGGTGTCCCCATGACCACCCATCAACACAGCTTGTATATCTTTCGGAGAACAGTTGAGCGCTTCGGCAAGGAAAGCTCTAATATTCCCGCCATTCCAAAAACGCGCTTACTGTCAATTTTGGCGCTCAAATAGGCGCAATAGGTCATCACATCCAATGGGTTAGAAACCACGATGATGATGCAATTTGGACTGTGTGCAATGATGTTTTCGGTAACCGTTTTAACGATGCCAGCATTGGTAGCAATCAAGTCATCTCTGCTCATACCTGGTTTGCGCGGTAGTCCACTGGTAATGACCACGACGTCTGAATTGGCGGTTTTTGCATAGTCTCCAGTGCTTCCCGTAGTTCGACTGTCATACAAATTGATGGGTGAAGTCTGCCAGATGTCTAGCGCCTTGCCCTCTGCAAAACCTGGTTTAATGTCAACTAAAACAATTTCGTTGGCAATTTCTCTGTGTGCTAACACATCCGCGCATGTGGCTCCAACATTTCCCGCGCCTACAACTGTTACTTTCATGATTTTTATTATTCGGTGTAAAATATTCAATTGCAATATTAAGTTATAGATGCATATTTGCATAGATAGAATGATAATAATTTATTGAAATATGAGATTCTTCAGAATGTTCGTTTGCCTAAGCCTCCTATTACCAAGTGGTGCTGGGATAATGGCTCAACCGGGTTTAAATGTTCCGTCAGGCAACATTGGCGTTGATTTTAACAAGGTAGATGAAAAAGGGAAGCGCGATGGTAACTGGATTCGCGTGTATAAGAATAAACCGCAGATCTTATACTACAGGGGAAATTACGCTCATGGAATACCCATTGGCGATTGGGAGTTTTACGATCAGGAAGGGTATTTAATGTCAAAAGTCAATCACGTAAAGGATACCACTATCAATGATGTTGTGTTTTATTACAAGGAAGGAGGAAAAATGGGAGAGGGAAGGTTCATGGGTAAAGTGGTAGATAAAAAATGGACAAGACTGAAGTCGGGGGAATGGAAATATTATCATAGTAATCAGAAAATATCAAGCATTGAGAATTATAAAGACGGGAAGAAACATGGAAACTCCAAAGTCTATAATGCTGCTGGGCAGTTACTGATAGATGAGAATTTTGACATGGGAGTTAAACACGGATTGGTGAAAGAATGGAATGAAAAGGGAATGATTTGCAGAGATGGAAAGTTTGAGAAAGGAAAGTTTACCGGAGATTTCACAGCCTATTTCGAGAATGGAAAAATAAAAGAGAAAGGTTCCTATTACAATGATGAGTTTGACAAGACATGGAAGTTTTACGACGAGAATGGAAGTGATAAAAGCATGTTTTCCTACGACAAGGGCAAACTAACTCGCAAGTTCTATGTAAATATGGAGGTAGAGGAGTTTTATGATTCAGGTATTCCAAAATTATACTGATTATTTGATACTTTATTAAGATTTAAATA
>CAZJCQ010000025.1:0-13435 GCA_964544665.1 uncultured Chryseobacterium sp. | reverse complement strand
ACTGTACCTACGAAAGAGGGAAGCGCCAAGGTCCATTTAAGGAATTCTATGATGTCGGGAAATATGTAGTCATTGATGGTACTGAGGAGGAAAGACAGATGGGAATCGTTCAAAAACAGCAATTAGTGGGAACGGTAGCCTCTAAAGAAGGAGAGTACTTGGATGATCAATACGAGGGGGATATTATTTTCCGAAAGAAGGACGGGACGGTCGATCACATTGAGACATGGCATGCAGGAAAGATGATTAAGACGACAGCTAAAGGAAATTGATCAATGTTGAGAAAGTTCGTTTTCTTTATTTTCCTTTTGATTTCTCAATTAAGCGAGTCGCAGAATGCGCCTGGGTTTTATTACGTTGTATTTCGGGACAAAGTGGGAACTCCATACAGTATTCAATACCCTCAGGCTTTTTTATCTCCAAGGTCCATTGAAAAGCGAGAGCGACGGAACATCCCCATCATCGAGCAGGATTTACCGGTTAATCCATCCTACATCGAACAAGTAATACAGGCCACTGGTGGAACGTTACATCATCAGTCAAAATGGATGAACTCAATGACGCTGAACTTAACTTTACTCGATAGCGCTTCCTTGGTCCATGCATTGGATACCCTTCAACAATTGTCTTGCGTTGCTCAAGTAAAATGCTCCGCTATTGCGCAGGGAGGTTATACAAAAATCCTAAAGGGGTGGGAACAAATGGATGATCTGTCTAATCCAGATTCCACGATTTATGGTGTTTCTTTTCATCAATTGGACATGATTAATACTCCTAGATTGCATGAATTTGGGCTCACTGGAAAAGGGATGCATATCGCCCAGCTAGATGCGGGTTGGAGTAATTTGGAAGTGATCGCTGCATTTGATAGACTTCGATCTAATCAGCAAATTATTTTAACCAGAGATTTTGTAAATCCCCAACAGCCCAATGTATATCAGGGAAGTTATCATGGCACATTTGTACTTGGACATATGGCGGGTTACATTGCTGATTCACTGAAGGGATCAGCTCCCGAAGCGCATTATTATTTAATGAAGACGGAGAATGCCGCAACGGAATATCGAATTGAGGAGGATAATTGGGTAGCGGCCATTGAGCTCTGTGATTCTTTGGGAATCGATGTCGTAAACTCTTCCTTGGGGTATTCCATTTTTGATGATTCCACCATGAACTATACACAAGCAGATATGAATGGTGACGTTTCTCGTGCAAGCATTGCCGCTGACATTGCGGCTTCAAAGGGATTGCTCATCGTTAATAGTGCGGGTAATTCTGGAAATAGCGATTGGTATAATATCACAGCACCCAGTGATGCAGATAGCGTTCTGTGCATTGGGGCGGTTGATTTTGAAGGGAATCATGCTGGATTTTCCAGTTACGGTCTTAACAATTCAGATGCGGTGAAGCCCAATGTATCAGCCATGGGTCAATCAACGTATTTCCCTGGACCAAATGGATACCTGGCGCAAGGAAGTGGTACTTCTTTTAGTTCCCCCATTATTGCGGGTTCTGTGGCTTGCTTGTGGCAGGCCTTTCCCGAGAAAACCAATATGGAAATGATTCGTGCCATAGAGCAATCAGCCTCATTGTTTCCTGGACATAACACCGCATTGGGTTATGGCATTCCAGATTTTTGGAAGGCTTATACATTGTTAAATACCGCTACCCATTTGAATAGCCCTTTGATTGCGATGATTTTCCCTAATCCTGCGCAGGATATGTTGCATTTAAAAACAACGGGAAGTCCTATTTATCGATATGAAATTTTCAACTCGGCCGGACAGCGTATTGAAAGTGTAACTTGGGAAATAGCTTGGTTTCAAAATTATTTAGACCTTTCTATCACTCCATTGATCCCAGGGGAATATCTGTTGACTATTTATACCAAGGATGGCGTTGCCTCTGCTCCCTTTCAAAAAAGGTAAGTGATTATTGACAAGAGAAATCAGAAGTGGGATCGGGATCGCAGAAATTGAGCCCGGCGCAATAAGATCCCAAACCAAAGGCATACAAATTACCCATTTGCATCGCACTTCCATATAAAGCCAAATTAGGAATATTGACAGCGCTTCTGGATCCTAATAATCCGAGTCCATTGCTTACGTTCGTGTAAATGGGACGTTCCTGAATGACACCCGTCACGGGAGCGTTGACGTCTAAATAGGTTTTCAATTCGTCATTTGCCATGGCCATTACTACCTCGAAACACCGTGTTTTTGCTCCATCATAATGGCCAATGACCCTTCTGATTTTAGGGTCCGCAGTCAACGTGTTTTTTAAATGTGAGAAAAATGCTTCGCCTGCAAAGGATGCAGTGACGTATCCACCTTGACTTTCTAATGCATCTGCATTAAAAGCACCAATGTAATAATCCAGTGTAATGGGAGTTGATGAGATCAGATTAATGTGTTCTTGTTCCGCATATTTTTCCTCGGTAAAGGTGAATCGAAGGGTGAGGTCATATTTTTCTACATTGGAAACGGGAGTCCATTTAATGTTGACATTGTCGTTGTAATTAATGTCTAGATTGGTGGAATTGTATTGAGCTAAAGAGATGAAGGTATTAGGCTGCGGAGTTTGAAATCCGATAGCGTCAGTGCCAACCAGGTTGGTGACTGCGCTGATATCGGGACGATCATAAAAATCAGCTACGAGCTTGTACGTTCTTTGTGGGTTAAGCCCATTAGGGGTTTCGATGTAGTAAACTGTCTGTAAGGGTGCGTAGAATATTCCGTAAGGATCTTTACTTACAATGGTATCATGGATGGCATAAGTTTCCTTCAAAATATTGTTCTCATATTCTTCCAGCACCAAGGATTTGAATTCGTTCCATTGATATTCGGAGCTATCACGAACGATGGCATAATCGAGATTGTTGCCATCACCTAAAAAGGTTTTGTTAATCTTAATCCATTGAACGCTGCTGTCAGGATCAAGCAATCCAAATACAACAGTTGTACTTTTATACGGTGCATTTAGATCTACCTCCGTTGAACAAGCACTTATCAACGAGATGATAGCGACTAAAAGGATTAAACGATTTTTTAACATGCGTCAAATATAGTTAGGAAATCAGAAATTCAATGGTGTCTACGTGATCAGCATAATCATTCAATCGAGGACATTGTGCTTGTCCGAAAGGAATATGACCGTGACCAACGATACATTGTAAATGATCTTGCATTTCTTTCAATGAATTTAATACACTCGCTTGGTCCGTATAGTATTCATAAAATAGCGATGAGGTGGGTGCTACAATGCCTTTGTCCTCTTTAAAGAGCATAAAACCATTTTCCAGCAATGACACGCTGTTGAGAAGCCAGACGGCCTTGTTGTAGTCGTAATTGTTGGCGTATTTATTATGCTTAGCGACTTCTTGAAAGGGCAGAAGTGCAGCTATGATTTGATTCAGATCATATCCTGCAGGTAGATAAATTTTACAAACATTTCTACATCCCATGCCGAAGTAATCAAAGATGTCATTTCCCAAAGCATGGAGCTCCTCAGTTGTTTCAGTGCCATCTAAAATGGCTACACTGGTCCTTGAATGACGCAGAATATGCGGGTATTTCCCAAAATAGGCTTCAAAATATCGCAGCGTATTATTGCTTCCTGTGGCTATTACTTTATCGAACCCGCTCATTTTTCCATCTGCCCATTGGATTTGGTCTTGAAAGGCAGGTTCCCACTTAATGAGTAAGTATAAAAACAAAGGAATCAGTCGGGCATCATCGGAAGATAATTTGATATAAGCTTTGTTTCCGGTGATGAGTGTACAGAGAATATCATGGAAGCCCACCATGGGAATATTACCGGCGCAGATGATGGCAATGGTCTTTATTGAATTGTCACGATCCAAAGAATAGGGTTGAAGCCATTCGTGGATATTGGACTCGGTCAGTAATTGGGCCCATGCGTGTAGCGCTTTACGGGTGTTTGCTGGTGTAAACCAACCATTGTAAATCACTTGCTGTTCCACTTCTTTTTGAGCTTGTGCATATTCCTCCTCAGTTAAACCGCATTCGAATCCGGGCCATGCAGATTCGTGGGCCAAATGACGCATCAGGAGGCCCATTTGAACAAAAGCTTGAATACGTTGTTGTAAATTTGTTGGCTTACTCATCGGGTTAATGTAAATTAGCGCCGCGAAATTAACGAAAGAACAGAAGTTATGGCTATAATGATTACAGATGCATGCATTAATTGTGGAGCTTGCGAACCAGAGTGCCCCAATCATGCCATTTACGAAGGGGGAGCAGAGTGGAAATACTCCGATGGTACAGGATTGAGGGGTATCATCACACCACTTTCTGGGGGTGCTGAGTTAGATGCAGATGGTGTGCAAACTCCTAAAAGTATGGATGTCTACTATATCGCGACTGATAAATGCACCGAGTGTGTGGGTTTTCATGACGAACCGCAGTGTGCCGCGGTGTGTCCGGTAGATTGTTGTGTAGATGATCCCGATTTCAGAGAATCGGAGGACTATTTGTTGAAGAAAAAGGCCTTTATGCACTTATGATGATTTTTATTAATAAAGAAGGGGGAGTGTTTTCACTCCCCCTTTTTGTTTAAAAATTAGGATGACCTAAAAATGAAAATTAAAGGCAATGTTGAGGTTGCGGCCGGCTCCGTTAATACCACTCGCAAAGGTTCTGTATTGGGTGTCAAGAATATTTTCAATTCCGAACTGAACCGTGGCTAGCGAAGAGAAAGCATACTGCACCCGAGCATTCAATGTATACCAAGCAGGCATTCCAATGGTGTGTTCACCTTTATCATTTTGTGGGGTGTATGTTTCGTTGTCCTCGGCGTCTAATCGATAGTCGGAATAACGCTTCCAACCTTGATAATCAACATAAAAATCTGCTTTTATTTTTTGATGCATATAAGTCAGCGTCCATTTTGCAAAGAAAGGAGGGATGTGATCAGATGGGCTAAGGCTATCTAATCCATTCTTTTGTTCGACGATACGACCATAGGTGTAATTGGCAGATACACTGGTATACCAATGGCTTCCAAGGTTTGCTTTGATTTGAGTGGAATTACCATAAATAAACGCTTTCCCCTTGTTTTGATTCGCTAGAACCGGACTCATTTGCCCGTCATAAAGAACACTGTCTTGGCCATTCAATTGAAACGCATCGGTTACCACCATGTTTTTTAATTGAGTGTAGTAAGCAGAATTCTCGATGGCTATTACATTATCAAATACTTTGCGGATATTCCATTCGTAGGTCAAACTTCTTTCTGGTTGAAGTTGATTATTCGGAATGATGACACCTCCAGCGGCGGTTTCGAATATCTTAGACAAATCATCCACATTGGGAACTCGATATCCACTTGCTAAGATGAAGGATGTGTTCAGTTGATTTTTAAAGTTGGCATTTAAGCCAACAGAACCGGAATAAGTTGGATTGTTTTGATCGACGATTCCATTCGCCGTATTAGCGAATGCATAAAAGTCGTTCATGGTGGAATACAATTGGGTGTATCCCACACGCAATCCATCGCTGAAGGTGAGCCAAGAATTAATGGCATATTGATGAGAAGAGTACAACGCCGCAGATCGCATGTTGTTGTGGCCATTGGGATAACGAGTGTCCAACTTTGAAAGTTCGTGGGTTACTAAGTTGGTTCCTATTGCAGTGGATTGGAGATTGTTGTTTTGTAAGTCAATTCCAATTCGCCATTGATGAAGCTTGGAGTCATGGTACAACGAGGCATTGAGTCCCTGTATACTTACATTTTCGGTTCTGCTTTGACGTACATCATTTCCAAATTTTCGAGTATGCCGACTTTCCTCGATGCTTTGATGATTGGCATTCAGGTCGAATGTTTTAAATAATCCCGATGGAAAGGAATGTTGGTAAGCATAGGAGATCATATTCCTCGTTTGAGGCCCATAATACCATTCGGCATATTTCAGACCAGTGTCAGTAGGATCTGTTAAACGATCATAGCGAGGTACGTTTCCTGAATTAGAAAATTGGTAATTGAGGGTATGAACATTCTGATCGTTGGTTTTATAACTTAGTTTTTGGATAAAATCATATTGGGTATATTGACTGTTCTTTTGAAGAGTGGGATCTTCATTTACCATTAAAGAGTCTTTTCCATTAATTCGCGCTACATAATAAGGGCGAAGTCCATAATCCTCTTTAAAAAATGGATTTTGGTTTTTTCCGCCTCTCAAGTCTCCGAATTGAGAATAAGAAAAGGAGGTCCAACTGGCCCAGTTTTTAGTCCCAAAATTCACATCGAAATGTTGCGAGAATCCTCGATTGGCTGAAGTAAATCGTGATTGCGTATTTACTTTAATCATAGAGGAGGTTGAGCTTGAGTTAAAAATCGGTTTTTTAGTCGAAAGGTAAATGACGCCTCCCATGGCATCGCTGCCAAACATAGATGAAGAAGGGCCGAAAAGTACCTCCACATTTTCAAGCGCATTAACATCTGTGGTGATGACATTTTGTAAATGTCCGCCTCGATAAATAAGGTTGTTCATCCGCACGCCATCAATGACCAATACATTTCGGTTGGCTTCGAGCCCTCTTAGTGTGACGCTCCCACCTCCTTGCTGACTTTTTTGAATGAACACATTTCCACTTTGCTGAAGCAAATCTGCTGTGTTGGAGGCTTGCGCATTTTTGATTTCCCAAGAATTGATTTTAACGACTTGTTGTGGAATTTTATTCAATGATTGCGGATATAACGTAGGGGATACTACAATTCCTTTCAGGATATATTGAGATAAACTGTCCTTTTGAATTATTTGTGCCGCAGCGGTCAAGTGAAACGCGCTAATGGTCATTAGCGCAATGATATTTTCTTTCATTGTGATTAATTTTATAAGTGATGAATAAATACAGAAAGCGGGCTTTCAAAAGTCACTTATAAATTCGGGGGAGGTATCTCTACACCAATTAATGGTTTGGTGTATTTCATTGGAGGAAAATCGACGATAAGAATTAATTTGTTCGCGGAAAAAAGTGTAGGGCATTGATAAATGCCCAAGATTTCATCGAGCCACCATTTTAAATTTTCGATTCCTTTGATGGGCAAATTTGAGGAATAGGGTTGATTGAAATCTTGAATAATCTCATGAATTTTGGTTTCCCAATGGTCAGTGTGTAAGGATAATCGGATGTTTCCGTTGTTTACAGATTCACGAGATACAATTTCGTAAAAGGTACCATTCCAAAAAATTTCATTTCTTTGCGAGGAGAATTTTTGCCACTGCGCTGCGGTTAACTCAATGGTCAAATCTGTGATTAAGTTGGTTTCCTTTGATTGAAAATGTTGAATGACCGTTTTAGCAAAATAAAGCGTGCGCAAAATGGAATTCTTTTGAAAAAAGAGTATTAAAATAAATAAGAATAAAATTCCCTTTTTCATTCTAGGCATTCAGCATTTATCATTTTCGATCCGATTGCCTTAATGCAATTCCTCTTCACATGGTTGTCATGTTTTTTTTGGAATGAGCATTAATTTTCTGTAATCGTGAATTCTACTTGGTGCAGCGATTTTAAGAAATCAATCACATCATCATTAATGGCAATTTGATTTTTATTACCCGACAAGGTGTTGATAATGTTGTTTTCGTCTTTTATTCGAATCCTTAATTGAGCGCCTCCTTTTGAATGGGTAATTTGTGATTCCAGCTGTTGTATAAATGCTTGATTGACGTGATTTTTATCCACGGTGAGCGTTAGGAATCGTCCCCATTTGTTTCGAGCTTCACTAAGGAGTTCGATTTTCGAAATTTTAAATTCTAATTCCTCGGGTCCTTTTTGATCCGCTCTCTGCCATCTTGCGGCTACTTTTCCGACTAAAATAACGAGGTATCTATCCTCCAGAAAAGCTTTAAATTTGATGTAATCGTCACCAAATAAGCTGAATTCTTTGCTCTCCGTAAAATCTTCCAGAACGAAGCTGCCATAGGGTTTGCCATTCTTGGTTATTTTATGTTGAACATTTTTTATTATTCCTGCAAATTTGAGTTCACGTCCTTTTATTTGGTTCAGATCTCCTAATATTTCAAGACCACCTCTTGTACAGAAGTTGTCGATTTCCATCCGATAATCATCGAGCGGATGCCCACTCAAAAAGATTCCCGCCACCTCTTTTTCATGCGCAAGTTGTGTCATGGTGTCCCAGGGGATATGGGATGGAATACTAGGTTCAGGAATTGCATTTTCTTCAGAGTCGCCGAAAAGGGAATTCATCGAATGCTGCGCATCTTCACGGCAAGCATTGCTGTATTTAATGAGCGTATCAATGAAGGTGTTATTCTTGTTGTCAGCAGCGAAATAGGCAGAGCGTTGAATTCCAAATGAGTCACATCCTCCGCTTAGCACCAATCCTTCCATTACTCTTTTATTACTGGTCCTCGCATCGATACGTTTCATGAAGTCGAAAACTGATTGAAAACTTCCTTTTTTCCTTTCGTTTACAATACTCTCCACGGCACTTTCTCCTACTCCTTTGATAGCGGCCAATCCAAATCGAATAGCTCCTTCTTTATTTACGTTGAAGAAGGCATCAGACTCATTCACATCCGGACCTAAAACGGGAATTTTATTTTTTTTGCAATCTTGAATAAAAAAGGTGACTTGCTTTAGATCAGTGAGTGAACCAGTCATAGCGGCAGCCATGTATTCAGCGGGATAATTGGCTTTTAAATATCCTGTTTGAAATGCGATCCAAGCATAGCAAGTGGAGTGAGATTTATTAAATGCATAGCTCGCAAAGGCCTCCCAGTCGGTCCATATCTTTTCTAATTTATCTGCGGGATGTCCTTTAGCTTGAGCGCCTTCCATGAATATGCTTTTCATTTTATCCAACTCTTCTTTCAGCTTTTTACCCATGGCCTTTCTTAGGCTGTCAGCTTGGCCTTTGGTGAATCCCGCCAGCTTTTGCGATAAGAGCATAACCTGTTCTTGGTATACGGTAATTCCATAGGTGTCTTTGAGGTATTCTTCCATTTCTGGGAGATCGTATTGAATGGCTTCTTTTCCGTGCTTTCGTCGAATGAAACTGGGAATGTATTCCATCGGTCCAGGACGATAAAGCGCATTCATTGCGATCAAATCCTCGAAAACAGTAGGCTTCAAATCTTTCAGATGCTTTTGCATTCCTGGACTTTCATATTGGAAAATGCTGACCGTATCACCTCTTTGAAAAAGTTGAAAGGTTTTTTCATCATCCAGGGGAATTTGATCAATGTCTATTTGAATGCCATGTCGTTGTTCAATTAATTTGAGTGCATTTTTAATAATGGTCAAGGTTTTTAATCCCAAGAAGTCCATTTTGAGTAGACCTGCTTTCTCCACTACATCATTATCAAATTGCGTGCACCACATGTCACTGTCTTTGGCAGTGGCTACCGGCACAAATTGATCAATAGGCCCTGGAGTAATGATGACTCCGCAGGCATGGATTCCGGTATTGCGCACAGAACCTTCTAACATAGATGCCAATTGAACCACATTTCCTTCGGCACTGGATTCGTGCGAAAGCGATCTTAGCTTGAGTACATTTTGAATGACATCTCGATTGAAAGCTTTTTCAATTTCTTTATCGCTTTGTTTTAAAATTTCTTTGAGCTTGGCATTATCAGGGATCAACTTGGCAATACGATCGGTATCACTCAGAGGTAGTTCCATGACTCTTCCAGAGTCACGCATGGCAGATTTGGCGGCCATCGATCCATAAGTAATGATTTGCGCCACAGCATTTTTTGAGTATTTGTTTCGAACATATTCGATGACTTTGCCTCTCCCTTCATCATCAAAGTCAATATCAATATCGGGCATGCTGACCCTTTCTGGATTCAAAAAACGCTCAAAAAGTAGATCGTATTTGATGGGATCGACGTTGGTAATTCCAATGCAATAGGCCACGACAGAACCCGCAGCTGAGCCTCTTCCAGGTCCGACACTCACACCCATTTTGCGTGCTTCATTACAGAAATCTTGTACAATTAAAAAATACCCGGGGTAACCTGTGTTCTCGATGGTTTTTAACTCAAAGTCAATTCGCTCTTCGATCTCAGGGGTAATTTCCGCATATCGTTTTTTGGCCCCTTCATAAGCCAGATGTCGAAGAAAGGAATTTTCTCCTCGTTTTTTTCCATCGGCTTCGTCCTCGGGATGAATAAATGCCTGGGGTATATCAAATTTCGGTAACAAGATATCTCGACCCAAGGAATAGGATTCACAGCGCTCTGCTATTCGCACGGTTTCTTCAATCGCGGCGGGTAGGTCATGAAATAATTGAATCATCTCTGTCGGAGTTTTGATATAAAACTCTTCATTGGGAAATCCAAAACGAAATTCTCGCCCTCTTTTCCCAATGTATTTTTTGGGTTTTGATACCGACTCGCCGTCTTTTACACAGAGCAATGCATCTTGAGCGGCCGCTTCGGATTTTACGGTGTAATAGGTATTGTTAGAAGCAAAGTAAGGCACTTGGTACTTTTCACAAAACCGCAATAGCGTGGCATTTACCACCTCTTCCTCTTCGATACCATGTCGCATGAGTTCGGCATAGAAGTGACCAGGAAATTGTTCTTTATACCAACAAAATGCTTCCTCTGCTTTTTCCTCTCCTACATTTAAAATGAGATAAGGTACCTCGCCCCATAGTCCACCGGTCGTAACTAAAAGATCTTGCTTGTAATCAATCAAGGTTTGTTTGTCAATACGAGGTACGTAGTAAAAACCTTCTGTGTACGCAATGCTGGAGAGTTTTGCCAGGTTTTTGTACCCGTTCTTGTTGAGGGCCAATAGCACGATGGAATAGCCATCATCTTTGACTTCTTTATTGTTCTTTTCCCTGCAAACATTGAGTTCACAACCAATAATACCCTTTAATTGAGTTCCATTTTTTTTATTGCTTTTTTCAATTTCCTGATTGAATACAAAAGCGGACATCATATTGCCATTTTCTGTAATGGCGATGGCTGGTGATTGATGTTCGATGGCTTTTTTTACAATAGCCGAAATTTCGGAAGTACTCTGCAACACACTAAATTGGGAATGTACATGAAGATGAACAAATGGTTTTTGTTCTGATGCCATTTCATTGGTCGCTTGTGCTGGTTGCGCGGGCAAATTTTTATCTTCTTCCTTAGCATGCTCAAAGTTACTCTTCCCTAATGTGGGTGCCTCATATTGATAGCTCGTGATCTCAGCGGATTCGGGAGTTTGAATAACTTTCAATTCGAGCATTTTGAAAAAGGCGCATGAGGTCGCTTCCACATCATAAGCAGCATCATGGGCATCTGGAATATCTTTTTGAAAAAGTCGTTGGTACAGTTCACCCAGTGTTGGCCATTTATACTTCCCGCCTTTTCCCCCTGGTATAGCGCAGAAGTCTGTACCCCACTCTTTGGTATCCAGTTTTGAAAAGGATAGGAGATCAAATGAGTTATGGATTCTGAGCAGTTCACAAGAAACGGTGTTGATATCAAATTCGATATTGTGGCCTACCAGGTATTTCGCTTGTTGAACATCTTTCAGAAACAACGACATTACTTCTTCCAGGGGCTCGCCCAGTTGCAATGCCTTTTCGGTAGTGATTCCATGAACTTTTACCGCATTGAATGGAATACTGAAGCCTTCCGGTCGAATAATTTTATTATTGGCGGCAATCAATTTACCCTCCGCGTTATGCAATTGCCAGGCGATTTGTACGACCCGCGGCCAGTTATTCAGATCACTAATCGGGGCATTGTATTGTAAGGGAAGACCAGTGGTCTCCGTATCGAAAATGATATACATGTGGTAATTCTTTAGGAGTAAACAAAAATAGCCATTCGTTTTTGGGAAAACGAATAATGTTAATCATTAGACTAAATTGTTCAAATTACTTTTCTTCGCCAAGGATAGTACCAAAGAAAAAATCCAGAACCGATTCCGATGAGTATGAAATACACATAGTCCGAAGTCCAAAGAAGGGGTGCTTCCCAATCTGTGCAGTAGACGGCCCAAAATATAAAACTTAAATATCCAAATGATGTAAAAAGCTCTATCCAAAATCCGGCCATGGTATATCCGCTGCCCTCTACCACGGCGAGTAATATCGAGGTGAAGCAATAAATAAGGATGGCGGGCAAAATGATGGTCATGCTTTTAACTGCAAGTTCGATAACGATGGGATCATCAGTGAATTGAGCGGCTATCCAATGCGGATAAAGCCAAAGCCCATGGCTAAGTAGCAGTACACCGATCAAATTAAATCCGATGAGTTTCCAAATGGTAGCATTGATTTGGCCTTGGGCATCTTCAGCAATCAATGTTGAAATATATGTCCTGGTTGCAGCAGAAAACCCCATTACGCTTACCCAACATAACATGTACATATTTCTGACGATGAAGGCAGATTGCAGGGAGGGCGCTCCGCGATTTTCGACCAATGTGTAAAAGGTCATCCAAACTCCCAAGGCTATGAGCATTTGAAACACGATCGGAAGTCCTAGCTGTAGCAGTTGAGTCTGAATGGATCGTAGCCATTGCCATTTTATTTTTGACAGGATGGGTCTTTGTCTGAAGGTATAAATGGCTAAAAAGAAAAATGCCGCCATCTCCGCAATCAGAGTAGCTATAGCCGCACCTCCCACACCCCATTTTGGGAACACACCTACACCGAGTACTAAAAAGTAATCCAAAATTATATTGGTGATGGAGGTAATCAACATGGTGAAAAGTACGGGTCGGGTAGATGCGATTCCTGTCCAATATCCTTGCAGCATAAGGGTAGGTGTGTAGAACCAGAAACCCCATGAACGGTAGGTAATAAACTCATTCATGTATTGGATGATGTGGGTATCATCAATTATACGGGTTAAAATAATAGGTGTAATAAAATACAACAAGATAAATTGAATGCAGGCAATAATGATGGAGAGGTATAGCGCATTGTGCAAAATCGAGGGAATCGCAGCATATTGATTTTCTCCATTTCTTCTCGCTATTATAATTTGCACGGCACTGCTAATGCCAGTGGTAATCATGATGAGGGTAACATAAGCAAGACCGATGTAGGAAACCGCACTCATGGCTTTTCCATCCAGTTGAGCGACAAAATAATTATCCGTAAATACGACTGCGAATTGTATGAAAGCCCCAAGGCTCATGGGAATGGCAACTTTTAGAATCGATCGCGCATCGGTTGAAATGGGGCCTGAAATCATGCGGCAAATTACGCCTTTTCCGACTGAAACGTGTCAATTACGATTGTTAGTTGATTGGAAACCCTTGTAAATCGGGCATTTTTTGTTGGAAAACCCCGGCTTTTTCAACAATAATCGACTTTTTTCAACAAAATGAATTGAAATCGCTTGATACTCTTGCGTTTCAGAAAATTCTGCATTTACATTTGTCTTGTTCAACTAATTAATAACCTAAAACAAAAAAAATGAACAAAG
>CAZJCQ010000024.1:0-36282 GCA_964544665.1 uncultured Chryseobacterium sp. | reverse complement strand
GTTACTTTTTTTGCAATTTCTGACATAATGTCGAGGTTTTAAAAGGTTAATCGCGCCCAAAAGTAATATTTTATTTGATATATGAGCTTTTTTTTTTCAAAACCGCACATTTTTTTATCCAATCTTTGCTGAATGATTGATTTTAAGCGCTTTGAACGACAATTAAAAATAGCTGAAATTGGAGAGGAAGTACAACAAAAATGGTGGAGGTCTAAGGTTTTGGTTATTGGGGCAGGAGGTTTGGGTTGCGGTGTCATTCAAGCATTGGCAGCTGCAGGTGTAGGAAATATTACCATCATGGACGGCGATGTTATTTCATTAAACAACCTGCATCGGCAATGGTTATACCCGGCGCATGCGGTCGGAAGAAAAAAAGTTTCGGTGGCTGCGGAATGGATCCGGAGTCATAATTCGGAAATACAAGTGGCAGAAATTTCAGAGAATCTTAGTTCTTCGAACGCGGATCATTTCCTCAATGGATATGATCTATGGATCGATGCTACTGATCATCCGAGTGTTACCCTTTTAATAGACGAAGAGGCGAAAAGGCGAAATGTGCCTTGGGTTTTTGGTTCAGCCGAGCAATGG
The DNA here is from genome assembly GCA_964544665.1 of uncultured Chryseobacterium sp. Taxonomy (GTDB): domain Bacteria; phylum Bacteroidota; class Bacteroidia; order Flavobacteriales_D; family Sanyastnellaceae; genus CAMCTV01. The sequence continues at coordinate 35,694 of CAZJCQ010000024.1, read as the reverse complement.
GACGGACAAGTTTCCGTTTTTCAATACCCCGATCAACATTTGGTAAAGTGGACTTACCAAGATTTCTTTTCAAACCAGGTAAGATCAGAAATGGTGGGTTCTTGTCAGGAAAGGGGAATATTAGGTCCTGTGGTACAATTGGTGGCCATGGTGCAAGCCACGGAAGCGCTCAAAGTACTCGGTCAGTTGTCACCTCAGTTTGTTGGAAAAATGTTCTGTTGGGATTCGTGGCAATGCCGATTGAATAGTGTATCATTGTAAGAATAAAAAAAGATGAGGTGGTTGCTACTGACGGATGGAATGAGCCCTTTTGAATTGGGGGGAATGCAAAAGCATTCTGCTAATCTATTCCGCCAGTTGTTACGGGCAGGTGATCAGGTAGATGTGGCACATTGCATCACCGGATCCAACTCATTCCTTCCAAATGAGGAGGTATTAGCGCGACTATCGATTTCATCAACCCCAAAGGGTTCTATTCAGCAATTTGTTTTTCCAAAATTGGGCCATTTGCCTGGTCATTATCTCAAAGAGTCATATGCCTACAGTGTGTCTCTATTTAAATATTATCAGCCAAGTGAAGACAATTGGGATGTTGTATTCGCACAAGGATTTACGGGTTGGAAGTTTATTGAGGAACGCAAAAAGGGCAAGTGGAAAGTTCCAATCATTAATCATTTTCATGGTATGGAAATGTTCCAAGCAGCATTAGGATGGAAGGATCGAGTGCAGCAATGGATGTTTAAATCTCCGGTTCGTTGGAATATTCGAAATGCGGATTTTACCATTAGTTTAGGAGGGCAAATCCATCAAATATTGCTCGATCAAGGCGTAGATAAAAGTAAAATCCTTGATCTACCGGTGGCCATTGATGCTGATTGGTTAAGAAAGGATGAAAAGAAAGCTCATCTGCCCTTGAAATTATTATTTGTGGGCAGAAATGAGTCAAGAAAAGGACTAAAGCAATTGTTAGCAGCATTCATTAATTGGGATCAGCAAGGGAAGGACATCCGACTAACCATTGTAGGAAATATCCCCCTCACGCAGCGTATCAAACATTCCCATGTACATTACGAAGGAGTGATTCAAGAGGAGCAAAAGATGAAGGATATCATGGATCATCATGATGTATTAGTGGTCCCCTCATTTTCTGAAGGAATGCCAACCGTCATATTAGAAGCCATGAGTAGAAAAATGGCCATTATGTGTACCAAAGTAGGGGCTACGGAGGTGATGGTAAACGAAGAGAATGGATTTTTAATGAAGAGTCCTCTGGTTTCAGATATCCTCTGCGGATTGAATGCCATAAGTGAATGGACTCCAAATCAATTAAATGAAATGGGAAGCATCAGCTGGAGAAAAGTAAATGTAAATTGGACCTGGGAAAAGGTGATGAGTGAATGGAGACCACAGGTACAAAATATCGTTTTGAGAAAATAGCATGTCGAATCGAATAAAAATATTTCTGATTTTTTCCCACTTATTCATGGCGGCGCTCGTTTTGTTTAAAACACCTTTTGAATTTTATTTCGGATATATTACTTATTTGGCTTTACCCATATTAATGTTTCGATACGGTTTTCCTCGATTGGAAATGATCATCTTCCTTCCCTTGTTTATTCTGGGTGTGCTGTATTGTGAAATCGGGTTAAATAACTATGGACAGCTCATTAAAATTGTAATTGGCTTTTTTCTTTCCGTTGCTTTCTTTCATTATGTTGTGAAAGCTTATGATTATAATGTGACAGAGTTATTTCGTTTATATATGATTGGTGCATTTATCATCAGCGTCATCGGAATTATTCAAGTGGTAAGTTACCGTGTTGGATTTCCACCCGGATACAATTTCGGTTGGCTGTTTAATAAATGGGGGGTTATCAAGGCGGAAGATGGTATTCGAATGAATTCCTTTTTTTCCGAGCCATCCTATTACTCTTCCGTGATGTCTCCTGCTTTTTTTGTAGGGTTGTATAATCTATTTAATAGAAAAAAAACAATGTTCATCTCTTTAATTCAGTCCATTATTATTATCGTGGCCTTTCCATTAACTAAATCCGGTGTTGGAATGATTGGAATTGCCTTGGCGGTTTTACTGCTTCTGATTAATTCTGGATTTCTTCGATATGGATTATTTGTTGCGCCTGTAGCCTACTACGCATTTATTTATTCCTATAATAATCTTCCGGAATTCCGAGATCGTGTAGATGGTACTTTTGAAATTTACAATACCGGTAACGTATCAACTTATGATATCAATGGTAGTAGTTTCGTGTTGTATAATCATACCCATATTGCCACAGAGAACTTTAAGGCCAATCCTATTTTCGGAACAGGTTTGGGCTCTCATGCTTCTGCATTTGAGCGATACTCGCTCACGAATCTAGAAGAAACAGTAGATATTGAATTTAACAAGGCCGACGCGAATTCTATGTTTTTGCGATTGATGTCTGAGACGGGTTTGGTGGGCTTGATCTTTTTCGGAATCTTTTTGTTTGGTAATTGGGTGATTTCCTTTAGGACACCAAATCCTGAATATTGGGTGGTGAACAACGCTTGTTTCTTGATCATCGTTTTACAATTGTTGCGTCAAGGAAATTATTTTTACTGTGGGTTCCCATTTTTTTTATGGATCTTTTATTATGTCAACCAGAATAGAAAGGCGGGTAGGCAGTTTATAGATCAGGACAAAATTGAAGAGCCAAAGGCAGTGTATCGTTATCAATTTTCAATCAATGAAAAATACAAGTAAGGTGCTTTTTTTGGCAAGAGAACTCTCAGGATATTTCTTGGGTTCTATTAAAAATGCCTTGCAACAAAATCCTGATTTGGAAATTAAAATGGTGTATTGGCCAGTCAACCAAGAGGCACCTTTTGAATTTGAACAATGGAATGAGCGTCTTGAATTGATTGCCTATCAAAACTTTGGCAATGCAGAGATGCAAGCGTTGCTAAAGACTTGGAATCCTCATCTTTGGGTTGTCGCTGGTTGGTCGGACCGTCGTTACATGAAATGGGTAAGGAAGTATGATCATTATTTCAAAGTGATAGCTTTCGATACCCAGTGGAGGGATAATTTTAAATTTAAAGTGGGAGTACTTTGGTTGTATTATCGCTCCATCCGGTTTTTTAATGGCGTGTGGGTTCCAGGAGCACGTCAAAGGAAATTGGCAGAAAAATTATTTTTTAAACGCGATTTGATTAAGTTGGGTTTTTATGTGGCTGAGGATTTGAACCCCGGTTGTGTTGCCAAAGAAATACAAAAGGAGGAGGATGTTTTCAAAATTGTTTTCGTTAATCGATTGATTAAACAAAAAGGATTTCCTGATGCATTGAATTATCTCAAACGGTATATCGAACGTACTCGTTCCAATTGGAAAGTGTATGTCATCGGAACGGGAAAGCTGCAGGACAGTTGCCCCAAAGCGGATTGTATCTCGTATTTGGGATTTGTTCAACCCGAGCAGTTGGCCTCGCATTTATTTGACAAAGATGTTTACGTTCTTTCGAGCATCTATGAACCATGGGGCGTATCTGTTCATGAAGCAGCAAAATGCGGTTTACCAATGGTGCTTTCCTCTGCGGTAGGTGCGGGAGATACTTTTTTAGAACCGGGAAGAAATGGATTTGAATTTCAGGTGAATGATTATAAGGGAATGCTTCGTTACTTAAAAAGAATTTACCGAATGGACAAAGGATCAAGGCAAGATTGGGGAATGTGTAGTATGGAATTTGCGCAAAGGATCAATAATGAAGAATGGTCCCGAAATCTTATGGATTGGATTAAGGAAGGAAAGAAATGTGCGGAATAGTTGGTATATGGAAAAGTCCGTGGAGCGATGAGACTTCTCATATATTGAGAAGCATGCAGCAAGCGCTTGCTCATCGTGGGCCTGATGATGAAGGGAGTTGGATGAATGATCATGTCGCTTTTGGACATCAACGTTTATCCATCCTTGATGTTTCATCCGCAGGGCATCAGCCGATGTTCTCCCCTGATGGTCGTGTGGCAGTTGTTTTTAATGGTGAGATTTATAATTTTATTGAGCTACGGGCGGAACTGAAATCAAGGTATCAATTCACCACTCAGACAGATACTGAAGTAATCATAGCGGGTTATTTGGTTTGGGGTGAATCTTTTATTGAACGATTAAATGGGATGTTTGCCATTGCCTTGTATGACCAAGCAATCCAAACTTGTTTCCTATTTCGTGATCGACTGGGAGAAAAGCCATTGTATTATGCTGCACAAGAAGGGGCTTTGTTATTTGCCTCTGAGTTGAGGTCATTGCTGGCTTCTGGAAAAATAGAAAGAAAAATTAATCCCATTGCGTTAGCTGAGTATGTGAGATATCAGACCGTTTCTTTTCCTTTTTCGATCATTGAAAAGGTGAGTGTTGTATTGCCTGGCCATTATCTTAAGTGCACTTTATCGAGCATAGAAGATATTTCATTTTGGAATTTCCCGGAGCAGCGACCATTGATGCAATCTCGCGAAGAGGCACAAGAAAAGGTGAAAGAGCATCTTTTGCGCAGCGTCGAGTGGCGAATGCGTTCAGATGTTCCTTTTGGTGCTTTTTTATCTGGTGGGTTGGATTCATCGGTATTGGTTGCTTTAATGGCGGAAATGTCGGAGCAAACCATTCATACCTTTTCAATTGGTTTCATGGAAAAGGAATGGGATGAAAGTCCAATTGCTAAAAAAGTAGCAGATCGTTACAACACTTCCCATACTCGGATTGAATTAAAGGGATTTCATTTTTTAAGTGAATTAGCGAATGCCGTTCAATCAATGGATCATCCTTCAGGCGATGGAATAAATTCCTATGTAGTGGCCAAGGCTACCAAGTCTTACGGGATTAAAATGGCCATGTCGGGTCTAGGTGGGGATGAAGTGTTTGGAGGCTATCCTATTTTTAATCGAATGAAGTCCACTCAAGCATTGCGGAAATTAATTCCGTATTCAATGATTCCATTGCAATGGATGAGATCGGTTTTATCAAAAAAGTGGAATGGAGTACAAGTGGATAGAATAATGGAGTTTTTGGCCGCAAGGGAGGGTTCTAACGCTCAATTTTATCAATCGGATCGAGTGGTGCGAAGTAAAAAGTCAAGCGCAGCTTTGCTTTCCTCTGCACATTCATTCGATTTTCCTCATGATTTGCCTTGGAGTAGATGGGATAAGAAATATCTTTATTCAGCGATTTCGATTGCTGAAATGCGCACTTATATGTCACATGTATTACTTCGAGATGGCGATCAAATGTCCATGGCTAATGGGTTGGAGGTGCGTGTACCTTTTCTCGATCATTCGCTGATTGAGTCGGTATTGCTAATGCCTGATGATTGGAAGATGGGTGTTTATCCCAAACAATTACTCATTGATTTGATGGGAGAACGCATTCCCGCTGAAGTATATCAAAGAAAGAAGCAAGGATTTGCATTTCCTTGGGATCAATGGATGCGCGGTCCATTGGCCAGCTATTGTGAAAAAGGATTGGCGCTGCTGAACGACAATGATCATTTCAGACCAGGGGTTTTACTTCACGAGTGGAAATTGTTTCTCAATGGCAATAAAGAAATACCATGGAATCGATTGTGGCATTTAGTGGTATTGGGGCATTGGATCAAGAACAATAACATCGATGGCTAAAAAGATTCTCGTTCTTTCTGAGTGGTATGCTCCTGCATGGAAAGCAGGTGGGCCTATTCGATCCTTGTTGAATCTTATGGCTATTTGGCCTTTTGAAAGTTATGTGTACACAGGAAATTACGATTTGGGGGAAGTTGAACCCTTAAATGTTCCCTGCGACCAATGGATTCAAGCGGATAGTCAAACCCATTTGTATTACCAAGATTTAAAAAGCATCAGGGTTCCATCTTTGTTGAACGTTATCAAAAAAGATCAATGGGATGGAATTTATATCAACTCCTTGTTTTCTTTTTGGTTTTCCATTCTCCCGCTTTTATTACTCAAAAGAATGCGCTTGTTAGATAAGGTAGTGTTGGCTCCGCGGGGAATGCTGCATGAGGTAGCGTTGTCTCAAAAGTCAATGAAAAAGAAGGTGTTTATTTTGTTGGCGAAGTCATTAGGACTGTGGAAAGGAATAACTTGGCATGCGACCAGTGAGGAAGAAGTGAAGCGAATTCGGAAAATAGTGAATGATCAAGCGAGGATTAAGCGGGTTTCCAATGTGCCCCATATAAACCCAAGGGTCCATATCCCGGCATGGTCCACCGCGCAAAATTGGCTGTTAGTGGCCAGGGTGAGTCCAGAAAAGGGGATATTGGAGAGCATTCAGTGGTTGAGCACGCATTCCATCGCCGAAAAAGTTACGCTTCACGTGGTAGGTCCTTTGGAAAATAGGGAATATCATAGAACTTGTTTGGAATGGATCGCAAGGCATACAGCATTAAAAGTAATATTTCATGGCGCTCTGCCATTTGAAGAAATCAATTCAATCAAAGAAAAGTGCCATGTTTTTTATCTAGCCACCAAAGGAGAAAATTTCGGCCATGCCATTGCGGAGGCTTTATTATCAGGAATGCCGGTTATCATTAGTGACCGAACACCATGGAATAAATTGCGGCAAGCGAATGTGGGTTGGGATACAGCGTGGAGTAAATCTGCTTTTCATCAGGTTTTTGATGAATGGGATCGATTGGATGAGAATGGATACCAAAAAATATTGGCTGATATAAAGGTGTATAGAGATCATTGGAAGGCAAATTATATAGATGCTGCTGATTGGGAAGATTTATTTTCATTTTAAGAATTTTTACTTTTAGTTAACGTTCACCTTCCTATCTTGCACTCAAATTATGAAAATCGTTGTATTATCTCGTAATCCAAAGTTGTATAGCACGCAACGATTGGTCGAGGCGGGTCAGAAAAGAGGCCACGAAGTATTGGTATTGGATCACTTGAAATGTAATTTGGTGATCGAACGAAAGAATCCCAAAATCATTTACAAAGGAGAGGAGATCACGGGTGTTCATGCAGTCATTCCACGAATTGGTGCTTCGGTTACATTTTATGGCACAGCGGTGGTCAGACAGTTTGAGATGATGCATGTTTTTACTGCGGTTGAATCTCAGGCATTGGTTCGCTCAAGAGATAAACTGAGAAGTTTGCAGATACTTTCTCGTGCGGGATTAGGTCTACCGAAAACGGTGTTTACGAATTATTCAAAAGATGTAGAGAAAACATTAAAAGAGGCGGGTGGTGCTCCGGTAGTCATTAAGTTATTAGAGGGTACGCAAGGTTTAGGCGTTGTATTAGCAGACAACAAGAAATCGGCTATTTCAGTCATAGAAGCTTTCAATGGTTTAAAGGCGCGCGTGATCGTTCAAGAGTTCATAAGGGAAGCGGGTGGAGCGGACATAAGAGCATTCGTAGTTGATGGTCAAGTAGTAGGAGCGATGATGCGCACCGCTAAAGAAGGGGAATTTAGATCCAATTTACATAGGGGAGGTTCTTCTCAAGTAATCGAACTTACACCGGAAGAGGAGATCACCGCTATTAAAGCGGCCAATGCCATGAAGCTTGGAATTGCGGGAGTAGATATGCTTCGAAGTGAGCGGGGACCACTGATCATTGAGGTGAATTCTTCTCCAGGATTGGAAGGAATTGAACAAGCCACCGGAAAAGATATCGCAGCGCAAATCATTAAGTACATAGAAAAAAATGTATGATGTGAAGTTCAGAAAACCTGAATATTCACTTTGCTAACATCCACGAGGAATTTTTTTCCAATTGTTTTTCTACCCAGTAATACCGGGTATTTCATTCCGGATCGATCCGTTAAGGTGACCTCGCTTCTGATGTTTTTTCCTCCTATTTTTATTATGGTGCGAAGGCAAAACCTTTCTTCAGTTTGACCAAAACTATTTTTAATGATTCTCTTTTTGTAATCGGAGAATTCCAATTGCTGAAGCTTTCCATCACCTTCCCAATCAAAGTTTACCAATAGTTTTGTTTCGTTTCCCATATCGACTTCTAGGCAACTCTCGCAATGAATGGCGGTGCGAAAGGCACCCGTATCAATTTTAGCGGGAATAAAAAAACCTCCCCATTCAGGGAGGTGAATCATCTCTCTACGACCAATGACTTCCATGTTACGAGGCTAAGCATTTTTTTACCATTTCGCTGATGGCTTTTCCATCGGCCTTGCCTTGTAACGATTTAGCAGCTCCCATCACCTTGCCCATGTCAGAAGGACTGGATGCGCCCACTTGGGCAATGATTTGCCGAACCTCTTTCTCTAATTCTTCTTCGCTCAATGGTTGAGGCAAATAAGATTGAATCACAGCGGCCTGTTTCATTTCTTCGGCAACTAAATCCTCGCGGCCTTGTGATTTATAAATTTCAATCGATTCTGTTCTTTGCTTGTTTAATTTCGTTAAGATGGTCATGACGGCACTGTCCTCGACTTCAGTAGATCCGTCTTTTGTGGCCTCTAATAAAATTTTACTTTTAATGTCACGCAACGCCATGAGCTTTTCTTTATCGCCGCTTTTCATGGCGGTTTTGATGTCTTCGTTGATTTGATCCGTTAATTTCATATCGTTTCTTTTTATATCAATCCAAAATGTTTTTCTGCCATGTCTACAATATTATCACCGATAGCTAAGGATGCGGTAGCCGCTGGTGATGGGGCATTGAGAACGTGGATACTGTGGTCGGTGTATTCAATTCTGAAATCATCTCGTGTATCACCATCCTCTCTCAATAACAAAGCTCGAACTCCTGCACGACCGGGTACAATGTCTTCCATGGTCAAATCAGGGATCAGTCGCTGTAAAGTTTTTAAAAAAAGTCTTTTCGAAAAGGCACGGCGATATTCGTCTAAACCATATTTCATGTTACCCATGAATAGCCTCCAAGTTCCAATATAGGATAGGGCATCAAGGGTATCTTTTAAACTAAAATCAGTCTTTCCGTATCCCTCTCTTTTGAAGGTAAAAACTGCATTGGGCCCACATTCTACACTGCCGTCTACCATTCGTGTAAAGTGAACACCTAAAAAGGGAAATTCTGGGTTGGGTACAGGATAAATCAGATTTCTGACTTTGTGTTTGGCATGTTCAGCCAACTCATAATAATCTCCTCTGAATCCCACTACTTTTTCTTTCAATGCAACGCCATCTTTTTTTGCTAATCGATCCGCTTGAAGCCCACCACAAACGACCAAATATTTGGTGGTGTATGTTGCTTTTTGGGTTTTTACTTGCGTCCATTCTCCGTCTCTCTCAAATCCAAGAACTTCTTCTCCAAGGTGAACTTCACTTTCATTTTGGATACCCAATCCGAGCTCGGTCATGACCTCGGTGGATCTACGAAAATCGATGATGCCAGTGCATCCCACCAATACACCATCTATGCCTTTAACGTGGGGTTCAATTTCTCTAATCTCCGCTGGACTTACCCGGCGCATGCCTTCGATTCCATTGTTAATTCCACTTTGGTAAATTTTTTCGAGGTTGTTCAATTCACTTTCGTCTGCGGCAACAATCAATTTGCCACACACATCATGTCTGATGTTGTGATCTTTGGCGAATTGAACCAATTCTCGACGGCCATTGACACAGTTCACTGCTTTTAGTGAGCCGGGCTTGTAATAAATACCGCTGTGTATAACCCCGCTATTATTTCCTGTTTGGTGATCAGCTAATCGATTTTCTTTCTCGATTAATAGGATTTTCAATGAAGGAAATCTTCTTTGTAATTTATAAAAGGTGGCTGCTCCCACAATACCTCCGCCGACCACTGCAATGTCGTATCTTTTACTCACAGATAAAATTTTCGACAAAAATAGTTTACTTATGATCTAAATGGTTACTTTTCCATTATGAAAAATAGAAAGAGAATTCAGAATGCATGGGGTATGTATGATTGGGCCAACTCCACCTATAATCTGGTCATCGGCTCCGCTATATTTCCGGCATTTTACACCGCTGTCACAGAAAAGGAAGTTTCTTTTTTTGGTAAGATGATGGTCAATACTGAGGCAGTGGCTTATGTCCTTTCTTTTTCATTAGCGGTGGTGAGTGTGGTGGTGCCGCTCGTATCGGGAATTGCAGACTATTACCATATGAAAAGGCGATTCATGCAATTTTTTTGCTATCTCGGCGCGGCTTCTTGTTGCTCCTTATATTGGTTTGATCCGGCGCATCTGGAGGTTTCCTTTATCAGCGTAATGTTGGCCAGTGTGGGCTTTTGGTGCAGTTATGCTTTGGCCAACTCCTTTCTTCCGCAAATTGCCACCAAAGAAGAACAAGACCGTGTCAGCGCTCGTGCTTTTTCAATGGGATATATCGGCAGTGTAACCTTGTTGATCATGAATTTAGTGGCCATCAAAATGTTTGGAATGAGTGCTCGTTGGAGTTTCGTGTCGGTCGGGATTTGGTGGGCGGGTTTTGCGCAAATTACTTTTTATTATGTGCGAGAAACCCCTGCTATAGCGGCGAGCGGAAATATGAGATGGGATAAAGGGTTTCATGAATTGAAGGTCGTTTGGAATCAGATGGCTCATAGCAAGCAGCTGAAAACGTATTTGCTTTCTTTTTTCGTGTTCTCAATGGGTATTCAAACCATCATGCAAATGGCGGCTTATTTTGGTAAAGAAATCAATTTAAAGCCAGAACAACTCATCATCGCCATTGTCCTCATTCAGTTCATTGCCATTCCGGGGGCAATGATTTTTTCACGTATCTCAAGATCCATTGGAAACTTACCGATGTTGGCGGTCGCTTTATTGATTTGGGTCGGTGTGTGTGTGTTCGCTTATTTCGTGGTGACAGATGCCATCACTTTTTTTGTTGCTGCAGGAATTATTGGTTTCATCATGGGGGGTACACAGAGTTTAGCCAGAAGTACCTATTCTAAATTTTTACCGGAAACGGAGGATACCGCTTCTTTCTTCAGTTTCTATGATGTAACAGAAAAATTAGGTTTAATCATTGGATTATTTTCATTTGGCTTCCTCGAAGGTACGTTTGGAACCATGCGAGCCAGTATTCTTGCCTTGGTCGTGTTTTTTATTTTCGGATTTGTTTTATTGATGCGTGTTCCAAAAGAGACGAAAAACACTCCGGTTCCTTAAATTTTGGATTTGATAAAACTTTCCACTTCCTGAATGCTCTTGGCCTTTAATTGAAGCGTTCCCGAAGTGTCGATTACAAAAAACATGGGGGTTTTATTGACCTTATATAGTTTGGAAACGGGAGATTCCCATTGTTTTCCTCCAAAAATATTAATGAACTGAAATCCTCTTTCTGTAATGGCCTTTTCCCAGTTGTCTTTTACATTGTCCAAGCTGTATCCGACCATACTGATTTTTTGTGCATCGTATTTGTTATGAAAGGCTACTATTTCAGGAGCAGCCGCCTTGCAATGTTCGCACCAAGAGCTCCAAAACATAAGGATGGTATAGCGGTGGTCGGCAGCGAATTTCCGCATGTCAAATGCGGTGTTTTGCTGAGTCAGTGCATTGAAATTTGGTGGCTGGTGGCCAACCGTGAGTTGTTGAATCGAATTAGCGGTTTTGGTCAATAGCTTGTGAATGTCATCTTCGCCACAGCTTTCGCTATTTAAATGTTGATCGATTAAATAAGCGCACATATTATCCATTCCACTTTCGAAGAATCCATTGAGCATTTGAAACACCGTAAATTCATAGACCACTTCGTTTATTTTGGCTTTTCCCAATACTTCTTCCGCGCATTGAATGTATCCACTGTTTTCCCCTTTACTAAATTTTCTCATGTATCGTTGGATCCGATCGTTGAGAATCGTGCATCGGGTAATGGCGGTGTCCGAAAAGTCGAAATGATTCCAAAAAGTAGCTTTTCGGAGAGGGAGAATATCGCTTTTCCATTTGAGCATTTTATAAAGAAAAGTATTGGGATGTGCATTCGCTAAGGAGTCTCTCAGACTTCCTAATTCAGATTCTTTAAGTTTGATTATCGTGCTATCATTCCCCTCTTTTTTATGGGCTCCGCGTATGGCGTTATTCAGTTTCAATTCTCTTGGCAGGTATTGCACCCATGCAATGTTTTGAGCACTTTGAATATATTTTACATTATTCTCGAGTTTAATATTTGCGAATTGAATCTCTACCCATCTTTCCCGGTCTAAAATGATGGGAACATGGTTGTTTTCCGCCACACCAATCAAGTACATTCCTTGCTTGAAATAACGTGGTTTGAATTCGAATTGGTTGTTGATCACCTTTGCAGAATCTACCAATTCCATTACCTTTCCTAAAGTAGACCATATTTTAACCGTTTTATAGTTCCCAACTGTGAAGCTTCCTTTAACGGTAGTTCTTTCAATTTCTTTGGCCAATCCAGGAATAGCAATGAAAATAAACCCGGTCAAGCATAAAATGCAAAAAAGGAAATTCTTTTTTCTCATAAAACAAAAATAATCAATTGCTACTCTAACATCATGCCATTAACTTTGTTTTATGAATTCTCAATTGTGTGCATTATGGAACGTAGAGGAAGGCATCCAACAAGAAGATTGGGAAGAAAGATATGCAGCCCAATTATTTGATGCTAGAAAGGAATTGAGGTCATTGATCCAAATCCCTAAACTATTTGATAAAAAATGGAGCCTTTATCATCAATGGGCGGAAATTGAGAATGGCCTTCCCATTCCTAGTGATCCATTGAAAGAGGGAGACTTTTCCGTCCATACCTATGAGGAGCGGCTGGCGGTTGCCTTATTAGCCATGGAGAAGGCCGGTAATTTTATTCATCTCTCCAATGCCTGTGAGCAAATTTCGATTCTGCAGAAAGCCTATGCCGAATGGGTCATTGCAACGGTGAAGAATTGGGAAGAGGATTGGGAAAATATCGAAGTGAATTCTAGGTCTTATTTTCCCATGGGTAAATATTTGCGATCCTTAAAGCAGGGCATGACCAATGAAAATTGGAGATCAGAATTATTAAAAGAACGCAAGAGAATCAGCATCGTATATTAAAGGAATGAGTCATATTTGTAAAAAAAAGAGGAATGAGAATAATTGAGTGCATCCCCAATATTTCAGAGGGAAGAGATTCCAACAAGATCAATGCAATTGCATCTATTGTAGAGACGGTGGAAGGAGTAATGCTATTGGACGTAGATCCTGGAAAGTCCACGAATAGAACCGTTATCACATTTGCCGGGGAGCCCGAGAAAGTAGTTGAAGCAGCTTTTTTATTGATACAAAAGGCAGCAGAATTGATTGATATGAGACAACACAAAGGAGAGCATCCTCGTCAAGGAGCCACCGATGTATGCCCCTTTGTTCCCATTGCAGGCGTAACCATGGAGGAGTGTGTTTCATTGGCTCATCAACTGGGAGAACGAGTAGGCAGTGAATTGGGTATTCCAGGTTATTATTATGAGGCCGCAGCTCAGCAAGAGAACAGAAGAAATTTGGCTAATTGTCGAAAAGGTGAATATGAGGGGTTAGAGAAAATAACCACAGCAGAATGGAAGCCCGATTTTGGTCCAAATGAATTGAATGAATCCGTAAGGAAATCGGGCATCACGACCATCGGTGCTAGAAATTTTCTTGTGGCGTATAATGTAAATCTTAATACAACTTCTACTCGAAGAGCCAACGCCATTGCTTTTGATATTCGGGAGGCAGGCAGAACATTGCGGGATGGAGATCCATTAACAGGAAAGCCGATTTTGGATGAAAAAGGTGAACCGAAAAGAATTCCAGGAACCTTGAAATCAGTGAAGGGTATCGGTTGGTACATTGATGAATATGGAATTGCGCAGTTGTCTTTGAATTTGACAGATATTTCCATTACTCCTGTTCATGTCGCATTCGAAGAAGCTTGTTTAAAAGCCGCGGAAAGAGGTATTAGAGTGACGGGTTCTGAATTGGTTGGATTAATCCCTTTACAGGCCATGCTCGATGCAGCGGATTACTTTCTAAATAAACAAGAGCGATCATTGGGAATTTCAGAATCGGAAAAAATTAAAATTGCGATTAAATCCTTGGGGTTAGATGATTTAGCTCCTTTTCATCCGGAGGAAAAAATCATTGAATATGTGTTGGCAAAAAAGATGGGTGGTACAGAGCGCTTGATAGGAATGTCTGCAAAGGCATTGGCCAATGAGACTGCCAGTGAAAGTCCCGCTCCGGGTGGAGGTTCTGTTAGCGCTTATGTGGCTGCATTGGGAACATCATTGGGAGTAATGGTGGCCAATTTATCCGCTCACAAGAGAGGATGGGATGATCAATGGAAATCATTTTCTGATGTTGCAGAGAAGGGCATGAAAATTCAAAAAGAATTATTATGGTTGGTGGATGAGGACACCAGAGCTTTCAATAAAATCATGGAGGCCTTCGGTTTGCCAAAGGATACAGAAGATGAAAAAAAGGCGCGCTCAGAAGCCATTGAAGCTGCCTCCAAGTATGCAATGGAGGTTCCAATGAGAACGGCCAAGGTGGCCTTTCAGGGAATGGATATTTGCGAGGAAATGATAGAAAGAGGAAATCCCAATTCGGTAACGGATGCAGGAGTAGGTGTTTTGTGTATCCGCGCTGCAGTGCTGGGAGCCATCATGAACGTACGCATCAATGCAAGCGGTATCAAGGACAAGCAGTTCACTGAAAATTTATTGGCTCAAGCCTTTCAATTGGAAAATGAAGTGTTGATGAAAGAGGAAGAGTTGAGAAAAAAAGTGATGGAAAAAATGTAGTTATTTTTTTTGACCATTGATCCACACCGATTCAATTCTGGATTCTCCAAAATAGTAGAACAATTCAGACAAATGCTCCAGTGGTTCAGTTAGGATGAGGTTGGCTTTTTTTCCGATGGTAATACTACCTAACTCATGTTGTAATTCCATTGCGGCGGCTCCATTGTAGCAGGAAGCTGCGCAAACTTCTAGAGGATTCATTTGCATTTGAATACAAGCAAGACTATTGACCAAATTCATATTGCCATTGGGGGCAGAACCGGGATTGAAATCTGTTGCCAAGGCGATGGGAATATTATGTTCGATCAGTGTCCTTGCCGGGGTGTATGGAATTTTGGTAAAGAGCGAACAGCCAGGCAATGCAGTTACTATGGTCGGTTGGTTTTGCAACGATTGCAGATCATCATCGTGTATAACCTCGACATGATCTAAACTAAGCACGTTGTATTTTAAAGCAGCAGCAATTCCTCCAATAGAATAGAATTGATTGAGATGAACTTTCCCCCTTTTACCAATCGCTAGTGCAGCGCTCAATATCTTTTTTAAATGCTCAACTTGGAAATAGTCTCGCTCGCAAAACAAATCGATATAATCAAATCCAATATCATTCGCTTTCGGCAATAAATCTGCGACCATATGATCCACATACTCGTCGATCTTACCCTTGAAATTTTCTGGGAGTGCGTGGGCCAATAATAAAGTGCTTTTTATCGGAATATCTACTTTCTCTTTTATTCGATGAATAACACGCAGCATTTTAAGTTCGTTCTGAATATCTAATCCGTAACCGGTTTTAATTTCTAAAGCACCCGTTCCGTTTTTGATCATTCGATGAATTCGAAGCAAGGCCTCTTCGAACAAATCATCTTCATTTTTATTAGCTAATGCTTTTGCTGAATTTAGAATACCTCCTCCTCTATTGGCAATTTCTTGATAGGAAAGGCCATTGATTTTATCTTCAAATTCAAGTGCTCTAGACTGAGCAAATACCGTGTGGGTATGCGAGTCACACCAAGTAGGAAGCACGTACCTTCCTTCTGCATCAATGATTTCTAATCCGGTCCAATCGCTGATGCCAGGCCAACTCGACATGGTGCCATAGTCCACTATTTTTCCATCCTCAACCGCTAAGTAGGCATCAGAAAGGATCGGGAATTGCCCCATTTCCTTGCCTCTGATATGCAATGGAAAATCTTCCATGGTACCCACAAGTCCTTTGATGTTTTTGAAGAGGATTTTCATTGGGCGCAAGATGCATCAAATTTCTCAAATCGCCAATCGCATGATTTTCGTAAATTGCAACGTGCATTATTTTTATTCTCATATTTCAATACGACAAGGCCATTGGGAGTTGAAGGAAGAAGAGTGGCGTCATATCAAGGCGTTGAGAATTCGGAATGGAGAGCAAGTTGTGATCACGGACGGAAAAGGCGGCGCCTTATTAGCGCGATTCGAATTACATAATAAAGTACCGCAACTCATAGAACTAAAAGACTTGAGTGAAACGGAAGCACCCAAAGGCTTGATAGTAGCATTGCCCGTTACGCAAGATGTAGGACGGATTGAATGGTTGATTGAGAAGGTCGTCGAATTGGGTGTAGAGCAAATTCAACTGATTCAGACAGAGTGGACTGAATCTGCCAAGTATTCGCTTGAGAGGCTTAACAAGATTGCCGTGGCGGCGATGAAGCAAAGCCAGCGATTGTGGTTGCCGCCTGTGCTAGAAACGATTCCATTGAATCGATTTATTGAATTGCATACTGATAGAAAGATTTATTTCGCTCATTGTCATGAGGGAGTGAAGCAACCATGGAAAGAGGTAGATTGTACTTTGCCCTGTTGTTTGTTGATTGGACCAGAGGGAGATTTTTCACAGACGGAGGTCCAAGCATTGATGAAGGCGAATGCCATTCCTGTCGGATTGGGAGAGTATAGACTACGGACAGAAACAGCCGCTTTGGCCGTTGTAGCTCATTATTATTTAGCAAGATGAAGAAATTAATTGTAGGGTCCATTGCTTTTCTATTATTATTAGTAGTAGTGTCTTTTTTTACAAAAACAACACAAGAAGAATTTCAGCAAAGGGCCATGCAAGAGTGGAAAAAGCATAACGAAAAAATGGCGAGCAATCCAGTGATGGAGGATGTGATAGAAGTGCAAGATGAATTCATGACGAAGGCGTTGGAGCATTTGGTGGTCGTCGATGATTTTGGAATTTGTTCATTGTTTACGCTTCACTTACCCGATGGTGATTATCGGTATTTAGGCGTTTTTCACCAAATAGTTCCCTTACAAAAATCCAATCCTATTAATCAGTTTTACCCGTCAGATGAAAAATAAAATTACCACTTGCTTATTCTTATTCATGTCGGTGTCTATTGCTTGGACACAACAACAGATTATCCCGCAACCTCAGCATTACAGCTTAAGGAAGGGACCTGATTGCGTATTGAGTGAGTCTTCCGTTATTTATTATGATGCCGACTTTCAAAAGGAATCTCATTTGCTTTTGCAAGCATGGACGGAATTGTTCAATAAAAAGCCGATGGCACAAGTGGCGCAAAATCCTACTGGGAATTTTATTTATCTCAAGAAAAGGGTAAGTAAGTCTAAGTCGGATTTATTCTTAGCTGAACAGTATCACTTGAGTGTTACCGAGGGTAATATCATCATCGAAGCGATGGATGGTGTGGGTATTATTCATGGAATTCAAACCCTCCTTCAATTAATGCCCCTTGAATTGCCGGC
Source organism: uncultured Chryseobacterium sp. (assembly GCA_964544665.1). Classification (GTDB taxonomy): domain Bacteria; phylum Bacteroidota; class Bacteroidia; order Flavobacteriales_D; family Sanyastnellaceae; genus CAMCTV01. The sequence continues at coordinate 18,239 of CAZJCQ010000024.1, read as the reverse complement.
TAATAAAAAAGTAGCATTAAGTCAACTGGAAATTGAGGATTATCCCGCGTTTCAACATAGAGGGTTATTACTCGATTGCGGTCGTCATTTCATGAAACCGGCATTTATTAAGCAGACCTTGGATATCATGTCTACTTATAAAATGAATGTGTTTCATTGGCATTTAACGGAAGATCAAGGATGGAGAATCGAAATAAAAAAATATCCAAGATTGACGGAGGTGGGTGCATACAGAATGCAGGATGGTCAGCGCTATGGAGGTTATTATACCCAGCAAGAAATCAAGGAAATTGTGGAGTATGCCAATCGCCTGCATATTACTATCATTCCAGAGATTGAATTGCCTGGTCATAGTTCCGCTGCAATAGCATCTTATCCTTATCTGAGTTGCACGGGTCAAACGATTCCGGTAGAAACGGAATGGGGAGTGTTTAAGGATATTTATTGCGCCGGTAATGATCAAACTTTGCAATTCATCTACGATGTGATGGATGAAGTTTGTGCATTATTTCCAGGGAAATACATTCACATTGGTGGGGATGAGGCCCCAAAAGTGCGCTGGGAAAATTGTAGTAAATGCCAAAAAAGAATGAAGGAAAATCACATTAAAGACGAAAATCACTTGCAAACTTGGTTGATTGAGCAAGTGGCCATTCGTTTGAAATCAAAAGGCAAAAGCATTATTGGATGGGATGAAATTTTAGAAGGCGGAATTCCGAGTGATGCGGTGGTTCAATCTTGGAGAGGTATGCAAGGTGGAATTGATGCAGCCCGCAAAAGACATGGGGTAATCATGTCTCCAACGAGTCATTGTTATTTTGATTACGGATTGGATGGAATTGATACTAAAAAGGTTTATGAGTTTGAACCGATCCCTAACGAATTGACACCGGAACAGCGCGGATACATTTGGGGGGGTGAGTGCAATATGTGGACGGAGCGTGCCCCTCAAGAATTGGTTCATAGTAAAATTTTACCACGCATGCTCGCTTTGAGTGAAGTGTTGTGGACACATTCAACGAATAAAGATTATGATGCCTTTGAGAAAAGAGTGAAAATGCATTTTAAACGGATGGATAAGAAGGGTATTCAATACGGTTTTATTTCTACACCGCTTCAGTTTGATTCAAATGTAAAGGACGGTAAGTTATGGGTTGAGCTGAAAAGAAATGGCAACGATATCGATATCGCATATCGGATGAATAGTCAATCCAATTGGCAGCCTTATCGAGAGCCATTTGTGATCAATGGTATTCAAAATGTCGAGGTGAAAATGAACACAGAGGGAACGGATAATAAGACCGTAGTGGAAAGAAAGTATGCAGCACATCAGGGGTTAGGAAAAGAGTTGAAGTTGAACTATATGCCCAGCAATTCATATAGCGGAGGGGGGTATAATGGCTTATTGGATGGAAGAATGGGAACCGCCAATTTCCGAGATGGGATTTGGCAAGCAGTGCAAGGTAAGGATATGGAGATGGTCGTAGATTTAGGATCCATGAAAGACGTGAAGACAATATCTACCCGTTGGTTTCATTATGCCAATGCATGGATTTTTAGGCCACAGCGAGTAGAATATTGGGGATCTATTGATGGGGTGAATTGGAAATTACTGCATGGAGAGGATCTAACATTATCTCCGCAAACAGCCGGAGAATTGGTAGTTCCATCACAATGCCCAGAGTCTTATGTGGCTTACGTTACTCGATATGTGAAGGTAGTAGCGAAGTCCATTGGCAAGTGTCCCGATTGGCACGATGCACCCGGTGAGCCAAGTTGGTTATTTTGTGATGAAATAATCATTGAATGATGAAAAAAGTGCAAGTGATCATGCATGGTCGTCATGAGCACTCAACCCTTTGGCTCTCGAATTTAAAAAAATGGAAATCCATCGCAGAGTACCAAATTTCGGTGGCATATACTAAATATGCAGGACACGCCATTCAATTGGTCATTAATTCGATGTTGGAGAAACCTGATGTTCTTGTAGCAGCGGGTGGTGATGGTACATTGAATGAATGTGTGAATGGATACATGCGGGCACAAGCGGAAATACCCATGACCTTTTTAGCCATGGGAACCGGCAATGATTTCGTTAAAACGTTGCATCAAAAAGGACAATGGACAGAGGTGCATCAACTGATAGAAGAAAATAATCAAGAAAATGTGGACATTGGCCACTTGCAATTGATCGGCTTGGATGGGAATCCCCAGCAGAGATATTTTATCAACGTAGCCGATATTGGATTGGGTGGGGAAGTGGTTCAGAAGATAGCAAAATCCAAACGGCGATTAGGTCCTTTTATCACTTATCAAAAGGCGATTATTAGTTCGCTCATTCCATACAAGCAATGGATGGTTGAATTTGAATTGGATGATCTTCGTATTAAGGAGCCTACTTTAATGCTGGCGATGGCCAATGCTAAATGGTTCGGAAGCGGTTTGGGTATTGCCCCAACAGCAAATCTGCGAGATGGATTGTTCGATATCATTCACATGGGAAAAATTACCTTGCTCGATTATTTACAACAATTGCCTAAAGTGAAAAAAATGAAAGTCCTGAAGCACCCGGCCATTCATTATTACAGAGCCGCAACAATCAAGGTAACCACTGCTCACTTACCCATCGATTGTGATGGAGAATTTATTGGATTCACGCCCTTGAAATGTGAAATAATTCACAGTCGATTAAAACTATTGACACGCAAGAAAGAATCGCTTTGATTCTCTTATATTTGTAATCTAAATTTTTTAAAACTATGTCATATTTTTTCACTTCTGAGTCCGTTTCTGAAGGACATCCAGACAAAGTTGCCGATCAAATTTCTGATGCGTTGATTGATCATTTCTTGGCCTTTGATCCAGATTCAAAAGTGGCTTGTGAAACGTTGGTTACCACAGGGCAAGTGGTGCTGGCAGGAGAAGTGAAATCCAAAACCTATTTGGATGTTCAAAAAATTACACGTGACATGATACGCGAAATTGGATACACCAAAAGTGAATACATGTTTGAAGCGAATTCATGTGGTGTACTTTCTGCAATACATGAGCAGTCGGCGGATATTAATCAGGGAGTAGAAAGAAAGAAGAAGGAGGATCAGGGAGCGGGTGATCAAGGAATGATGTTCGGTTACGCATCGAACGAGACCGATAACTTGATGCCCTTGCCATTGGAATTGGCCCACATGTTATTGCGTGAATTAGCGACCATTCGTAAGGAAGGCAAGGTGATGAAATATTTGCGTCCTGATGCTAAAAGTCAAGTGACCATTGAGTATGGAGACGATCATAAGGCCATCGGAATATCGGCGATTGTGATTTCTACACAACACGATGATTTTGATAAAAATGACAACAAAATGTTGGCGCAAATCAAAAAGGATGTGCAAGATATTTTGATTCCTCGTGTAATGAAGAAATGTCCTGCACGTGTGCAGAAACTATTCAAGGCGAAATATGCCCTGCATGTTAATCCAACAGGAAAATTTGTGATCGGTGGTCCACATGGAGATACGGGATTGACAGGCAGAAAAATCATTGTAGATACATACGGCGGTAAAGGCGCACACGGTGGTGGGGCATTTTCTGGAAAAGATCCCAGCAAGGTGGATAGAAGTGCTGCCTATGCTACCCGACACATTGCAAGAAATTTAGTTGCGGCCGGTGTTTGTGACGAGGTCTTGGTTCAAGTGGCTTATGCCATCGGTGTTGCAGATCCGGTTGGTTTGTTTGTGAATACTTATGGAACCAGCAAAGTCAAAATGTCTGACGGGGAAATTGCTGCAAAGATTTTGAAAATGAAAGAATGTAATTTACGCCCATATTCCATTGAAACGCGTTTCAAATTAAGGACACCAATATACAAGGAGACCGCAGCCTATGGTCACATGGGTAGAGAGTGCAAAGTGGTAACCAAGAAATTTGTAGATGGAGGCGGAAAAGAAAAGTCCATGAAGGTTGAATTGTTTCCATGGGAAAAAAATGATTTAGTTGTTCCATTGAAAAAGGCCTTCGGTATCAAGTAATGATACATTAGGCAAATTGTTAAAAAGGGGCTAGGCCCCTTTTTTAATTGATATAAGTCATCCTTATCTATCGAGTGTTTATTATATTTGGTTATGCTTAAGAAATTATTTTGGATTTCTCTGCTTTGCCTTAACTGTATTATTCATGTTGATTTAAAAGCACAGACTAGTGTTCCTTACCAATGGACAGAAGCCATCCTGACGGCTGTTCGCAATGATTATGCCCGCCCCCCTATGACGGCGCGAACATTATTTCATTTTTCACTGGCCATGTATGATGCTTGGGCTGCCTACGATTCCGTAGCAAGTACCGTTTTTTTAGGAAAAACTTTCAACGGCTTTTACTGTCCCTATAATGGAATAGATCAGCCTTCGGATTTAGAAGCCGCTCGAAACAAGGCCATCAGTTTTGCCGCGTATCGAATGATCCGAAATAGGTATATCAATTCGCCGGGTTGGAATACTGTTACCAATAACGCACTCAATACCTTGATGGGAGAATTGGGGTATGATGTAAATTTCACTTCCACAGATTATTCAACAGGCGATCCTGCCGCGTTAGGAAATTATATCGCGGCGCGGATTATTTCTTACGGAAATACAGATGGATCCAATCAGTTGGCCAATTATGCCAATCAATATTATGTACCATCCAATCCAGCGCTATTTCCCACCTTGCCTGGAACATCAGGAATAGTAAATCCTAATCGTTGGCAGCCACTCAGTTTGAGTGTTTTTATTGATCAGAATGGAAATCTTTTGTCGGGAGCTCCTCCTTTTATGGGACCCGAATGGGGCAATGTGAAGCCCTTCGCATTGGCGGATTCTGTAAAGTCGGTGAAACAAAGAGATGGATACAATTGGAATGTTTATCATGATCCAGGTATGTTTCCTCAATTGGGAGAAACGGGTTATGACATCAATGATTTGTATAAATGGAATTTTGCTTTGGTGGGTAAATGGGCTTCGCATTTGGATACTGCGGACCAGGTGATGTGGGATATTTCACCGGCAGGCATTGGTAATGCCGTGCTGCCGGAAACTTTTCAAGATCAATTACAGTTTTTTGATTTTGAAAACGGAGGAGATAATGGAACTGGACACACCATCAACCCAGTCACAGGACAACCTTATGCACCCAATATGGTAAGAAGAGGGGATTATGCCCGTGTGCTCGCAGAATTTTGGGCAGATGGTCCCAATTCTGAAACCCCTCCAGGTCATTGGTTCTCTATTCTTAATTATGTGATCGAGCAGTTGAATGGAAATTTTGCCTGGGAAGGAACAGAGCAGATGTCAGAAATGGAATATTGTGTCAAAGCCTATTTGACATTGGGAGGCGCATTACATGATGCCGCCATCAGCGCTTGGGGGATCAAAGGTTATTATGATGGCGTAAGACCCATCTCTGCGATTCGTTATTTAGCTGAGAACGGCCAAAGTACGGATGCGTCACTTCCTAATTTCAACATCAATGGAATACCATTGATCTCAGGTTTTACAGAGCTGGTTCAGCCAGGTGATCCATTGGCGGGTTCGAATAATGAAAATGTGAATAAGGTGAAAATGTGGACATGGAAGGGGCCGGATTATATCTCTGATCCCGCCACGACCGCTGCCGGGGTGGGATGGATTTTAGCAGAAAATTGGTATCCTTATCAACGCCCCACTTTTGTGACTCCTCCGTTTGCTGGTTATATTTCAGGACATTCTACCTATTCAAGAACGGGCGCTGAAGTAATGACTGCGATCACCGGTAATGAGTATTTTCCTAATGGAATGGGTGTATTTGACGCCCCAATGAATGAATACTTGGTTTTTGAAGACGGTCCGAGCGCGACGGTGGAATTGCAATGGGCGACCTATCGCGATGCAGCGGATCAATGCAGTTTGTCAAGGATATGGGGCGGAATTCATCCTCCGATGGATGATATTCCGGGAAGAAAGATTGGAATGAAGGTGGCAGCTCACGCGCTAACAAAGGCAGATCGATATTGGGTAGATTCATCACCCAAAATAGTGTCATTTAATGCGAATACCTATATCAATGATGCTGCAGTTAGCAATGGTTATAGTATTATGGTAACGTATAATCAAATGATGAATACCAGCATGGATCCGGGGTTGTTTTTTACTTCATTGGACTTGTCCAATACCTTGCAGTGGAATGATCAATATTGGCTCAACGACTCTACATTCGTATGGAATTTTTTGGTAATAGATAACAACGAAGAGCTATCCGGGATCAATGTAAAAATCATGTCTGCGGTTTCCCAATCAGGAGAGGAACAGCGTATTTATTACCGAAATAATGCCTTCCTGGTAGATACTCGCAATCCTATTTGTTTATCCATGAGTCTTTCCACCACACAAATCGACCAAGTATTTGTTGAGTCTCAATCATTGATGTTGGGGGCACAATTCGATGAAGCCATGGTGGCCAGTATGAGTCCTCAATTGGCTGGTAATTCTAGCACTTTATTAAATGGTTTTGCCCCGCTGGTCAATTGGACCTCTGCTACATCGGTCGACATGACTTGTCAATTTCCTGACCTAGATGAGTACTTTGCGGGTGATGCCGTGCAACTGGCTGGATTGACTGATTTAGCAGGTAATGCGATGATTAATTATGTGAGCGGGGAGGTGATTCAAATTGACACCCAAGAACCTTTGGTGACCGCTGTAGAGTCCAGTATTCAAGTAGTCAATGAGAGTGCTGTTGGTCAGACATTACAACTTAAAATTGGATTCAACAGTTCAGTGAATCCTTTGACCATCCCCCAATGGAGCGCATTGCCCCTGGGCATGAATATGGTGTCTTTCAATTTTCCATATCCGGATACACTCCTTTGTGATTTCAATCTAGTAGATTGGAACGAGCAATTCCCGGCTCCCATTGACTTGATATTATCCGGTTTGACCGATGGGGTTGGAAATGTCATGGGTAATGGCAATCTAAGTGCAGTGATGGAATGGGATACGCAGTCTCCCGCTGTAACGAATATAGCCTTGTGGCAAGGAGATGGTGCAGCGATTATCGATCCGGTGGTAGTGGGCGAGTCTAATCTAGGAATAGAAACTGTTTATACCATAATTGATTTTAGTGAATCGATGGATACAAGCAGTTGGCCAAACTTCACATGGGATGATATTTCAGTCGCACAGGCCATGACCGTGCATACGCACGAGTGGCTATCCAATATGCAATTGAAAGTCAGCTGGGATGTGGTGGATAATGATTACAATAATTTTTCGGTGGCCCTCACCATTGATGGGTATCGTGATGAATTGGGAAATGTGCACGATACTTTAATGAGTAATTATTTGCAATGGGCAATGATGTTGGTAGGTCCCATACCGGGATGTACGGATTCTTTGGCATGTAATTATTTGCCATTTGCAACTCAGGAGGATGGAAGTTGTTTGGTCGAAGGTGCCGCATGCGATGATGGGAATGCCTTGACAGAAAATGATGTGGTAACGGTCAATTGCGAATGTCAAGGAGTGGCAATTTCTGTGGAAAATATCGAAAGTAATCATTGGCGAGTGTATCCAAATCCTGGATCAGATCAGTTGTATTGCAATGCAACTGGTTATATAGAAATTTTCGATGTCTTGGGTCAGAATATTTGGTCGGGTAGGGTTAGTGAGAATGAACCTATTTGGACCGGCCATTGGAGCAATGGTTGGTATTGGATAAGGAAGGATAATAAACTAGTGAAGTGGTTGAAAGTCGAATAATCTTCCTCGATTGAATTCATAAACTTTAATTAACATAGTCTTCACATCGGAGAACTATCATTGTGATGATGGAGAAACGAGTGATTAGTGTGCATCGAGAATTATCTTGGTTGCAATTTAATGAGCGAGTACTACAAGAGGCAGCGGATTCGCGCAATCCTCTGATTTCAAGGATGCATTTTCTTGGAATTTTTTCAAGTAATCTGGATGAGTTCTTTAAAGTCAGAATCGCATCATTAAGAAGAGAACTAAAAATACTAAGACGCAGGAATAGTTCCTTATTGGAAATGAAAAAGCCCTTGCAGGTTATTCACGAAAGAGTGATTGAGTTACAGTGGGAGTTTGATCAAGTATTCGAACAAACAAAGAAGGATTTGTCAAAGCAAGGAATCCATTTTAAGAACGAAAGACAGTTAACAGCTAATCAAAGAGAGTTTCTGGTTCAGTTTTTTGATCAAGAAATCCGACAGGATATTATTCCTATTCTCGTGGGCCCCAAACTTCCAATGCCAGAATTGGAAGACAACGCACTTTATTTAATTGTGGAATTAGAGCTCAAGGAGAGCGGAAAGTATATCTATGCTCTAATTGAAGTGCCACCTAGTAAAAGTAGGTGGGTTATTCTTCCCGCTGACAAGCAGCAATATCATGTGATTTTTTTGGAAGATGTTATTCGATTGAATTTAAAGAAAATATTCAGTCCTTTTGGAGTAAAAAATGCCAGAGCTTTCGACCTTAAGGTGGTCAGAGATGCGGAGTATGAGGTGGAGAACGATTTTTCAAAAAGTGTATTCGATAAGATTTCAAAGAGTATAAAACAAAGAAGCAAGGGTGATTATGTGAGAATCAATTTTGATCACGAAACTCCTGAAGATCTCATGCAATGGCTCATTAGTAAAACTAAGGTTCGAGACATAGAAAATATTATTCCGGGTGGCAGATACCATAATAAGCGAGATCTATTGGCATTCCCTAATTTTGATAGACCTGAATGGGTTTTTCCTCAAACATCCGGTTTGATTCATCCTGCTTTTGGAAAAGAACAAAATATCTTAGATACTTTTTTGAAGGGAGATGTATTGTTACAATTTCCCTATCAGAAGTTTTCTCATCTATTGGACATGTTAAGATCCGCGGCAATTGATCCTAGTGTGAGAACGATTCGTATTTCGATGTACCGAATTGCCAAGGATTCTCACATTCTACATGCCTTAATTAACGCAGCAAAGAATGGTAAAAGAGTGGTGGTCATCATTGAAGTGCAAGCCCGCTTTGATGAAGAGCATAATTTAGAGATCACGAAAATGCTGCAAGATGAGGGAATAAAAGTAATTCCAGGTATCCCAGGCTTAAAGGTGCATTGTAAGATTTTTCAGATTACTAGAAAATTAAATGGAAAAAATGTGCGAATAACGCATATCGGTACAGGTAATTTTCACGAGAAGACTGCGAGGGTGTACGCTGATTTTTCCTTAATAACGACGCATAATGCCATAGGTAAAGAGGTTCGGAATTTATTCGACTTTTTTGAGAAAAATTATTTACGTCCACAATTTCGACATTTAATGGTATCGCCATTTAATTCCAGAAGAAAGTTGATAGAGGCCATACAAGGGGAGATAAACAATGTAAGATCAGGGAAAAGAGGATTGATTATTATCAAAGTAAATAATGTTTTAGATGAAGTACTCATTAAGAAATTACAAGAGGCTGCAGAGGAAGGGGTGCAAGTGAATTTGATTGTTCGGGGAGTTTGTTTATTGGTTCCGAGTTCGAAGAAGCAGAAAGAGAATATTAGGATGATCAGTATTTTGGGACGCTATCTGGAGCATGCTCGAGTTTTTGCTTTCGGAGTTGGTCAAAGTAGAAAGATTTGGTTAGGCAGCGCAGATTGGATGATCAGAAATTTGGATTATCGAATAGAGGTCATGGTGCCGGTGTTGGATAGTCAAATAAAGCAAACAATCATTGAGTGGCTTAATCTGCAATTAAATAATAAGGCCAGAGCAAGAAATCTATTTCCTGAGCAAATCAATGAGTTTATTTATCCCTCGAGTTCTCCCGATTGTATGGATATTCAAAAAGAATGGCGAGATCAATTGGAAAATTCAGTGATCAAGAATAAATTGCAGAAAAAGTAAAAGTGAAAATAGCAGCCATCGATATAGGCAGTAATGCTTTGCGACTTTTTATTGCAGATGCTAAAAAGGAAAAAAAGGAGATTCTTCTTGAAAAATTATTACATACCCGAGTGCCAGTCAGATTGGGAGAGGATGTATTTACTTTTGGAAAGATATCGAGAGAGAAATTAGATCAGTTGATTTTGGTGCTAAAAGGATTTGATCTGATTATACAATCCTTGGGCGTAGAAAACAAAAGGATATGTGCAACCAGTGCCGTTCGCAGTGCAGAAAATAGAGATGAGGTGGTGAAAAGAGTAAAGCAGGAATGTAATTTGAATTTAGAAATATTATCTGGCGAACGAGAAGCTCAAATGATTTTTTCTAATTTTCATTTTTATGATCTTCCAAAAGAAGGTAATTATATCTTTATTGATGTCGGGGGAGGAAGCACAGAAATTACGATTATTGAAAAAGGTGATAAAAAAGATTCTCAGTCATTTGAAATTGGTACTGTAAGAATGTTGCTCAATGAACAAAGCAAGTTGCCAAAAGCCATTTTTTCTTGGTTAAATCAAAAATTGAATAAGAATTTAATCTATAAGGCAATTGGTACCGGTGGAAATATCAACAGTGCCATCAAGATTCTTGAAAAAAAACAGCGTGAACTGGTATCGGTGGAAGAGTTGAAATCCATAATGAAAACGATGAGTAAGCTGTCTAAGGAGCAAAGGATGAAGAAGTATAAACTGCGCTCCGATCGCGCTGATGTGATCATCCCTGCCTTGAATATTTATACTCAAATTGCGGAATATGCAGGAGTAATAGATTTATTAGCGCCAAAATTTGGTTTAGCGGACGGTATTGTTTTAGAGGAGTTATCCAAATTTAATATTCAACATTTAAAATTCATATCATCATAAGATGAAGTAAATAATAGATTCACATGAGGGTTTCAATTTCCCTTCATGAATGAATTGATACCGAGAAGTTCCATTGCTAAACTTCTTCGATTAAAGTCATCCAACCCTGTGGTAGGTTGGCTGTCAAAAATCTCAAAAACAGATGAAGTAAATGATCTGTACCAAGATTTATTTACTTATAAAGGATTTGATTTTATTGAAGCGTTGCTCCATCGATTGAATGTTAACATTCAATTGAATCAGAAAGATTTGAGAGCAATCCCCAATTCGGGTCCTTTGGTAGTGGTATGTAATCACCCATTTGGTGCTATGGATGGGGTTAGTATTTTACATATTTTAAAAGAAGTTCGTCCTGATGTAAAGGTGATGGCCAATTTTTTATTGAAGGAAATTAAGCCTATAGAGTCTTTTTTTTTAGATGTAAATCCATTCGAAAATGTGACAACAAGGTCCAGTATTGCCGGAATTAAAAAGAGTTTACAACATGTACAACAAGGTGGTTGCTTGGTGATTTTTCCTGCTGGCGAGGTATCGAGTTATCAATTGGATGCAAAAGCCGTTGTAGACGGAAAATGGAGCCAGTCGGTATTTAAATTAATTCAAAAAACAAAGGCGACAATTGTCCCCGTATTTTATGACGGCCGAAACTCGAACTTATTTCTTTTTCTTTCTTGGATTCATCCTTACCTCAGAACAATGGCCTTGCCCTCTGAGATGCTGAAGAAAAAAAATAGCACTATTTCCGCAATTATTGGTAAGCCAATCCAATACGAAGATTGGAGTATTATCAAGGATACGGGCCAATTGAATCGGTTTATTCGAGCCAAGGTTTATTCCTTAGGATCCGATTTGGAAGTGAGTAGGAGCTATTTTCAATGGAAAGATATTTTGCGATGGAAAAAAAATCCACAGGCGATTGCCGAAGCCATTAACCAATCATTACTCATGCAGGAAGTGGAGAGTATAGAAGATAGTAAACTCTTCGATCATCTGGATTTTTCTTGTTATGTTGCGAAGGCTAATCAAATTCCAAATTTATTAAAGGAAATAGGTCGTTGCAGAGAATTAACCTACCGGGAAGTTGGTGAAGGAACGATGAAGGCCATGGATTTGGATGAATATGATTTGTATTATTACCATTTAATTTTATGGAATAAAAAAGATAAGCAGTTAGTCGGAGCGTATCGATTGGGCTTAGGAAGGGAGATCATACAATACTATGGTAAGAGGGGTCTTTATGCTCATTCTTTATTTAAACTAAAAAAGGAGTTGATTCCCACGTTGTCAAAATCGATAGAAATGGGACGATCATTTGTTGTTCCTCAATATCAAAGAGGGCGTTGGCCGTTGTTTCTTTTGTGGAAGGGTATTGTATTATTTATACAGCATTTTGATGAAGTGGAATACATCATGGGTTCGGTAAGCATTAGTGATGATTACAAGAGCATTTCAAAAGAGATAATAATTAATTTTTTATCAGAAAAATTCCATCAACATCCCCTCAAGAAATGGGTGATTCCAAGAAATCCAATCAAGCCTAAAATGGGAAGAATCAACCCCAAAGATTTACTTATTCCAGTAAATAGTGAAATTAAGAAATTGGATCAGCTCATTAACGAAATTGAACCATTGGGTAAAAATGTTCCAGTATTGATTAAAAAGTACTTGGCGCAAAACGCAAAGATTCTTGCGTTCAATAGAGATCCCAATTTTAATAATGCGATAGATGCATTTATGATTTTGCGTATTGATGAAATGCCAAAGGATTCATTTATTTTGAATAGATAAAAAAAGGGCTGCTCATTGAACAGCCCTTTTTAATTTTAAGATGGTTTATCTTTTTTCAAACTTCGTAGTGAAAAAACCTTGGGCATTGTATCCTTTTACAAAATACAATCCTGCACTGAAATCATTCAAATTGATTTCGGTATTAGTTTGCTGAGTAAGTATGCTCATAACCATTTTACCAGTAACGTCGAATATGATTAACTGAGATTGCGCAGGTGCAATCAACGTTAATTGTTGACTCGCTGGATTTGGATAAACCGATACCGATAAATGGCTTAATTCATCTGTACTAACGTTCATGACATCAAATACAAAGGTATCTACGCAGTCGCCATTAGTGGCAGTTAACGTTACCGTATAGTTACCTCCGGCATTGTATAGATGAGAAGGATTGGTTTCTTGCGAAGTTGTACCATCACCAAAATCCCATGAATAGCTGGTCGCGTTATTGGAATTGTTCAAGAACTGAATAACGAGACTACCATTATTTTGAAGAATGCTAAAATCGGCAGTAGGTTGATCATTCACGGTCACAGTAGTGCTGGTCATGGCCTGGCATCCATTGACATCTGTATACGTTAATTCGTAGGTTCCGCTTGCAGTAACATCGATCGAATTAGCTGAACTACCTCCTGTCCATGAATTGTTTCCAGTTGCAGACGAACTTAAAGTCACACTGCCTCCATTGCAAAATGTGGTGGGACCATTAGCAGTGATGCTGACGGTTGGATTAGCATTGACGGTTACATCTATCGCATTAGAAGTTCCGAAACATCCGTTATTATCTGTGAACGAAACGCTGTAGCTTCCACTGCTGGAAATGGTTGAAGAGTTAACATCGATGGCCCCATTGCTCCATACCGTTCCTGTTCCTTGGTTGCAAAGTAGGGTTATTTGATTGCCTTCGCAAAAAGTCGTATTGCCAATAGCGGTGAGACTCACATTGGGAAGTGCATTTACCGTTATGAAAACCGGGTTTGAGAATCCTGTTCCATTGCAAGCGTTCGAATTGGTGGTTTCTACGGTATAAAAACCTCCTTCTGTAACGTTGATGCTAGCGCTATTCGCACCATTGATGGCAGTTCCATTCAAATACCATTGATAACTGTCTGCTGTCGATGATTGTATTTCGGCCGATTGACCAGCGCAGAATATATTATTTCCGGAGACAGAAGCAGTAGGAGCGGGTGCATCGCTTACGGATACAGAGATGATATTTGAAGTGTTTTGACAACCGTTGTTATCTGTGACAACAACCGAATAGTTGCCTGTGCTCGTTACTTCAATATCAGCGGTGTTTAGTCCGTTGCTCCACAAATTTCCAGCGGTTTGGTTGGAGGATAGCGTAACATTTCCACCTGTGCAAAACGAAGTATTTCCATTAGCCGAAATGCTGACTTGAGGTAACGCATTTACAATGACATTGATACTATTGGAGGTAGCAGAACATCCGTTATTGTCGGTGTAGGTAGTGGAGTAATTCCCTGTCGTACCGACAGTAATGCTATTGTCAATTCCTCCATTGCTCCAGTTGTTTCCGCTATTTTGAGAAGAGCTGATGGTCACAGATTGTCCTTGGCAAAGAGTAGTGTTTCCTGTAGATGTAATAGATACATTGGGTAGCGCATTAACGGTAATGGCAATGCTATTGGATGAGCCAGAACAACCATTGCTGTCGGTAAATGTGGTTGAATAGGTGCCACTTTGTGTTACGACAATGCTATTTCCAGTTGCTCCATTGCTCCACAAATGATTGCCATTTTGTGAAGAGCTTAAAGTGATGGAACCGCCTTGACAGAAAGTAGTATTACCAGATGCACTAACATTGACAATTGGGTTACTATTAACCGTAACATCGATGGGATTGATACTGACTGAACATCCGTTGCTATTTACCGCCATGGCTGAATAGGTTCCGGAGGTGGTAATGGATTGAATGGCATCGTTAGAACCATTATTCCAGGTGAATGTTACGTTGTTCGATGAGGCAGATGCGAGTAAATCAACAGAGCCACCTTGACAAAAAGTAGTGTTGCCACTGGGTGTAATTTCGGCGGTATATGAATTATCAATCTTAATATTATACGGCTCGTTTTGAGGATCAAATTCTGTCCAGCAAGTAGCCCAATTTTCTGATCCGAAGGCACCTCTGAAGGTGACAGGGGTGAAGAATGAATTATTCAAATAGCTGTCAGAGAAATCAGCTCCCGTGCTTAAAGGTGAGCCTCCTTGTAACGATAGATCGGGCTGATTAAGACTTAGGTTTTTAAATAACAAGCTACTTGCATTATCAATTGTGCCATTGTTATTACTGTTATAAAAGTTGGTGATATTGAATCCACTATTGATATTATTCGTTGCTGCATTCAAGCTGCTGCTCGTATTAGCAATCAAAGTATCCTGCATTTGTACCAGCATGTTATTTTTAATTCGTAATAAACCATTGGTGGCATTGGATTGAGTGGTTGCGGCCTCAATCAATAATCCAATGGGATATCCCACCAATACTGAATTGAAGATGCTACACTCTGTATTTCTTCTCAAGTGACCCGATCTTTTGTAAAGAGAATTGAAACTTCCGTCGGGAGATAATGCAGGCCCTCCAATGATGGTGACATTTGAAAATTTAGGTTGTGTTTTGGGAGTATTGGTGGAGCCTGTAGCATCATTGTCCGATTCAAATCCATTGGATCCGCTTTGGTCAGCTATTTGTGGATCTCTTACTGATAAAGCAAATTGTACATGTCCTCTGTATCCGAAGTCCGTGTCGAAGTCATCATCCCAGTTGCGATAAGCGATTAAGTTTTTACAATTAACAGTACCGCCAAACCATTCAAAGGCATCATCTCCACAATAAGAGATTTGAATGTGATCAATGGTGGTTCCAGAACCCACTCCGCACATTGTGAGACCATTGATTTCACTATTCGGTTGGAAGGGAATACCACCGAATTCAATTCTTACATAGCGAATAACTCCAGAATTATCGAGATCATCAGGATTGGTTCCTCCACCATAGATGGATCCTACTCCGCCCTCCACTACTGCTTCTCCTTGAGAGGTGCCGTTAGCGGCATTGGCAGGTTGATTAACGGAGGCCCTTCCACAAATGATCAATCCTCCCCAATCTCCATAAGCTCTTTGGCCAACTGGTTTTTGTGAAGTAAATACAATAGGGGAAGTTTCGGTTCCGTTGGCAATTAGATATCCATCTCGTTCAATGATCAATGAGCCTTTCGATGCGAAGTCTCCTTTGATGATGGTGCCAGGTTGAATTTCTAATGTGTCATTGGCCGTAACCCTGACAAAACCTTGCAGGATATAAATGTTGTTGTTGGTCCAAACAGTCTTGGTATTGTTGTCCAAACTACCACTGATGATAATCTGACTGAATGCGCTGCTCAATGTGAACAGACTAATAGCGAATAATAAAGCTTTTTTCATGTTAATGATTTTTTTACAAATCACTTCACCGAAGATTAATTCCTTATTAGTCGAGTATTACAAGTTTGTTACTAAAAGAAGTTCGCCCCCTCCCTATTGTAAAGAATAGGTTAACTTATCGTTCTCTGAATTTATATTGAATCCCAAATGTGAAGTAGCTACCTCGCTTGAATTGCTGCATCACCTGATCATTCTCCTTGGAAAGCTTCATGTCATTATTGGCGTCTTGTAACAAGTAGAAAGATTGATTGAGGATGTCTTGAATCCCAAAACGAACCGATAAACCGTTGTTCAATTGCTTGGTCAAGGATAAGTCAATTACATTTCTAGGCATTTCATACACCTCGGGGATACCCGGAATTCCCACAATCGCGATGCGGGGTCCAATCACATTGTACAAAGCAGAAAATTGCCATCCAGTACTGTCATTCTCATAGTAAATTCCAGCATTTACGATGTAAGGAGATTGCCCCAGCATCGGACGGTTGGGATTCAATCCAGTTTCAATATTGGCTTGAGAAAGTTGAATATTGGAAATGATATAAGAGGCATTTCCAACAATGACGAAATTTTTGATAAACGCATGATGTGATAAGGAAGCGAGTGATTTACGAATATCTATTTCGGCGCCATAACTGGTGGCGCTTAGAGCATTACCTGGCATGAAACTGCGAGTGCCTCCAGATCCGACACCGGGCACAAAATATTGTTCAATGGGATTTTGAAATTGTTTGTAAAATAAAGCGGCGCTGATGATTTCTGTTGTGTTAGGATAATGTTCCCATCTGAAGTCTATGTTATCAATGGTTGAAAATAGAAGTTGGGGATTACCGGAATTGATAAAGTTGTTTTCGAAATCATAGAAAGAGAATGGAGCGAGTTCTCTGAATTCTGGGCGATTGATGGTTTTTCCATAAGCCAGTCTCAATAAGGTTTTATTAGATAGGTCATAAGAAAGATTGAAGGAGGGTAACCATAAATCGGCGGCGAGTTCGGAAGTGAGCGGCTGGCCTGTAATATCCGCACTGTTAAGCCATTGGCGATTATTCTCTTTTCTTATACCCATAGAAAGATTCCAATGACGGTAGGGAATATTGGTCATGAAATAATAGGCAGCTAATCGATTGTGCGCCTCATATCGATCTGCACCTCTAGTGTCTTCGTCCAAAATCAATCCTGTGTTGGAGTTGAGATTTTGAGGGGATAGAATGCTCTCAAGATCTTGCTGAGCAATAGAATAATCAAAGCTCATAACATTGGCCATTCGATATCCTAAATTCCTCGATGAAAAGGTTCTGTCCTTGATTTCTAAGTAGGATCCTGTTTTTACGGTAACCCATTTTTCCTCTTTGTCTGTTTTGTTGGAAGTTTTCCAAATTTTGTGTTCGTAGGAAGCTTGCGCAGTATGAATGTACTCGCTCAAGTTCATGAATAAACGACCCAAGTAAAAGGGTTGAGCACTGAAAGGCACATAGGCAGTATAATCAGAGTCCGAGCCATCAGTGGGAAGGGTATAGCGTATTCTTTTCCAATCTGGATCTTTTCTTTGGGTGGTTCCGAAGCCGTAGCTTGCAGTAGCGGTTCCTTGGTCTTGAAATAGATTTTGATGAATACCGAGTTGTGCGGAATATACAAGTCGTTGCGTGTAACGCATAGAGTACTCTTTGCGATAAGTACCTTCCTCAATATTGATCCCTTGCCTTAACGTGTTTACTTGTTGACCGTTAAGGTTGATAATGTTTTTTAATTCAGCAGCCCCCTTTTTCCATCTCAATCCCCAATTTTGTAGCGCTCCGAGCTGCGTATTTTGTTGGTAAATATCATCATTGTAATGAAAAACAGTATCGCTGAGCTGATTGGTAATATCAAATTCGTTAAAATCAGATCGAATGGTTTTTTGTAAAACTTGTGTTCTGGAATAATTGAGTGAAGTATATTGTCCCAAAACCACTTTTTTAAAGCTGTGTTTTTTTCCAATCGTTATATTAAATCTTTGATCCAGCGGTGCTATTTGGTGGTCGAGCGCCCAATCATTGGGAAGGGCTTGCGTCCATTTCAGTTGTTCTTCTGGAGTAGAGATGAATTTTAAATCCTCAGGAAAATCAGAGGGCAGCGCTCTGCCTCTGTTTCCTAGAGCCCAAATTTCATTGGGGTGGTTGCCATTGGTGATGAAATTTTTGCCAGTAGTTCCGCCTCTA
>CAZJCQ010000023.1:28108-36467 GCA_964544665.1 uncultured Chryseobacterium sp. | reverse complement strand
GAAGCTGCGCCTATCTCAATGATCCTGATTTTGATCGCCCTGGCAAAAGCTACGGAGGGGAAGAAGAGATATTTAATAGCATCGCAGACAAAAATCCAGATGCCATGATATGGTTGGGTGATAATGTCTATTTCAGGGAAGGAGATTGGGACAGCCAAGCAGGAATGGTGAACCGCTATTTGCAAAGCAGAGTACATGCGTCATTGCAAAAACTTTGGACCGCCTGTCCCCATTATGCCATTTGGGATGATCATGATTTCGGACCTAATGATAGCAATGGTAGCTTTGTGCACAAAAACACAAGTCTCGCTGTTTTTGAACATTTCTGGTGCAATCCTACATCGGGTATTGAAAATTCAAAAGGTATTTGTTCCATGACTCGCATTGCAGACGTCGACTTTTTCTTTTTGGATAATCGCTATCACCGCACAGCCGCAAAGTACAACAGTACTCCCTATCTATCTGTCCCGCATGGAAGTCAAATTTTAGATGAAGGCCAGCGTGAATGGCTGATCAATTCCTTGCTCACCAGCACCGCTAGTTTTCAAGTCATTTGTATCGGAGGACAATTTTTAAACTCAGAACAAGTCTTCGAAAACTTTGCCAACTCGGCAGAAGAAAGAACTTATTTATTACATCAATTTAACCAAACAGGAAAGAAAATTCTGTTCCTTACCGGCGATCGTCATTTTGGTGAAATCAGCCTTTACAATGAGAACGCCATTCCGATTTATGACATCACTTCTTCACCTTTAACTTCTTCACCGGGCAATGTCAAAGATGAAAAAAACAAATATCGCGTATTGGGCACTGAAGTGAATCAAAGACATTTTGCAATGCTTCATGTAACAGGTCCTCGCACCAACCGAAGTGTTTCCGTTTCCTTTCACGATACATCAGGAAAAATCATTCATGAATACACATTAAACTATGAAAAAAAATAGCGCGATAGGCATTCTCTTTTGGCTTGGAATCATCGGTTGTCAAACGGGACAACAGTATGAATTCGAACATGATTTCGGTGCAGAAATGTTATGGAAAGATCCCGTGGCTTGGGACTGGAAAATTCAAAAGAATGATTACAGCTACACGTTGAAGGCAGACTTGCAATGTGCTGTCCATTATCCTTTCGATATTCTACCTTTAGAATGGATCGAAACCACCCCTAGCGGACAAAAGATTACACATGAATTAGATGTAGTCATTCGCAATAAAGATGGCTCCTTTAATGGAGACAAAGCTCTTGATTATCTCAATTTTGACATTGTCCTCGACGATCAACATCAATATCCTGAGCACGGCGTATATCATTACGAAATGAAGCCATTGCTTGAGCAATTTGAGGCGGCTCCATTTATAGTAGAGATTGAAATCGTAGCAAAAGAAAACCTATCTCATTGATTCTCTTTCTTTGCCTTTTGCATTTCATTTTCCTCTGCTCCTCTGCTTCGTTTTTCCTTGTACAAATCAAAACGCGAGGGTACTATTCTTGCTGGCCAAAAGTTATTATTAAGCTCCACATCTGCGGTTTCTAGCAGTGGGTCCAAAATGATTTCTTTGGCTGGACCATCCAACACAAATACTTTGGTTACGGTGGGTTCGGACATTTTCCAAATCTCAGCAGGTATCTTAAATTGATGAGTAGTCCCATTTTCCAACTTAAACTCAAAAATCAAAGGCATAATCAAGCCACCCACATTTTCTACCGTCAATTGATAATAATACTTCTTCGCATCGAGCAAAGACTTCTCTTCCACTGATAATGACTTCACAAACTCATCATAATTTTTCTGATCACTTTTAGTTACGCGATAAGGGTCGAAAGAATTATAAAAATCCTTCGCGGCAGGATCCACTTCTATTAAAGTTTTAATGCCCTCTTCACGATCCCGTTTTAGCGATATGTCAATTGGGGCTTCTGATTTGGTTTGTTTATCTTTTGCTTTTTCAACCGACGGATTTTCTGAATCCAACACAAACAACTTCACCTCTTTCAACGCCATGTCGCAATGATCGGTTCCATAAAACCATCCACGCCAAAACCAATCTAAATCAACTGCACTGGCATCTTCCATCGTGCGGAAAAAGTCTTCTGGTGTTGGATGTTTGAAAGCCCAACGCGTACAATACTCCTTAAAGGCATAATCAAATAATTCTCTTCCCATTACGGTCTCACGCAAAATATTTAGTGCCGTAGCGGGCTTGCCATAGGCATTGTTTCCAAATTGATAAATGCTTTCGCTATTAGTCATGATCGGAGACATTTTACTTTTATCTCCCTTCATATAATCAACAATGTTGCGCGCCGGACCTCGACGTGTGGGATAATTTACATCCCATTCTTTTTCAGCCAAGTATTGGACAAAAGTATTGAGACCTTCATCCATCCATGTCCACTGGCGCTCATCGCTATTAATAATCATAGGGAAAAAGTTATGCCCCACTTCGTGGATGATCACTCCAAGGGTAGCGTACTTGGTGCCTTCTGAATAAGTACCATCAGGTTCTGGTCTACCACCATTAAAACAAATCATGGGATACTCCATTCCGATCCACTTTGAATGAATCGATTGCGCAACGGGATAGGAATACTCGACCGTATATTTACTATATACCCGCAGGGTATGAGCAACAGCCCGCGTACTGTATTGCTCCCAAAGTGGATTTCCTTCTTTGGGATAAAAACTCATCGCCAAAGGAGTGTGGTGATCCAATTTCACCGCCATGGCATCCCATAAGAACTTTCTCGAAGAAGCGAAAGCAAAATCTCGCACATTGCTCGCCTTGAAGCTCCATGTTTTCTCCTTATCAGAAGGTGTTTTTTCATTGGCCTCTGCTTCTGTTTGATTAATAATCATCACCGGCGCGTCGAATGACTTCTTTGCCTTTTCAAATCGGGCCAACTGCTCTGCTGTTAATACAGACTTCGCATTTTGCAACTCACCTGTGGCTGCCACGACATGGTCATCTGGAACTGTTATGTTCACTTCGTAATTTCCGAAATCCAATGTAAACTCTCCAGCACCTAAAAACTGCTTGTTTTGCCATCCGCAATAATCCATATAAGCCGCCATTCTTGGATAAAATTGGGCCATGGTGTAAAGGTAATTTTTGTCCTGCTCAAAATATTCGTATCCACTTCTGCCTCCCAACCGAATGCGGTCGTTGATGTTATACCACCATTTGATTTTAAAAGAAAAAACTTCGCCGGCTTTCAACACAAATGGCAAATCCACTCGCATCATGGTTTGATTCACCACCACCCGTAAATCCTTTCCTGCCTTGTCCTTTACTTCAACAATCTTAAAACCGCCATCATACCAAGGTTGAAGATCTTTGATGTCATTGTATCCCATCTTATCGTTTATCTTAGATTGCTCGATCTTTTGAGCATCACTTTCTTTGGCCATGTTGTTTTGATCCAATTGCACCCACAAGTAAGTCAATCCATCGGGGGAAAGGTTATGGTAGGTAATCCATTCTTCTCCGTATAATTTTTGTGTAGCGTCTTCGATTCGAATATTCATTTTGTAATCTACCTGCTGCTGCCAATAACGCACACCAGGCGCTCCACTGGCCGTTCGCTGCTCATTGGGCGTCGCCAATTCGGGACCTAACTGCTTAAACTTGTCTTCCCATAAATTATTTTGCGCAACGCCTTTTTGAATAGTGATAACATTGACCACCATAAAGGCAAGGATCCATTTTACATTTTTCATACCCAACAAAAATAATAGAAGTCTTGCGAACAAAATAATGCTATTTACCAAAACGTTTTTATATTCGCCATAAGCAATAATTATGACACAGCATCAAGAACAAGCATCCCATCAAGAAGACATCTTGAACGAGCAAGATTCCGTTCTGATTCTTCATAACGATTTCAATACTTTTGATCATGTTATTCACTCCTTGATCAATGTATTGGGACATGATCCTATTCAAGCAGAACAATGTGCATTCATAGTTCATTACAAAGGAAAGTGCATTGTCAAAGATGGCAACTTCGAAAAATTACTCCACTATCATAAAATCCTAGCCAGTTTAGGATTAACCGTCTCTATCGAAGATCAAAATGGAAAATAGAAAGAAGTGGATCGAAAACATGCTTCAATCCCAACAGAACGATCCGTTTCTTTGGTATGCTTTGGCTCTGGAACATCAAAAAGAGGGAGAAACCACTGAAGCCATTCAAATTTTTGAACGCTTATTGCAATCGCATCCCGATTACCTTCCGACGTATTACCAGATAGGGAAATTGTATGAAAGTGCAGGAGAGGAGGAAAAGGCCATCGATGCTTTTACAGATGGAAAGCGCTTAGCGAAAAAAAACGGAGACCTAAAAGCTGCTGGAGAATTATCAGAGGCGTTGATGATGCACGATATCTTCGATTGAAATGGCCGCCTCTACTCGCATTGCCTTTTATTCGTCATCGCTCAGCAAAGGTGGTTTGGAGTTAAATAGTATCCGCTACGCACAATACATGCAAACTGCGGGACACGATGTCCTTTTCTGTTGTGTAGAAAATGCTCCCATACATCAAGCATGTGAGCAGGCCAATATTCCTGTCTTTTTGATCAAACGAAATAAAAGATATTTCGATTGGGGAGCCGCGTTTCAAATTAAACGCATTCACGAAAAACAACAAATTCATTGTTGGTGGTTCCGAGATCCCCGCGATTTGGATACCATGGCTTGGGCTAAATTATTTATTGGAAAGTCCATGCATCTGCTTTATCATCAAGGAATGCAATTGGGCAAGCCCAAGAAAGACTTTATTCATACTTGGCGATTAAAAAAAATCGATACTTGGATTTGTCTTTCACAACAACTGGCGCAACAAGTAAAAGAATGGACCCACTTCCCTGCAGAAAAAATTCACATTATACCTTTGGCCCTTCAGGATGCTCAACAGAGCACTCCTTATGAAGCAGGACCCTTTCGGGCCTTGGTCATCGGTCGATGGGATCCTCAAAAAAACCAGCACACGGTTGTCAACGCATTTCAACTGCTGCACCATCGATTCCCCAATATGGAAGTCACTTTTATTGGAGAATCAACCGCCGGTGAAGACCCGCATTATGAGAAAGACATCAAAAAGAAAGTTCGTCATTGGGACTTACAAAAGGTCATTCATTTTGAAAACTTTCAATATCAATTGAGCGATTATTTTGCTCAATCGCATTTGTTTATCATGCCCAGTTTAAATGAAACTTTTGGCATGGTCACGATTGAGGCCATGAGAGCGGGACTGCCCATCATTGGTGCAAATACGGGAGGTACCCTGGCCTTAATTGAAGAAAACCAATGCGGTAGTACCTTTTCCCCTCTAGACGCCAATGAGCTCGCCCATCAATGGGAAAAAATGATGGTGGATCATGATTGGAGAAATGAAAAAAGAAAAAATGCGCGACAGGCTTTCGAGATGAAGTTTTCCATTCAACATCAACTTCATTTATGGGAAGAACGATTGGGTTGATAATATGGATATGGTCCACTGCTCTATATGGACAAGATACTCGTGTTGAAATAGGAGATACCACCGGTCGTTTTCATTTAAATGTCGGGATCCTAGGAGGAAGTATCGTTCCGCATCGTTCCTCCATGCAAAATGTGATCACCGGACACAGTGCGGGAGGAGTCATTCAACTTCTGCATTCACCCCCGCATCAATTTTGGCGAATGGATCACTTACTTCCCTATGACGGTTTAGACTTGTATTTTAGTACAACCGGAAACACTAATCAATTGGGATATCAAGGGGGAATTTCTTATATTATTTATCGACGTGCACTTCCAAAATGGATCAAAGGACTTTGGTGGGGGAATGGTATTGGCCTTGGCTACACAACGAAGACCTGGGATATCAGGGAAAATCATCAAGCTCCCATTTTATCTACTCATTTGAATGCCGAAATGATTTTACATCTTCAATATGAACTCATTCACACTAAGAAATACAATGGATTAATCGGACTGCGTATAACGCATCTTTCCAACGGTGCCTACCAACTTCCCAATTTAGGCACCAACAATATTCAATTAAGCGCCACCTTTCAACCCAGAATGTCGGCACCTCGGGGGAATTATCAATACATTGACATTTTACCCGCTTATCAGTCCTCCAGGGTTTGGAGTATGCAAGCTGCCTTTGGTGTCAAAGAAACGTTTCAGCCGCTCGGAAATAAATATCCGGTTTGGAATATTCAAATTCAAAGAGCCCGCAGAATCAATAATCGCCATCGTTATGTAATCGGCACCGACTATCTGTATCAACCCGCACTCAAAAAATTATGGTGGGAGTACAAAGGAATCGTTGCTTTGCCAAAAGATTGCATGCAAATCGGAATCAATTTAGGTTATCAAACTGTATTTGGAAAAACATGGTTCACCGTGCATCAAGGAGTGTATGTAATTTCCCCATGGAAAGATTTTGGAAAATTTTATCATCGTTTATCGATCCGAAGAAATTTTGATTTTAATGAGTATGGCATGAGAAGAGGTTTTTTATATGCCGCCTTGTTCACTCATTTTGCAAAAGCAGATCATATGGAATTGGGAATAGGATGGGACATTTCAAGAAGATAACTTATTGCTTGATGCTATTGCTGTTGGTCGGCTGCAACCGTCCAGCAGCACCGGATTGCCTTCAATTGGGTGGTAAAGATGGTGTACTGTCCAAAGAGCTCGATCCATTCAATACCCTCCACCTCACTGACCATCTGCACTATGTCCTTCATAGCGACGCCACGTATCACTGTCAAATAGAAGGCCCTGAAAATTTGCTTCCTGAAATTGACTTTCAATACAACGATGGTACATTGATGATTCAAAATAAAAATAGTTGTAACATTATTCGATCCTATCATCGCAACATCACCGTCCATCTTTACGCACCTGCTTTTCCATCCATTATAAATGAATCGACTTTACGCATAGAAACTCCGGACACTCTCAGACAATCCTATCTTCATTGGCAGCAATTCCAGGCCTCTTCAGATGCAACGCTATTGCTCCATTGCGACAGTACCCATTTCGAAATCCCTACAGGATATGGCGACGTAACGCTAAGTGGAATAAGCAAAAAATTAAAACTCTACACCTCCGCAATTGGCATCATCGATGCGCGAAGATTGAGAAGCGAAACGTTATATTGCAACCAAGCCTCCATTCAAGACTTATTTGTATACAACACTGGATACGCTTACATTAATATATCCAATATGGGCAGTGTATACTATTTAGGAGCACCCAACCAAACCGATTTGATTGACACCGGAACGGGGCAATGGTTACCGCTGCCTTGATTCATCCTGCCAATTTTGCGAAATCACGGATTTCAATTGCGCTGGACAGCGAACAGGTCGTTGACTCTGCTGATCGACAAAAACCAAAGTAGTTACCGCGGTATTTATCAGTCGATCTTGACAATGTGTTTGATAATGAAAAATCATACGAGACGATGGCACCTCCTGCACCGAAACCGTAATATTCAATACATCATCGTATCGAGCCGGCTGATGATAATCGATTTGAAAATTCATCACGGGCATCCAAATTCCCATATCCTCGATGGCCTTGTAACTCAATCCCATTTTTCTCAGAAGTTCAACCCGGGCCACTTCAAAGTAGGCTGCATAATTTCCGTAATAGACAAATTGCATTTGATCGGTCTCTGCATATCTTACTCTAATTTGAACTTCGTGCTGAATCATCGTAATTTTATATTGAAATTAAGGGAGATAAAATTTGGTTTGGGAGACAAAAGTGCTTATAAAATCAACGGTTTTGGATGAATTCATGAAGATATTTTTTTCCCTTAATCAAAAATTCTTTGAAATCAAGAGTAATAATTTTTTTTTTTCACTTTTTTATTGTTTTTTTTGCGTGGTGTCTGTGAATAACTGACACAACAACCTGAACAATTCATTTTTATTAGCACTATACTATGGCATCCAAAAAGGATCAATTTCAAGTTTGGAACAACTGTTTATCAGTTATCAAAGACAACGTTAGCCCACAAGGTTTTAAAACTTGGTTCGAACCTATCAAACCCGTTAAGTTAGAAAATAGCATTTTAACCATTCAAGTTCCCTCTCAATTTTTCTATGAGTGGTTGGAGGAACACTATGTAACGCTTTTAAAGAAGATCATTAAAAAGGAATTAGGCACCGAAGGAAGATTAGAGTATTCCATCATCATGGATAACAACAACCATCCTTACACCATCAAAGTTCCTACGAGCGATAGAAAGGCGACCAAGAACGCTCCTGTGAGTATGCCATTGGATTTAGGAGAATCTCCGATTAAAAATCCATTCATCATTCCTGGACTCAGAAAGATTCAAGTCGATTCTAA
>CAZJCQ010000023.1:9966-28098 GCA_964544665.1 uncultured Chryseobacterium sp. | reverse complement strand
GGGGACAGCAATCGTTTAGCTCGCAGTGCTGGTTTTGCCGTAGCAAACAAACCTGGAGGTACTGCCTTCAATCCATTGTTGATTTACGGAGGAGTCGGATTAGGAAAAACCCATTTGGCCCATGCCATTGGTTTAGAAATCAAAGCAAAGAGTCCAGAGAAGACCGTTCTCTATGTCAGTTCAGAAAAATTCACCCACCAATTCATCGATGCGGTAAAGAACAATACCGTTAATGATTTCTCTCATTTCTATCAAATGATGGATGTATTAATCATTGACGACGTTCAATTCTTCAGTGGAAAAGAAAAGACACAAGACGTATTCTTCCACATTTTCAATCACCTTCATCAAACCGGCAAGCAAATCATCCTAACGAGTGATAAGCCTCCCGTCGAAATGCAAGGAATGGAGCAACGCTTGTTGTCCCGATTCAAGTGGGGATTGAGTGCAGACTTGCAAGTGCCCTCATTGGAAACGCGCATTGCGATTTTGCGTAAGAAAATGTATGCAGATGGAATCGAACTTCCAGAGGAAGTAGTCGAATACCTAGGATATAGCATCACCACCAATATTCGCGAGTTAGAAGGGGCCTTGATTTCCTTGATTGCACAAGCTTCATTGAACAAGAAGAATATCAATTTGGAATTAGCTCGTCAAATGATCGATAAGTTCGTGAAGAACACGGCTCGTGAGGTGAGTATTGATTATATCCAAAAAGTAGTGTGCGATTATTTCGATTTACCCATCGAGTTATTAAAGAGCAAAACACGCAAGCGTGAGATTGTTCAAGCGAGACAAATTGCGATGTACTTCGCAAAGAAGATGACCAAGTCCAGTTTGGCTTCCATTGGAGCGCATTGTGGAGGAAAAGATCACGCTACTGTATTACATGCATGTCGCACGGTAAATAATTTACAAGAGACAGATAAACATTTCAGAAAATACCTCGAAGATTTGGAAAAGAAGTTGAGCATTGCTTAATGGATTTCCAACCATTACCTAAACAGAGAGCGCAACCTACGGGTTGCGTTTCTTTTTTTTGAAGAAAAAATTGACTTTGCATACGAAATGAATTATCATTACGTTATGACCGTGTTTTTAAGGCGAGATTAAAAAAAGTAAAGAAAAAATCACATTGTAAATACATTACAATTTGACCATTTAGTTTTGCTCTCATTATGAAACACTAATAAATAATTCCATTTGAGTTTAAACATGCCGAAGGCCCCTGACGAGGGGACGGGGAGCACTATGTTTTCACTAACCCATAACAACATGGACAATTTATTAGTACTAGGGTACTTAAAGTACTCGCTTCGACTTCACAAGAAGTTTCGCAGCCGCTCAGCAGTTTTAGAAGGATTAACTGCTTACAACAAAATCCTCGAACCGGACCTTCCTCGATTCCGGCAAGATTTCGAGGCGATTGTAAAGGCCATGCCTTACCAACCGGGGAGCGTAGTGATCATCATCCATTTTAAAAATGGACTCAGCAAAGTAATTGCTGTCATTCAATCTAACGTTGACTTAAAGAGCGCACTTAAATTATCGAAGCAGGGTAATTTAAGGGAATGGGTTAAAAGCCAATTCACCCCACAAGTAGACCAGGTTACTTTTCAATTATGTATAAACGATAAATAAATCATCATTATGAACTTACGCAAAGCGCTGCTTGAGAAAAATAAGCTCAGCGGCAAAATCAACCAACTTCAACAGCGATTACGCGAGAACAACATCTGTGAAGATGGGCAGCAACTTCCCTACAACAGTCGAGACGTGTTGCAGGAGATTCATCAATGCACCGAGCAGCTCATCGCATTGAAGGTTAAAATACAAATAGCCAACACGCCTATTCTAGCCGACATCTACGAACTCGCAGAACTAAAATCGCTTATCACGCGCCTGCGATATCTCGACTGTAATGATACCCGACGCATTAGCAGCGGTATTATTACTTACCAATACGCCACCATTAAAGCCGGCGAGCGAGATCTATTGGTGCAAGATATCGAGGCTAAGATAGAGGCCATTCAAGAGAGAATAGATTCGTTCAATTTCCGAACGGAGCTATAGATTCAGCACGTGTCGAGCGGTTTTAACCATTATGAAAAGGTGATACGCGATAAAGATGCAGACAGGGATATCGGCGATGCCAACTCCACATTCAACACTCCAAACTGCGCCTCCATTATCAACCCATCAACCCTCTTTGATCCTTTAACTGCAGAGATACGCACTGAATCGGAAAGGGACTTCGGTCCCTTTCTTCCTCTCTTTTTTTATTCATTGTTCATAAACTCCCTAAAAAAAGACCACGTCGTAAATAGATTACAATGACAATGGATACTCTTGTACACGTTTTGTTTCCAAGTGTTTGTGTTATTGTTTCATTAAACCCCGTGAAAGCGGGGTTTTTTGCCTAAAAGTAGAACCGAAAAAAAAATAAATGTATGAATG
This sequence comes from uncultured Chryseobacterium sp., assembly GCA_964544665.1. Classification (GTDB taxonomy): domain Bacteria; phylum Bacteroidota; class Bacteroidia; order Flavobacteriales_D; family Sanyastnellaceae; genus CAMCTV01. The sequence continues at coordinate 25,641 of CAZJCQ010000023.1, read as the reverse complement.
ACCCTCGATTGAAAAAATTCTTAAGCCGATCAAAAATGGAAGAAAACCAAAACGATGATGAACCCAAATTTGAATTCAAAAAATTCATTCCAAAAAACAAAAAAGCATGGGCACAATTCATTCAACGTGTGCTGAATGATGAGGTAACGCTCAACCTCTACCACAAAACAAGAACAGCCACTTTTACTTGCCACTCTTTTAAAAAGCATCCTACACCTCGCCCTTATGATCAATGGCTCACTGGCGGAATTCAATTGTTTCAACTGTATGAGTGGTATGAAAAAGAAGGACAATTTCCCACGTTCGTAGGCATCATGCGTACCCTCTTCCCTCAATGCCCTTTGCTGAAAGGATTGCAGTCAATGCCGCTTCCGAATTGGGAAGGAAAAATATTGATGGCTTGTGTTAAGGGATTTGCCGAAGGTTCCATGCCTACGTTCACCTCAGATTTCCCCTTGCTGCCGAGTGAATGGATCTCTTTTCTTACCAGTTACCCCAATCGAACATTAAAACTCATGGAATATGGGCTTCTCGAATTCCATAGTGACGGTGATGGCATTCCTTCCATGTTCAATATCACTGCTGCCTTTCACGCCCTGGTGTTAGAGGGGAAAGTCAATCCACATGCATTACCACAACATTTACCACAGAAAGGACAATTCGCTTTGATGGATCCACTGCAAGAGGCGGCTCATCATGTCTGGGATTCATCTATTCAACGCACCTTCGATTGGACAAAAGCACTTTGTCAAAAGAAGAAACATCGAGAAACCAGCATCAGTTACTTGATTTATGGTCCTCCTGGAACGGGGAAGACCGCCTATGCACATTCCTTGGCACATGGTATCAAAGGTAAAATTATGCAAGTGAATTATGCCGAGTTGCATTCGAAGTGGGTGGGAGAAACAGAAAAGAACATTGAGCAATTGTTTCGCAGATATGCAGAAATTAGTTCGAGGGAAGATCAACCCATCATATTGTTGCTCAACGAGGCCGATGGATTGTTTGCACCACGAGTGCAAGTGATGCACAGCAATGACATTCATGCCAATAACATTCAAATTCAGTTACTGGAATGGCTCGAAAAATTCAAAGGAATATTGATTGCCACTACCAATAAGCAAGACCATTTGGATGAAGCGTTCATGCGTCGATTTTTATTTAAATTAAAAATGAATGGCATCACGGCTGCGCAACGCAAGAAAATCATCCAGCAATCGCCCATACAAAAGTGGATAACACCCACGCTTCGAGCAGCCCTTTGCGAGCAGGACTGGAATCCTGGACAATGGTCGAACGCAGAGAAGAAAATCTTGGCCTTGTCCGATTGCATAACGATAGGAGAAGAATGGATGGAAGAAATTTTGCGAGAGGAAGGCATGCTCACCCCTGTCAAGAAACTGGGTTTCGCGGCTTACCGCCCTACTCCACCGACATTTGGTTTGGCTGCGGAGGGTTGAGACATCTCCCCTCCTGTTTTACGAAGTGTCTCGTCCCTGCGGGACAAACTCATTTTTGCTTATTCTGTTTCTGTTTCTCGATCAGTTCTGTAGCGATGATTCATCACGCATCAACGAATGGGAACCTAAGATGCATTAACCCAAGTTATACGCCAACAATGTCATCCATGCCTCGTTGACTTTGTTTTGATCCAAGAGCTCGGCGGCGCGCTGATGCAGCGACTTCTCTAGCGCATTGGCATCGCTTCCTAATTCCAAAAACATATCCGCCAATTCGGTCAGCTTATATTCATTCACGTCCGTTTCGTTGGGCAACTGTTCGGTATTCCCCAACATGCCCAAATGATTTCCCGTCAGGATTTTTGATAATCGAATATCCTGAGGCAATTGATCTACTCCCATTCCACAGCGCTCCAATGGCTTGGGTACCTCGAACATCCCTACCCTGGCCCGAGAATACCAATCGCCTCCCATTCTGGCTACTTGGTCTATCAAATACGGATCTACTCGACCATTGCTGTCTAGTATTTTTTCGTCTATATGAATTTGTACTATATGACAAATCACCAAATTACCCGCTCCACCTTCGGTCCCTAATTCCACCACCTCTTTTACCCTGCATTCCAATTGAACTGGCGACTCGCCAACGCGCTTGGGAGCCACCATCAATGAATCAATGGGCGTCAATCCACTTTTGACAAACTCGCTGACTCCTTTGGCATATTCCGTACTCGACAAGGACATTTGCTGCACCATGTCGTAGTTCACGATATTAATAACACACTCCGCATTGATTTTTACATTCTCATAAGTATGCTTGGTGGTATTATCCCGTCCTCTCCTCGCTGGTGAAAAAATGGCAATGGGTGGATTAGCACTGAAGATATTGAAGAAACTGAAAGGCGATAAATTATCGTTTCCATTTTCGTCTTGGGTACTGACCAACGCGATGGGACGCGGCGCCACTGCACCCAATAAATAACCATGCAATTTGGCAACTGGAACGGTTTGGGGATCGATACTAATCATAACAAATCGTGGGCTGAGTCTAACACTTTTTTCTTCAATTCTTCCTTGAAAGCTACTAATCGCTTCAATAATGCTTCATCATGACTGCCCATGATTTGTGCAGCCAAAATTCCCGCATTTCGTCCACCATTCAGTGCAACCGTGGCCACAGGAACCCCCGATGGCATTTGTAATATGGAAAGGATACTGTCCCAACCATCGATGGAATTGGAAGATTTAATGGGTACACCAATGACAGGAAGTGGCGTGATGGAGGCTGTCATACCGGGGAGATGCGCAGCCCCTCCGGCACCTGCAATAATGACTTTGATGCCTCTGGAGTGTGCTTTTTGCGCATACTCGAACATCCGTTCTGGAGTACGATGAGCACTGACTACTTGAGCTTCGTAAGGAACTCCCAGCGCTTTCAATACTTCCGCAGCTTCTTGCATAATGGGCCAATCGCTTTTGCTACCCATAATAATTCCAACCATTGTTTTATTTTTTGCTAAGATAAGACTACTGCCTCATTTCATTGAGCATCTATCATGAAATTAACCGATCACATGGCCAGCCGAGAAGTCCTTTAAACGAATGAAACTGATTGACCCTCTACTCTCCGATCTCTAGCCAAAAACTCCCACCGTGCTGCTCTACTCCTGACAAATGGGAATGATTCCAGATGGCACTAATGGAGTTGGCCAGCGATGGTGTTTGAGAAAAATAGTAGGCTGGGAAAATAGGGCGGTACCGCTGGGGATTGGCCAAAATAAAGGCGCCCAGCAGGTATTGCTCAGAATAGAATCGATCGCACATCTCTTGCGGATAATCCATTGGCCAATAAACATCATGCACATGCACCAACACCCCTGGCTTTAAGCGAGGAAGTATTTCCATAAAGAACACCATCGCATCAGAATTCGGAAGGACTCGATGAGAGTTGTCAATAAATACAACATCCCCTTTGCTCAATTCATCCCATCCGTTCCAATTAAAATTTTCAAAAGGCATGCGGATGACTTCATCTGCGAGGTCGTCAATTCCTGCTCGAGGGAAGGGATCGATAGAGACCATCTTCATCGACAATTCGCCATCACTTTTCGCTTTAAATGCAACCTTTGTTGAATTTCCAGAGCCCACTTCCACATAGGTTTTAGGTTGGCAATGGCGCAAGATGCTATACAAGGCCACGATGTCTAAACCGGGTAAAAAACCGTTGTTCCAAGCAGGCTCACGATTGGAAGTAGCATGTTCTGCTTTCTTTATGGCTTGCAGTTCCGTCGTATATTGATTTATAATGGTCGCCCAATTCAAAAAAACGGAATGATCCTTTTCTAAAATGGCTTGCATACCGGATAACACGGGATTACCATGGCCATATCGCGGTTTCATGACCACCGGATAATCCAAGATGAGCTTTTGGTATCGGGGGAGTATTAATTTCAGTCGATGCTTCCAATTCATGCGAGGCGAAGATAAATAAAGTTTGACGGAATGCACGGATAGTGTATTTGGGAATTTTTATCATTCCCTTGCACTATCCCCACCCAACCCTACTTATTTTTGGCAACATAGAAAAGAGAGAATGAAAAAATTAATCATCGGCGCATTCAGCTTCATTACATCCATCTTTATGCAAGCACAAGACATTCAAGGGGATTGGAAAGGTCAATTACCCTCACCGCAAGGAGAACTCGAAATTATTTTTCACATTGAGAACTTACAAGGACAATGGACCACCACCCTTGACGTTCCAGCGCAAGGGGCATTAGGGATTCCCGTTGAACGCACACAATTTCAGGCTCCCAAATTGATACTGCATTCTGAAGCCATGCAAATCCATTTTGATGCGCAATGCAGCGGCGACGCCATTGTTGGACAATTCGACCAAAATGGTCATCAAGTAATGCTCACGTTGAACCGATATATTCCCGAATTACCCGGAATGCCTGAATTGGCCAGCTCAGATTTAGAACTGGCTCAAATCGCGGCGCAAGATCAAGGAAATTTCGCCTACAACGTCGCTGACTATTTCGCAAAGCCCAATGCTTCGGCTTTCCAACTTTCTCCTGACGGAAGGTTTCTATCCTATAAAGAAAAAGACGCCCAAAATAAACGACACATTCTGATAAAAGAGATCTCCTCGGGTAAAGTCATCCGAGCCGTTGAAGAAAAAGAGGAACTTATCAAAGATTATGGATGGATCAATAATGAAAGAATTTATTTCATGATGGATAATGGAGGTGACGAAAATTACCACATCTACACCAGCCAATGGAACGGTCAAGGTTTGAAAGATTTAACGCCATTTGAAGGAATAACGGCCAGCATCATCAATCTGCTCAAGGAACAAAAAGATTTCATGATTATCAGCATGAATAAAAACAATCCGCAAATCTTTGAACCCTATTTATTAAATGTGGTAACAGGAGAGTTGAAGTTGTTATTTGAAAACAAAGACGTCAACAATCCGATTCAAGATTTCATTTTTGATAAAAATGGCGAATTAAGAGGCTACTCACAAATGCTCAATGGCATTAAAACCGCGCTTTATTACAAAAACTTAGAAACGGGAAAGTTTACTTTAATTCAAGAGAATGATTGGGATGATACTTTTTCCATCTTGAGTTTCAACTATGCCTCTAAAAACAAGAATGAGGCCTATGTAATGACTAATCTGGACAGTGATAAGTCCCGAATCATATTGTTTGATTTAGCCAAACGTGAAAAAATAAAAGAGGTCTATTCTCATCCCACTTATGACGTTTCCGGATTACAGCTTTCTCGCAAGAGAAAATATGAAGTCGACTTTTTTCATTTTGATGGGGAACGTTATGAAATCATTCCCGTTAGCTCCACCTACAAAGCCATTCATAGCAAAATCACACAGCAATTCCCAAATTACACTTATTATTTAACGGACTTTGATGACAACGAATCTCACTTTTTATTTGTTGTACAAAGTGACAAATTATATGGTCAATACTATGATTATGAAACATCCACTGGTAAAATTACCTTGCTGTATGATTTAATGCCACAACTCAAGGAAAAGGACATGGCAGAAATGCGTCCCATACATTTCACAAGTCGAGATGGAATGACCCTATATGGTTATATCACATTACCCAAAGAGGCTTTGAATGGAAAGAAAGTCCCGATGATTGTGAATCCCCATGGAGGACCACAAGGCATTCGCGATTCATGGGGATTCAATCCAGAGGCGCAATTATTCGCCAGTCGCGGATATGCTACGCTGCAAGTGAACTTTAGAATTTCAGGAGGATATGGCAAGCAGTACTTAAAAAGTGGTTTTAAGCAAATCGGCCGAAAAGCCATGGACGATGTGGAAGATGGCGTTCAGTATGTCATTCAACAAGGATGGGCAGATTCCCAGCGACTGGCGATATATGGAGCCAGTCATGGTGGATATGCCACCTTAATGGGATTGGTGAAAACGCCCGGTTTGTATACCTGTGGCGTAGATTATGTGGGGGTGTCTAACATAGAAACTTTTTTTGCCTCTTTCCCCGAGTATTGGAAGCCCTACACGGACATCATGAAAGAAATCTGGTATGATTTGGATAATCCGGAGGAGGCCGCTATAGCCAAAGAGGTGTCGCCTGTTTTCCAATTAGACAAAATCAAGAAACCCCTGATGGTTGTGCAAGGCGCCAATGATCCGCGAGTAAACATCAACGAATCGGATCAAATGGTAATGGGATTAAGGGCGCGAGGAGTGGAAGTTCCATACATGATCAAATACAATGAGGGGCATGGCTTTCAGCGCGAGGAAAACAGTTTGGAACTTTATAAGTGCATGCTCGGATTTTTTGCGATGCATTTGAAATAAGCTTGAAAAATTTGTATTAAAATATAATAACTTTGTTGTATCCTTATACTCCAACTTATGAAAAAAACAATTGCATTTATTTTACTTATTTCCACTTTATCATTTTGGTCATGTAGCAATCCACCTGCATCACCGGATAAAGAAACCGCCTTGCAAGATACGACCAATAAGAATAACAATGCATCAGCCGTGATCGCTCCTAAAATACAGACTACTGAAGAACGTATTAAGGAAATAACAAGCATCTTCGAAAAATTCCAAAGCCACAAAACAAAAGATTGTCCTCATCATACCTTAAAAGAAATTTTAGCACAAGGACCTGAATATTCAGGCGCTGAAATTTACAAATGCAATCTCACGGATTCTTTAACAATGGTCTCCATTGAATTAGATTACGCCGATATTTTTGAATGGTGTAATTTTTATTTTAGAGGTAACGAGCTTATTTGCACGCATAATGGATGGGCTGGATTTGGATCAAAGAGCTCTGTGCTTATATATGACGCCAATAGAAAACCGATCTATGGAACCGAAAATATGGAAGATCCGAATGGGAAAAATCAGGTATACAATAAAAAAATCAAAAATTTCAAGGAATCCCAAAAATCGCATTTGCAATATTTGAAAAAGGCGTTGAAAGAAATGAACATTACAGAATAAATTCTCATCGGCAACATCAGAGCACTTATCAATTCCTTAATCCTTATGAAAAAAAACAATCCTACTATTTACTTTCTAATCGTTTTAATGTTTTTCGGTTGCGAAGAAAGCGAAAAAAAAGTGAACCCTCCTGTTGACATCAACTCAATCGAATATCTAAAAGATTTGCATCATTCATTTTCAGACAATTCAAATTTTCAATGTACAGAAGTTCCTTTCGCACCTGAAAATAAGGAAAGGGATGAAAAATTCATTTTAAAAACCTGTGTATCTAATAATCAATTTAGGTCCTTTCAATATATCACTATAGTCGGAGATGGCGCGTTATGCACATGTTATTACTTCTACGGAAAAAGAATAATTTGCCATGAAGACTTGTACGAAACGGGAACATACAAAGAGAGAGAAATTGTTTACTATTCTGATAAATTGATGCCCATTGTTGGAATTAAAACCATTGAAGACGATTACGCAGATTCAGTGGTAACAGAGCCCATCACAGATTTATCTAAATATACTTTAGGTCAGTATTATGAAACTAGCCTTCAGTCAATTCCGTGACATGTTTTCAATCCTCGCTACTTAAATTCGGTATAAACGAAATCAATTTATTCATATCTTTACCCCGCTTCAAAGGAGACGTGTCCGAGTGGTTGAAGGAGCACGCCTGGAAAGTGTGTATACGTCAAAAGCGTATCGAGAGTTCGAATCTCTCCGTCTCCGCAAAAAAATGATGCCCCGATAGGGGCATTTTGCTTTGCTGAAGTTGGCCCCAGTCTTTCGAGTAAACAGCAAAGAATTGGATAATGAATGATGTGAAGCGCTAGATTATTTCTTCTGAATATATTTTAGGAGGATGCACTCCTTCTGTTTCTCGCTCCGAAAAGACCACCCCGTCCCTGCGGGACACCCCTCCTTTCCACTTCGTGGCAGGAGGGGATAGCCAATCGCATTTCATGCGCTCGCTATCGTTACACACTCACTGTTACACATTGGTTCTGTTTCTGCTTCTGCTTCTACTTCTGCTTCTGCTTCTGTTTCTGCTTCTTGCTCCGAAAAGACCACCCCGTCCCTGCGGGACACCCCTCCTTTCCACTTCGTGGCAGGAGGGGATAGCCAATCGAATTTCATGCGCTCGCTATCGTTACACACTTACTGTTCCTCATTACTTCTGCTTCTCACTTTGATAAAACCGGATCATTTCGTGATCGGCTAGGAAAAATCTCTACATCTTATCATTTTACTATTAGTTTTCTATATTTGATGACCCATTAAAAAAGGCGTGACCATACAACATGAAATTTAAACTCATCCTCCTACTCACGCTTGCCATCGTCCATGGTCATGCACAAAGCGTCAAACAAAAAGACCGGTATGGTAATGCGATTGTCTTTCTTGACGGAGCGACGCTAAAGAGCAAAGATCGATATGGACAAGCGTTGTACTATTTAGATGGACAAACGATTCGCAGAAAGGACAGATATGGTGAACCGATGTTCTATATGGATGGGGCAACAGTGAGGAGTAAGGATAAATACGGCCAAGCATTGTATTACTTCGACGGACTCTCTGTCCGCAGAAAAGACCGCTATGGCGAAAATCTTTATTTCATTGATGGACAAACGCTCAAGAGTAAAGATCGATATGGCCAGGCCATTTATTATTTTGAAGGAATCCCAGAAAAGTGGATAATTGTATGCCTAATCAATTAAATTTAACTAATCCCTAATCAATAAAAAAATGAGAAAAAAAACAGTGCCCGCTATCTTACTCACGTTATCAATTGCACTTACCATCAGTTGTGGCGAGGGAGCACCCAAAAAAACAGACGCTGCACCCGTTAAGGATTCAACAGCGACAGCGCCATCAACTACGAGCAGCGAAACAACCTCCGCTGTTAATGCATCAACCGCATTACCCATCGACTCCAAATTAGTGCCACAGGCCATAGACTACGATGGAAAACCAGACCTTGAATACAATATTGGAAAATCTATCATCGCACTAGATACTTATGATGATAAGGACGTAAACGGAAAATTTGTTAGAATGAAAATTGGTGGAAAAGAAATTAAGCTGAAACTTGACCAAAAGACCGCCACCTCGGACAAAAGAAAATATTCGAACAATGACTATTCCGTTACCTTTTTTGAAGTTAAATACGAAGACTGCCTGGGTGAAGGCTATCAGAATTTAAATGGAAAGATCTTGATTGAAACAAAAGAAGCGCAAAACACCGTTGCATTCAAAGGATATGATCTTCTGTTCGCCAGTAAAAAATGTCAGTAAGAAATAGCTTCCTTTTGATTTTCTCGATGAAATTTTGACAAGGCGTGAATATTCGCCTTGTCATTTTATCGAACTAATAAATTACTTTTCATTCACCAATAATAGCCATTACTTCACTGCATGAAACGAATCTTTTACCTACAATATTAAAACGAAATTCTGCTTAAAAATGAAAAGTAAATTACTTCTTTTGATTCTTACTGCCTGGTGCACAGCTGGATGGAGTCAACTGCACTTGCACGAATGGAACAATTCCTATTATGCGTCTTACCATTCGTCAACTTTCAAGAATGAATCAATTATTCATCAAAAAATAAATCCAAATAACATTGATTATCCATTGTTAAACGCAGCTATATTTTTTAGAACCAATGAAGAGAGGGTGAAATATGGAAGATCTGAATTCCATCACTCTCCAACACTCGAACAAGTAGCCTTTAATCATTCAAAGGATATGGTTATGTACAATTTCTATTCCCATAAAAGTCCTGTTCCAGGAAAAGAATCCATGAGTGACCGAATCAAATCAATGGGTTTAAATTACAAATCATGTGCTGAGAATATTTATGACTTTTTCCTATCCCAGCCGAGTTATTGGGAAATGGCGAATGGTTTAGTGGAAGGATGGATGAACTCAGAAGGGCATAAAAGAAACATTTTAAATCCTGAACTCCACTTTCTAGGTTGCGGCATCTATCATTACGAAAATCCGCAATGGTCCGGGTATTTTTGGGTAAAGTCAACGCAAAATTTCTACACTCCTATGTACTAAAGATGCTATCCGAATAATCTGATTAATGAAATCATTTGATACCATAATTCCTGCACTAATCATATCATCATTTCCCCTTGATATTTCTATTTAACTTTGATCTTGATTCTTGTGCGTTCTTGAAAAACAACACCCCACGCGTATATTCGCTATTAATTAAACCATTTCAATCATGAATAAACATTCAATCATTATTTCGATTGCATTTTGCATCACACTCATGAGCTGCTCCAATGTTTCCGAGAAACAAGCCGCTGATGACATTTGTAATTGCACGCAACAACTGGAACAAAAACTAAGTCCCGCTACTGTTAATCTCTTTCTAGAATGCGAGAACGCCCAAAACACTTCCGAATGCATGGCAGAAAAGATTCTTAATATGGATTCTGCACAAACTCAAATTTTTATCACCCAAGACCTACCTTTCATTATGAGTCTGGATTCTGGGGATAATGAATTCACCAATTGCGTAAAAGCGATTGAAAAAAAATATGAAAACAAATACTCGTTCGATAAAGAAGAGACCATTCGAGAAGTAATGGTGGAAATGGAAAAGAATGATTGCAGATTTGGGCTATCTCTGCTGAAACAAGGATTAAAAGATTCAATACAATAATGAAAAAAATTGCCTTTACCGTTACGCTAATTACCCTTGCGCTACTCAATTTTGCCCAAAAGACACTGATCATTCAAGGAGACTTATGTAACGTTCGAAACGCTCCCAATACCACCGCAGAAATTGTCGGAAAAGTTAAGCGATTCGATCGATTAAAAATAATAGAGACTTCCATCGAAATGGAGGTCAATGGCAATGTCGACAATTGGTACAAAGTAGCGCTGCCCAGTGGTAAAAATGGATTTGTTTTCGGTCATTTCACCTCGCTCAAAAGACAAGGGCAAGTAACTAAAGTTATGGAGCTTCATGATATCATGTGGGGAGATTGCTTTCATCTCATTTTTGATGATATTGATTTTGGATCAGCCATGAATGAACTTGAGGGTGTACCGACGCTTGAGGAAGATGCCGATCGCGATGACAAAATATATGTAGGAAGAAAATTTAAGGTTACCTATAATGACCTATTTTCTGCGCAATCGGAATATTGCAACCCAGAACTCGAGGAGAAATTAGTCGTTGTACCTACCATTATCTCTATTTCACTGATTCCTTGAACTTACCGATATTATTATCATGATCGTTTCAACTCGATTTTATTTAGTTTCATTCCTTATTCTATTCTGCCTATTATTTATCAGTTGTCAAGAATGGTCTCGACAACAGGTTGAAAAAAATTATGGGAACGAAGTCGAAAAATATGCCTTGCAGTATCAATTACCTGCACCCTATTTAAAAGCGCTTATTGTTTTGGAAAGCTCGGGAAAGAAAGAAATCAAACCCCGCTTCGAGAAAAATGTATACAAAGATTTAAAGGAGGTGCAAAGTGGCAAGAAGTCGTTAGAAAAAATTACGGCTAATGATCTTAAAGGATGCAGTGACGAGGCGCTTCGCAACTTGGCAAGTTCCTGGGGGCCTTTTCAATTAATGGGATATAAATGTCTTCAACTTGGTATCCAGGTTCAAGATTTACGCGGTGAGGATGCTGTAAAATGGGCCATTCATTGGATTAATCTCACCTATGGAGATTATCTTAGACAAGGAAAATTTGAAGCGGCTTTTCGGATTCATAACACCGGCAGCCCAACTGGTAGAACCCACGACACGAATTATGTTAAAAATGGCATGAAGCATATGAAAATGTTTGAATAATCTTTTACTTTACCTATCAACAAATTCGTCACCAATTTTTGCCATGAATGCAACACCTATCACCATCTCTACTCACATTAACAATGACATTCAAACCGTTTGGGAACGTTATACTCAACCTGAACACATTACGCAATGGAATTTCGCCGATGTGAGTTGGTGTTGTCCCTACGCGGAAAATGATTTGCGCGTCGGTGGCAAATACTTAGCAAGAATGGAGGCCAAAAATGGTAGCTTTGGATTTGATTTCGAAGCAAAATATACGTTGGTTTCAATGCATGAGCGTTTGGTCTACGAATTTGGAGGAAGAATGGCAAGCATTCAATTTGCTTCTGATGAAACGGGAACTGAGGTCACGATAACGTTCGATCCGGAAAGCGAAAATCCAGTGGAATTGCAGCAGCAAGGATGGCAGTCCATTTTGAATCGCTTCAAATCCTACGCGGAACTATCGTGAACAAATGAGTTGATGAGATATTGAGTCATTCTGCTTCTCTTTCACCAGACATCAAGCCTTTTTCGATGATCGTTCAAATTTGACACTTATTTAGCAAAGAATATTCAACCTAAACCATAAAAAATTATTTCGTTTGTCTCATGTCAGCCCTCAACCTAGTCCCGCAAACTATTGCTATGAACACTGCGAAACAAAGGATGTCCAAACCGATTTAGATTCCATTCCCCATTGTTGTAAACATGATTTCCATTGACCCAAGTGCCAACCACTTGATTCTGAAAAATTCTACCCTCCAATGGTGACCATCCGCATTTGTACCATAGGTTCTTTTTATTGACTTGCCAAGAACTTTTGAAATCCAACAACACCAAATCAGCCTTCATCCCTTCTTGAATAAATCCCCTATCTGCAATTCCATATAATATCGCTGGGTGATGGCACATTTTCTCCACCACTTTTTCTATTGAAATTTTTCCTTGTAAGAAAAAATCAACCATGACATTCAGACTGTGCTGAATCATGGGAGCTCCAGAAAGCGCCTGCTCGTAGTTCCCCTTCTTTTCTTCCCAATCGTGAGGTGCGTGATCGGTGGTGATAATGTCTAACTTGTCCATCAACAATGCCTTCCAAAGCTCATCTCGATCTTGAGCTGTCTTAATGGATGGATTCCATTTTATACGGGTCCCCAAGTGCTCATAATCTTGAGCAGAGAATAACAAGTTTTGCACACAAACCTCTGCCGTAATTCGCTTCAATTCAAAAGGAATAAGATGATTAAATAACATGGCTTCCGCTCCAGAAGTCACATGCAGAATATGTAAGAGCCCTCCTGTCCGTTGAGCGACTTCTATACAAGCCGCTGTGGCACGAAGACAAGCTTCTGTAGAACGAATGAGGGGATGTTGAGAAAATGGAATACGATCTCCCCATTGTACTCTACTTTGCTCGAGATTTTTCTCAATCATCGATTCATCTTCACAATGCAAGGCAATAATGGTTTCTGGAAAACGAGACATGAGTAATCCCAACTCTTCAGGAAACTGTGCAAGTAGCTTTCCCTTTCCCGAAAAATACAACCCATCATCAGTCAAGGCTAACATGGACGATACATCATCATCCCTCCATGACCTCCAATTTTGTTGATCAATTCCCAACAAAAATCCAAAATTGGTCAAACATTTTTTGGCTGCCATTTGATGCTTTTCCTTCCCGATAGGCAAAGTCAATACATTTGGCAACGTATTGGGCATATCGATAATCGAAGTCACTCCGCCTGCAATTGCCGCACGCGATTCTGTGAATAAATCACCTTTATGCGTAAGCCCAGGTTCGCGAAAATGGACCTGACCATCAATTACACCTGGTAGCAACCAACGCCCTTTGCCCTCTACAATATGCTGAACTTTCGCGGAAATTCGTGAACCAATTTCAACGATCCTATCTCTGGATATTAGTAAGTCTCCCTCTATTATCTTTCCATGAGAGACCATATTCACATTTCTAATCAAAGTGCTGTCATCCATAATGTTCAAGGGTTACAAAGATTACAATACATAGGACTCTCGAATTTCTTTCCATCAGGAAAAGCAACGCTACTTTGAAAGTTACAACTATTGCAACCATAAATATGTTCGAGCACCGAGTGGGTTGGAAAGCCACAATCTTGACAAGGCAACCCCCTCATCAATTCGCGAATACCAAAACCAGGGGTGGAACATTTCGGACACATGTTATTGACCTTCTCGATTAATTTTCGGGTAGCGTCGGAAATCACCAACATTCTCGTTGGATTATACATGGCCCTCATATCCGTTTCCAAGTAAACCTCACCATGGTGAGCAATCGTCCTTTCACAAACTTGTCTTAAATGATTCCACTCTGCGATTCCCTTTTCCATGATACGAATATCATCTCGCGAAGCCTTTGCAATTAATCCATGTGAAGGAAATTGCACCTTGTCAGCGAAATCTACAATCTCGTTCCAATCGGAAAACGAGGCCGCATTAAAATTTGTTGCTAAACTGACGACTCGCTCAATTATTTCCCATCCATTACGGCGATCAATGAGTATCATCCACTCTTCGTCGGCATAAGAAAAATAGGCCGATGGATGAGGACCGAAAGAACCTTCATTTGCAATTCCAATTTCCGCCTTGCTTTGTTCCATCGCCCCCCAACATTTCATTTTTAAAACCTCAATTACATCACCTTTTCTTTCAACTTCGCCCGAAAATGTACCGAGCAAATCAGTATTGTAATCCGGCAGTACAATAGCATTTAAACCGAAAGCTTCGGAAATTTGCGGGGCAATAACACGCTCCTTTGCATGTTGCGTCGCTATAACGGCTGTCCGTCCGTTAAAATATTTTTTTGCTGAGGGCACTATCATTTGGCTTTAAAATCTGCTTGTCTATGAAACTCATTTGCAAACCCAACCCCAAGAGAAGCGCCAAAACACGAAGGCTCTTTGCGTCCACCATACTTTCTGTAAAAAAGGAAAAACCAATCAGTGTAGTGCACAAAAGAATCGACATCACACAAAAAAATAAATATCCGTTCATCCTATTATTAATTGAATGTGATGCTCCATTTTGTCAAAGCTCGAATACGTAAGGTTATTTTTCATTTCTCTCCACTCACACTGAATCTTTCTAATGAGCGCCTCCTTCATCGCGATATCTTCCTCCAAGTCATCCTTTGTAATATCACACTCTAAACTTTTAATTTTTTGCAGAACGAGTGATTCCAAAGCCATCATGGACTCCTCGTGAAATTTTATTTGAATAATCATTGCTGAACGTTTTAAATTCATTGTCCTTGTCCAAGAGAAAATGCAGGTTTTCCATCAAAGGCATACAGATTTTCCGTCTTCACCACATCTAAAGAAATCTCCTCAGCTTTTTGAAGCAGAGAGATAATTTGGTGCTTCATAATGGGCGCTCCATTCAGGTTTTGAAAACGACATCTCCAATGATCTGTGCAGAAAGTTTCTGGAAAACCATCCGGCCAAACTTTAATCCCTCTGTTAGTGATCATTTTCAATTTCAAGTCGCCCTGATTCAATTGCTGCACTTGGACTGCTAGATCATCTGCGGCAGTACCCGCCCAATGGACAAATACATCAACCCCCAATAACTCCTTTGACATGGGAGCCTTGCGTACATAGGCAGGAAGATTGAGTTGTACATCCGCTTTATATTCCACCGCTTTCAAAGTTTGTGGCTTTTGTCCCAAACGCTCCATCACGGCCTGCGCAAAATCAGAAGTCGAGACTTGTTTTGAACTCACGCCCTCTTTGAACAAATCATAAGTATGGATGCCATCCTCTAAGGTCTTGAGCCAAGCGTTCTGAATGCGCTCTGCTATTTCACTTTGTCCAATGTGATTCAACATCAACAAGGCCCCCTG
>CAZJCQ010000023.1:0-9866 GCA_964544665.1 uncultured Chryseobacterium sp. | reverse complement strand
ACTTTGTGAAACAATCCATCTGTTTGCTTCATGATATTGTCTTTGGTGAAACAAGTCACTTTCTTGCGGTTCATTTGCTTGGCGTACTCAAAGGCATAGCGAACGATCTTCTCGCATCCAGGTCGGCTGATCAATTTTAGACATTGAATCACCTCATCTGTTTGTTGATGCTCAATACCAGCATATAAATCCTCTTCATTCTCTCTGATGATTACCACATCCATGATGGGATGCTTGGTTTGCACAAAAGGATGTAGGCTAAAGCACGGACGAATATTGGCATACAAACCTAAAAATTTTCGCGTTGTTACATTCAAGCTTTTGTAACCTCCTCCTTGCGGTGTGGTGATAGGAGCCTTCAAAAACACCTTATTTTTTCTGATAATATCCCACGCCTCTGGGGCAATGCCCGCCGTGTTGCCGGACAAGTAAACTTTTTCTCCAACTTGGATTTCATCATACTCCAATTGAGCACCCGCCGCTTCTAAAATTCGGAGCGTTGCGTCCATGATTTCTGGACCTATTCCGTCTCCTTTTGCAATCGTAATTCTTGTTTTCATATCATTGTTTAAGTTAATTCTACTATCCACAAATACAGGGGCATACCAATCGTTAAATTCACTGGGAAAGTGATTCCCAATGCCATGGGGATATACAAACCGGGATCGGCCTTAGGAACAGCCATTCGCATTGCAGCAGGCACGGCGATGTAGGAAGCACTTGCGGCCAGCACCGCAAATACGAAACGATTTCCTACATCATCCGTAACCCACTGACTAAAACAAGCGACCCATGATCCGTTGAATAACGGTATCAGAATTCCGAAAAGGGTCATCCATCCGCCGTATTGCCTAAATGCTGCAAAACGACGAGCGGTAACCATGCCCATTTCTAAAAGAAACAAAGCCAAGAAACCTTTAAAAATATCCGTTGTAAAGGGCTTGATTCCCTCTGCCTGCTTCACATCCGCTATCCATCCAATGAGCAAACTTCCTAAAATCAAAAGCACACTGCCATTGGTCACCGAATGACGCAATATCGTCCGCATGGACATCGATTTTCCATTGTCCATGCCAAAGCGCATCATTAACATTACCCCCACAATGATGGCGGGCGATTCCATCATCGCCATCACCGCTACCATATGTCCACCGCCGTGCATTTGATGCAACTCCATGATGGACATCGCGGCCACAAAGGTGACCGCGCTCACGGATCCATAAGAGGCGGCTACGGCAGCGGCATTCTGCACATCCAATTTCCATCGCATGATGAAAAAGGTGTAAAGGGGAATCACGGCGGAAATCAATACACCCAACAGCAGAGAAAGCAAAACTTCTTGGTCGATCACCTCATGAGATAACTCCTGTCCGCCTTTGAATCCAATGGAGAACAACAAATACAGAGCGATGAATTTACTGGAAGACGCGGGTATCTCTAAATCACTCTTCACCACTACCGCCAAAACACCCAGTAGGAAAAACAAAATCGTAGGATTAGACAGGTTGAGCGCTATTTCTTGCAGTCCAAAATTCATTTCTCTTCTGCCTAGATAGATGGAGTTTGATGGAGTTTCAAAAACATTAAAAGGCAGATAAAGGCCACCGCGTCTGATAATTGTCCCCATACGACATCTGCTAAAGACATTCCCGCAATTAACCCCGATACACCCATGAGCAGAAGTCCATATTTTACATCTTTTCCCTTCACGCCGCAAAATTGAGAGGAATCACATTGATAATTTAATTTATATTTGTTATTTTAATCATTAAATTTATTTATGAATATCAGCTTCCAACAATTGATCATTTTTCGAGACCTGAATGAAACCAAGAGTATTACCCAAACTGCAGAGCGACTGCATCTCACTCAACCGGCTGTTTCTATTCAATTGAAAAATTTTCAATTACAATTCGATCGGGCATTGTATGAAACGATTGGAAAGAAAATTTATATCACAGAATTTGGAAAGGAAGTGTACTTAAAATCGCAAGTATTGCTCAAGGAGGCCGAGGAGATTCAAAGATGGGGGAAATCCAATAAAGGGGAAATTCAAGGATTGCTGAAAATAGCAGTTGTTTCCACGGGTAAGTATGTGATGCCCTATTTCCTCACGGACTTTATCAAAGCAAATCCCGATGTGGAAATACAGATGGATGTTTCCAACAAAGAGCAGGTGATTGAGCGTCTAAGAAGAAATGAAGTAGATTTTGCTTTGGTTTCTATTCTGCCAGAAAAACTGGATCTCAAAAAAATTGATCTCATAGAAAATCGGTTGTACATGGTGGGTTTTCCTCAAAAAAAAACACTGCGTCATGCCTTGAAAACGATGACGTCCCTTTCTCCACTCATTTATCGCGAGCCCGGGTCAGGCACCAGACAAACCATGGAGAAATTCATTGAACGAAAAAAAATTGTTCCCATCAAGCCCATTGAACTTACCTCAAACGAGGCGGTGAAACAAGCACTGTTGGCAGGGATGGGATATTCTATTATGCCTCTTATTGGGTTGAAAAATGAAATACTTAGTAAACAGTTACAGATTATACCTATTACTGGATTACCAATAAAAACCACCTGGCAATTGGTTTGGCTCACGGATAAAAAGCATGGTTTGGCCGCTTCCGAATTTCAACGATATTTGAGAGAGAATAAAAACAATATTCTAAAGAAATATTTTGATTGGTATTTACAATTCAAAGACTAAATGAAGACTACCATTGTTCTTGTTTTTTTGATGCTCATTTGCTCGTTCATCGGTGATGCTCAAGAAATCATCTATCATGGTAAAATCATCCGTGGAGACGATGGCTGCCCCACCATGATCAAGATTAAATCCGCTGAAAATGGATCCATTTCACACCACTTGATCATGCCTACTGGTCATTTACCTGAACAATGGCACTATGGACAAAAAATCACCTTCACCATGACGCCCCTTCGCCAGCCCATTCCTGCCTATTGCGAGGCACAAGTCGTGGCGAGTATTCAAATTTGGACGAACACTGAAACCATAGAAAAAGAATAGCTCAGCATCTCGTAAAATTTAATATTTGTTTTATGACAAAAGTCATAATTTAGCATAAAACTAACTTATGAAAAAACTATTTTTTGCTTTCGCATTATTGCAGGCCATGTTACCTTCCATGGCGCAATCAGAATTATGGACATGGAAATCCAATGCTTCCATTAACTGGTATCAAGTCACCGTGGGCGGTGAGATTATCGCCGGAACCAATAACGGTTTAGTAGCTTTAGATCCCCAGCGCGGCACTGAAATTTATAGCATCAATAATCTGAATGGTCCAGCAGAGGCCGAGTTCAGCGCCATTCCCAACACTCCATTTAGTATGCTAACGCGAACTGAAGGAAAACTGCAAACCAAGATCATTTTTAAAAACTCAGATGGTACCATTCTATTTGATTCCAAAAAAGAGAACATGGTGATTGGTAAACAATATCTGTTGGGTAGCACAGGTGATATTTTAATTCAGGCACTCAAAGGCATGGAGTCTGTTTTTGCCTTGATTGATGTTTCTACGGGCACCTTGCGCTGGGAATTAAAAAATATTTTTGGCAACAGCATTTTCGCAGAAGTAATTGATGGCAACCCCATTGAAAACGGAAATGATTCCTTTATCATCGCCACCACAGGAGGCAAAGCCGGAGGAGCAATCTATTGCTTCTCTGCTAAAGATGGAAGTCAATTATGGAAAGCCAACCTACCTGTTACCAAGGGAGCTCAAACCGTAACCAAAACGGAAACCAAATTGGTTACTTCTTTTTTAGAAAAAGATAAATTCATTTACATGAAAGGTCAAAACATCATGGCATACAATATCCAAACGGGAGAGCCTATTTGGTCAGAGCCCGCTAAGCAACGAGGCCTTCCAGATGTGGTGATCTATGATCCAGTGGGTCTTATTGTGGCCAGTGCGGTGGACCCCAATAACACCATGTTCAAACCCACGATGTCGATGTATCAGTATAACAGCGGTCAAAATTTGTGGCCTGAACCAACCAAACTGATGGGTTCTGTTAATAAATATAAGTATTGCGATAAGGGCTTAATTCTTAGTATGGATAACGGACAGGGTAATCAAATCGTCAATATTGTCAATCTTGAAAATGGTCAATATGTTTTTGAAAAAGGTTATAAAATTAGCGGTGTCACACAAGAACTGCAGCTCACAGGTAATAACCTCTACATTCGTACCACCACTGAAGAGGATTTCATCGATTTAAATTCGGGGAAATCGATATTAGAGAAAAACATCTCCAGCACTCCGGAACTGCCTTTGATCAACATCAGAAAAGATCAAGTTTCCTACACGTATAATCCAAAAAACAAAATGCTCTATGTGAGCGATTTGCAACAGCAAACCCAAAAACCCTTTATTACCACTCCCATCACGTTTGAACAAAAGGAAATTCCCAATAAAATGGAATTGATCAGCAAAGGATTATTGCTATCTTCTTCCCAAACCGTTTGTGCTTATAACTTGGATGGTGTAGAGGCTTTCAGAACGCACATTCCCGCACCTGGTATTTCGGGATGGAAAAAAGCGCTCTATGCCACTTCCGCTGTTCTCAATACCATGGATGCCATGCAATACGGCGAGCTAGAAGTGGCCGCCAAGCAAGCCAGTGCGCAAGCCACTACTCCACAAGGACGTGAGATGTGCGATGCATTTGCGCAGTTAGGAAATCGAGGTGCATCGGTGAGAATGAGCGCTGCGGCTAACGATATGGAACAAATCAAGAAACGTTTCAAAGCCACTGCTACCGGAAATAACATTCAATTTATTTTGGGTAAATTAGAATCGGGTGATTTTGGCATCTATGGTGTCTCCAAGGAAAATGGCGATAAAAAAGTAAGTATCAGTTTTGGAAAAGACAAAGAGCCCAAGTATTTGTTGGATGATGCCGCGCATCAATTGTATTACCAAAAAGACAATGATACGCTCAAAGCCTATGGCTACTAATTGTATTTGATTTTTCTCCCTCACAAGAGCCGCGCTTGCTGCGGCTCTTTTTATTCGATTCGTGTGATAATCTCTCGAATTTTTCCCCACCCAAACTCCTCCCCTACTCTTTTTCCTAGCAGCGCTTTCCCCACGGGCGAAGGAATACCGATGATCAGCACCTCTTTCCCTTGAAAGATCACCTTTCCCCAACCTGTTATCATATAATACAACCCCACCGAAGTGGTGACCAATGCCCCTCCTTCCACTCGCTCGTATTCTCTCCCTTCCACTGGAACCAATCGTAAAACTTCTGCCCTTTGCTTTTGGATTTCCTGCCGCTGCTTTCCCAATTGTTCCAATTCCAAGTGAACCATCGCCCGGCCCGTTTCGTGTTTATCTCCGGATGAACTCTTCCCTTCTTGCTGATTGCTTTCCATCATCGCCTCCCACGCCGATTGCAAGTCCCTCTCCCGCTCTGCAAGGGCATTGCACAACCATTCAAATACCGCTTGCTTTTTCATTGTATGATGTGGGCGCCATTTCCGGCTATCCGCTCCAATCTCACTCCGTGAGGATTTCCGCTGCTATCCGGGGCGCTCGAGGGTAAAGGTAAAAGAAATGTAGATCTAATGAACGAAGAAAATGGCTACCTACTACGATGCTCTTCGAAGTCTATCACATACGTCCAAGTAGGCTGGAAATAGAATTGATGAAACCAATTTCCATTCCCCGTATGCCACGTGACATACAAAGCCCCCAACTCCAACCATTGACGCTCTCCACATTTTAATCCCACCCCGCCATTGGCCCAATTCTCATTGTACAATCGCTTTGCCCCTGCTGTTAAATCCCCAAAAAATTCTTGTCCAAACAATAGATAATGACCATTACCCCAAGCGTATTTGTAGGACAACTGGTATCTGATTCGGTGCTTAAAATCATCCTGAAAAAACCGACTGTCATGCCTCCATCGATGCTTCCATTGATGTCTGTTCTTACTGTGAGAATAAGAAATTTGTCCATACAATCGATTTTCTTGAATTCGGCTTCCGTTTGTTGGTCCTTCGGCTTGATAGACATAGCTCACGGTTCCACTCCATTGGGAGGAAAAGGAGTGTGTAATGCTCTGTTCTGCATACCATAACAAAACGGAAGGTGTTGGAAAATCTTGGTTTTCATCGAAGCGCCGCAATGGAGCCGCAGCAAAATAATACAACTCATAAGCGGTTTTTTCCGAAATTTTCCCTACATGGTCAATCGTCGGAAAAATGCCCATTACCGCAGTGGATTGTGACCAATTCGGAGATGCTTGAAGCATCCACATCACTCCCACTAACCACCACCTACCGAAGCGATTTCTCCAATATGATCCGTTTATTGTTCTTTTGACAGCTTCCATTTCTTTCTAAAGTAAAATGCTAAATTCACCAAAGCAATCAATGCAGGCACCTCCACTAAGGGTCCAATTACACCAGCAAAAGCAGCACCTGAGTGGATACCAAACACCCCAATCGCCACCGCAATGGCCAATTCAAAATTATTCCCCGTGGCGGTAAAAGCGATGGCCGTAGATTTGGAATAATCTGCTCCAAAATACTTTCCTATCCAAAAACTGATCACGAACATCACTCCAAAATAAATCACCAATGGCAGGGCTATTCGGAGAACATCCACGGGTATTTCTACTATCAACTGCCCCTTCAAACTAAACATCACCACAATCGTAAACAATAACGCTATCAAAGTAATCGGAGATATTTTTGGAGCATATACTTGCTGAAACCATTCTTCTCCTTTACAACGGATCAATAACCAACGACTCACCACACCTAAACCAAATGGAATCCCCAAATAAATCCCAACACTCTCTGCTATTTGAGCAATGCTGATATCCACTACCCATCCGTCCAATCCAAAAACAGGAGGCAGCCAAGTAATGAAAATATAGGCATACACGCTATAGAGCAAAATCTGAAAGATGCTATTCATTGCAATCAATCCGGCTGCATACTCACGATTGCCCTCGGCCAAATCATTCCACACCACTACCATGGCGATGCATCGAGCCAATCCTATCATGATCACGCCTACCATGTATTCAGGATATTCAGAAAGAAAAAAGATGGCCAAGACAAACATCAAAATTGGACCTACCACCCAATTCAAGAGCAACGAAGCCATCAACACTTTTACATTACTAAATACCACACCCAATTGTCCATAATTCACTTTGGCCAATGGCGGATACATCATCAAGATCAACCCCACGGCCAATGGGATATTGGTGGTGCCACTTGAAAAAGAATGCATCACTTGTGTACTATCAGGAAAAAAATAGCCCCATGCCACTCCCACGAGCATGGCTAAAAAAATCCAAAGGGTCAGATAACGATCTAAAAAACTGAGTCGCTTTCTTTCTGCAACAGGCGAACAATGGTCCATATTCAATCGAATTTATTATTTCAAGGATGATTTTACTTTGGAAAAAACATACAAACACTCCAACGCAATTTGATGCGAGCGCTCTTTATATACAGCTGCTTCATGCGGCGTCCCGTCTGCTGCTTTGGGGTCTTCATAGGTGGTGCCAATACGAAATTCCACTCCAGGAATAAAAGGACAGTTCTCCTCTGCATCAGAACACGTCATGATGGCCGCAAACTGCCGCTGGGGATTCGCGGGGTGATGGTACACTTTTGAAAAGCATTCCACCTCCTTTCCAACGGCATATTCCACCCGATAAATGGGATTCATGCCTTCCAAGACTTTCTCCACAACAAAGCCATCAGATTGCAAAGCGCGGATGGCATGCGGATGAAAGGCGGTTGCCTCGGTGCCTCCCGAATAGGTCTGTACATTGTCAATACCAAAATAATCCGCCGCTACTGCCGACCAAATTTGCCCCAAATGACTGCGTCTCGAGTTATGCGTACAAATGTACACCAAGCGTATGGGCTCCTTTTGATTCAACTTTGTTTGAATGTACTCCGCCAATGGAAGTAACATACGCTGTCGATTTTCAGGCAGTTCATTCAATCTGCTCGTCAGCTGCTGACATACTTGTTCAATACTGGTTATCATCATAAAAAAATTATTCGCAACATCCTGAGCCTGGGGCACATGCATTGACATTCCCCAGATTGCTCAATCTTATCCTGGGCTTGACGGCAGGGATACCACAAGCATCTTCAGCCAAACAAGTGGTTGTCTTTTTACACAACCTAAAGTGATCGTCTTGCCATTTTAAATCAAACACCCCTATCGTGTCCATTTGGTACTCCACTACCATCTCCTCCTCAGACAATTGATACAATTGAGTAGCTAGCTCGATAATGCCCAACCATTTTTGGGGTGTCAATCGATGATCGACATCTTGTGCCACCCACAATTGAAAAGTAGCCATTCGCTCCTGGCGTTGAACGCCACCACAATCGACAAAATATTTGTTTACTACGCCCATTTCTGTGATATGGAAATGCGCCGGCACCCATTCGCCATTGGGTAACTCAAAGGAAATTTCGCTGAGCAGCTTTACACGCTCGATTAATTCTCTTACTTTCATTTCAACAACATTTACTTTGATTTTTACTTTTTATTTTCTCCGCACTCTGCGTAAAATACACTTGCATTTTAGCCAATGCCTTTTCTTCTATACAATAACAAATCGCAGTTCCTTCCACATTGCCCTTGATGATTCCTGCGGCCTTGAGTTCCTTCAGATGCTGAGATACTGTGGGTTGGGCCAAGGGCAAATGATCCACAATATCCCCGCAAATGCAAGTATCCACAGACAACAAATACTCTACAATGGCAATGCGCGCGGGATGGGCCAAGGCCTTCATCAAAGCAGCCATTTCATTTTGTCTTTTAGAGAAATTTTCTGTCTTCGAAACTCCCATAATATTGATTTATTGCAATATTACGATAAATATTTGACAATGGACAATGTTGTTAAGGAGAGACCAGTTGGCTGCGCTCGCGGAACAAGCTCGGACTTCACTCTATATGCACATCAATCTGCATAACTTATAGGTTGACTTGCAAAATGTAATCCTAGAAATTTGCGATAAAAAATTATGCTTCAAAATATCCACAGGATTCAACCTTTATACTTCCTTACACGTATATTTGTTTTTTACACACGTGCCATGAAAATCAAGCTAACATTAACCGTTGAAAAAGAAGTAATAGAAAAGGCCAAAATCTATGCAAAAAAGACAGATAGAAGTCTCTCGGAGATCATAGAAAACTATTTGAACGAGATCATAGATGAGTCCTCACCCAATGCTCCTATCTCTCCTCATCTTAAAAAGATAGTGGGATGCGTCACACTTCCCAACCATTTTAATGAAAAGAAAGCCATCAGAGCATATCTAGAAAAAAAGCATCTATGAAAAAAGTCTTCATTGATACCAATATTCTTTTGGATTTGATTGCGCACCGACCTCCTTTTAGCAAGTACGCCATTATGATCTTTACACAAGCGGAGCAAAAGAAAATAAAACTTTTCACCTCATCGCACACCCTGGCCGCTACTCACTACTTGCTTCAAAAATGGATGGCCGAAAAACAATTGCGACAAGTACTTTTGAACATCTTACCATTTGTTCAAATAATACCCATCGACAGCGAGATGATTAAAAGAGGACTTCAATCTAAGAATAGAGATTTTGAAGATGAATTACAATTGCAAAGCGCCTACTCCATTCAGGATATGGACTGTTTGATTACCCGAAACCGAAAGGATTATATGCATGCGGTAATTCCCGTGCTAAGTCCAGATGAATTTGTCCGAACCATGAGATAAGGTCAGAGTGAATAAGCTACCTCCTCACTACCCTGCTTGAGACTATTACTTTTATAAATAGAAGGTCAAGTTCGGCTCTCTCAATCTCACCC
>CAZJCQ010000022.1:0-37275 GCA_964544665.1 uncultured Chryseobacterium sp. | reverse complement strand
TTAAAATCGAACCTCCAAATGCAGGTTGCGTGTTGTGAGGAATGGCGGCGATGACGGGAACTTCTCCGATAGCTGCCTTTCTTGAAGCTAAAAACGCCTCATCCTGGCCAGCCTCTGCACCTACATCGTATTGTTGGTAATTATTGTATCCGTATGCCAATACCATGAAATAATAAGTCTTGTGATTAATCAGACGATTATCCCCCTGTGCAAAGGCATCTTCTTTTACTTGGTAGGAGCGCTGGATACCTTGGTTGGCCCCTTGCACTTTTAATTCAGGAATAATATATCCAGAAATGGGATCACGAGTAAAATTGACAATGTTAATGACCTCGTTTTCAATATCGCACTGCGCAATCAATCTTGCCTTCGCTATATCCCCCAAATCATTGGCCTTTACGTCGGCGTTTGCCAACTGATAAACCAAATATCCTTCGAATTTGTAGGAACGTGCAGCGGTATCCAATTGAGTTCCATCGGCCAACTCTTCTGGAATACTCGGATCAAAACCTCCTTGTTGCGGACCGTAAGCTTCGTTGAAGTTAGTACTTACAATATTATCATTGGATAACATCAAGATAACCTCACGGTCTAACTCTCTCACTGACACATCCGGAGCATCGGGTCCAGATACCAATTCGAAACAGTTATCAAATAAAGCCTGGGCTTTATCATCATATTGACGTAATAACTTTACAGACTCGAAAGGCTCGCCACCAGTGGCGCGGGCCCAAACAACTCCAACCGTAATGTTATTATAATCCCCAGGCTCCAATGTGAAAGGACCGGCTGATTGAATAAAACGACGGTCAGCAGCAACGTTACCACTGCTCTCTTCTGACCAAGGTGTTACTGATACCCCATACGTTCCCCAGTTATATGGGTCAGTATCATCTGGGAACATATACTGAGCTGGTACACCCGTTAATACGCCATTTCCACTAACACCATTTCCACCGTACAACATCTCTGCTCCATTCTTCCAAATACCCTTCATGTAATTGTAAAAATGAGCGGCCACTTGCGGCTCTCCGTTAATGGGATTTAAACTGTTGTTATAATAAACGAAACGACGCATACCAAAACGTTCGTTATCAGCTACACCATCACCATATCCAATTCCCAATCCTTTGTATGGAATACCCAAAGAATCGGTTGCATTGATTATATCTGGAGTGAGTGGATTATCCACGTTATCCTCGTCTTGATAAGGACCTTCAAAAAAGTCAACACCCACTGCAGGCGGATTCAATCCATAACCCAAAGATGAAGAAGTGGGCTGATCAAACGCATCTCCATTGTAACAGTATCCCAAACCTCTTTTCACATCACAACCTACGTAGTCATCTACTGATGTTCCTAAATCTGCATCCACCCAAGAACCGAAATAAGTGTCGGTTAATGTCTGCGTTCCTTGGTTAATCAATACATAGTTGTAAAAAGTCATGTTATTGATTTCGTCATTTGAG
The DNA here is from genome assembly GCA_964544665.1 of uncultured Chryseobacterium sp. Classification (GTDB taxonomy): domain Bacteria; phylum Bacteroidota; class Bacteroidia; order Flavobacteriales_D; family Sanyastnellaceae; genus CAMCTV01. Next base: position 35,806 of record CAZJCQ010000022.1, on the reverse strand, counting down.
GTAAATGCAAATGCTTGTGCACGAATCTCCATTCCGATTGGTTGTCCTTGAGATTCGGTGTGCGCATTTCCTTTATCATTGAAAATCCAATAAAAAGTCTCATCGCCAAAAAGAGGAACGATATCTTCTCTTTTGCGAGAAGCGCAATTCACCTCTCTTAAGAAATCATACCATGGATAGTCTCCGTTTTGTGGATTATAGAAACCATCTTGGTCATAATCGTAGAATGGTGCTAGGTACAAATCCTGACCTGCAGCGGTGTTTCCTATGGCTGGATAGTTATAAAAGTAACCTGGGATTGAATAACCCTCTTCACAATCATCTCCACCGCTGGCTACGCAATCATAATATGCTCTGTGACGTTGCGCGTCCTGGCGATAAGAAACGAAGAATCGATCGTATTGATCGCAAGTCGCCTCATTGACAGAAGCACTTCCATCGTTGGTCAATGGTCCGGGCCAATAATCATTTCCATCAGCACGGAAAGTAATAGCAGCCAACTTCAATTGTTGGTCAGGAGACTTTCCACCTAACCATAATGCCCCTGCGTAAAGAGAAGAAACTCCACCCCCTTTAGGCACCTCATATGCCGCTCTTGAATTGGCGCGATCGGTCCACATATTACCGCCAGTTTCAATCTTTGCCTTCACATTATTCCATTCCAAATCGCGCAATCCAGTTGCAGGAGCACAAGCTGCTGCTTTTGTTTGTTCTGTTGCCGCTCTATTATCAGCAGCACTGCGAACATATACTGATTTATAAGCGCTCGCCGTTACGGTAATCATTCCTAAGAATATCACCCAACTGGTTTTGATATATAATGATTTCATTTTCATTTTCTTCTTGCTTACTTAAATTAAAAATCAAAACGTACACCTAAGCGAATCTGACGTGGAGAACCCAAGTTGTATGGATTATTCACGAACATACTGTAATAATTGCGGTATGAGCTAGGAGAATTTTGTGAATCGATTTGAGACTGGTATTGAGCGGCTGCTAAATATCCATCGTCATTTGGTGTACCTGTGAAACGATACACCCCTGTAATGTTTCTGGTATTGAATAAATTGTTCACCCAAAGGTAGATGTTCAAATTGGCAGCCTTCTTCTTTCCATCCTTAGATTCAAATTGTAATGGAATATTCTTATCAATATTCATATCCACATTAAACTGCCATGGCAAACGAGCACCGTTGATGGAACCCTCTGTGGTTGGAGAAACTTCTCCTGTGATAGGCGTGGCCAATACTTGTGGAGTATAAGGCGTACCTGATCCTAAATTTGCAATAAAGTTCACCCCAGCATTTTCAAACACCGGTTTATTAAACCATACTGGACCATTGTAATCCGCACCTGCACCGTAGTGATAGTCCACTGTAGTAACAATACGATGTCTTTGATCATAATTGAAAGGAGAAACCGTTCTCAAGTTGGGTAATCCAGCATTGATCAAAGCCAATTGTGTTTGAGTAGTAGAACCGGTTCCATCAGCAAACTGCAAAGTGTAGGAAGTCTTCATCCAGAGATTTCCTGTCGGACGCAAGTCATAAGTCAAAGTAAGACCTTTAACAGTACCAAAGTCTAGGTTATCAAAAGCCTTGTAAGTAGAAGGATAGGCTCCTACAAAACTTCTTACCTGGATCATATTTCTTAACTCACGATAGAATGTCTCTAACTTCAATGAAGAGGTCTTAGACAATACTTGTTGGAATCCCAAGGCGTAATCAACCGTACGCTCTGGCTTTAAATTAGGATTATTCAACAACACGGCTCTGTTTGCCATGTATAAATAATCCACTGGATTGAAACGATTACTTTCAGTTGGTCTTTGAGTCAACACATCATAGTGCGCAAAGAACAAAGCTTCGTCTGAAATAGGGAATGAAAACGCAACACGAGGCATGAAATTAACGGCAGGATCATATTCTTTAAATGCCTTTGAAGTAAGTTCAGCCTTGGGATCTACTTTCAAAAATGGCTTCACACTTCCACCAGAGGCAACAGAGGTAAACGGATCTGTTACAAGTGCACCACTCGCGTTGTACCAGGTATTACCATTACGATAACCAGTGATAGAAGTAGGTTGCTCAATATTATCTACGTATACCACAAAGTCATCTCCAATATTAGACGGACGAGTGGTATTAAATTGACTGAAGTTTACTTCACCTGCTGTAAAGGCTTCGCTAATTACAAATGGATCTTTAGGAACATACTGATTCGCATCATAACGGTCAATACGAAGACCCACGTTGAAAATCAAATCATCAAAAGCGAATTTATCCATGATGTACCCAGAAATGTAAATGGGCTCAAACGCTCCTACTCTTCTTGTAGCATAGCTGTTTCCGCCCAATTCATAACGCTCCGAGAAGAAATCATCAATGGTAGGACGACGACCTTTCAATTTATTTCCGTATGGATCATAACCATAATAAGTAACTATGTTATTTCCCTGAGCCAATAAATCATTCGCTCCGAACATGTTGATATTTAAATCATCCGGATTCATAGCGTCCACATTGATGAAATCGGTACCATTGGGATCTAATCCTAATGAAGTTCTTAAATTATAATCGAACTCAAACTGATCCTCTCCTACTAAGCCACCATAATTGATGTAGGTAATTCCATTACTCGAATTATAAGTAGGATCTTCTTCATTGATACCTGAATTATGGAAATTGGCATATTGTCTCGCAAATTGCCATAAACCAATTGGCGCCAAGAAGTACCCTGCATCTTTTCTTTGTTCAAATTCAAATCCCAATTGAATGGCATGATCACCAATATCAGCCGAACCTGTTCCTGAAATTCTGAACTGCTTATTGCTACTCACCGAGTAGTTATTGCTCTGACCACCAATGTAATTCCAAAGACCATAGGTATCAATAGGCAATTGACCGTTGATTAATCCATTATTTCCTTGAATATTGGTCATGGAAGAATAAGGAGAGTCACCAATTTGATCAATCTCAGAAGTAGCCGACAAAGTGGTGAAATCAAAAAATTGATCGTCTGTGATAAACGTGTCAGAACCATTCAACACTTCGTTCACACTGGCTGGAGTATCAAATAAGGTAAAATACTGACTGGTAATAGCCGCCAAATCCGGATTGTACTCACTCGGACGGAAAGAAACGTTCACATCTTGCCATCCATTCTGTACATAATATCCACCTTCAGGAGCAAGCGAATAAGAACGCATTCTTAAACGATCGAAATAACCTACGTGACCATAACGGAACAGCTTATTTCCATGAGAAGCATCTTGTCTTAAACGATAAGTGCTACTATAATCTACCATGATCGAATAGAATACATTTTTAAGTGTAGATGAGGCCGATTCGTCCTCCGCATTTCTGAAGCGCTGACTAAACTTTCCATATACTCTCCAATCCCAATCTGTTGCTTGTTGGTTGTTGGCGAAATTCATCAACATGTTTCCGTAGTCATAATCGTAACCCCTTCTGAATGCAGCAGTACCCCCTAGGGTTAACGTAATATTTTCAGAAGTATTCAAATCGATCTTTCCTACCAAATTCGCTTGACGGTTGCGAACATTCATGCGCGTTTGAATTTTCTCGAAATCATTACTGGTTAAAAAATCAGCATTATACAAGGCGCCATTCACAGTACCATCCGCCTGTACATTCTGTCTTAGAGGGTTAGAAAGAATGTTGTTGATGGCTTCATCCTTCATTTTGTAAACTCCACCATAAGCGGGACCCCCATCTACGACATCGGTATAGTTACCCGTTACGAAAAATCCTAATAACGGACGACCCTTTGAACCATCTTTCTTCTTTTGAAATAATAATGGTCCTGACAAAGAGCCTTCTAAGAGATTGTAACCATATTTATCCAAACCGTATACATTGTCTCCTAATTGGAAACCAGAGGTGATGGCCTCGACTCCTCCTGTGTAATTGGCAGAAGCTGAACGTAAAGAGATATTGATTACACCACCTGTTGCATCCCCAATGTTCGCTGGTATACCTCCTGTAATAACCGATACTTCTTCAATCGCAGATTTTGGAAGAGAGGTAGACCCCCTCACCTTTACACCATCGATATAGATCCAAGTCGAACCTGTACGTGCTCCACGAATAGAAATACCGCCCCCTGTTCCAGCGCTGCTCACACCTGCTACGGTCTGAGCTAATCCTAACGCATCACGACTTGGCATTCTTGCCAACTCCTCTCTGGTAACGGTACCTCCGGAAGCCCCACCATCTTTATCAATCAACGGCACTTTAAACTCCGAAATTTCCAAAGTTTTCATCTCCTCTCCCTCGGTCATTTCCATGTTCGCAAACTGAATTTTTCCAGCAGAAATGGGTACTCCCTTCAATTCTTGAGATTGATACCCCACGAAAGTGAATTGTACATCATAACTACCTGGATCAATGGGCTTGATGGTATATTCTCCATCAATATCCGTGGCGCCACCGGTCACCAAGTTACCATTCAAAAACAGCACAACGTTAACAAATGGCAAGGGTTGCTTGCTAGATTTGTCCGTGACCTTTCCCTTCAAAGTTCCTGTGTTCTGTGCCACAGCGGCTGAACATACCATCATGAAACTGGCCAACAAAAGCGTAATTTTTCTCCGCATATCGCGTCTATGTTTTGTTAATTATCTCTTAATAAAGATTGCTAAAATAAGGAAAAACCACTTTTTTAACGCATGTTAACAGCAAAAAAAGTATTTTTCACAAAAACATCATTGAAAACCATTGAATTAGCTTTTAAAAACAAGACTGAATGACTGCCGAAATCAGTGCTGTTTTATCGATGCCCACACATGCTGCTTGTTGAGGAATAATGGAGGCGGCAGAAAATCCTGGAACCGTATTAATTTCGACTACAAAAGGCACCTGATTTTGAATGATAAAATCAACCCGAATCATCCCCTTACATTTCATCTCAACGAATATTTTTTCAGATAAAAATTGAATTTGCTTGAACAAATCTTCGGAGATACGCGCAGGAGTGATTTCCTCAGACAACCCTTGATACTTTGCATCAAAATCAAAAAACTCGTTCTTCGATACAATTTCAGTCATTGGTAAGGCTTGCGCTTTCCCATTTCTTTTTATGACTCCACAAGTCACTTCTACTCCATCTAAGAATGACTCGACGATTACTTGTCCATCCTCTCTAAAAGCCTTATCAATGGCCGGCTGAAGCTCTTCCTTTTTTTTCACCTTGGAAGTACCAATAGAAGACCCCCCATTATTAGGCTTGACAAAACAAGGAAGTCCCACTTTGTCGATTAATTGTTCTACGTCGTCATTGGGTTCATTTGCGTATAAGACAACGCTCTCCGCAACATGGAAACCCAAGGATTTGAGAAATACGGTAGTAGCCTTCTTATTAAAGGTAAGAGCCATGTTCATCACGTCTCCAGTGGTGTGTGGCAACCCGATCATCTCGAAGTAACCTTGTAATAAACCATTCTCTCCTGGAGTGCCATGGACAATAATAAATGCGCCATCAAAAGTCACTTTTTTGTTATCTAAAACCACCGAAAAGTCATCCTTATTCACCTCGACTTCGAGCCCATTCCACAAAGCAAACCACCTGGATTTTTCAATGACAATTTGAACGGGCCAATAACAAGATCGATCGATGTGCTCCATAACCATGGCCGCACTTCGCATTGAGACCACTGACTCACCACTATAGCCCCCACATACTACCGCAATATTTTGCATATACTTTTTTTTCAAATGTCGACATTTTGAACTTGACTACGTGCCCTTCCCGAAAGGTTCATTCACCAGGCATGGTTAATTATTTGCTTGATCGTTCAAAAAGAATAAATAATTTGTTCACCTTTGTATCCATGAAATTTTGGCAACGCCTTTTACGATACCTGATAGGATTTGGGCTGGGTTGTTTGTTGGTTTTTTGGATGTTTCCAAATCACGACTGGTTGGGATGGTTGCCTAATAGACAAATCCGACAAGTCATTAAATCATCTAAAATATCACTCTCCAATTCCGCACTTTGTGCGATGAAAGAACAATCCATATCCGAGACAGATTGGATAAAACTACTGGAAGAAGGGAATATAAACTACGAAAAAAGTGTGACGGCCAATTATCCAAAAATATATTTTTTTGAAGATGATCTCCTTGAAATGAAATGTCAAACCATAGATTCTACTTCTAAAATCATATGGATTTGTAGAAAAGAAATAACCCTTTCGCCAGAATGCATCAACCCATAATATGAGTCAGATAAAGATAAAAATTCAAGCGCTTTCTAATGAGCTTTTACATACTTGGATTGAGATGAGAAGACATCTTCACGCAAATCCTGAACTCTCATTCAAAGAATATCAAACTTCCCAATTTATACAGGAAAAATTGACTGCAGAAGGAATCGAGTTTAAAGCAGGTTGGGTGACAACAGGAATAACAGCATTCGTTTATGGAAAAAATCCTGAAAGCAGAAAGTTCAGCTTAAGAGGAGATATGGATGCCTTGCCCATTCAAGAGTTAAACGACGTTGAATATTCCAGTACAAATAATGGTGTCATGCATGCCTGTGGGCACGATGCTCACACAACCTGCGCTTTAGGGGCAGCCATCATATTACATCGCCTCAGAGAATTTTGGGAAGGGACCATACAAATCATTTTCCAACCTGGTGAAGAATATCTGCCAGGAGGAGCCAATGAAATGATTAAAGAAGGCGTTTTTAAAGAATTCATACCAACAGGCATTATTGGCCAACATGTGGATCCTGAAATACCCGCAGGAAAAGTGGGATTTAAGCCTGGTTGGTATATGGCATCCTCTGATGAGATTAGAATAAAAGTCAATGGTAAAGGCGGACATGGCGCTAAGCCGGAAAAGTGCATAGATCCTATTTTAATATCTGCGCACCTTATAACAGCCCTGCAACAAGTAGCCAGCAGATGGACGCATGCTAATGATATTTCGGTTCTAACTATTGGGAAAATACAGGGACTAGGAGCAACCAATATCATCCCTGACTTCGTCACGCTCGAAGGAACGTTTAGAACATTTAATGAAAATTGGCGATATCAGGCTCATCAAAGAATTAGACAGCTTTCGTGTCAACTTTGTGAGAGCATGGGAGGAACAGCAGACGTAGACATCAGGGTTGGATATCCAGCATTATTCAATGATGAAAATTTAACCGTAAAGTCAATGGAAATTGCTCGGGAATATCTTGGTTCTGAAAACGTTCTAGAACTTACTCCCCGAAACACTGCCGAGGATTTTGCATATTTCGCTCAACAATTTCCAGGTTGTTTTTATCGCCTCGGCACTTCCAGTCCTGATGGTTCGAATTCAGCACCGCTTCACAATAGTTACTTCAATTTAGATGAATCGGCATTAGCCCTGGGGTCAGGACTACTCGCTTACCTCGCTACTCAAGCTTAAATTGTTTTTTCGTAGAAAAAAACTTCAAAAGCATAAAGGTGCTTCTCGTCTCTTTCTTGGGTAAATAAGATCTTTTTATTCCATTGATCGAAGTCTATATTAGGAAAGAATGAATGCGCTTCAGGAAAGTGAGCGTCTACATGCGTAATGTAGAGTTGATCAACCAAATTGAGTCGGAGAGACTCCTTATAAATTTCTGCTCCACCTATGATAAAAACTTCCTCTTCATCATGCTCTTTTGCAAATTCAACAGCCTCCGCAAAATCTTGAAATAAAAAACAACCTGGCGCTTCATAATCGCCTTGTCTGGAAACGACGATATTCATCCGGTCTTTGAATGGCCTGAAACGTTCAGGAATACTCTCGTAATTTTTTCTCCCCATAATGATTGGATGGTGAAGCGTCTGATCCTTGAAAAATTTCATGTCTTTCGGCAAATGCCATAGCAGATCATTGTCTTTCCCAATTTCGAAATTCCTTCCAATCGCCGCAATTATAGAAACCTTAGTCATGTTGTACTATACTGCAACCGCTGCTTTAATATGAGGGTGTGGATTATAATTCTCTAAAGTAAAGTCCTCGTGTTTAAATGAAAATAAATCTTTTACCATCGGATTTAATTTCATCGTTGGAAGCGCTCTGAAATCCCTTGTCAACTGGAGCTGCGCTTGCTCGATATGATTACTGTACAAATGAACATCACCACCGGTCCAGATAAACTCTCCTGGCTGTAATTCACATACCTGCGCTACCATCATCGTCAACAATGCGTACGAGGCAATATTGAAAGGAACACCCAAAAAAGTATCTGCACTTCGTTGGTATAACTGACAACTTAATTTTCCATCTGCAACATAAAATTGAAACAAGCAATGACAGGGCGGTAAGGCCATTTGATCAATAAACGAAGGGTTCCAAGCTGAAACAATATGTCTTCTACCATCAGGATTCTTCTTGATGCCATCAATTAATTTCTGAATTTGATCTGTACTGCTACCATCGGGGTTGGGCCAAGATCTCCATTGATATCCATATACAGGACCTAGATTACCGTTCTCGTCTGCCCACTCATCCCAAATAGAAACTCCGTTTTCTTTTAAATATGCAATATTGGTAGCCCCCTGAAGAAACCACAATAATTCATGAACGATACTTTTGGTGTGAAGTTTTTTTGTTGTCAATAAAGGAAACCCTTGTGACAAATCAAATCGCATTTGATAACCAAATACACTCAATGTTCCTGTCCCTGTTCGATCCGATTTTTTTACTCCTTGATCTAATAAATGCTGCAGTAAATCATGATATTGCTTCATATCCGCGAAACTAATTCAACATTTAAAAAGAAAGTATTTTTTCTATTTCAAATTATCAACCGCTACCACTTTTACCTTTTTCGCAAGACTTCGTGCGATATTCTTGGCTTCATCAACAGATGGGTTCATCACCGTAATGTGTCCCATTTTTCTAAAAGGAGCGGTCTGCTCTTTTCCATATAAATGAACATACACCCCTTTTATACTCAGCGCCTCGTTCAACCCTTTATATTGAGCGTTACCCGATTGACCTTTCTCTCCCAACAAATTAATCATCACCGCGGGTTCAATTAGTTGGGTATCTCCCAATGGCCAATTTAGTATTGCTCGCATGTGCTGCTCATATTGTGAAGTATAACAACATTCAATGGTGTGGTGTCCGCTATTGTGGGGACGGGGGGCCACTTCATTCACCAAAACGGAACCCTCCGCCGTGATAAACATTTCAACGGCCAGTAACCCTACTACTCCCAACTCTTCCGCTACTTTTCGTGCTATTCGCGTTGCCTCTTGGTGGATAGCGTCTTCAATGGATGCCGGACTAAAAAGCAGTGATACCAAATTAGCTTCCTGGTTAAACTCCATTTCTACAGATGGAAAAACGGCCATTTCCCCATTTGCATTTCGAGCAACAATCACTGCCAGTTCTTTTTCAAAAGGAACCCACTTTTCAAGAACACAAGGACCCGAAAGTGCGCTATTGAGATCTGCGCTGGTTCTCACCGGATGCACCCCCTTTCCATCATAGCCTCCTGTTCTTGATTTCTGCATGAAAGGAATGAAATCCATATGGCTGTTTAAATCACCATCCGCCAATCGAAATGGGGCCGTCGGAATCCCTTTTTCAAGATAAAATTGCTTTTGTAATCCCTTGTCCTTAACTATTTCTAAAACACTAGGTTGGGGATATACCGACTTTCCTTTTCGCTCTAATTCCTTAAGCGCTTCGATATTTACATGCTCAATTTCAATGGTAACAACATCTGCAGGCTCACAAAAATCAAGAACTGTTTGATAATCTTTGAAATCTCCCTTTGTGAATTGGGTGGCAATTTCTGCGGAGGGCGCTTTCTCCGAAGGATCCAATACCGAAATAGCAAGGTCATAGCGGGACGTCTCCTCAATTAACATTCTTCCCAATTGCCCACCCCCTAAAATGGCTATTTTTTTTCTATTCACTTCTGTTGTTAACATGTCAACAAAGATAGCCATTTCATCCCAAGAAATTGTATATTGGCGGCATGAGAAAATTACTATCAGCGCTTTATTTAATGATCCTTAGTGCGGGTTCATTCTGTCAAACCCTGACAGATATTGAATCGATTGAATACGATCCTATCCAAGGGAGATTTTTAGTGAGTAATGGAAATAGCGTGATTCATGTAAATGGAGATGGGGCAGGGGTTGCTATCCTTCCAAGTCCAATTGCCGCTGCATATGGAATGGAGATAATGAATAATCAACTGTATGCAATACATAACAATGCAGTGAAGGTATTTGAACTTTCCAATGGGGCGCTCATTTCAACCGCCAACATAAGCGGAGCTAATTTCTTAAATGGCATGGCTAGCAACGGAACAAACCTTATATGGGTAACCGATTTCGGCGCAAAGAAAATTCACCAAATCGATTTTACAGATATGGCCAACCCTGTTATCAACACGTTGGCAAATAATACAACTACTACCCCCAACGGGATCGTTTATGATCAAGCAAATAATCGTCTTGTATTTGTTGCTTGGGGAGCCAGCGCTCCTATTAAAAGTCTTGATTTATCAACTAATACCATCTCTACACTCGCCACTACATCATTATCCAACTGTGATGGTATTGATATGGACGGCGCTGGGAATTATTTCATTGCATCATGGTCTCCGAATCGCATCACTAAATACAACAGCGATTTTACAGTGAACGAAATCATTACGGTAAGCGGAGGTCTTTCCTCTGCCGCCGATATCTGCTACGCGGTAGAAAACGACACGCTCGCAATTCCCAATTCAGGAAATAACACAGTCGTGTATGTTGGATTTAATCAAAATCCAATTTTCACTGAAGAAGAATACCTTGAGCCTTTTCGTGTGGTCAACAAACTCAATCAATGGGAATTGCTTTTTGAGAATAGTTCTTCAGAACCTATTCAGTTCAACATTGTGAATATGGAAGGGAAAGCGATTTCTACTGAAAAAATTTCTTTTCCCCTCGGTCAAAACAGATGGATCATACCCAACGATAATTGGAGCAAAGGAATTTACTTTATACAAATTAAACAAGGGGATCGCTTTCAATCACTGAAAGTGCCGAAGTCTAATTAATTCCTGTAATGTTTTCTCTTGAGGCGGCTATTTTCTTTAGACCACCATTAGGGCCGGAAATGATATAATGCTGGGCTAATTCCTCTCCCAAAAGGTTGGTCAGCTTCGACTTTATTTTAGACAATTTTTCGCTGATAGAATTACTCAAAGGATTACAAATTTCTCTTACTCTTGCTTGAATTGTTTGAACATCTGTATCACCTGATGAAATGCGATACAGCTCCATCAATTCAATTTGATAATCAGATAAATGTGAAAGCAAAATGCCTTGCGGATGCTTTAAAAAAAATAGATAAACTGCAAATTCGATTGGGCTCAGCTTTACTTTCAAATTTCCCATCGAAGTAAAAACCAATGTTAGCTTATCCGAGATTACTTTCATTTCGGACAAATCTCCCAAACGCTTGTGGCGCTCTCTAAAAAGAAGCTGCGTTCGCACACTATCAAAAACCTTGAGTACTTGATTCAAAAGAAATCGATCAACAGAACTGTTCACTATTTTTTCCCAACAATCGGGACATAAATCTGCGGTCCGTAATTTCAAAACAATGTCCCTTTTATCCCAGCACATATCAGAAACACAACCTTTAGGCTGATCATGGGTGTGGGGTAAGAAATCTTCCAAACTGCCCCAAGCCTCTCTTTTTAATACAGAGGAAGCAACATGATAAGCAACAGGGAAGGTAGGTTCAGAAAGAATAAAATGCTCCCAATAAACCAAATGGATGAAGTAATTTTTTATTCCACCCCTTTGTGAACCTACAAACCAATTTTGCTTATTTCCTTTATAAGTGAAAACAAATACATGATCCTCATCACTTACTTTTTTTAATTTCCTGAATTTATCAGCGACCTCAAAAAACTTATCCCACTCATATGCCTTGATCCGCGGTGGGTCGAGCATATATTCGGAATGAAAGGAGAAGGCTGTCCTTTTTTCAAACGCCATAGGAGGCGGCTGTATTTTATCGAAATCTTCGTCTGTTTTTTTTATGACCTTAACATGATGGGCGTCTAAACTAAAAGATTCATCGTATCCAAAAAATTCCATAGGGCCCTTAAATTGCTTCAAGAACTGAACAATAGAGGCATAAACCTCTTCGTCTACCTCTTCGGTTCGGATAAGATGAATCTTTTGCATTGTTAATCTTTTTTGGTTTTTAACTTTGGTAAATCAAAGGCATCTCTTAATCGATTTTCCTTTTTAAACTCCACATACTCATTCATCATTAGATTTATATTCTGAAATGCCGCGGCTGTCCTTTGCTTTTCATACCTCATGCGCTTATTACTATCAATATTGAGACGGCTTCCCATATCCCATACATCAATATCAGCACCTAAGATAACAAAAGTCCATTTTCCTGTCGCCTTCTTCTCGGCTATTTTCGCCGCAACTAAGTCGAACTGATACATTTTAGAAGCGTTCTCCATACCATCGGTTATGATAATGCAAACCACGTCATCTTCTGGAGACTTTCGCTCAGAAATGATATCTATTCCCTTTCCTGTCGCGTCCAAAAGGGCGGTGCAGCCATCGGGGATAATACTATTCGCTGAAAGTTCTTCGACATGGGCGGCTGGAACATCCATGAAATTAAAGTGTACATCATCATCAAATGTAATGAGATTGACCTTTAAAGGAATTTCTTGATTTTTCTTTTGAAGATTTCTTATGGACTGAATTTGCTCATTCAATGCACTCATCGTGGCATCCCAAGCGTTGGCCATACTTCCGCTTTTGTCAAGTACCATTAGGTAGTGTGTGGTGGTATTTTGCATAATGTTTAAATTTTAATTATTTCTGCAAAACTCCAATGAATGGAAGCCCATTCAAAGCTTAACAAGCTTGTCACCATACACCTGTATCATCTTGTACAGCATTTTGAATAGTAGAATCGGGAGTCTCTTACTTCTCCAATGTCTCAAAATGGATAGGTTTTACCTAATCTTCTCCCCTAATTTTCTTTAGCGTAGATTTAACCGGTTCATTGTTTTGATTTACCCTTTCGGATTCTCACTATTCTTCTGATACTCTATAAAAAATCACTTCCAAGACGAAATGCTATGACATGGCTTTATTAGAACAAAACTTAGCACTAGCATGAAGTTACAAAAAAGGGCAGAAGTACTTGAAAGCACTTCCGCCCGGTTATTGCTAATGCGCTGTAATAATCTCAAAATTATTCAGCTAACTCCTGCTTTAAAAAAAGAGTAAGTCTTGATTTTAGTTGTACGGAGTATAATAATAATAGTTATATGATGGAGTAGAATATGTTGGGTAAGAATATGTTGGGTAAGAATACGTTGGAGTGGAATATGACGGATAAGAGTAGGTTGGTTGAATTGTGCCTTGTTCTCCGGTGTAAGGATTATAATTCGGATAAGTTGAGTAATTATCATTTATTGTGTTATTTGGAGTCGTTCTGTAGTATCCACTGACATAGGTTCCATTACTCTTAAGATATCCATGCACGTAAGTGCTATTCGGATTTACCTGACCAAATAAACTTGTTGATCCAAAAACGAAAAATAGCAAGGGAAGTATCAGATTTTTCAGGGAAAACAACAATTGGATTCCAGAGTTTTGAGAGATCGTGGCATCCCAAGCGTTGGCCATACTTCCGCTTTTGTCAAGTACCATTAGGTAGTGTGTGGTGGTATTTTGCATAATGTTTAAATTTTAATTATTTCTGCAAAACTCCAATGAATGGAAGCCCATTCAAAGCTTAACAAGCTTGTCACCTCGAATTGGATGTATCCGACGGAACCTCTTGAATGGTAGTGTCGGGGACATCTTCTTCTTCCAAAGACTCTATCTCTGCTGGCTTAATCAAATCTTCTTCCTTGACCTTTTTCAACTTCGCCTGAACTGGCTCATCTGATTTTTCCTCTACCTCCTTTTGCTTCTTCTCTAGATGCTTTGAAAAAAAATCATTTCCTAAACAGCTCATAACTCGCATGATTTGCGACTTCCGCTTTTGCATATAAGCGGTTGGTCTTGCTAAAGTAAATCGCTTAGGATTGGGCAAACAAGAAGCAATCAGCGCGGCCTGTTCTCGTGTTAGTTTTTCTGGGGTTGTATTAAAGTACAAATCCGATACCGCGCCGACACCGTAAACACATGGCCCCATCTCTATGACGTTCAAATAAACCTCCATTATTCTTTCCTTGGGCCACATCCACTCGATTAATATGGTAAAATAGGCCTCAAGACCTTTTCTTATCCACGACCGTGAGGGCCACAAAAAAACATTCTTTGCCGCTTGTTGGGATATTGTACTTGCCCCTCTTTTATTTTTATGGGTTTCGTTGTACTTGCGAGCACGTTCTATTGATTCCCAATCAAAACCATTGTGCTCAAGAAACAAATTATCCTCACTGCTAATAACAGCCAACGGAACATATGAAGAAATAGAACTTAGATCGACCCATTCATAGTGATAATCACAATCTTCTACTGAAAATCGATCCGATACATGGAGCCATGTTATGGGCGGATTAATCCATCGATAAAGAAAAACCCAAACTATTGAAAAGACCAAAAGGCCTATAAATACTTTTAGAATCCACGAAAATACCCTCTTCATTACTTACCTAACTTCTTTGCAATTTCTTTAGGTATGGCGTCCTTATGAACAATCATGCAAATGGTTTTCGCCCTGAAATAGGGAACGGAAACATACTGGTATCCCTTAGCGCTATTCTTTTCTCCCCAAGAGTTTTTTGTTATGTAATACAAAGCGCCATCTTGATCTTTTGCAATCCCCGTAATATGCATAAGATGGTCATCTGTCGTTTCATAACTTTCATATCCCTGCTGTCTAAACTCTTGACTGACCTGAACTTCTAGATGTTTTTTAGTAAAGGCCTCTTCCTTTTTTAAGGGCTCTGCGGGGAGAATAGCAATATTGTTTCGATAAGAAAAACCAGGCTCACTCACATCTGCGTCCCAAGCTATAGTGTATCCATTATTCAATGCGTTATCGGCTACTTGCTGAAACTCGTCCAAAGGTAAATTCCAGTAATAACCCTTCGACCAATTATCAGGAACTTCAACGGCAAATGCCGTGTAAAAAGGATGATGAGAAAAAGAAGTGAGCATGATGTAATCATCCGCCTTCAAACCCAAATAATCGCGGAATGATGAAGGTGTATATTCTTTTCCATTGTAATTAAACTTCTCTGGAAGAATTCCTATGTAAGCGTCCAATACTGCCTGCACCCCCTCCATCCAATCACTTCCATTTTCATTCAACTTCTTTTCGACCACTGTTTGCACCATTTTCTCTATGTATACATCTAGAATATTATGGTTATAAGTAGAAGATCCATTGATAAATCCAGAAAAAGCAGATTCTGGAAACAATCCAAAATCACGCATGGTATGAATGACATCGTGCCCCAAGGCTCCCGGTCCCAATTGCTGCTTACCTTGAAATCGAACATAGCTCTCCGCCTTCTTTGGATAAACAAAACGTGCATTTGCCATTTCTGATAAATCTACCACTTCCCCCTTTTTGATTCGCATAACTTCCGACTCCAAGAAGGAGACCGTAGCAAAACTCCAACAGGTCCCTGTTTGACACTGATCCTCCACCTTTCCATGTGCGTTGTCCTTGACTATCGAAAACTGATATGCGCTTTGAGAAAAACCCAATTGGGCAGAAAGTATTATCAAAACGACGGTAATATTTTTTATTTTCATATTGCAATGGTAAAAATGAATTACCAAACTTTTGTAAATGCCATTTAAAAAAGAGCCAATAAAGATGTAAATCCATTAATTTTGTTGGGTGCTAAAGGGAAAAAATCTTGAATTTCAATATCCCCAAGGAAAAAAAATCATTTTTCCCGATCTGACCATTGAACAGGGTCAAACGGGTTTATTACTCGGTGAAAGTGGTAGTGGAAAAACCACCTTGTTGCATGTGCTAAGCGGGCTTCGAAAGCCAACATCGGGGAAAGTTGAATACAATGACGTTGATTTGTATCAATTAAACACCTCTCAGCGCGATCAGTTTAGAGGAAAAAATATTGGATTGATCTTTCAAACTTCTGCCTTTATCCATTCGTTAACGATTTTGGAGAATCTGATGGTTCCCTTGTACCTAAATCATGAATTTCAAGATCAACACAAGGCGAAACACTTACTTGAAAAAGTTGGACTTTTCCATAAAATCAATAAAAGACCATTTGAATTAAGTATTGGCGAACAACAGAGAATCTCAATCATTCGATCCGTCATACAGTCGCCAAAAATGATACTCGCCGATGAGCCCACAAGTGCGCTGGATGATAAAAATGCAAATCAAGTGATTTCCCTTTTGCTCGACATTAGCGAAGAAAATCAGTCAAGCCTGCTGGTTGTAACGCATGACCATCGATGGAAATCATTCATTCATAAAACCATTCAATTATGAATTTGATACGCCTTGCATGGAAAAACATTCGACATCAATGGTCTGACACCATTCTAGGAATCCTATTATTGGCCTTTGGACTGGGCACCATTTCGATGTTGATTCTCATAGAAAAACAATCGTCCGAACAATTTAACCGAAACATCAAAGACATTGATATGGTGCTAGGTGCCAAAGGAAGCCCTCTTCAATTGATTTTAGCTAATGTTTATCACGTAGATGCTCCAACAGGAAATATAAAAATCGGAGATGCCAATCCCATTATACACAATCCAACCGTTGCCACTGCTATTCCGTTGGCTTATGGCGACAATTATCAACAATGGAGGATTGTAGGGACGGATAGCAATTACGCCAAACATTACGAAATGAAATTGGGAGCTGGCGAACCCTTTCAACATGAATATGAAGCCAATATTGGTGCAGATGTAGCTCAATCCACTGGACTTAAACTAGGGGATACCTTTTTAAGTACCCATGGATTAGATCAAGAACAAAATGACGAGGAACACGCCCATCATCACGCATACACCGTAGTAGGTGTTTTTGAAAAATCAGGTTCCGTAATTGACCGACTTATTTTAACTCCTATAGAAACCATATGGCACGCTCACGAGGGAGAGACTGAAGACTCCCTTGCCCAGGACACCACTCAAAAAAGCCCGTCAAAAATGATAAGAACAGGACCCATGATGATGTTACGTCCCGCGCATGAAATCGGTCCCTCCCCTAACGACAACAAAGAGGTCACCGCATATTTGATTAAAACAAGAATGGCCATGGCGCAAATGATTTTGCCCAATATGATTAAAGAAACCAATATGCAACTTGCTTTTACGGCAATAGAAGTAAATCGACTTTCGCAAAATTTTGGACTGGGCATGGATACGATAAGGGCTGTCGCCCTCGTCATCATCTGCCTCTCCTTTCTAAGCATTTTCATTTCCTTATTCAACTCACTAAAAAAACGGAAATACGAGTTAGCGATTATGCGTTCAATGGGGGCGAGTCAATGGAAAATATTTTCTTTGATCATCTTAGAATCGCTTCTCATCGTTGGAATTGGCATCATTTTTTCCTGGGGATTCAGTAGACTGGGACTAAGCATCTTGAGTCAACAACTGAATAATAACTTTCATTACACTATGAATATTTCTGATTTTAGCATTCAAGAATGTTATTTAATGTTGGCAACTTTAGCCTTCGGTATCATCGCCGCCTTGATTCCTGCCATTAGTGCATATAATATGGATATTTCAAAAACACTCGCACATGAATAATAAGACTTTATGGATACTCAGTTGTGTCGGATTCTTTTTGCTCTCATTTCAAAAAGAACCCCATCTGGCACTCCCCGTCCAACCATTCTCGAACTTCTCTCCCCTGGGAAAAACACCTTTTATTTCCAAAAATTCATTGGGTGGTCCAGTAGAGTTGACTTGGAAAATTCTTACCGATGTGCAATTCAAAGACATCTATGTGAAAGAATTAGATGCCTACTATTGGAAGCCCACTTTTGGGGCTTCTATTCAGGCGCTAGAGGGCAAGGATGTATTCATCACGGGTTATGTCATACCCGTTGATTACGATGCCGGGTTTTATGTTGTTTCTCGATATCCCTATGCCAACTGCTTTTTTTGCGGAGGAGGCGGTCCTGAATCCGTTGTAGATTTAAGATTTACCTCCAAACATCCGGCATACAAAACCGACGAACGTAAAACTTTCAAAGGTAAACTCAAACTCAATGGTTCAGACGTATACCAAATGAACTATATTTTAGAAGGAGCTACTGAATACAAGCCCTGAGTTTCATTACCTTTGCACAGCAAAAAATTAATTTATGGCATCAACTACAGCAGACATCAGTAATGGAATGTGCTTCCGTATGGACACCCATATTTACAAAGTCATCGAGTTTTTACATGTCAAGCCAGGGAAAGGCCCGGCTTTCGTTAGAACCAAATTACGTAATCTGAATAACGGTAAAATTATTGACCACACTTTCAATTCAGGAGTTAAAATTGACACGGTAAGAATTGAAACAAGAGAATATCAATTCCTATACAAAGATGACAACTTCAATTTCATGAATTTAGATGATTATGAGCAAATCAGTATTCCTGAAACCATGATCAACGCTCCTCAATTCTTGAAAGAAGGAATGAAATGCATCGTAATGTTCAACGCAGAAGACGATGCCCCTATGTCTTGCGACTTGCCCACTTTGGTAGAGTATGAAATTACTTACACAGAACCAGGATTAAAAGGAGATACTGCTACTAATGCAATGAAACCCGCCACCCTGGATGTGGGTGTAGAAGTGCGTGTTCCGTTGTTTATTAACGAGGGAGACACCATTCGAGTAGACACCTCGACCGGACAATATCACGATCGTGTGAAAAAATAAAGGAAAGTCCCTCTTCGGAGGGATTTTTTTTTCGATCTTCGTTATTCCAATGGAGAGCAAAACGAAAGACCGATTAAAAATCAGAGAAGAGAAGCTGAATGCGCTATTGGATTTGACCAATGCCATTAATGCGAATATTTCCAATCAGGAATTATTCGAGCTTTACAAAAAAGTCATTACCGTAGATCTCGCAATTGCACAATTCGCGTTGTTTATTAAAGAAAAAACTTGGAGTTGCGCCATCCAAAATGAAGTGCCAGAAGAAAGAATTCTCGAAATTCAAAAAAATTCTTCTGCATTTGAAGAAAATAATTTAGCCCTCAAAGATTGGGGAGCTTCAGGAAATTTAGACATTGTATTACCCATTTCTAAAGATGACAAGCCGATTGCCTTTATTTTTTTGGGTGATGGAGATAATGATCAACTGAGCATGAGTCCAAGCGTCAAACACATGCGCTTTGTCCAGACCCTGACCAGTATACTTGTCGTTGCTATAGAAAACAAAAAACTCCAGGAAAAATCCATTCAACAAGCACGGTTAAAAAGAGAGTTAGAACTCGCGGCAGAAATGCAAAACATGTTATTACCGTCGGCTCTTCCTTCCAACGATCATATTAAAGTACATGCCTTATATCAAGCCCATGGAGAAGTAGGGGGGGATTATTACGATTTCTTTTATACGTCACCACAAGAATGGCTTTGTTGCATGGCAGATGTTTCGGGAAAAGGAATTAGTGCGGCCTTTTTAATGGCCGGTTTTCAAGCTCATATAAAAGCCATTTTTCATCAACCAAATGTCTCATTTCAAGACGCCATTCAGTCCTTGAATCAAAGGGTTTTGGAAGCGTCTAGAGGGGATCGATTTATCACCCTATTTCTTTGCCGATTTAATTCAGAAACCAATATTTTTGAATACCTCAACTGTGGTCACAATCCCGCTATTCTGACTGTAAATGGTCATTCAGAATGGCTCAATCCTTCGATTCCTGGTTTAGGAATGTTAGAGGAACTTCCTTGGGTCGAAACTTCCACACTGAAAATAGCTACTCCTTTTAGTCTACTTACCTATACCGATGGTTTAATTGAAATAGAAAATCATCAAGGAGAAGCGTTCGGTGAGCAGCGTATCATGCATCATCTGCTCCATCATACGATTGAGAATCTTCCCAATACACTTCTAAAGGAAGCGCTTCAATTTAAAGGAGAGGAACCCTTTGTAGATGATTTAGCCATTTTATCCATTCAGCAAAAATGAAAGCGGAAGAACAAGTTAGCCTCCTTGAGAATAAAATCAAGGAAATCCAAGAAATGCAGGAAACGATCCATTACATCGTGCTTTCTGTAATGGCAAAAAACACCATCAAGGAGGTCTTATGGGAAATTACCCAGAATTGTATCAGTCGTCTAGGTCTAGTGGATTGTGTAATTTATTTATTTCATGAGGAGGATCAAACGCTTCGACAATTCGCTGCGATGGGGGAAAAGAAAGCGGATGAATCGTGGGAAATAGTTAACCCTATTGCCTTAAAAATGGGACAAGGAATTGTTGGCTCGGTTGCCATCAGCGGGAAACCAGAAATCATTTCGGATACCTCAATAGACCCCAGATATGTGCAGGATACGGCGGCCTGCTTATCAGAAATTGCCATTCCAATCAAACTAGGAGATAAGCTAATTGGAGTATTGGATAGTGAACATCCAGAAAAAAATTTCTATCAACCCAAACACCTAGAGATGCTCTCGACCATTGCTTCTTTATGTGCTTTTAAAATTGATAGTCTGCACAACATGGATCGGTTAATTCGGACCAACGCACAGCTTCGCATTGCGCAAAAAGTAGCACAACTTGGCTCTTGGGAATATTCGAATCATACCAAAAGAATTTACTTCCATCCCAAAGTGGAAGAAGTCATGGAAAAAGACCAATCCGTGCGAGGGTTAACCTTTGAAGAGCTCGAAAAAATTCTAAATCCTGATGATATTGATTTCTTTAGAAGCAGTTGGAAGGATTATTGGGATACGGGAGAGGCTCCTCCCGGATATTTGAGAATTACCATTAACAAGCAAGAACGATTTGTAATTTGGAGAGTAGCGGACACAAAGGACCAAACACTAAAAAACGAATCAATAGTCACGGGTATTTTTTTCGATATCACCGAAATTAAAAAACTCGAATCCCAAAAAGATTCGCTTGTCAATGAATTGTCCAAAAGAAATCAATCCCTTTCTCAATTCAATAAAATCATTTCTCACAACCTTCGCGCCCCTGTCGCAAATATGGTAGGCATTCTGCAATTACTGGAGGTGTTAGAACCTGATTCAGCGGAATTTAAAAATCTTCACGGAGAACTTCTACAATTAGCTCACGGTATTGATCATATTATCAAGGATCTCAATGGAGCATTAAGTCATACAACAGAAATTAAAGAGTCTAAAGAAAAAGTTCCGCTCAAAGAAACATTCAATGCGGTCATTGAACTCTTACAGCACCAAATAAAAGAAGTAGCCCCCAGCTTTGTGATACATACCGAAAATGCAACTCACGCTTTTGCTTATCCCGCTTATTTGCATTCTATCTTTTACAACTTACTCTCTAACGCCATCAAATACAGGAGCCCTCATCGACCATTAAAAATCGAATTAACTTCAAATATCCAAGGGAAACAAATTGAAATCAAGTTCAAAGACAATGGAAAGGGCTTGGATTTTTCAAAAAATAAGGATAAAATTTTCGGACTCTATAAACGATTTCACAAAGAAATTGAAGGAAAAGGATTAGGTTTATTTATCACCAAACAACAAGTAGAATTTATGGGAGGAAATATTTCTGCAGATGGTAGTGAGGATAATGGGATAGAATTTACTATTTTGCTTCCAAAATCATGAATCCACTTATCATCATCATTGATGACGACCCTGTCAGTAGTAAAATTGCAGAAATTTCTATTCTGCGAAAGACCCCTCATATTAATACTCGAATCTACAATAATCCTATAGAGGCGCTGCAAAACATCACCAGTGAATACGAAGAAACGAGTTCTGCACAAGATGTGCTTTTGCTGATCGATATTAACATGCCTGAAATGAGCGGGTGGGAATTTATTGAATCGCTGAATGAAAAAATCCCTTTCCAAGGAAATAATCTGAAAGGCATCATTTTATCTTCTTCTGTTGATCCTGCAGACATTGAGAAATCAAAAGAATATCCCCGAATTGTTCATTATCTAACAAAACCATTTACCCTGGATACTGCGCTTACCATTCAGCAGTGGATTTGAATTACCTCTTGGGTAGTTTTAACGTTTGTCCTTTTCTAATGACATCAGATTTCAATCCGTTAATTCTCTTTAGCTCTTGAACGGAAACACTATACTTTCTTGATATAGCCGACAATGTATCTCCCGATTTGACAACGATTGTTTTTGTTTTCTGATGATGTGAAGTCTCCTTTTTTTTCTCACTCTTGATTTCCTTGACAACGGGCTCCTCTTTGTAAGAAGGAAGGGTAAACCAAAGTCCATTACTCGCTGAATCAGACTGTAAAACACTCATCGTATTTTTCATTGCCTCATACAACAACGCTGCTTTCACTTGGGCGCCCTCCTGGGTAAGATGAATTCCATCATCGCGACCCCATTTCGCTTCTTGCCACATTTTCATGGACTTGAATCCACCTGACACATCATACCAATCCCAAAAACCACAATTTTCCTCGGCCGCAATCTGAGCAATCAACAACTCGAATTTTCGACCTGCAGAGATTAACTTTCCTTTATATAACATATCTTGGGAAGATGTCAAAATGATGGAGGCCGATGGAACAGACTCCCTCACTTTATTTATGACCGCAATGATTTCGTCCCGTAATTCTGGTAAAATTGTATTCTTATAAATAAAGTCATTTGTACCATAATCTATGATCACAACATCTGGATTTAAGATTTTGACCTGCTCTACAAACTTTTTCTCATATAAAACTGATTTATATTGACAAGCACCAACACCCGCATTATGCCATATCCCTCCCGCAGTTTCTCGCTCTAATGACATCCCATAAAAAGTAAAGCTCTTTTGTGTTGGTCTTAATTTTTCCAAGGAAAGGCTCAAGGTGTCGAAACTTTGATTCAGTTCAAACTCTAGGCAATCCTTTTCCTTTCTTACTAGTTTAAGAGGAATACTATCCGCAAAAAATTTTGGAATAAACGAGGTATCTGCCGAAGAACAAAACACAATTAATCGCTGTTCACCTCCTGTTATTTCTTGATTAAAAACAATTTGAAAACTAGCATTCGCATCTTTCGTGAAGGCGGTCATACCTCTCACGCCCAATACCAATTTAGGGGGTATCATATAACTCTTCGCAAAGGCCCATTCACCAATATGAGTGCTCTTGTAATGACTTGCGTTGTATGTTTTTACAACACTAAAAGGCATAATTAATCCCATACCGCCATCCCTGTGATCTGCTTGAAATAATCCTCGAATATGATGGGGAAGATTCTCATTTTGTAAATGACTATCTCCTAAATGCAGCACAACAAAATTTTCCGTTCCTGAGTGAATCCAAGCCCTATGGAATAAGGATAACGTGCTAGTATCTTGATATTGTATATAGTTTGTTTCTTTTTTTATTTCAGGAAATACTACAGACTGGGCCTGAGAACAGATGGAAAACAATAAAAGTAAAATGGCGTGGACCCCAATCGTCTTCATAAATAGCCCCTCAATTCTAGCGAATTAAAAACGATTCTCGTTTTATTGTAAATGCACTATTAACCACATATACATTATGCGCAAATATAATATCCGTGATTCCATATTGTTTGACCAGATCTTTGATATTGCCCTCATAATATCGATAATCAACGACAAATACCTCTTCAAAATTAGCCGGAAGGAAAGGAGCAAATGCATTACCATATGAATCTTTAACCTCCAAAACCTTTCTACCATTCTTCACATTCGAGGTAATCTTCATCAATGGATAATCGGCTCCCAAAAACACTCCATAGGCGTGCCCACCTCTAGCGCCTTCTACCAGCATATTAGCAGCCCTGGGCTTCTCACTACCTTTGGGATAAGCAATGGCTTTGGTTTCAAAAGGCAGCTTAAAATACTCAACGCTATCAATATTCTCTTTCAACTCCTTACTCAAAGTCAATGCGTACAATGTCCCTAAAAAATTCTTTATCACCTTGCGCGTGAGTCGCTCTGGCGCTATTGGCTCCATTCCCGCCGACCTACAAAAAGACTGATAAGCATAGAATGCGCCTCTTCCGGTCCAATGATGATCGGTATTGAAATATAAATATTCGTCTCGGTGCTTTTCTAATGCCTCATAAGCATGCACTGCCTTTACACCCGAGGGCAAAACACTATACAAATAATCGATGGTTTCTTTTTCATTCGTATGACTAAAATTATCAGGAAGATAAAAATCGGCTCCAATGGGAATAGGCATGCAATAAATATTCACTTTACCCTCAAACGTTTGATAGTACTTACCCATCAAATCAGCATAACGCTTCATAGCGCCATTTGCCCCTTTGTACATTTGAATGGCCTTTTTCTGGTAGACAATGACCGAATTGATCTTAGAATATTTTCCAGGATCGCTATTCTCACCTGATGAAAGATCCTTTCCTGTCTGATTACTATCTAATGGAAGCAAAACATCCAAATCCCCCTCATTGACCTCCTCCGAGGAGTTCGACATTTGAGACTCGAAATTGGTTCCTTCATAAATTCTGATTTCATCATCTCTCCATCCCGTGTGCTCTCTTATTACACTCGCAATATTGATTATTTCATCTCTAAAAACAAAGTTGTCGGAAAAATAAAGGTCAATACTATCAGCAAATTGACCTGATATTAAATTATCATAACTAAATTTTGGAAATGGGGCAAGACTGCGTTTTTCCCGTTCTGAAATTGCGCTTTTAGGAAGTAAAAAAAACAACACTCCTCCCAAGAAAATCACGGATAAAAAAACAATCCCATTGGCCTTTCTGCCTGTATTCTTAAAATGATCCATTGCTAAAACCTAAAGTAAATAAAAGGATTATAGGTGCTTCCCACCAAAAAGAAAACGGCGCAAATAAAAAACGTAAAACTCAATATCAGACTCATGGTAACTCTGATAATTTGATTACCGATATACAATCTCGTCACATACTTAAATCCACCATAAACCGGCAGACATAATAAAACAGCAAATATCAACCACCAAAAATTCTCAGTTATCTTTTGAGAGGTAGTGAAATCAACCCATGCGTTTCCGGTCCATCCAAAAATCAATCTGAAAAAATCAAACAATCGTTGAATGTCTGTAAAATAAAAAATGGCCCACCCCAACACAATAAAAAAAAGGGCGTACAGATGTCTAAAACCAACGAATAACTTTCCAAGAAGCTTGGCCAAAACAATTTTTTCCAGGAATAACAGCACTCCAAAATAAAGCCCCCAAAGAACAAAGTTCCAACTTGCGCCATGCCAAAGACCGGTTAATCCCCATACAATAAATAGATTTCTTACTTGGTGGTGTTTATTCCCTCCTAGTGGGATATACACATAATCCTTAAAAAAAGTGCTCAATGAAATATGCCATCTTCTCCAGAAATCAGAGATTGAACTTGCTAAATAAGGATACTTAAAATTCTCATGATAGTGAAAACCAAACATCCAACCCAAGCCTATCGCCATATCAGAATAACCAGAAAAATCAAAATAAATTTGAATGCTGTACATCAGAATTCCAAACCATCCCCCCGCTACTGTGAGGCCCAAAATATCTTGTTCTAAAAATTGAGCGCACAATTCGCCTGCAATATTGGCAATACATACTTTCTTAAATAAGCCAATAGAAAAACGTGAAATGCCATTACTAAAATCCCTCCAATTAAACCGCCTATTCTCAATCTCATGGTCAATATGACTATATCTTACAATCGGGCCGGCGACCAATTGATGAAATAAAGAAACGAATAATAAAAAATTCAAAAACGAGCGCTGCGCCTTAACCTCCCCTTTGTATACATCAATTGTGTAGGAGATGGTTTGAAACGTGTAAAATGAAATTCCAATGGGTAATAAAAAGCCAGGTTTACTCATCGCTGTACCCAAGATAAAATTGAGGTTATCTATAATAAAATCAGAGTATTTAAACGTCAATAAAAATCCCAGGTTAAAAAACAACGTACTGTAGAGACCCCATTTAGCGATGGATTTGCCCTTATGTTTTTCTATAAACAATCCGTTACCATAATCAATCAAGGATGACAAAATCAACAATCCAATCCAAACCGGCTCTCCCCAAGCATAAAAAATAAGAGAAAAAACAACCAATATAAAGTTCCGAACCTTTAAACTTTTAAATGAGAAGTACAAGATAAAATTGAGTGGAAGAAAGAAAAATAGAAAAAACAAGCTCGAAAAAACCATAACTCAATCAAATGTTTGTATCGATTATTATCATCTCCATATCTACGTTTAGGCTATACATCCAATTGAGCACTCTATACTAATTATTAAGTATTCAAATATAGAGATTATTTTTTTTCACCTGCTTAAAAGAGATGGAAATAGCGCGTTAAATACTTTATTTTCTGTACTTTTGGCGCTCAAATAATAATAAATGGGTGATACAATTAATGTGCTTTTAGATGATTTATTAGCGCTACTCACAAGGGTCTTTTTATTTCCAATTGCATTTCAAGTTTTACTTTATATCCTAATCCTAATTGGTCTTTGGCTACTCGTTTTCAAGATATTTGGAATGCTTAAAAAACCGGTTTCGCAGGAAAACAAAAGAGCCTTTGTTATTTCCTCCACCATAATTTGCATTAATGTTTCCGCCATCGTGGTAATGGATTACAGAAACCATCTTAGAGATTTAGAAATCCTTAACTCTTCTTATCAAGTTAATGAACCTCTAACGGTTACGAATACTTCATCAGGGGATAGCCTAACAAGCACAGAATTGAAAGGTCTTACTGACTCCTTATCCTTGAACCCAACCAATCCTACGGCCAAAGCAGATATCATCTTACAAGAAAAAGGCCTTGAGATTGTTCGGGTTAGACAGAATAATCCAAATGCCGTTTACTATGTTGCGATGATCGATTTACATCAATATCAAGTTGTACTAGACTCGGTTATCGATCAAAAAGAGCTAACCTCTTCATTTGCTAAAAGATTTAATGTAGATGTTGCCGTGAATGGTGAGGCAGGAACTACACCTGGTGTTACTGCTCCTCTGGGTCAGTGGAATGGTGTATACATGGCGAGCGGAAAACTAATATACAATACAGACAACGCTCGACGACCTTTTATTTATTTCAGTGATAAAAACCAAATTTTCTATTCCAAAGAACAAGAGATTGTTAAAACATTTTCCTCCGATATAAAAAATATTATTTGGGGAAGATTTGACTTATTATACAATGGTCAATTGAGTATTTCTAAAAGTGATGGCACCCAATTTAATCCTTATCCCAGGACAATTGTTGGTATGAATCAACAAGGAGATAAGGCCTATTTGATGGTGGTTGATGGCAGAAATCCAAACCACAGCCAAGGTTTAACAATGGAAGAATGCGGAAAAGTTTTACTTCAAGCGGGGTGTTATCATGCAATGGCATGTGATCAAGGTGGCAGCAGCGCTATGTATCACAAGAAGCTCGGTATATTTACTCGCCCCGCGGATGGCGGTGAGCGTGTGGTGTACACACATTTAGGCTTCAGAAAAATATAGTCATTATTTTATTCTGATTTTCTGACCGGGAATAATCTTCTTCCCTTTCTTGAGACCCTTGTTCAACTTCAGAAGCTCTTCTATTCTTAAGTGATTACGCTTTGCGATAGATTGTAAGGTGTCACCCTTGCGCACTTTATAATATTTATTGGCGTTAGATTCCTTCTCACTTCGCGATTTTTCTGAGTTATTCGCTTGTTTCATCCTCATTCCCTCGGAAAATGGTGGGCTATTCAAACTCCTTGGAGTATATTTCGTTGGCTGGGGGTGATAACCATTCTCAACAAGATAGGTCATTAAGTGAAACGGATTGTCCGTTTGAATGATGTACGCTCCATGTGATATAAACCATTTCCATGAATCAATGGTGTTTTTATCCTCGACGTGCCCCCCTGATATTCCCTTAAAAAGTGCATTATACCACAACCTGCATTGATGCTCTTGAAAAAAACGCAACCACTCTTCTGTAACATATCGGGATGTATCAGACTTTAAAATAAACTCCACCAGTGGAGGCTTTATTTCTATAATAAACGAATCTACATCTAATCTGGAACTAGATAAAATGGGCATACAATACGCGTCGGTAGGATTGTTTAACTCGGAAAAAGTAGATACATTGGCGTTGTCTTTCATGATAACAAAACGACCGCAATCTAAAGAGTCAATTACCTTAAAAAGTTTTTGAAACCTCCCTCCGCTTTTGTCAATATTGACTATAATTTTTCCATTACATAGTTTTAAAATTGTATCTAATGAGGGAACGTGGTAGTCCGTCAAGTCTCCAAATCGATCCTTCAATCTCAGTCGCTGTACTTCCGAAAACAAATAATCCGATACCCGTCCTTTGCCATTAGTAGTTCTGTTTACAGAGGGGTCATGCATTAAAACAAACTTCCCGTCTTTCGTTTCCTGAACATCTATCTCAACAATATCAATACCTTGTTGAATACATGACTGTACTCCAGGAATGGAATTCTCAGGAAAATTCTTCCAATCGCCCCTATGCGCAGCAACCAGTACCTTTTTATTTGGATTGGCCAAAATCTCCGTAAAACTCTCTTGAAAAAAAGCTTCCTTAGAAATTAAACCAAAACAACAAAACAACCATATCCACTTTTTCCTCAACATGATTCAGTGATTCATTCGAACTTTATTTATCAGATAACTAAGATAATCGATTTAGCCGCTACTCACTTTATTATATTATTTTTCAGTACCTTTACCACTCATTCTCTTAATATGAAAAGTCTTTCCTTCATCGCCGCTTACGTTTGCCTCTTAATTTTTCCTTTGAAAATAAATGCGCAAATATCGTCTATACCAGGATTTATTAATGGAGACAAAGTGAATCTTCGTACTGACCACACAACGCAAGCGAGGGTGGTCACCATGCTCAATAAAGGACAGCGCATTAGCATCCTTACGAGCTACCAACCCAACGGTAATTACAATGAAGCTATTCTCCGCGCTACCACCGATTTCTATGATGAAACATACGGGAACAAAGTTTTTACTTTACACCAAGGAAAAGCCGTTTTGGTGGGAGATAGAATTGGAGATCAATACAGAATCTCATTTAAAAATGAAACCACAGGGTTCGTCGGTCATGCAAAAATTCAATCCCACCTTCTTGAATTCATCGGAGGAGACACTTGGTATTTTATTGAAGTAAATGGACAAAAAGGATGGGTTTATGGAAAATATGTAAGCTACTATTAATCTAAGAAAAATGAAATTCAAACGTTACTTTATTCACTGCGCTGTTTTAACCTTTTTATCCCTGGTCGCATGCGGTCAAGGAAATAATACACCAAGCAGCGAAATGAACAACGCTGATTCCACCAAAAAGTCGTTGCCGGCTAATCAAAAAATAGATAACCTACCGGTGTCGGAACCCGCCTCTAATTCCAGCGTTAGCGTTGGGGTAACACCCGATTTCTTGATGGGAAAATTTGAATATCGAAAGCATCCTGATTTCGAAAAGGTGCCCAGTAATATGTGTTCCAAGGATATCTATATTCAGAAAAAAGCTTTACAATCTTTTACTAAAATGAGAGACGCCGCGGCCAAAGAGGGAATAACCCTAACCATCATCTCCGGTGCTAGAAATTTTAGCGAACAAAAAGGGATTTGGGAAAGAAAGTGGGAAAAGGAATCAGCGAAAATGAAAGACCCAAAAGAGATTGCTCTTAAAATTCTTTTATTCAGTTCTATGCCCTCCACCTCTCGTCACCATTGGGGAACAGACATCGATATTAATTCACTAGAAACGGCCTATTTTAAGAGTGGAAAAGGACTGAAAGAATATAATTGGCTGTCTAAGCACGGTTCGGAATATGGTTTTTATCAAGTTTACACTTCAAAAGATAAAGGTCGTACCGGATACTCTGAAGAACCTTGGCACTGGTCCTATTTGCCCCTGGCGACCGAGTTTTTAGCCAAGTATAATGAATTGATTAAAGTAGAGGACATCAAGGGATTCAAAGGTTCTGAAACCGCTGTCACCATCGATGTAATTAATAAATATGTCAATGGAATTGAAAAATATAAATAGCGGCCTTCTCATCGCGCTTTTTTTTATAATCACCCAAGTAGCTTTCAGTCAAAAGTTATATCAAAAACACAAGGAAGCACTTCCCTATTCCTTTTGGGTTTATGAGCCCGAAGGGTATGATAAAAAACAAGATTGGCCATTGATTATTTTTCTTCATGGAAGAAGTCTTTCTGGAAATGACCTTTCCCTCGTAAAAAAATATGGGGTGATCGCAGAAATTGAAAAGGGTAGAAAATTTCCCGCTGTTATCATAGCGCCTCAGGTTGCTAAAGGGGAAAGTTGGAGTCCTGATAAATTGGTGGAGTGCGTTAATTTCATGAAAAAATCTTATCACATCGACTCGAATAGGGTTTCTGTAACGGGAATGAGTTTGGGTGGCTACGGAACGCTGCATGCGGTTGGAAAATATCCAGATGTTTTTTCATGTGGCGCCGCATTCTGTGGTGGTGGAAAAGCATCGGACGCTTGCAAGCTTGCAGAAATTCCCTTGTGGATCGCTCACGGAACAAAAGATGAAAAAGTCCCTTACTCTGAATCTTCTTCCCTCGTGGAAAAAATAAAAAAGTGTAATGACAAAAATCTCAAATTTACCATTTTCCAAGATGGTAATCACGGCATCTTAGAAAGGATGTTTCGCACCGAGGAATTATATGATTTCTTAATAAAAAACAAGAAGGGAGAGTCAGCCTATTTTCCAAAATATCCTGATAAAAAATAAAAAAAGAGAGCCCAAGACTCTCTTTTAAAATTCTTGTATTTCTTTTTACTCGGCCAACACCACGACACGATTATCTTTCACCTCAACCGTACCTCCATTCACTTCAAATTTCAACTCTTTTCCTCCTTGATCCTTGATTCTTAATATTCCTTTCTTCAAGCTTGAAATGAGCGGCGCATGATTATTCATAATTCCCAAACTGCCGTCTGTCCCTGGTAAAAAAACATAGGTTCCTTCGCCTTGGTACAGGGTAGTGTCGGGTGTAATGATTTCAATTTGCATAAATTTAAGCTTTAGATTCCTCCAACATCTTCTTACCCGCCTCTATCGCCTCTTCAATTGTTCCTTTTAAATTGAAAGCTGCTTCTGGATATTCATCACAAGCACCGTCCAAAATCATATTAAACCCTTTGATCGTCTCTTCGATAGAAACGAGCACCCCAGGTATTCCAGTGAATTGTTCAGCAACGTGGAAAGGCTGAGATAAGAAACGTTGCACCTTACGAGCACGATATACAGATTGCTTATCTTCTTCTGATAATTCATCCATACCAAGGATCGCGATGATGTCTTGCAGCTCCTTGTAGCGCTGTAATATTCCCTTTACTCGTTGAGCGCACTTATAATGTTCTTCTCCCACTATCTGAGGAGTCAAAATTCGTGAAGTAGAATCCAACGGATCTACAGCAGGATAAATACCTAACTCAGAAATTTTACGACTTAACACCGTCGTTGCATCCAAGTGAGCAAATGTTGTAGCAGGGGCTGGATCGGTTAAGTCATCCGCTGGAACGTAAACGGCCTGAACCGAAGTGATAGAACCTCGCTTGGTAGAAGTAATACGTTCTTGCATAGCTCCCATTTCAGTCGCCAATGTGGGTTGGTATCCCACCGCAGATGGCATACGACCCAACAATGCTGAAACCTCAGAACCTGCCTGAGTAAAGCGGAAAATATTATCAATGAAGAAAAGAATGTCGCGTCCACCTGACTTTTCATCACCATCGCGGAAATGCTCAGCGACGGTTAATCCTGATAATGCCACACGAGCACGAGCTCCGGGGGGTTCATTCATCTGACCAAATACCAAGGTAGCTTGGCTCTTGGCTAATTCTTCCTTATCAACCTTCGTAACATCCCAGTCACCTTGCTCCATTCCATGCACGAAATCCTTACCATATTTAATAACGCCTGATTCAATCATCTCGCGTAACAAGTCGTTTCCTTCGCGTGTTCTTTCTCCAACTCCAGCAAATACAGATAATCCTTCATAAGCCTTTGCGATATTATTAATCAACTCCATGATCAATACCGTTTTACCCACACCTGCTCCTCCGAACAATCCAATTTTTCCACCTTTCGAATAAGGCTCAATCAAATCAATCACTTTAATTCCTGTAAAAAGCACTTCTGCACTGGTGGTTAAATCCTCATAACGTGGTGCACTTCGGTGTATGGGATAGCCTCCCTCTTTCGACACCTCGCCGATGCCATCAATTGCTGTACCTACAACGTTAAAAAGACGCCCTTTAATTTGCTCTCCAGTAGGCATTGAAATGGCCTGGCCCATGGCCACCACTTCCGCTCCTCTTTGCAATCCCTCTGTTGCATCCATCGCAATAGCCCTCACGGTATCTTCTCCGATGTGACGTTGACATTCTAAAATCAATTCTTGACCATCTGGACGTTTTGCTACCATTGCATCTAAGATGTTCGGAAGTTTTTGTCCTGCTGGAAAGGTCACGTCCACAACGGGACCAATTACCTGTGCTACTTTACCGTTTTGTTGAGACATAATAAAAAGGTCTTTTTAAAATTCGGGGCAAATATACACCACAATGATGCATTCTAAAAGATTTTACCTATTAAAATGGAGACGAAAATCATTATTTAGTACCTCGTTTCCATTTCCTTCATAATAAAATCATTTATTTGCTGTAAAATTGCAGCTTAAATAATAAAATGGCACAAGTTGTCGTTTTGAGGTATTTTCAATATGCAATCCAATTCAACCGAAGCCAATGCCACTAATATGTTGGTGGTTATTCTTAAAAATAGAAGAAATTTAATCCTGATCGGAATAGTGGCGGCTATTCTGTCTGCGATCGTCTCCTTGCTTATTAAGGAAAAATACAAAAGTGTTGTCGTGATGTTCGCTACCCAACAACATTCCTTCGGAGAACAGATGCTCGAAGATTTAAAAAAAGAAGACGTGTTAGCATATGGAGAGGAAGAAGATGCTGAAAGATTGATGCAAATCATCAATTCTGAACAAATCAAATCGAAAATCATAGAAAAGTTTGATCTATGGTCGGTTTATGACATCGCTAAAACTGACCCCGGAGCATATTCCTTAATAGGGAAAGAATACAACAGTAATGTTAGCGCTAGCTTAACTAAATTCGGCGGAATCGAAGTAGAAGTTATGGATGTCGACCCCAAAAGAGCCATGGAAATGGCTAATGCCATTGCATTATATACCGATACCGTAAGCAATAGAATGAGAAGCGACCGCGCACGCGATGCGTTTGCTTACGCCGACTTAACGCTAAAAGATCAAGAGTATCAATTGCGTTTAATGGAAGATAGTATCAATGTCCTCCGGGGAATGGGAATCTATGATTACAAAGACCAGATTGAAGCGTTAATGAAAGATTATAGCTCTGCTATTTCAAAGGGACACCCCGACAGAGCTCAAGAAATAAAGTCCGAAATGGACCGCATCTCAAAATACGGTACCGTATTCAATAAATTAGAACTAGACATTGAGGCAGCTCATGAGAAACTCAATATTTTAAAGAAAAGGCACGAGTTAATGAAAATTGATATTGAAACCGAGTTGCCATCTAAATTTATCGTGGACAGTGCGGTAGAGGCGGATAAAAAATCATACCCCATCCGTTGGCTGATTGTCGTCATGTCCACTTTTGCTTCTGTGTTATTCGGCCTCTTTGTGATCCTCTTCCTTGACTACTGGAGTTCATTAAAATCTTCTGGCCAAGTTTAAGTCATGCGTAATTTTTTGAAGGATAAGATTTTTCTTTGGGCCTTCGGATTCATCTCAATAATGCTCGTCAGCATTGGTTTGGAATTTTACTATTTACTCCTGCTTCCTGTATTCCTAATATTACTTTGGTTGCTATTCACACGACTCGATTGGGTATTCTATTCACTACTGTTCTTTACCCCGATCAGTCTGAATATAATTGAGCTCGGGGTTGAAAAACTCGGGCTTTTTGTTCCAACCGAACCAATATTAATCTGCTTAACCCTCCTTTTTCTTTTCAGGGTAATCAATGGGAAAATGCAGCTCCCGCAAAACCCTCTTCTTTATTGGGTGGTGGCTTATTTTACCTGGCTCATCATCACCACTTTTACAAGTGAAATTCCTTTGGTCTCAATAAAGTATGCCATCAGCCGCGCTTGGTATGTATTACCCTGCTTCATTTTTATGATTCCGTTATTTCAACAAGGAATAAAAATAAGAACCCTCTTCTTGCTATACTTTGTTCCTCTTCTTTGTGTTATTGTTTTTACAGTCATTCGACATTCATTTCATGGATTTGACAAAGACTCTGCTCATTGGGTGATGGAGCCTATCTTTAGAGACCATACAATTTATGGTGCCGCGTTGGCTTTGGTTTTTCCATTTGTTGCATTGCAACAATTCTCAAAAAAACACTCCGCTTTTCTGAGATTCTTTTACGCATTGGGATTTGTCATTCTAACGACAGGGCTTGTCCTTTCATACACCCGAGCCGCATGGCTTTCCATTGTCGGCGCTGCTATGATTGGCATAATCATGTGGTTAAATATTTCATTTCGTACCGTTTTCACTGTTTTTATTTTGGTTGGAGGCATAACTTGGGGGTATTTTGACGAAATTCAAGTTGCATTAAAAGGCAATAAAAAAGAGAGTTCTGATAAAATTGATGAGCACATTAAATCCATTTCTAACGTCTCCTCCGACGCATCCAATTTAGAAAGACTAAACCGATGGCACTGCGCAATGGAAATGTTCAAAGAGAGGCCTATCGTGGGTTGGGGACCCGGAACCTATCAATTTCTGTATGCCCCTTTTCAGCGTGCAGAAGATAAAACCATCATCAGCACCAACCGGGGTGACGGAGGTAATGCACACTCCGAATACCTTGGGCCTCTCGCTGAGCAAGGCGTTTTAGGAGGGTTACTATTTACCATTCTTGTTTTATTCACCTCCTCTCTCTCTTTTTCACTTTATCAAAAAATTGTAGATTTCGAAGAGCGGTTAATTATCATGGGATTATTCCTTGGGCTCATGACCTATTTCATCCACGGCGCCCTCAACAATTTTTTAGATGCGGATAAGGTTGCCGTTCCTTTTTGGATGTTCATTGCATACTTGACTTACAAAAATGAGGAGCTAAAAAAACAATCTATACCTATAACCTGATAAAACGAGGTTGTTCCATATTTTCAATTTCACACTTCTCTTCCCACATCGAAAGGGGACGAGCGTATATACTGCCAAAAGGAATGCTCTTATATATCACCAGCGCCTCTTGCGTCTCACTGTGATTAGCCAATGTGATAATTTCATAAATTCCCCCTTTGTAGTGTTGCCAGCGCTCTCCCGGCATGGGATATAAAATTCTTTTTTTCATGTAATGCTCATTTTAAATGTTAGTCTGTGATGGGGGCTTACTCCCATAGCTGCAATGGCCTTTTTATGTTGAAGGGTAGGATATCCTTTATTCTCTCTCCAACCATATCCTGGAAAAATTGCGTCCAATTGAATCATGCACTCATCGCGATGGGTCTTAGCTAAAATGGATGCTGCGGCAATGCTGCGGAATAAACTATCCCCTTTTACAATGCACTGATGGGGAATTCCCCAATAAGGCTTGAATCGATTGCC